>JAUIBE010000040.1 GCA_030428105.1 Gammaproteobacteria bacterium
GCAGCCAGGTTGCCGGCATCGGCGAAGCGCTGGGCCAGATCCGCCGACAAGGCCATCGCCCTGGCCGTTTGCTGGCGCAGGGCAGCCACCTGCATGGCCCCAACGTAATGGTAGTAGGCCTTTTCTGTTGCGCCTGCGACCGCAAGTACTTCGGCTCCGACTTGCTGTTGGAGTGCGGCGAAGGCGCCGCGCGACAGCCTTGAGCGGGCTCGCAAGGTAATCAGATCGGTGAACGAGGCGACCAAACCGAGCGCAACCTGGTTGCCTTCACCTGGCACATTCGAGTCGAGCACCGACGCACTGAGTACGGGATTACGAATGCGGCCTGCCTCGTACACATCGGCGGCGCCGAAGCCCAGGCTGGCGTAGCTGGATTGCAGATCCGGGTTGTTGATCAGCGCGATGCGCACAGCACTCTCGGCCGACAGGGTGGCGCCAGTGAGCGTGGACAGCAACGCGTCGCCTGGCGCTTCGACTTGCTGGCCGCGGGCGCTGACCAGTTCGTCGACTTCAGCGCGGCCGTGATCCGGCGGAATGCTGGCACAGCCGACGACCAGTAACAGGCTTGCGAGCATGACGCTCGCAAGCAGGTAACGGCCGGGCCTGGCAATTGATACAAGACTACTCATCAACAAACTACTCCTGGTCGAGTTCGTGGCACTTATCCTGTGCTCACAGTTCGACGGTTTTCAGTCTTAAGGAATTGACAATCACCGAAACCGAGCTGAATGCCATGGCCGCTGCGGCGAACATCGGTGACAGCAGCAGGCCAAAGGCCGGGTAAAGCACACCCGCCGCCAACGGAACGCCTACCGCGTTGTAGATAAAGGCAAAGAACAGGTTCTGCTTGATGTTGCCCATGGTGGCGTTGCTGAGTTTGCGGGCGCGGACGATGCCAGTGAGGTCGCCCTTCACCAGGGTGACGCCGGCGCTTTCCATCGCCACGTCGGTGCCGGTGCCCATGGCGATGCCCACCTGGGCCTGCGCCAGGGCCGGGGCGTCGTTGATGCCGTCGCCCGCCATACCGACAAACCGGCCCTCTTCCTGGAGTGACTTCACCTTGGCGGCTTTCTGCTCTGGCAGGACGCCGGCGATCACCTCGTCGATGCCGAGCTTCTCCGCCACCGCTTTTGCCGTGGTTTCGCTGTCGCCGGTGAGCATTACGATCCTGATGCCGGCCTGGTGCAGCGCTTCGATGGCTTGCGGGGTGGTCTCCTTGATCGGGTCGGCTACCGCCACCAGCCCGCCGGGCTTGTTGTCGATGGCCACGAACATGGCGGTTTTGCCTTCGCTGCGCAGGGTCTCGGCGCGTTCGGCCATCGCGGCAGTTTCCACTGAAAGTGACTTCATCAGCGCAAGGTTGCCTAATGCCACCTTCCTGCCTGCAACGGTGCCGGTGACGCCCTTGCCGGTGATCGACTCGAAATCTTCAAAATCCTGAAGCTCGAAGCCTTGCTCCCGCGCACCCTCTACGATGGCCTCGGCCAGCGGGTGCTCGCTGCCGCGTTCCAGTGAGGCTGCCAGGCGCAGCAGTTCGTCCTGGTCCACGCCATCGGCCGCAACCACGTCGGAAAGCTTTGGCTTGCCCTCGGTCAGGGTGCCGGTCTTGTCCACCACCAGGGTGTCGACCTGGCGCAGGGTCTGGATGGCCTCGGCGTCCTTGAACAGCACGCCGGCGGAAGCGCCTTTGCCACTCGCCACCATGATCGACATCGGCGTTGCCAGGCCAAGGGCACAGGGACAGGCAATGATCAGCACCGCCACCGCATTGATCAGGGCATAGGCCATGGCCGGCTCGGGCCCGAAGATGGCCCACACGATAAAGGTGATAACAGCGCCGATCACGACCGCCGGCACGAACCAGCTCGACACCACATCCACCAGGTTCTGAATTGGGGCGCGGCTGCGCGCAGCCTGGGCCACCATGTGTACGATCTGGGAGAGCAGGGTGTCAGAACCGACCCGCGAGGCTTCAATCACCAGTGCCCCGGTGCCATTGACGGTTGCGCCGATGACAGTGTCGCCTTCGCCCTTGCCGACCGGTACGGGCTCGCCGGTGACCATGGATTCGTCCACCGAGGACTTGCCTTCAACCACCTGACCATCGACCGGGATTTTCTCGCCAGGGCGGACGCGCAGGTGATCACCCACCTGGATTTCCTCCAGCGGTACGTCTTCTTCTTCGCCATCACGAATCCGGCGCGCGGTCTTGGGCGCCAGGCCGAGCAGCGACTTGATGGCGGCATTGGTGGAACTGCGTGCCCGCAACTCCATCACCTGGCCCAGCAGGACGAGCGCGACGATAACACTGGCCGCCTCGAAGTAAACGCCAACCTCGCCGCCATGGCCGCGGAAGGAGTCCGGGAAGAGGCCCGGCGCCAGCACCGCCACCACGCTGTAGGTGTAGGAAACCAGCACGCCCAGTGCAATCAGCGTGAACATGTTGAGGTTCCAGCTCACCACCGAGCGCCAGCCACGCTCGATGAAGGGCCAGCCACACCACAGCACCACCGGCGTGGCAAGAATCAGCTCGATCCACTGGCGGGTGTGGTGCGGGGCGATCACGTCCAGGTTGACGCCCGGAATCATCCCGCCCATGGCCAGGAAAAGCACCACCAGCGACAGGCCCGTCGCCACCCAGAAGCGGCGCCTCATGTCGTCCAGTTCGGACGTGTCCTCATCTTCCAGGCTGACGGTTTCGGGCTCCAGGCCCATGCCGCAGAGCGGACAGGAGCCCGGGCCCGGGTGGCGCACCTGGGAGTGCATTGGGCAGGTATAAACCGTGCCGCTGAAGCCCTCGGGTACCGTGTCGTACTTCGAGTCATCTCTTGAGTTCGCGCTATCGTCTCCGCCGTGGCAATGGTGTCCATGGTGGTCATGATTGTGTTCCATTTCGAACCTCCAGTTTCATTGACTGCCAGACCAGGAAAACCGCCGGAATGACCGCCAGGGTCAATAGCGTGGCGCTGATCATTCCGCCGACCATGGGCGCCGCAATGCGGCGCATCACTTCAGAACCGGTGCCGCTGCCGAGCATGATGGGCAACAGGCCGATCACGATGGTGGCCACCGTCATCATGATGGGCCGCACGCGCATCAGGGCGCCCTCGACCACGGCTTTTTGCAGGTCATCCCGGCTCAAACTCCTGCCTTGCAAGCGCGCTTCCTCGGCCTGCCTTGCCAGCGCCTGCTTGAGGTAAACCAGCATCACCACGCCGATCTCGACCGCCACGCCTGCCAGGGCGATAAAACCCACGCCGGCAGCCACCGAAAGGTTGTAGCCCAGCGCCCACAACAGCCAGAAGCCGCCAACCAGCGCCAGGGGAAGCGTGCCCATGATGATCAGCACCTCCACCAGGTTGCGGAAGCTGAGGAACAAGAGCAGCAGGATCACCACCAGCGTCACCGGCACGACCAGCGCCAGGCGCTCCTTGGCGCGTTGCATGTACTCGAACTGGCCGGACCACTGCAGTGAATAGCCTGGTGGCAGGTCTAGATGCTCGTCCACCGCTTGCCGTGCGCGGGCCACGTAGCTGCCCAGGTCGGAATCGGCGATATCAACGAACACCCAGCCATTGAGTCGAGCGTTCTCGCTTTTGATCATCGGCGGGCCGTCCTGGATGGAAATGTCGGCCACCGCTTCCAGCGGAATCTGCTGGCCCATCGACGTAATGACCGCCAGTTCCTTCAGCTTCTGCAGCGAATCGCGGTTTTCGCGCGGGTAGCGGATGTTCACCGGGTAGCGCTCCAGGCCCTCGACGGTTTCGGTCACGTTCATGCCGCCGATGGCGGTGGTGACCACAGCCTGCACGTCCTGGATGTTCAGCCCATATCTCGAGGCCTGGTCGCGCTGGATATCGACGGTCACATAACGCCCGCCGGCAACACGCTCGGAGAACACCGAGGCGGTGCCGGGCAGGTCGCCGAGAATTTCCTCGATGTCCTGCCCCAGCCCCTGGATCACTTGCAGGTCCGGGCCGGCCACCTTGATGCCCACCGGCGTCTTGATGCCGGTGGCCAGCATGTCGATGCGGGTCTTGATGGGGTAAACCCAGGCATTGGTAACGCCGGGCAGTTTCACCCGCTCATCCAGTTCGGCGCGGATGTCGTCCATGGTGACGCCCTCGCGCCACTCTTCCCGAGGCTTGAAGCGAATGACCGTTTCGATCATGGCCAGCGGCGCCGGGTCGGTGGCGGTTTCGGCGCGGCCGATCTTGCCAAATACCGATTCCACCTCGGGCACGGTCTTGATCAGCTTGTCGGTCTGCTGCAATAACTGCTGCGCTTTGCCGATTGAAATGCCCGGGAAGGTTGTTGGCATATACATCAGATCGCCTTCATCCAGGTCGGGCATGAATTCCGAGCCCAGGTGCTTGAGCGGCCAGAACCCGACCGCCACGATCACGGCCGAAACCACCAGCACCGCCACCGGCATGCGAGTCACCATGCCCACCAGCGGCCGGTACAGCCAGATCAGCACCCGGTTCAGCGGGTTACGGTGCTCGGCAACAATGCGCCCGCGAATGAAGTAGCCCATCAGCACCGGCACCAGGGTCACCGAGAGTCCGGCAGCAGCAGCCATGGCGTAAGTCTTGGTGAACGCCAGCGGCGCAAACATGCGCCCTTCCTGCGCCTGCAGGGTGAATACCGGCAGGAAGCTGAGGGTGATGATCAGCAGCGAGAAGAACAGCGGCGGGCCAACCTCGACGGCGGCCTCTGTCACCACGTCCCAGCGGGGCCGTGATTCGTTTCCGGGTTTCTCCAGCTTCTTGTGAACGGTCTCGATCATCACGATCGCCGCGTCCACCATCGCGCCGATGGCAATGGCGATGCCGCCCAGCGACATGATGTTGGCGTTCAAGCCCTGCAGGTCCATGACGATAAACGCCGCCAGGATGCCAAGCGGCAGGCTAAGGATCACCACCAGCGAGGAGCGGAAGTGGAACAGGAACAGGGCGCACACCAGCACCACCACGATGAATTCTTCCAGCAGCTTCTGTTCCAGGGTGTCGACGGCCCGGTTGATGAGGGCGGAGCGGTCGTAGGTTTCCACCACCTCAACGCCATCGGGCAGGCTCTTGCGCAGTTCCTCCAGGCGCGCCTTGACGCCTTCGATGGTCTTCAGCGCATTCTCGCCCGAGCGCATCACGATGATGCCGCCGACCACTTCGCCTTCGCCGTTGAGTTCGGCAATACCGCGCCTGAGTTGCGGGCCAAGGCGGATTTCCGCCACGTCGGCCAGCCGCACCGGGGTGCCGGTGGCGTTCATCCCCAGCGGAATGGCTGCCAGGTCCTCGATGGATTCCAGGTAGCCGGTGGCGCGGATCATGTACTCGGCTTCACCCATCTCGATGACCGAGCCGCCGACCTCGCGGTTGCCGGCCTGGATGGCGCTGCGGATTGTCGATAGCGGCAGTCCGTAGGCGCGCAGGGCGTCTGGCTTCACCACCACCTGGTATTGCTGCACCATGCCGCCCACCGTGGCCACCTCGGAGACTCCGGGCACGGTCTGCAATTCGTATTTCAGGAACCAGTCCTGGATAGAGCGCAACTCGGACAGGTCATGCTGGCCGCTGCGGTCGACCAGCGCATATTCGTACACCCAGCCCACGCCGGTGGCATCCGGCCCCAGCGCTGGGGATGCCCCGGCGGGCAGCCGCTCGGAAGCCTGGCTGAGGTATTCGAGCACCCGGGAGCGCGCCCAGTACAGATCCGTGCCGTCTTCGAAAATCACGTAGACGAAGGAATCGCCAAAAAACGAGTAGCCACGCACGGTTTTCGCTTTCGGCACCGACAGCATCGCGGTGGTCAGCGGGTAGGTGACCTGGTCTTCAACCACCTGCGGCGCCTGGCCGGGGAAGGTGGTCTTGATAATCACCTGCACATCAGAAAGGTCGGGAATGGCATCCACTGGCGTCTGGCGCATCACCACGATGCCCCAGGCCGCCAGCATCAGGCTGAGCAGGATCACCAGCACGCGGTTGGCGACCGACCAGCGAATGATGGACTCAATCATTTTGTTCCGCTCCGTCCTCGGACTTGTCCTCGGTTTCGTGGTGCATGGAGTGATCCATCGTGGAATGGTCCATCTGCGAGTGGTCCATTTGGGAATGGTCCATCTCGGCCCCGCCCTCGTCCTCCGGCTCCTCATTGACAGGCGGCGATCCTTCCTCCAGGTCGGGCAGGAAGGCGCGGTCGATCATGAATCTTCCCGAGGCGCCCTGGCGTAGCTGGAAGCGGATGTCCTGGCCGACCCTGAACGATCCCAGGTCAACGCCGGGGTCTACCTCGAAATCCATGTTCATGGCCGGCCAGCTCAGCTCGGCGATCGGGCCATGGGATATGCGCATGCGCCGTTCGGCGGCATTGATCTCCTCGATCCAGCCGCTGCCGAATGCGGTAACTGCTTCGTCACTGCCGGGGTGCTCGTGGGTGTGTCCCAGGCGGTGGATGCTGCCCGCCAGGCTGGCTTCCGAGTCGATCAGGAACTGGGCGGATGTCACCACCTCGTCGCCTTCATTGATGCCGGCGACAATTTCCACCCACTCGCCGCTTTCCATGCCGGCCAGCACCTCGTGCACCGAAAATCGGCCCTCGCCCTGGGCAACCACCACGCGGTCGAATTCGGCGCCGCGAATCAGCGCTTCACGAGGAATACTCAGCGCGCGCGGACGCAGCCGGCCGAAAATGGAAACCCGCGCGTACATGTTGGGTTTGAGTTTCTCGCCCGGGTTGTCAAAGCTCAGGCGTACCCGCAGGGTGCGGGTTTGCGGGTCGAGGACGGGGTAGACGTAATCAACTTCGCCGCTGAAAACCGAACCGGGGATGTAATCCAGCCAGGCTTCGGCGGCCTGGCCCTCGGCTACCCACTCGGCCTGCGACTCGAACACCTCGGCCTGAAGCCAAACGCTGTCCAGCCCGGCCACGCCCATGATCATGGTGTTGGGCTCCACGTGCATGCCTTCGCGCACCGCCAGATCGGTGATGACCCCGGAGCGCGGCGCAACCACGCGGATGGTTTCAGAAGCGCGGCCCGCCGATTTCAGCGCGTCGATTTCCGAGGCAATCATGCCCAGCGCACGCAGTTTTTCGCGCGCGCCATCGGCCAGCCGGGCGTCGCCGCGTTGCTGCGCCTGGAGAAACTCCTTTTGTGCGTTCACCACCTGCGGCGAATAAACCTCGAACAGCAGATCGCCGCGTTCCACCCGCTCCCCCTCGGCATTCACCGCCAGGCGTTCAATCCAGCCCTCGGTGCGCACGGTGATGTGGCTGATCTCGGTCTCGTCGAAGCCAACGTATCCGGTGGCTTCCACGCGGCGCCACAGGGGGCGGATTTCGGCCACTGCGGTGCGTACGCCCAGGCTGCTTTCCAGCGACGGGCTAATGCGCACGCCACTGTCGCTGTTGATCTCGTCCGAGTAGACCGGGACCAGGTCCATGCCCATTGGCGATTTGCCGGGCTCATCGCGGCGGTAATTCGGGTCCATTGGCGCAACCCAGTATTCGATTTTGCGCTCTTGCGGGCTCGAATCTGCTGCGCCTGTGGTTTCTGCTTGTTCGCCACGTCCGGCCAGGAAATAGCCGCCCCCCAGCCCCAGGGCCAGTGCAACAGCGGCGATGATCAGCTTGTTCATGATGTCTCTCCCTGCAGGTATAGCAGGCGTGCGCGGGTTTTCAATGCATCGGCCTGGAGCCGCGCGTAGTCGAGCTGAAGGTCGAATTCGGTGATGCGGGCGCGCATCAGGGTGGTCAGGTCGGCCAGTGCGGCCTGGTAGGAATCCAGCGCTGCAGAGGCGTTGAACTCGGCCTCGGGCAGCGGTTCATTTTCGAACAGGGCAAGGCGCTCAAGCTGACGCTGGAGTGTGCGGCTGTGAACCGCCACTTCGGTTTTCATCATGCGGTAGGCATCATCACGCTGGTAGGCAATCGCTGATGATTCGGCCACGCTGGCCGCAGCCAGGCGGTCCTGGCGGTTTTCGCGGAACAGCGGCACATCCATCATCACCATTACGCTGAACAGGTCCGAACGCGAGCTGCCATCGGCATTCATGCCGCCACGACCGCCGTAGCTGACATCCACCGCAAACTCGGGCTTGTAGTTCTGCTTGGAAATCTCGATGCCGGTTTCCGCCGCAATCACTTCCTGGTGCAATGCCAACAGCCGTGGGTGGTTGGCCAGCGCGGCGATGATCTGCTCACGGGTCCTGGGTTGAGGCAGTTCCGGCCATTCGCGCTCCAGCGGGTCCCAGGCGTGGTCCGGCAACCAGGCCGAGAGTCGGGCGCGGGCATTTTCTTCCGCTTCGCCAATGCGCGACGAGCGCTCTTCCACCTTCGCCAGTTCTACCGAGGCGCGCAGTACATCCTGCTGCTGCACCCGGCCGGTGGCGTAGTAGTCCTCAGTGATCTGCGCCAGGTCGCCAAATGCCTCGGCCGCCTGCTGGTTGATCTCTGCCAGCCGCTGCTGCTTGGCCACCTCGATAAACTCTTCCCGGACCGACAGGAGAATGCGCAATTCCAGGTCGCTGGCTGCTTTGTCCAGGCCGGCAGCACGTTCGCGAATCTGCTCCTGGCGCAGCGCGCGGGAGTCACCCCGGGGAAACTTCTGCACCACGCCAACCAGCACCTGGGTCATCGGCTCCTGGCCAAGCTGGAACGAATCGGTGGGTAGCGACATCAGGCCCATCCGCACCATCGGGTCGGGCAGTTCGCCGGCGGCAACTTCAAGCTCGCCGAGCGCCGCGCCACGCGCGCGCACCGATTCAACCGAGGGGTCGGATTGCAACGCGAGGGCCTGCGCACGCTCCAGTGAAAGTGGCTGCGTGGGCACCTGCCCATGAGCCATCGTGGACACGGCCAACAAGGCAACGCCCAGCCACGTTGAAATTGGTTTCGAGCCAGAGATGCTCAATCGCACCTGGTTCATAGTCTTCTCCTGCAAACGGCACAGCGCCAAACGACGGTGCGTGCCGGTCTAAACCTTTAATTCCTTGATTACGGAAAAACGCCGCCGGGAAGCACCCGGGGCAGGTGGTTCAGGTCAGGAGATTGGAGGGCGGTAAAGCGGTGAAGCGGCCGGGCCTGAATAGGCTGCGGTGGCAAACTGCGGGGTGTTTTGGGGTTCTGGCGCTGCCAGTCCGAGCAAGGGCGAGGGGAAAGTGAACATGGCGGGCGCGGTCGGCGCACAAGGCTGGCTGGCCGGGCAGTTCATCTCGGTATCTCGATCAGCCGGATCACAACACTCTTTCATGTCGTGGCCGGAATGCTGCATCGGCTCCTCCCTATCCATGGAATGATCCATGGCGGCATGCTGCGGCGCGCTAGTGTCCGCAGCCATGTCACAGGCCTGCAGCGTAAACGGCTGCAGGCCTGAAAACACGATCATCAATGCCAGGAGGTATTTCATACGCTCAAAATAACGCCAAAGGCCCGGTTTCTCAAGGTTTTGCCTGTCGAAACCAAATCCTGGCGTGAGGCGTCAGGCCTGTTTCTCTGCGATCCAGTCAACGACGATTTCTTCCAGGATCGTCAGCGGCAGGCCACCATCGCGAAGGATTACGTCGTGAAATTCACGGATATCGAAATCATCACCCAGTTCCTCGCGCGCCATCTCGCGAAGTTCGAGGATCTTGGTCATGCCAATCTTGTAAGCGAGCGCCTGGCCGGGTAGTACGAAGTAGCGTTCAATCTCAGCCACCACGTCGCTTTCGGCCATGCCAGTATTGGCCTTCATATACTCGATGGCCTCCTCGCGGGTCCAGCGCTTGTAGTGAATGCCCGTGTCCACCACCAGGCGCACCGCACGCATCAGTTCCGCCTGCAGGCGGCCGATGTTGTCGTAGGGGTCTTCCTGCAGGCCCATCTCCCAGGCCAGGCGTTCTGCGTACAGACCCCAGCCCTCGGAGTACGCGACTGCCGGAACCATGCGGCGGAAGAAGGGCAGGTCTTCCTGCTCCTGCATCAGGGCAATCTGGAAGTGATGGCCCGGAATTGCCTCGTGGTAGGCCAGGGTGCGCATGCCGTACTTCGGCGTGGCCTTGATGTCATACAGGTTGGCGTAGAACACCCCGGGGCGGGAGCCGTCGAAGGCCGGGCGGTCGTAATAGGCGCCGGGCGAGGTTTTTTCCTTGAACTCCGGAATGCGCCGAACATCCACCTCGGCCACTGGCTGGAGGTTGAAGTACGGGTCGAGCTGGCCGTTTACTTCCTCGATGATCGCCTTGTAATCGGCGAGGATCTGGTCGCGGCCCTCGGCGCTGTCGGAGTAGTAGAACTCGGGGCGCTCGGCCATTTCCTCGATCGCCTCGGTGAAGCCGCCGGAAACATCCCAGCCTTCGGCTTCAAGAATGGCGAGAATCTCACCCTCGATGCGGGCCACTTCTTCCAGGCCAAAATTATGGATGTACTCGGCGCTGTAGTCGGTGGTGGTGAACAGCTTGATCGCCTGTTCGTACAACTCATCACCATCGGGCAGTGACCAGGCGCCGTTGTTCTCGCTGACGTGGTCATCGAGGTAAACGAAGTAGTCGATCAGTCGCTGGTAGGCCGGGTAGACGGTGTTTTCAATTTCCGCGCGGGCTTCCAGGGCAATGCGTTCCTGCTCGGCTTCGGGCAGCTCGGCTTCTTCCATCTTCTCCATCAACGCGGTCATCAGGATGCCTTCTTCAGCCGGCGTGTCGACGAAGGCCTCCATTTCGGCGATCACCTTGGTGACCACGAACTGCGGCGGCAGGATGCCCAGTTCCTCGCGGTGACGCAGGCCATCGAGCACCTGGTCGAACTTACGCCCGACTTCGCTCAGGCGCGATACGTAGTACTCCGCATCTTGAACGTCATCCACCTGGTGGGTGGCTTCCATGAAGGTAGGGAAGCCGTTCTGAACGCCGAAAAGCTGGTTGACCGGGAAGTTGTGAAAACGGAATTTCTCCGCGGCAACAAGCTGGTCCAGCAGGCCAAGCATGACGCGTTTGGACAGGAGGTTCTGCTCTGACAAGTCCTCGTCGTCGTATTTGACCAGCGTTGCGCGGGCGTCGACCATCTGCGCAAACATGCGGTCGCCGGCCTCGATGCTGTCGTCATCCAGGTGGGCATTGTGGCCGTCGATTCCCAGCGGTTCCAGGATACGGATGCTGCTGAGCATTTCCGGGCTCTCCAGGGCGAACTGCAGCATCGCGCGGCCGAAGAACCAGTTGATATTGATGGGTTTGAAGTACCAGGTGTGTGCGGCCAGCAGGCCTAGGCCCACCACGGAAACCAGCACCAGGACACCCACCCACTTAAGGATTTTCTTGAGGATTCGCATGGTCTCTCCCTGGATCGACTGTTGTCGATTTGTTCGATTGTGCGGAAGAGTTTAAGTGCGACAGGCTGGTTGGGACAGTGCCAAAGGATGGTGGCCGGGTCGCGGTTGAAAGCCCGCTTCTACTGCTTCTCCTCGCGCAGCAGTGAAAGCACCAGCCAGGCAACAAACCCTACCGCGATAATCAACCCCGCCCAGATAGCGGCCGTTTTCCAGCTAAACGGGCGGGTGGCAACCAGAGCCTCCCCACCGGCGCCCTGTTGCCTGGGCCCAACGCTCGCCTGGCCAGGTTCTCCGGCGCTTTGCAGCATGTCGAAGATGGCTGTGTCACCCATCAGCCGTTGCTGCGGAAAACGATCGAAACGGTCATGCGCGCGACCGGTCGCCAGGGTAAACGGGGCATCGCCCTGGGCCAGGAACATCAGGCGCTCCGGCTTCCAGCCCAGGCGCAGGCGCAGCGGTGCATCAAGCTGGCCGGCCACGATCTGCACCTTCCACTGGGCGGCGCGGGTTGGGGCGATTTCCGCGGCTGGCGCGGTGACCTCATTGCCGGCGCGAGTCACCCGGTAGAACAGGCCATGGTGGGTTGCCTGCCAGAAAGAATCGCCGTTGTGGCGCGCTTCCAGGGTGGCCCGCACCACCGTGTTGTTGCCATCAAGCACCAGTTCCAACCGGTCTACGGGCGGGTAGCCTTCAAGATTGAACACGTGGCTGCGGCCGCCTTCGCTGGTCTCGCTGGCTTCCAGTTCCAGCCACTCGCGCGCCATTTCCGGCGCATCGCCCGCGCTCACCGCCACCAGGGTTTCCGGCTTCCAGCCCTGTGGCATGTCGTGCCATCGAACCCGCATGTACGCTTTCGGCTGGCGTTTCATTTCAATGCGGCGCTGCTCAATGTGAGTGCCCTGGAATTCCAGGTCCGCCAGGGTGCCTTGCGCCAGCGACTGCCAGTTCTGCAGGTCGGTGCTGTCCTCGATGGACACCCTGCCGATGAAGCCGGGTGACTCACGTGACCAGACAAACTCCAGCGCATTGAGCTTGCCTTCGTACTCGCGCAGGTCGGCGATCACCGCATTGAGTTCTACTTGTCCGGCTTCGGTATCCGGCAGGCTGGAGTTGAACTCCAGCGTGGTGCCAGCCTGGTGCAATTGCATCAGCAGGCGCAGTCGCCGGTCCGACTCTTCAACCTCGCCGTATAGCGGCACCATGCCCAGTGGCAGGCGGGTCTCGATGGTCTCGGCGTCGGCAACCTGGCGGCTCACCAGCCGGGGTACGGCCACACCCGCTGCGTTGTAGACGCCGATGTCCCTCAGCGCTGAATCGGTGACTGAGCGGTACACCGCCAGCGGTAACTCTGCCGCCAGGAACTCGGCGCCAGGTTCAACCTCCAGGGGGAAATGCCAGGCGTAGGTATCGGCCGGTGCAACCTCGTCTGCGGCCGCCGGTTGGGCGCCCCACATCACTGCCAACAGCAGCACAATCACTCGCGTCATGCTTTTTCTTCCTGCTGGCGCGGTGGCACCGGAGCAAAGTAACCCACCACCAGCAACAGGGCGCCAACGCCGATAAACGAGATGATTCGCTCAATGGTGCCGGAGTTGCCGAGGTCTACCAGGAACAGCTTGATCACCACCAGCCCCATCAGTGCAGCGCCGACCAGCCAGATACCCCGCTGCGCCTTGCGTGCACCCCAGATCATGCCGACAAAGCCGAGCAGGCCCCAGTAAATTGACAAAGCGGTCTGGGCCGTCACTGAGCGCAGCAGGCTTTCGGTTCGCCACGCCACGCCGTCAATATGGTGCACCCCGCGCAGGATGGCGATGGTGGTGAGCAAAAGCAGTGCGCCCGCCAATACCCAGCGGTAGACCGGCAACCAGCGCACAATAGGCGGTTGCTGAAACAGGTCATCGACGCTGGCGATCCGCAGGGAGAGCCAGCCCGCCAGCGCTGCGAACAGCACGGCCAGGTCAAACGGGTTCAAAACCGAAATGTAGGGCAGTGTGCCGGGGCTGCCTGGCAGCGCGAAAGTAACCGAGGCCAGGAAAACCAGTTGGGCTGTGACCAGCACGAGGGTCAGTGCGCGGTAGCCGACGGGGTGTTGGGGAACCGGCCACTCCGGCTTGCTGCGGAAACGCCAGGCCAGCATGGCGACAATGGCGGGGGCGGTGCTGGCTGCGGCCACGCCCCAGGCGCCCGAAACTTGTGCGCGAACCTGCCACAGCAGTTCTACCCCGAGCATCGTGGCCAGTAACGCGCCCAACACCAGGTGCGAAGCCAGGGCAAACTGACTGCCGCGCGCATCCATCTGGCGAAGCAAGTGCACCTGCACCGCCAGCGCCACCGGCCATGCCAACCAGCCAAGGCCGATCAGGAAGTGGCTGAAGTAATCCGCGTAGGCCAGCATGCACCACGCCAGGGTGGGCAGGTACAGCAGGGTAAGCTTGCGCGCCATTCCCCAGTCGCGCACCCGCCCCAGCCAGGCGAATCCAGCCGCGGTGGCGGCGATAAACAGCAAGCCGGCGTGGTACTCGACATTGCGGCCAAGGCGATCGTCTATCTCTTCCAGCCCAGTTGCCAGCCACCACATCGTGCCCCAGGCGAACAGCCCCCAGGCAATCCAGCGGTAAAGACCGGAAAGCGGCGCCAGCGAAAAATCCCTCAGGCGGTAAGCGCCAAACAAGGCGCTGAAACTGATCATCACGCCGCTCATCACGTTGCCGTTCAAGACCGGCCAGCCGGCGCCGCTGCGCCAGCCATGGATCATGAAGGCAAAGCCGCTGAACACGATCAACGCCGCGCCGGCCAGGTTGGCCAGGTGCTGCTTCTGGCGGGTGGCCACCCAGATCAGGGCAGCGCCTTCCAGTGCCCAGGCGGCTGCCGTCCAGCGTGCGTCCAGCGCCAGCGGAATGGTGATGGTGGCGAAGGCCACAGCCAGTGCGATGTAGGCGTCACTAAGCACTTTCACGCCGGCGCCGTGGCTGCGGCGCAACCACCAGGCAGTCAGCACGTAAAACACGGCGAGTACGGCGGCGCTGATGGCCATGCCGTATTCCCACCTGTAGACCATCGCGGCTTGTAGCGCGAAGGAGATCACCGGCGTGCCGAACACCAGTCCGCCATCGACCAGGCCGACTTTTTCCCTCGGTTGGCGTATGGCGTGAAGGATCGCTATGGCGTTGTACAGCAAGAAGTGCGCAACCAGGAATGGTTCGGTGGAAGCGAACAGGTCGGGGCGGTAGAAGCGATAGCCCCACATGCTGCCGATCACGAAGGTGAAGACGAAGCCCACCAGGTTGACCGCCCGCCATGACTGGAACCAGGCCACCCCAAGGATGGCGGCGTTGAGCACCAGGTAGTAACTGAACAGCGCCACGTGGCTGCCCTGGCCGGTGGATGTGAGCACCGGTGCAAGGAAACCGCCGGTGGCGCCGAGGATGATCAGCCAGCGTGCTTTCTGCAGCACCGAGAGGGCGCCTGTCGCGGCGGCCAGCGTCGTCAGCAACGCGAATGCGAGCCCGGCGGGCAGCAGGTTCCAGATTCGAAAGGCGGCGAAGATGGTGAGAAACAGGATGCCGATGCCACCGCCCTGCAGGCTGAGCGCGTAAACCCGCAGTCGTTGGCGCAGGCGCCAGCCGATGACCAGCATGACCAGTCCGGCCGTGGCCACCCCGAGTAGACGGAACTCGATAGGCAACTTCAGCAGTTCGTTATCGATGGCGTACTTCAGGAAGAAGGCGACGCCAATAAAGGAAAGCAGTACACCCAGCTTGACCGGCACGTTGCCGGTGGTGAACCAGCTTCCAATGCGGCCGGCCAGTTGGCTGACGGCCGAGGGCCCGGACGGCCGGGCGGGTTCCAGCGTGTCTGGAGATTCCGCACCGACGGTTGGAGTCGCGGTCGGTGGCGGAGGGGGGTCGGAGCCGGGTTGCGGCGCTGTCCATTCGGCTGGCGCTGCAGAAACTTCGGGCTGTGCACCAGGGGAAGAATCTGCAGGTGAAAACTCCGCCTGCGCTTCCTGCCTGAACGCGCTGCTTCGCCTCAGCAATTCGTGGTCAGTCCGGAGTTGCTTGAGCGCTTTTTGCAGCTTGAGAAGGCGTGCAAACAGGAAACCAATAGCGCCGCCGGCGCCCAACCCAAGCCAGGCATCAGACTCGAAAGCGAACACCACGCCGAGAAACATGCCAAGCAAGGTCAAGCCGATAACCATCGATTGAGTCTACCCCATTGCGCCGCCAAATCCGGGCTGCGGCTGTTCGCGTCTATTCTTGTCCCGGGTATCTTGTTATGCAACCAGATTGTTGCGAAGTGTTAGAGAGTTGATCATTAAGTATTAATATATAATACCTTCCAATGAACCAGACCCGCTCTATCCACGCGGCGCTCAAGAAGCTGTTGCGCACCAGCGGCAAAACCTACGCCGATGCCGCGGGCGTGTTGCGCTTGTCCGAGGCCAGCATCAAGCGGCTATTTTCGCAGAATGCGCTTTCCCTGGCCCGGCTGGAAGCGCTGTGCAACTGGCTGCACGTGGATATTGCCGACCTGGTGCGCATGAGCCGCGAGCAGGAGCCCCTGACCACCCAGCTTAGTGAACAGCAGGAAGCAGAGTTGCTGGCCGATGGCGGCATGTTGCTGCTAACCCACCTGTTGCTGAACAACTGGTCGGTTGAGGAAATTCTCGAGGTCTATGACATGTCCCGCCCGGAACTCACCCGGCGCATGTTTCGTTTGCAGGAGATCGGCCTGGTGGAAGTCCTTCCTTTCGACCGCGTGCGGCTGAGAACCGCGAGGAACTTCACCTGGCGCAAGGATGGCCCGGTGCAGCGTTTCTTTTCAGACCAGGTGTTAAGCGAGTTTCTTTCCAGCGCCTTCGATGAGGCAGGAGAAAAGATGGAGTTTGTCAGCGGCATGCTGTCGCGGAAATCCATCCTCCACATTCATGACCGCCTGGCGGAACTGGCCCGTGAACTCGACGGCCTGGTGGAGGCCGACCTGGCGTTGCCGGCTGACCAGCGTTTCGGCTCCAGCCTGTGCCTGGCGTTCAGGCCGTGGGAGTTTTCCGGCTTCTCTCGATTCCGCAAAGGGGCGCGTACAAAGCGGTTCTAGTTGGCTGCGCAGTAAGCCAGGAACTTGCCGACAAACTTGCGCAGCATCTCGCGCGTCTTGTCGTCGCTTAGTGCGCCATTTTGATCCACCAGGCCAGCGACCCTTGAGACCAACAACCGTCCTTCCACCCACGGTTGGGTGCGCAGGGTGCGCAGTACAGGCAACCAGGCGTTCTGCGCCAGGATGGTTCCGAAGCCGCCCGGCGAGGCGCCAGCCACTGCAACCGGTTTGCCGCCGAACACGCGCGCGATGTCATCGGACGGGCGGCTGAGCCAGTCGATGGCGTTCTTGAGCACGCCCGGCATCGAGTTGTTGTATTCCGGCGTGAAAATCAGCAGGCCATCCGCCTGGGCAACCTGGTCCTTCAGGGTGGTCACCGCTTGCGGAATGCCGCTGGCGTCTTCCTCGTCCTGGTTGTACAGCGGAATGCCCGCCACCGTGGCGGGAGTCACTACCCCGGGAAACATTTCAGCGGCCGCCCGGGCAAGCGCGGTATTGAAGGAGTTCGTTCGAAGGCTGCCGGAAAGGGCAATGATTTCAGTCATCGGGGGCTCCTTGTGATAGCTTGTTACGATAGCGCGACTCCACCAGGGGCATCCACACGCCAATCAGCGCATAGGTGAACCCGCACCACGGCACCAGGCGTTCGGGCAGCAACATTGCCAGCAAAGCGCAAGCCAGCGCGATACCGCCGCAGCCGGCCCATTCCCAGATGATCTTGCTGGTCCAGTTGCGTTCGTGCGTGTTGAGCAGGAGCTCATCGGAGCGCCGGTAAGCGTAACCGTACATCGCCATGAACACGCCGCAAACCGCGGTGAAAACAATGCTCAGGAACACGAACATGAAGCGCAGCTCGTCCAGGCTGGTCAGTTCAAAAGACGAGGGGAAAAACCCGCCACTGATCCACATGAACAGGCCTTCCAGCAGCACCCGCATGGGGTAAATGTAGATCAGCACCACGGTAAGCAGCAGGGCGCTGAGCCAAACTGTTGGACCATCGTCCAGGCCGTAGCGTTGGCACCACAGGGTGTGGGTGTACCAGATCCACACCAGTTGGGCGACCGCTGTGACGAATGCGGGGATCATCTTGATGGCGATGACCATCTCGGCAAAAGTCTGCGGGATGGCGTCGAAAGAAATCACCAGCAGGGTCACCGCGAAGGCGAATGCCGCGTCGACAAAGACCTCGACCCGGGTCATTTCAGAACCGCGCTGGCGAAAGCCGTCGCGTTGCGGACAACTGTCCAGGAACTCCGGTGTAATGGTTTGCATCGGCCGCCTTTTTGATTCAGGTGCTGCAAAGGATGATAATCGGTGAAGTTTCCACCCACAAAATTAACGAGGAGTGCTCGATGAAAATTCTGACCGCAAGTGCTGTAGGCCTGATCCTGGGTGTCGCCACTTTCTCGGCTTCAGCCGAGGACGTTGTCGATCACGTGATTAACAACTGCGCCACCGAGATTGAGTCCTACTGCAGCCAGGTCATGCCCGGCGAGGGAAGGATGATGGCCTGTTTCTACGCGCACGAAGACAAGCTTTCCGGTGAGTGTGTCGGCGCCCTGTGGGATGCCGCCGAGGCGCTGGAGGAAGCGGTCAACACCTTTGTCGACATCGCGGTTGCCTGCGAAACTGACATCGACCAGTTCTGTGGTGACATCGAGATGGGCGAAGGCCGCATCCTGCGTTGCCTGGAAAGCTCCGCAGACTCGCTTAGCGAAGGCTGCGCCGCCGAGTTGGCCAAACCCGAGGAATAAGCTCCTCGGTTTCGTCAAGCCCATAAAAAAGCGGGCCCGAGGGCCCGCTTTTGTCTTGCACAACCGCAAGGCGGTTGCTTTGTCACTGGCTTACCAACGGAAGGTAACATTGGCAAACGCGTAACGGCCTAGCACATCCCAGAATCCTGCGATCGCGTTAGCGTTTGTAGCCAGGGACCCGCCGACCAGCGGCGGCTCCTTGTCGAAGACGTTGTTCATGCCAACCACCAGGTCATGGCTTTCCATGAACCGGAACACGGCACTCACGTCGAAGTACTGCTCATCACCAATATTGTTGTTGGCGATCAGGTCAGTATTTCCGTCGTACTCAACGTCTTGGTAATAGCGCCAGCGGCCTGTGACTGCCCACCACTCGTTGGAGTCGTACGTTGCGGTGGCAGTATGGCGCCATTCAGGAGTCGGGAAGCACTGGACATTGATCAGGCCGACACAGTCATATGTCGAGCTGGGGATGGTCGGAATCGGCGTGGTTTCCTTGGTCAGCATGTAAGTGCCGATCAGGTCCATACGCCAGGTTCCGCCCAGGCCGTCTGTCGTCCAGGCCCATGCGAGGTCAATACCTTCCCAGTGATCCTCACCCAGGTTGAGGTTGGTGGCTACAACAAAGCCGGACTGGCCCTGCCACAGGCTGCCGTTCGGGGCACGAACAACGCTTGAGCAGAAGGCCGGGTCGCCGGTTGCGGCGCACTGGTTAACGATCAGTTCAGGGTTGATATTGTTGATTACGTCGGTGATCTCGATATCCCAGTAGTCGATCGAGAGCTGCATGCTGTCGGTGATGTCAGCAACCACACCGAAAGTGATGGTGTCCGCTTCCTCGGGATCGAGGTTGGGGTTACCACCGTACAGCGCGTTGTACTGGGAAGCCGGGCTCAGCGAGATATTGCCGTACTGTGCAGCGCTTACGCCGGTGTTGGCGCAGGGGCCGGGGCCGAGCTGCGGATTAGCGCCAGCGCACGGGTCAACACCATTCCACAGGCCAAGGTTCTGGGCCAGGAACAGTTCGCCAACGTTCGGCGCACGCACCGCGCGGTTGTACCCGGCGCGGAAGCGCAGCATGTCAGCAGCCTGCCAGTCGAGGCCAACACGATAGGTGCTGGTTGAACCCGAGGTGGTGTAGTCAGACCAGCGATAAGCCAGGTCAAGCGTCAGATTCTGGGCGAACGGCGCATCAGTAAGCAACGGGATATTCGCTTCCGCGAACAGCTCGTCTACCGAGTAGCGGCCAAGAATGCTGGGTGTCTGACCGCCCTGTCCAAGCAGCAGGCCGTTCTGGAAAACCAGGTCGGCAATACGCTCGAACACCTCTTCGCGGTACTCGTAGCCACCCACCATGGCGATATCGCCAGCCGGCAGACCGAAGCCAAGGTTGCCCGTGACATAGCCATTGATCACGGTCGTGGAGGTGTTGGCGCCGATCTTGCCGGTGGCAGCCAGTCCCGCTGCCGCGGCCGGGGTTACGCCGTTATAGGTGAATACCTCGTAAGGAATGCAGCCCGGGGTTGCCGCGCACAGATCGCCGTCAACAGCCGGCGGAATGTTGTTGGCAAAGAAGTCGTTGATGTAGATCGACTCCGAGTCCGTGGTTGCATAGAGGTAGGAAACGTCGTAATCCCAGCTGTCATTGATGGCGCCTTTCACGCCGCCAACGATGCGGAACGAGCTGTGCTCGAGGATATCGGTTCGCGGGCCACCCTCAACATTACGCTTGCCGATGTACACCGCGAAGGTGTCTTCGCCCGGATAGGCGTCGGCCAGCGACTGCTGGAAGGTTTCCGGGAACAGGGAGTTATCGATTGGCAGGATGTAGGGGAACACGAAAAACGTTCCCGACTCTGCGATCTGGGCCTTGGTGCGGTCATTGGCGAAGCCAATTTCGGAGTAGGCAATGGCGTGCTCATTGATCTCAAAATCAAGGAACGCGCCACCGGACCAGCGGTCATCCGGACGCATGAAGTGGTTGACCGGCGCAAAGTTGTAGCGGTTTGAGCCGTCGTCCGGCAGCAGGCTGCTGTCGGGTTGCAAGGTATAGAAATCAGTACCCGTGACCGGTGACAGGCTGAAATCAATCGTGCCGTCGGGATCTGCCGCATAGATGAAGTAGTTGGGGTTGGCCGCGTTGGCCGAGCCGCCACAACCCGTTCCCGGGTCGCTAAGCGCACAGCTTGAGTAGTCGCGAGCGCCCTGGCGCAGTTCTTCATTGGTGCGGTAGGTGATGAATGCGCTGGCGTTACCGCGGCCACCGGCAAACTCGCCGCCCATGGTCAGGTCAAAGTTGTACGCCTTGCCATCCAGCCCCGAGCTTCCCGTGGGGTACTCGAAATTGCGTTGGTCCATCAGGTTCTGGATGTAATCGTTGTCGTTGTCGTGCTGGTAACCACTCATGCCCATGGAAAACTCAACGCCATCCACTTTGCGCATGATGAAGTTCACGACACCGGCAACAGCGTCAGCGCCGTAGGTTGCCGAGGCGCCGCCCGTCAGTACTTCCACGCGCTCAATCATCGAGGCGGGGATCTGGTTGACGTCAGGGGCGTTGGAGTAGAGACCGCCCGGCTGCATGCGGCGGCCGTTGACCAGCACCAGGGTGCGGTTCGGGCCGAGGCCACGCAGGTCGATGTTGGCTGTGCCTGTTGAGCCATTGGAAATGAACGCGGTTTGTGAAGCCTCGATCTGCGGCAGCTGGTTGAGGAAGTCCTCAACACGGGTCAAGCCAAAAGAATCGATCTCTTCCATCCCGACAACCGTCACCGGGCTGGTGCGACCGAAACCGTCCGTGCTGACAATGCGCGAACCGGTAACGATCACCTCTTCAAGCAACGCGTCACTATCTTCGGATTCCTGCTGATCCTGTGCGAGCACAGGCCCGGCGCCCACCATCGAGGTGAGGCCAAGCGCAGCGGACACCGCCAAACTTAGTCGCTTCTTGGAATACATAGTGTTAACTCCCAGTATCAAGAGGTAAATGACAGTGGCGCGGGCTTGGGTTCCGCACGCCACACCTGGGGATGAAGGCAGGCTTTTTGCGCTGCCTGTTAGCAGTCCCACGAGCGAGCAGAACCTGCCTTGGACGTAAAAATTACGTTAAGAGAGATAAAAAGAATTCTTCAAACGCTAAACCGACGAAAACCGGGATGAAGCGAATGGGGAAAAGTCGCTTCGTCTCAAACCCTTGGTACAGCTAGGTTTGCGACGAAGCGAGCATTTTTGATGAAAGATTTTTCGAGGAAGAAAATTACAGGGAAAGTGTTAATAAATCGTTAACTAGCCTGCGGCGTCATAGGCCTCTTTCAACCACT
>JAUIBE010000041.1 GCA_030428105.1 Gammaproteobacteria bacterium
GGAGTCAGCGCGGTAAAACCGGCGATGGTGGCGGTGCTTGGCTCGGTGGTTCCACCGGTTTGTTCCAGCAAGCGGGCGACGCCGAAATCCACCAGGCGCGGCTCGCCGTCTTCGGTGACCAGGATGTTTTGCGGTTTGAGGTCGCGGTGCAACACCAGGTTACGGTGGGCATGGGACACGGCTTTGCAGATCTTCAGGAACAGCGCGAGGCGCGACTCCAGGTCGAGATTGAGTTCGCGGCAGTAGGCAACCAGGTCACGGCCGTTGACGTACTCCATGACGATAAACGACTGGCCATTGTCGGCGATGCCTGCGTCGATGATTCGGGCGATGTTCGGGTGATCCAGCCGCGCCAGCAAGCGCTGCTCACGCATGGCGTCGACCAGCACCTGGGCTCCGGCGCCAGCGGGCCGCAAAAGCTTGATCGCCACCGTCTGCTCGAACTGGCCACCACTGCGTTCGGCCTGGTAGATGACACCCATGCCGCCCTGGCCGATCATTCGCACCACCTGGTACGGGCCGAAATGCTCTCCTGGCTCAAGGCTGGCGACCCGCGCAGCCAGGGGCGAGATCAGCGCCTCATTGTCATGAGCGAGAAGCGCCAGGACTGCGCCGGCGACGTCGGGGTCGGGCTCAGACGAGCGCACAAATGCCTCGCGCTCACCGGGCGCGCGCTCGCAGGCCTCGGTAAACAAGGCCTTGATACGTTGCCACTGCTGGCCGCTCAAACGGACATCGCGCAAGTTTCGGTCATCAACGAATAATAGTCGCTCCCGGTCGATGTGGCACTGAAAGCCTTCAATTCACCTCGGCTACTCAAACCCGCTGGAAAAGATACCGCCAGACTGGCCCGGAACATACTCATCCACGCCGATATCAAAGCTGCCGTCTGCGTCGGCAATAGCTGTCATATCAAAGCCCCTAGCGTCACCATCCAGATCAGCACTGGGGTTGACCCCCATCGACACCTGGCACTGGTCCATCGCCTGGTTGGGCGGCTCGGACAAGTGATAGTCCTGGCCAGCACGATCAAGGAAGGAAGGTGACTCCTCAAACACCAGGGAATTGCTGATGGCGGCAAGATTGGCAGCATCGCCGACAATGGAGCAGTACACACTGCCGAGTGGAGGCGTGGGAATTACGAAGGACGATGCCGGCACGCCCGGATCGTCAACGATGCTGCGGTGCAGTGTCAGGCTGCCGTCTGAGCCGTTGTAAGCGCTGATGGTAAAGTCCTGGATGTCATTGTCGACCAGTGTTGAGAACTCAACTGAAATATTGGCATCGCCAAGCGAGTTCCATAGCAGGTTGATGTCCGAGTAGGCCGAGTGATCAGCATCGCCATTGTGGTGCATCAGTGTCGATTCGAAACGCGCCAGGTTGCCGGTTCCCTGGGACATTAACACCACGCCGCCATTGGCCCTGTTGGCGCTGACTTCCGCTCCCACCAGATCCACGCGACCACCGTCTTCAAGGTGAAAAGCGCCTCCATTGCTGGCCTGGTTAGCGGAAACTTCGCCGCAAAGCGGGTTCCAGGTGCACGCGCGATTCGTGCTTTCCATGATTAGCCGCGCTTCGTTGTCCACAAAGGCGCCGCCACCGTCCCGATTGGTGGAGTTGCCTGACAACCGAACCCCATCGCCCTCCAGGATGACTCCTACACCGGCCAGGTGAATGCCCCCACCATCGCCGCTTCCGGACTGGTCAAAGTTGGCCGTATTCGAAGTGACATTGAATGGCTGAGTCAGATTGCCTGTCATGGTCACGAACCCTTCACTGTTAACACTCAACCCGCCACCTGAGCCATCGGATGTATTGCCGTGAATTCCGCGGGGGTCGCCTTCACCCGGGCTCCCTGTACCTCCAGACAAGTGAACGGTGCAGTCATCAACATGGATGCCACCGCCATTGAAATCGCTGTGGTTGAAACTGAATCCCGACTGGCCCGAGATGCTTACGGTGACCGCGCTGAAATCGCCGATGCATGTCAGGCCGCCTCCCGACGCACCGCTGGTGTTGTTCGTTACCAGCACATTAGTGATGAGCACATCCAACGACTGAATTGCAGGCGCGGACAGGTCGTTACGGATTGCTATCCCCCCGGTCCAGAATTCGCTGTGGTTGTCATTGATGACCAGGTTATCCAGTTCAACGTGGCCTGCGGTATGCAGGAGGGCCAGGCCAGCGGCGATATTGAATCCGGGCCCGCCATCCGCACCGGTTGCGTTCTCAACTTCGAAGCCGGAAACAAACACCGAAACGATGTCACCGTCTGAAAAAATCTTGATCGCGCTGGGCTGGAAGCCACTGCCATCAATTCTGGTCCGGGTTGAAGGCCCGATATCCGCATTGGCTGCCGTGCAGTCTGCATAGCCACCTGCCAACGTGACCGAGTCCTCGATAAGGACGGCATTGAGATAATCCTGCGCCGCTGAAACCCGGACAATGCTGTTGCCATCGCCTAGCGCTGTGTTGATCGCGTTCGCATCGACGCGAACATCGTAGTCGCACTGATCGTCCCAGCCCACAGACACGGTTTGGGCGTTGGCAGCAAGGCTGTACCCAATCAACAGGAAAGCGACCAAAGGTAAGATTTTTAGATGCATGTACGCCCCCCTCAACAGGCTGCAGAGTCAGCCTGGGAAGATACGTATTGATACTGAACTTACCTGAGAAAAACCTGCAGGAAAGGTGAAACAGATTCAGCTTGTTGAATTTACTGAAATATTGGCTGCTTGCCCGCAATCCAAATCAGCGGCCAGCCGACCTCGCGCAAGCCCGACAGTTCTTGTGATGCCGCTGCATGGTTGCCCAAGAGCTGGTTGTAACTGGCTCGCAGGTAGCGCTGGGCCGAAATCGGCTGCTGTGGAATACCGGAAACGTAAGTCTCCAGCGATTCCATGTACCGGGCGTTCTGGTCTGCCAGGCCCAGCCGCTCCGAGCAGTACGCAAGCGCAACAGCGTGGGAGAGCCCGGCTTCCATGTCCCATACGTCGAACAGGTTCACTTCCTGCACGCCCAGGTACGGTTGGTAGCGCACCCATGCCTTTTCACAGTCACCGCCATGAAACGCTGCCAGCGCGCTGATCAAAGCCAGGTCTCGATCGCCCTCCCTGCCGTGCCTGAACTGTTCCAACTGGCCGACAAACTCGTTCAACGTGTTGGTCGCCAGGGAAACCTGCAAACGTGCCCGCCACAAAGCATAGTTACCAGGCATTTCTTTCGCAGCCCCATCCAGCCTGGCAACAGCCACATCATATTCTCCGAGCTGCACCGCCAATAATCCTTCAGTGAGCAACTGCCATACGTAGTCTTCGTCAACCAGGGAGGCAGCCTGGACCAGGGTGCTTCTCGCCAGGTCGTAGTTGCCAAACAAGCGGTAGACGGTGGACAGTCCGGCGGCACAGGCATGGTACTCGGGCAACGCATTCCTGCAGCTTTCGTACTGTTCCAACGCTGCCTCGAACTCGCCCGCGCCTGCCAGCGAATCAGCAACCAGGAAATTGCTGACGCCTGATAGCGGATCGATCTGCAAAGCCTTTCGAAGTGGAACCAGTGCCGCGTCATACTTCGCCTGGCTCCACAATGCGAAACCGTAATTGTGCAAGGCGAATCGAAGGTTAGGCTGACGCTCCAGCGCGCGCTCAAAGTATGATTCTGCCTCGGGGTAGTCTTTCTCGTAGGCAAACTTTAACCCCAGGGTAGCCAGCGCCTCCGGTTGACCCGGATCCAGGGTCAAGGCACGCTCCAGCGCATTCTCCGCCTGCCTTGCGGCTTCTTCCAGCGGCAGCCCGGAATACTGATGACGCAACAGGAAGGTAGCAGCCAACCTTGACCAGGCCAAGGCGTAGGCCGGAGCAATTCGAATCGCGTCCGAATAATATTCGCCCGCCGATTCGTAAGCATCAGCAGTGCCCACCCGCATATGCGCCTCGCCCAAGAGAAACAACCGGTAGGCTGAGTCGGGCACGGGGTGACGGCTGCGCAGCGTGGGAGCCGACTTGACCATATCAGGATCAGCCACGAGGTCGCGGACCGCTGCGCCGACTTGCTCTTGCACTTCGATCAGGTTCTCCTGGCCCACATCGAAAACGTGAGACCACAAATGCCCCTCGTTCTCGGCGTCGATCAACTGGACGGTGATTCTCATCCCGTCCGGCGCATCCCGAACACTGCCCTCGATGACATAACCGACACCAAGTATCTGGCTGATTTCACTCACGCCGTGCGTTTTTTTCGCAAACCGTGCAGATGAAGTCCGGGCAATCACGTGCAAGCCTGGTTCAGCGGCGAGCCGATGTATCAACTCCTCTTCAAGGCCACTCGCGAAGTGATCGAGTCGATCATTCTCGCTGAACACATCAAATGGCAGGACCGCTATCCCGCCCGGTGTGATTTCACGGCCTGGTGATGCTTGCCGCGAATCAAGCAGCCACCATGAAGCGCTTGCGACAATGAGCGTTGCAACCAACGCCCAGGGCCAAATGGCATGGCTCCTTTGCCGTGAAGCAGGCACTGCGTCGCGTGCTGTTGGTGCCGCCGATTCACCGGGCGGTACCACTTTGGCCACCAGGCGATAACCGCGCTTGGGTACCGTTTCTATGAATTGGGGCGTCCGCGAATCATCGCCAAGATAGCGTCGCAGCGTGGAAATGGCGCTGGTCAGGACGTCATCGGTCACATCCTGGTTCGGCCACACCTTGTTGAACAAGTCCTGGCGAGAAACCGTATCGCCCCGACCCTCGGAAAGGGCAACCAACACGGCCATTGCCTTGGGCTCAACTCGCGTGCGCTGATCAAGCCCCGTGATCAAGCCGTCGCGAGGCCGAACATGCCATGGTCCGATGAAAAAATCCTGCATTACCTGCCTGGCCACCCTTCTATTAACTGCTTCGGTCCTTGATGCGTTTTCATTGGTAGCGGCTGGTCCTAGTCCTCCAGCTTCGGCTTGCGCCGCGAACGCTTAATCTCTTTGCGTTGCTGCTGAACCTTGCGTGAGCGCGCCTTGGCGGCCCGGCTGGGTTGGGTCTTGATGCGTTTTTTCGGAACCTGGTGGGCGCGTTCGATCAATTCTGCGAGCCGCTCACGCGCGTCGGCGCGGTTGCGATGCTGGCTGCGATGACTGCGTGCTTCGATGGTGATAACCCCCACACTGTCAGCGCGGCTGCCCGCGAGCTTCAGGAGCCGGCTTTGCACCGCGCCGCTGACAAAGCTGGATGACACCGCGTCGAAACTGAGCTGGACACCGCTTTCAGTTCGGTTCACATGCTGGCCGCCAGGACCGCCTGTGAGCACGAAACGCTCTTCGAGTTCGCTCTCGGGCGGCAGGTAGCGCGTGATGGGTGAACGCTCTGGCATGACAACAATGATAGCGCGGCGCCGGACCGCCTGGCCGAGTCAGAACCAAACCGGAGGCTGGATGGGCGCTTCCTGCATGGCAGCCAACTGCTCACGAAGCCCCAGGATGAGTTCTTCCCAGTAGCGCGGCTCGCCAAACCAGGGGAAGGCCACCGGAAAAGCCGGGTCCTCCCACCTGCGGGCCAGCCACGCGGCGTGATGCAGCATGCGCAGGGTGCGCAGCGCCTCTACCAGGTTCAGTTCGGCGTGGTTGAAATCGCAAAACTGGTTATAACCCTCCAGCACGATGCCCAGTTGGGCGGACATCTCTTCGCTGGAGCCAGACAACAGCATCCACAGGTCCTGCACCGCCGGGCCGGACTGGCAATCATCCATGTCTACAAAAATTGGGCCATCGCGCCACAGGATATTGCCCGGGTGGCAGTCTCCGTGGAGGCGGATTGAGCGAACGTCGCCTGCGCGCTCATAGCAGTTTCGCACCAGGGTCAGGAGGTCTTCCGCCAGCGTGTTAAAGGAAGTTTCCAGGTGAGGCGGGATCCACTGCGCCTCGTTGAGTGTTGCCACTGGCTCCTCGCCGAAACGCTCAATGGTTAGCGCCGGACGATGCACAAAACCATGCGCGCGGCCCACTGAATGGATTCGCCCCAGGAATCGGCCAAGCCACTTGAGAGTATCTTCGTCGCCCAACTCGGGCGCCCTGCCCCCGCGTCGCGGAAACAGTGCAAAGCGAAAGCCGTTGTAGTTGTGCAGTGTTTCGCCGTTGATTTGCATCGGCCCGACCACCGGAATCTCGGCCTCCACCAGTTCGAGTGTAAACGAGTGCTCCTCCAGTATCTGGTCGTCGCTCCAACGGCCTGGACGGTAAAACTTGGCCACCACCGGTTGCTCACCCTCGATGCCCACCTGGTAGACGCGGTTCTCGTAGCTGTTCAAGGCCAGCAAGCGGCCATCGGAAACCAGGCCGGTTGAATCCACCGCCTGCAACACCGCGTTGGGGTCGAGTTGGTAGTAGGGAGTAGCCGAAGTGTCGCTCATCGGCGCATCATAGCGGTATACGCGATGGAGCGGTCAAACCGCGCGACATCGCGAAGCACATTCGGGCAATGGTGGCTGCTAGCATGACCGCAGCCAAGGAGATCCAACATGATTCACCATCGCTTTTCGCAGACCGTGCTGGTCTTCACCACCGCGCTGCTACTGGCTTCCACTACATCGGCAGAGTGGCAATCTTCCGCAAACCGGGAAAGTACGCTGACCATCCAGTCGAAAGCGCTGGGTGAGGAACGCACCGTCGTGCTACGCCTGCCGGCCCGTTTCGATGCGAACAAAGCCTATCCGGTGGTTTACGTCCTCGATGCCGAGTGGAACTTCGAGTACATCGCGGCTTACCTCGACAACATGGTCCTGAACGGAAACTACCCACCGATGGTGGTGACTGGCATTGTCAACGTCAATCGCAACCGCGATTATGTGCCGCGGTCTGACCCACACTTCATGCATACCGGCGAGGCCGACAGTTTCCTCGCTTTCGCTGAGAACGAATGGATGCCGGCCATCGAGTCTCGCTTTTCCGGCGCCGAGGCGCGGGTGCTGGTTGGCCACTCTTTCGGCGGCGTATTTGCCCTACACACCCTGTTCACGCAACCCGAACTGTTTGATGCTTACCTCGCCATGGGTAGCAGCGCGTGGATTGGCGGCGGCGTGTTGCTTGAAGAGGCGCGTGCGTTGTTCGCTTCGGACGCTACCCCGGATGCCTTCGTATGGATGGCAGTGGGTGAAGGCGATGGCGGTCCAACCGTGCCCTCCAGCCGTGACCTGGCGGCCGTTTTCGAGCTGGAAGCCCCACCCAGCCTGGAGTGGACCTTCTCAGTCACGCCACGCACCGATCACTTCACCAACTTCATCACCGGCACCCACGAGGCCTTCATGGCGCTGTTCCCGGCCTGGGGTTTCAAAGAGGAATTGGCGCAAAGTGCTCGCGCGCTGGGCGCCAAAGGCGTGGAAGATTGGTTCGCCGGCAAACAGGCCGCGCTGGACTGGCGATTCCAGCCCAACTGGTTTGACCTGGGTGTGACCGCACTGGGGTTGGCCCGTGACCCGGTCACAGCGGACGCCGCACTGGCGGTGACCGCAGCGCTGCGCAACTTCTACCCCGACAACGCCTTCATCGCCCTGTATTCCGCCACCGTGTACGAAAGCGCACAGCAATTTGAATTGGCGCTCTCCGAAACCGAGCGCGCGCTGGCGCTGGCCCAAGCCCAAAACCTGGACCCAAACGAACTGCAACTAGAAATGCTAACCACGAAACGCGACCGAATCATGGAACAACTAGGAGATGGGGTCGGACCAGAACAATAATTTTAAATACAATAACTTAGCAAGATAATAACGTGCATTTCAGGGCTTAGAGCACCAATTTTGCCCCGAAAAAGCCACCTCTAGCGAAACCCGCCAGCCTTAGACCGCGCTTTTTCGGGTCAAAATCGTGCTTCTAAGGGCCAAATCTGGCTGACCAAAAGAATTATTTTGTTTGTTATCAGTATCTTAAAACAGATCAAAGTGGTCCGACCCCATCACAGCCATCACAGGTTTTTTTCGAGGATTTCGGGGCCTTTGAAGCGTTGTGATACCAGCCAGCGGTTGAGGGGGGTGGTGGTTCCGCCGCGAGTGAATTTTCGGATGGTGTTGTAGTAGATAAAGCAGCGGTTGCCTTCACGCTCGGCCGTGGCCACCTGGAATTCATCCCATTCGAAGAAGGTGGTGGTTTCGGTGCCGCTCAGGGTGATGTCACCGCTCAGGGAGACATCCACCTCGTCGAACTCGACCTCGCTGCTTTCTTTTTCCAGGTGGCGCAGATCGGCATTCACCACCAACTCCAGTATGTTGCCCACCTCGTAATCCGGGTTGGCCAGGGTTTCGCGCGCGATGTCCAGTAATTCGCCATCACTGCTGGCGGCGTCTGGCATGCGGGCAGATTCCAGCGCCCGGGCGCGCCTGGTGATGTATTCAGTCTTGACGAATTGCGCGCGCTGCAGGAGGGCCTGCTTTTGGCCAAGGGTGTCCCGGCCCAGCGCCTGGTCGAAGGCAACCGCCGCCTGCACGTTGACGATCTCCTTGTCGAGCGTCGCAACGTTTTCTTCCAACTGCCCCTCGCCCAGGAACATGTTGGCCTGGTCGCCACTGTCATTTGGATCCAGTCCATCGTAGAAATCGAGCGAACGAGCCACGTGCTCCATTTGCACATTGAGGTTGGCCGCCATCTGCTCAACGCTCTCGTCGATTTTTTGAACATTGCGAACCAGCACGTTCATCATCGAGTCGACGTTCTGCATGTCGAACGGCGCGCCCGATTCCACCGTGCCGGGGTTGTTGGGCAAATGCGCCGTCTGCTTGATCTCGTTGAGTTCGTTGAAGTCGGCTTCCGCCTGTTGGCGCGTGGTCGCCAACTGCACCAGCCAGGCATTAATGGAGTCCGCCGTCAGCGGGTCTGGCACTTGCGGCGGGTTGGAGCTGGCCACGCTCTGGTAAAGCTGCGCCAGGCGCGTCTGCACATCACCCGTTGCCTCGCGTTGCTGCTGGCCCATCGACAGACCCACCTGTACCAGGTTGCGCATCTGCTCGAGCGCGGCGCCTGCTGCCTGGACCTCGGGATACTGGGTAAACGACGCGTACTTGGCGAACTGCTGCTCATAGTTGGCCAGTGAGCGCTCCCACTTGGCCGCGTATTCTGCATCCTGCCAGGGTTTCACCCCCGCCTGGTCCATGGTCTGGGTCGCACTTTCGATATCCCGCTTCATCTTGTTGAGCCGCGCAATATCCTGCGAAATCAGTTCCTGCCCGACGCCAACCCCAACACCAACCCCTGCGGCAAATGCCGGAGCCGCCATCAGGCAAACCATGGCGCACACCACGGCATTACTAAGCACAAACGACCTCATTTCCCTTTTTCTCCCTTCACGTAAATCTGCGTTCGAGTCTAGCACCGGATTACTGGAAACGATTTTCCTAAGTTATTGATATTTATGACCCGGGTGAAACTTTCAATCTCTTTCACATTTTCTGCAGGATTCAATTCGGCGCCCTGGCCTAGTTTGTAGCCAGGCAAAAACCACGGATAACAACCATGCGCGGACTCGTCGGATCAATCCTGCTTATCGTTTTGCTTTCCTGCACACTTTTTGGCGCCAGAAGCGCTCACGCCGCGGTGATCCAGGTGGGCGTGGGTGGCTGCACCCTTCACGACGCCATCCGTGCCGCAAATGCCGATGCGCCTCGCGGAAACTGCCCGGCTGGCTCAGGCGCTGACACCATCCGCACACCTACAGGTCCGGTCAACCTGGCCGCGCCCCTTGAGACGATTGTCAGCACCATTCACCTTGAGCCCACCCTGGCGCACACCACGATTAACGGCAATGGTCACGGGCCGATTTTCTCGGTGGACGGCGCCGTGGCCACTTTCACCGACATGACCATCACCAATGGTGACAATTGCGAAGCGTCTGACCCAGGAACGGCGATGAGTATCACTGACGGCACGGTCGACCTGGTCAACGTGGCCTTTACCAACCACCACTACTGCTACTACCCAGGCGGCGGATATTTCTACGCCGATAACTCCACCGTCACGATCGACGGCGGCAACTTCCTCGATAACCTGAACGATGGCAACACGATTTGCCGCAACGGAATCTGTCCAGATTTTCCCAACGCCGGCATCGTGCTCGTAAACAGTGATGTGACAGTCGACCACAGCGAGTTCACCGGCCACGATGTCGCGTATGCCCAGGCAGGTCATCGCGTGATTCTTGCGCTTGGTAGTTCGCTGCAGATCGCCGACAGTCTTTTCGACTCCGGGCCAACCGGGCGCGCCAACACCTTTCTCGACCTGTCTGAATTCAGCGACGCCGCAATCGAGAACACCACGTTCTCCAGCCAGATCATCGAGCAAACCTACCAGGTGGCGGTTGGCAACAACGAGCAGATCAGCCTCAATCACGCCACGCTCGTCAACACGCAGCTCAACTTCACCGGGCTGGCCGACATCAGCAACACCCTGTTCGAGGACACTTGCCAAAGAACCAATCCGGGCGTGATCGGCACCAACGCCGGCAACTGGTTCAGCGACGGCAACTGCGGCACCGCCGCATCCGGCGACCTGTTCCTGCTTTCGCTGCTCGATCGTGGCGGACCGACCCGTACCCATGCGCTTCATTGGTTGAGCGACGCCATCGACGCCGGTAGCGCCGCGCATTGCCTTCCCGAAGACCAGCGTGACGTGCCACGCGACGCCCAGTGCGATATCGGGGCGTTTGAACGAAACGACGAAGCCGACCTGTCCCCGTCCATCGCCTCGCTCAATGGTGCACCGTTCTACGCAGGACAGAACCTGATCTACCTGGTGGTTCTAAGCAACAGCGGGCCAGGCGTGGCCAATAACGCCCAGGTGAATTTCTCTTCCAACAACCTGGCCATCGATTCGGTATCCGGGGCCTGCACGGCAAACCCCTGCGTGGTCAACTCGGTGCTTCCCGGCGCGAGCCGCAACATCTACGTGCACGCGCACCCGACAACGCCCGGCGCTACCGGTTTCTCACTTTCAGCCGATGTGGTCAATGGCCCCGGCTCGGTCTACACCGACCCCAACCCGGGCAATAACTCGGATACCGAAAATGACAACCAGGTGCCGGCCGCGGACCTTTCGATCACCAAGACATTTCTTACTTCGCCACCCTTCACTGTCGGGCAGTCCATCCAATACGAAATCGAGGTGGAGAACCTGGGCCCGAACCTGGCAACCGGCGTGGTGCTGGCAGACACCCCAACCGGCCTGAATATCACCGCCATCACGCCCTGCAATAACCCACCAGCCGGCCCCTGTGACCTGCCAAACCTGGCCAGCGGGAACTCGGTAAGCCGCACAGTTACCGCGGAAATCACCGCAACCACGTTCGACAACGCCGCCAGCGTGTCTGGCAGTGTCTACGACCCCGTCGCAAGCAATGACATCGACAACCAGGGCAATTACGGCAGCACCGAAAACGACGCCGACCTGCGCGGATCTACCAATGTTGTCTCCAGCCCACCCTACTTGTCCGGCGATGTCGTTACCTTCGCAGTCGGGGTTCGAAACCATGGCCCGGATTCGGCCACCAACGTCACGCTCAACGCGGGTGCCAGCGGTGGGACGATTGTTGGGGTCAGGGAAGGTTGCGCGGTTTTGCCCTGCGACTTCGGCACGCTCGCGTTCGAGGCGACGGTGGGGGCCCTGGTCGATGTCCAGATCAATTCACCTGGACTGGTTTCACTTGAAGTGTTCGCCTTTGCGGACCAGAACGACACCAACCAGTCCAACAACATCGAGGTTGCCAGCGTGAATGCGCAGGCAACCTCTGACATCGGTGTTTCGCTTACGCCGCTTACCCCACCGCCGTACTACGCCGGCCAGTTGATCAATTACCAGTTGAACGTCAGCAATCTCGGTTTCGATCCGGCCACGAATGTCGAAGTGGAAATCACCACGCAAAACCTGCAGATCGTGTCGGCACTTGGAGACTTCTGCGTGGAGTTACCTTGCACCATACCGACGCTGGACATTGTCCAGACCGAGTCCATCGAGGTGGTTGCCACGCCCTTGAGTACCGGCCCGTTCGACTTCACCGCTTCCGGCAGCGCCGATCAGTACGATTTCCAGCCGGCGAACGACTCCGATACCACCGGCAACGGCGGAACGGCGCTGCAGCTGGTTCTTGACCTGCTGTTCAAAGATGGAATGGAAGACCAGTGAACGTCGCAAAACGAGCGGCGGGGGCGAACAGGTCATGATAGATTGGGTTCTCACATCTAGCGCAAGGGGTTGCCCGTGCACGGAAGGACCGGCCTTACATGATCTACCGCTTCGGTGCGTTTCGCCTCGACCCGGTGCGGGAGACCCTGGTCGGACCTGACGGACCCGTGGGGCTTCGCGGCCACTCCCTGCTCGTCCTCAAGCTGCTGGTAGAACGCTCGCCGGAAGTTGTCACCCGTGACGAGATCCTTTCCGAGGTATGGGGCCACGACGCGCTTTCAGAAAGCTCCATCGCCCAGGTCATCAAGGACATCCGCAACGCCCTGGGCGATGACAGCAAGTCGCCCACCCACGTGGTTACCAAGTACGGTCGCGGTTACCAGTTCATTGCGAAAGTCGACCTGGTGGATGACGACAAGGCCGATCCTGACCTTGAGTTTTCCGGTCGGACGCGACGCTGGCCGTGGATATTGACCGGCGCCCTGGCGGTGATTGTGGCGCTTGGCGGCCTGGCGCTCTGGAATGGCGCGTCCCAACCGCCCCATGCGACAGGCAACACGGACGCGCCCCAGTGGATGATTCGCGCCGTCGAACCGGAAAGCGGTGAATCGCTGTCCGAACCGCTTGCCGAATACCTCGGCCTTGTCCTTGGGTCCGCGGTCGGCGCAGACCAGATCAGTGTCGCTGACGACGACGAAGCGGATATTCCCGGTGTTCGCTATCTCGAAGTGAGCCTTTCTGTATCCGACCAGCCCGTCGGCAATCGCTTTTCGCTCACCCTCAGCGAGTCAGGCAGCGATACACCGTTGGTACAAGGCGCTTACCAGGAAGTGTCCGAACTGGTGAACGACACCATGGAACGCATCCTCGCTGACCTGGTGATCAGCGACGAATCCAGGGTGGAACTGGGCCTGGTTTCGGTCAATTCCTACGCCATGGAGACTCTTTTGCGCGGGATGGCAGCGCAATTCTCCGGCAACGTCAACAAGGCCGCGGAACTGTTCGAAGCCGCCCTGGCAGAAGACCCCAACCTGAATTTCGCGCGTTATGAACTGGCCATCGCGGTGCGCCGCCAGGGCGAGTACCAGAAGGCGCTGGGGATCATCCAATCGCTGGAGACGCGACTGCAAAGCAACTTCTGGAAACGCCGCCTGTACAACAGCAAGGGCGTTTGCCTGTGGCGGCTCGGCCGCCTGGAGGAAGCCGCCGAAGCCTACCAAATCGCACTCGATGCCACCGAGGAAGGAATAAACCGTTCAATCATTGCCACCAACAGGGCCCTGCTGCTGCGCGACCTTGGGCAATTTGAGCAGGCTGAAGCCAGCGCAGAGCAGGCGGTGGCGCTCGGCGACCCGGACGAACACCCAAGGGCGACCGGCGCCGCCCTTAACACGCTGGCCAGCATCTACATGGAAACCGGCCGCCTGCAGGAGGCGCTGGTCCCGCTGGAGCAGGCCAGGGAACTGTTCTACGCCGCCGGCGAGCGCGCCTTCTACGCCTCGGTGTTGGCCAGGACAGCGAGGGTGCGCGAGCGCCTGGGTGACCTGGATACTGCCGAGCAGCTGTTTCGGCTGGGCGCGTCGGTTCGCGAGCAGCTTGGCAATGACCTCGACCTGGCAGCCAGCCGCATCGACCTGGGACGCATTGCACGTATTCGCGGCGACTTTGACGAGGCCCGCGCCCTGGGTCGCAGCGCCCTGGAGCTTGCCGCGGCCAAGAGTGACGGCGAACTGGTTCGCGGCGCGAACCTAAGCCTGTCTCTCACCGCGGTGGCCAGCGGCCGTTACGATGACGCGCTTGCCTATGGCACCGAAGCGCTGCGCTCCGCTGAATTGCGTGGCGAGAAGAGTGAAATCATTGACACCCACCTCAACCTGCTGGAAATCAGCTCCAGGGCCGGCAGAAGGACCGAGGATTTTTCACCCTCGCTGGATGCCCTGATTCGCGAAGCCGAGGCGCTGGACATGCAAGCCACCATCGTCCGTGCGCGCCTGATCCGGGCCCATGCTTCACAGGACAACGGCGATGCCGCAGCGGCCGAAGATGACCTCAGGGCCGCGGCAAGCCTGGCGGAATCCAGCCATGAGTACCAACTCCAGGCAAAGGCAGCGCTGGCGCTGGCAGATTTGCTGCTGGAAACGGATCCAGGCGCGGCTGGTTCACAAATTGCGCTGGCCGAGCGCCTGAATGCGCCCGATTATCCGTTGCTGGTACTCAAGGCCAGGTTGCTGGCAAGCGAGAAACGCTTGAACGAAGCCCTGGCGGTGGCCTTCGAGGCCAGGGAAAAGTCGGGTGACTGGTGGTCACCGGAAGACGAAGCCTTGCTGGTATCACTGCAACCCTGAAGAAAGCGCCCAACGGCAACTTACTTGCTGGATTCCCCGGCCAGGAACAGGTCACTTTCGGCGCGGTCACTAGTGGCCACCAACATCTGGCGGCCATCTGGATGCACCGACAACGACGGGCCCAGCGACGCGGCAAACACCTCGGAAAACTTCTCGTAGGCTTCGGATGCAATGTCGAAACGGTACAAGCCGTCATCGGCGGCGTGGTACACCACCCCGTTGCGAACCACCCAGTCCTGCCCGGCCCACGGCGGCACCTGGGCCAGCACGGGCTCCGGTTGCCCGCTGCCATCCGCGGCTGTACGCAGAAGACCAGCACTACCGTAGCGGGTGAAGTAGAGGTAACCGTCATCCGCCAACTGGTAGCCGTTTAGCGGCCCGTCCAGCACCCGCTGCTGCGCCCCCTCGCCCGTCGCGTTCATGCGCCACAACTGGGAGTCACCCTGAGCGCCGGAACCCAGGTAATAAACCCAGTTGCTATCCGCCGATTCGCTTGGCGCATACGGCTTTTTCGCCGTGGTCGGCAAATCAGTCACCTGGCGCCGGTTCAGCGCGATACGCACGATTTTTTGTTCACCGGGGGCGTATTCGGTTGCCAGCAGGCCGGAACCGTCCGCCAACCAGGCGGGGCCCACGGCTCTGCCCGATTCCGGGACATACACCTGGCGCGGCCGTGATCCGTCCGCCGAAGCGATCCAGATGCCACCCTCTCCCAGGCGGTTGGAGGAAAAAGCGATTTCGCTGCCATCCGGCGACCAGGCGGGGGTGGAATCGTACTTGGTGGAAGAAACCACCGCCGTTTCGTCCGGCTCGCCCGTTTCGAGGTCGAGCCGCCAGATGTTGGCTTCGAACTGGGCCACCTGGAACAGGATCATCCCGGATTCGGTCACCGATGGCAGCTGTGCGTCGCGCGCGCCTAGCAGGGTGAAGTTGCCGTCAAGGTCGAGACGCCACAACGCCCGGCTGCCGTTGCGGTCGGAATCCAGCACGATGGATTTTCCATCGGGCCACCAATCGTGCCCCGAGGTGAACTGACCATCGTGGGTCAGCTGCCTGGGTTCCTGCCCGGGGTTTTGCAGGTCGAGTAATAGCAATTCCCGCACCCCGCGCGTGCCCCGCGAAAAACTCAGCCAGCGCCCGTCCGGGCTAAAACGCGGGCGCATGTCGGAACGGTAGCTGTCGCCGAGGCGGGTGAGCGGCTGGATGCTACCGTCCGCAAGCCGCACGCGAGCCAGCACCGGCGCACCACTGTCTTCGTCCAGCCGGGTGAATGCGATCCACGCACCATCGGCAGACCAGTCCAGCGCCGGCAACAAGCCGCGCCGGTGACAATCGGTGACCAGTTCCGCCGATGCAATGGCGTCCTGGTCTCCGGCAACTGGCCAAATCAATAGCTGGCAGTCGTTGCCACCCCCCGACAGCGTGGCCACGCGATCGCCGCTGGGAGAAAACACCGGGGAATACAACCCGGCTTCGTGCGTTAGTTCTCGGCGTTGCTCGGGTGATACCGTGGATATCAATTGCACCGCGCCAACCCCGTTACGACCCGTCACCTCTGCAGCCCATTTTCCATCGGCAGAAATCTCCGGCTGCCAATCCAACCCCGGGTTGGCACTGATTCGCTTGGCAGTTGGCAGGATGTCGGCGGGTTCCGGCAAATCCTTGTCTCTCACAACGGCCACTACCAGCACAACCGCCAGCAGCGCAGCCGCCGCAACGCCAGCGACCAGCAAGCCCCGGTTTCGTGGTCTGGCGGGGCCAGCCTTCGCGATCAGGCGATACCCCTGCTTGGGCACGGTGAGGATGAATTGCGGCGCGCGCGCGTTGTCGTCGAGCAGGCCACGCAGTTCATTTACCGAGCGCGACAGGGCTTCCTCGTTGACGAAGCCGCGGGGCCAGAGTTCTTCAATCAGCGTTTCGCGACTGACCGTCTGCCCGGCATGCTCTACCAGCAGGCCCAACAAGCGCATCAGGCGCGGTGGCAGGTGGCGTGATTCCTTGCCCGCCGTGATGGAGCCTGCAGCCGGATCAACCAGCCACTTGCCCACCTGGAAAGATTGCGAAACTTCCGGCACCCCTGAACTCCATGTACCAAAGCAGCTTGCCATTCAGCCGACCGCGGACTCGCAAGTCAAGGCCGCGCGCTGTTTGCCGCCACCCACAGGGGTGTCTGGAGAAAAAATGGAGGTGCACAGAAGGCCTGTGGAGGCCGGATGCAACCACCATCAACCGCATCCAACCACGAGGTGCACTGTAATGAAAGAATCTCGCGTAAAGCTGGCAAGCCCCATCTCCACGCTTCTGCTCCTGGGCTTGAGCCTGCCTTTGTCAGCCCAGCAACTAGGCGATCCCAATTGCGAGACCCTGTTGCTGGTCTCCAGTTACAGCAACAACAGCATCAAGGTCTACGATGGCTGTGACGGAAGCTTTATCCAGAACCTGCAACACAACGGCTGGGTCAGCGGCCCGCAGGCCATTGCCGACGACGGCGAGGGTGGCCTGGTCGTGGTGAGCGAGAAGAACGACCGCCTGGTGCGCTTCGACCGCAAGACCCTTGCGGTCGACCGGGTGGTTGCCGGCGATGACCCGGGAACACCTGAACTCGAGCCCGGCCCGGTTGATGCGCCAACCGGCCTGGTCATTACCCCGGACGGGCGCTGGTTCGTCGGCTCATTCACCCAGAACCAGGTGGTTGAACTGGACCCGCAAACGGGCACGGCCAGCAACGTGGTGATCCGCTCTGGCCAGGGCATTGAAGGCGCTGACACCGGCATGTGGCTGCAAGGCAACCAGCTCTATGTACCGGGTTTTGATTCCAGCACGGTGGTTCGAGTAAACATCGGCAACGGCGGCGCGCCGCAAACCCTTGTTGCCGCCGGCAGCAATGGCCTTAACGCGCCCCGCACCACGCTTATCGACGACCAGGGTGACCTGCTGGTAAGCAGTTGGCGGAGCAACCAGATCCTGGCTTTCAACCCGACCTCCGGTGCGTTCAAGCGCGTGGTTGCCAGCATTTCCCGTCCTACCGGCATGACCCTGGAGGCAGGCGGAACCTTACTGGTAGCCAGCGACCAGAGCCACGATGTCAAGCGGGTGCGAATCAGCGACGGCCAAATGCTCGGCCAGGTGGTGGAGACTTCCTCGGGCGGCCTGGTGGGCGCCACGTGGGTTCACGTGCTGGAAAAGCAGGCGGTGGAACAAACCACGGCAGCCGCAAGCAATGCATTCTTCCTGATCGGCGTCGGCGAGGTGGTGGGAAACACGATCTCGGTGGAAACCCTGTTTCACACCAATGGTGGCCTGTGGAGCAGCGAACTGGACGCGGCGCAGATCAGCGAACACGCCTGGGGCCAGTGGATGGTGGAATTTAGCGGCTGCAACGAGGGCGAGATGACCTACGCCTCGGACTTTACCGAGTTTGGCGCCGGCGGCTATACCCTTATCCGGTTAGCGCCCAGCCCGATCAGCGACGAGTGCGTTGCCACGGGCTTTGCCAACGTCGATAACCGCAACTGGATGTCCGGCCACTGGTTCGGCGGCCCGGACCACGCCGGCGAAGGATTTTCGATTGACCTGATCAATGGCGACCAGGCCATCATCACGTGGTACTCCTACCTGCCGGCGTCCCTTGCCAACAGCGCAAACTAGGGCCCCTCGACGCTGACTTTGACGGTCCTGACCCGGTGCTCGTCACCGGGTTCGGTCCATGCCACCAGGAAGCCATCCCCCTGCGCCACGGCGCGCGGAAATCCGCTCGCGCGGCTGCCATCGATCTGGCCGATTTCGAACGGCCGGCCCAGCGTGGTGCCGTTCCACAGGCGCCCATGGACGATGGCGGCATCGCCGGCCGCGCCAATCCAGGTAACCAGCGCCCGGCGTTCATTCTTGGCCGCTACCCCGACCCGGCCGATCGTCGGGTTGCTGTCCAGTACCTGTGGGTCGGAGAAAGTCAGCCCCCCGTCGGTAGAAACCGCGGCGTAGCTGCGCCCTTCCCCGCCAGCCCCTGAGTACCAACTGGCAATGACAAGTTCGCCGGCGGCAGCCACCTGGGGCCCATTGACCGGACATCCGGCAATCTCCCAGCCTTCATTGGAAAGCGGCTGGGGTTCGCTCCAGGCGCCGGTTTCCAGGCTGTAGCTGGCGCTGTAGATGTCACGTATCTCGCTGGCGGTGCGGTTGCGGTAAACCAGGATGATGCGATCGCCGCTACGCGCTGCCGAGGTTTGGCAGCAATCACAAACCGAGGCATCAATCTCCAGTTCTTCCCCTACAGTGCCGTCGTCATGCACCATCGCTGAGTGCAAGGTCATCGCTGTTTCCAGAACGCCGCGTTCACTGGCGGTGCCGTGATGGCCCTCGCCATGACCGGCGGCCCTGGCCTGGTAACCGTCCAGCCAAACTGCGAACACGCGGCTGGAGTCGATCGGCAGCAGGGAAACAAAACCATGCTCGCCGGCTGAGCGGTCGGCATGCGGAGTGATCGCCGGGCCCCATGTGCCGTTTTCATCGCGAAACGCCATGTTCACGTGGTAGGCGTAGGTGCTGCCAGGCACTTTCTGCAACCAATGCGCGGCGATTGGCGCCTCGCCAGCGGCCACGATGGACGGGAAATCTGCCCAGTTGATAAAAAAGCTGTCCCGGGCGGTTACCTGTTCTGGCTCGGACCACGTCGTACCGTCGAAACGCGACCACAGCAAGGCCATGGAGTCGGCTTCGTTGGTGGCGGGCTGCAGCCAGGACATCAGCGCTGTTTCGCCGCCATCACCCGAGGCCAGGTGCGGGAAGCGCGCGCCCACACCAGGAGGCGGGGCTATTTCACCAACCGTCGCCAGCAGCGGCGCGGCGGGTTTTTCACACCCCGCCAGCAACACCAAAATCAGCAACGCGTACGAAATTCGAACCAGGATTCTGCTTGGCATGAACTCTTTATTTCCTGCGGCATGGCACGCAGTCTGTCAGCAACTGGCTCGCGTGAAAAGACCGCCGGCGTTCGGCCTGTGGCAGAATCCATCGTTTTGTATCTACAGGAACGTATTCCATGCAGCTCACTCGCCGAACCCTGCTAACCATGACCGCTGCCGCCAGCGCTGTTTCCCTGGCTCCCTCCTTGATGGCCAGATCGCCGGCCGAAGCACTGTACCGGCGCAGCATCGCCATCGATGGATGCGGTGGACCCGGCGGTCGTGTACCCGGCCATGGCAACCCGCTAAGCGACGAGGAAGTGGCCGATGTGCGCGAGTCGGGCCTGGCTGCCATCAGCATGACCATTGGCAACGTGGGCACCATGCCGCCGCTGGAGGCCTTCGAGCAGACCACCCGCGACGTGGTGCGCTGGGAGGGAGAAATCCAGGCTCACCCTGGGGCCCTGGCCACGATTCGCACCACCCAGGACATCGTGCGAGCCAACGACCATGGCCAATGCGGCCTGATTTACGCGCTTCAGGACGGAGTTTCTTTCGAGGACGACCTGGGCAGGCTGGAAGCCCTGCACTACCTGGGCATTCGCGTAATCCAACCCACTTACAACCGTCGCAACCTGCTGGGCGATGGTTGCATGGAAATGTCGGATGCCGGCCTCAGCCGCAACGGCGTAGCCGCCATCGAGCGCATGAATGAACTGGGTATTACCGTGGACCTCAGCCACTGCGGACGAAGGACCACCGCCAATGCCATCGCCACCTCCAAGCGCCCCGTGGCCTTCACCCACACCGGCTGTTACGCGCTGGTGGAACACCCGCGTCACCGCACTGACGATGAGTTGCG
>JAUIBE010000007.1:0-125000 GCA_030428105.1 Gammaproteobacteria bacterium
GATGACGACGGGCAAATAGCCCGATCCCGGAACGGTCACGACAACGGTAAGGGCCCAGGGTGGCCACCCTGGGCCCACTCTCGACTCAGTTCAATCATGCCATGTGGTAAACAGACAATCCCGGAAAAGCGAGTAGCTTTATCCGGGACCCACCCGCGGGCACGGCACCGCAAACCTGTACAAAAACCACCTTGTTAACGCTCCACCTTCCCCGCGATAATCAGGCATGGCAACGAACTTCAGCACCCGTATGCCCAATGGCATCGAACCGACCCTGCCCTCATCCTGGTACACGCAGGCGGATGTCTATTCGCTGGAACGCGAGCACATTTTCATGCGCGAATGGCAGTGCGTGGGCCGCGCCGAGGACTGGCCCGAGCCAGGCGATTTCAAAGTGATGGATATCCAGGGCGAGAGCATCATCGTGGCGCGCAATCGCGAGGGCGATTTCAGGGCGTTCTACAACGTCTGCCGCCATCGCGGCGCACGCCTGTGCGCGCGGCCCGACGAGGACAACACCCCGCTGCGTGGTGGGCTGCACGGCAAGCACATCACCTGCCCCTACCACGCCTGGACCTACAACCTGGACGGGCAACTGGTTCGCGCACCCCACATGACCACCGGCGATGATTTCGACCCTGGGCAGATCCAGCTTTACCCGGTTGGCGTGGAGACCTGGGGCGGCTTTGTTTTTATCAACATGACGCCGGCCGAAGCTATCGACTTCGAAGCCGCGATAGCGCCGTTCGCCGAGCGCCTGGCGCGTTATCCCCTGCATGACCTGCGGGTGGCCAAGTCCATCCGCTACGAGGTGGACGCCAACTGGAAGATCCTGTGCGAGAACTACAACGAGTGCTACCACTGCGGACCGGTGCACCCGGAGCTGTGCCAACTGGTGCCGGCCTTCCGTGAAAGCGGCGGCGCCAACCTCGACTGGGAAGACGGCATTCCGCACCGCGACGGCGCGGTTACCTTTACCACCACCGGAACCAGCGACCGGCGAGCTTTCCCGGGCCTCAGCGAAGCCGAACAGACCCGCCACTTCGGCGACCTGGTGTTCCCCAACCTGTTTCTCAGCCTTTCCTGCGACCACGTGGCAGCATTCATTCTGACGCCGCACGGCCCTGCCCGCACCACGATCGACTGCCTGTTCCTGTTCGAACCCCACGAAATGGAAAAAGACACCTTCGACCCCAGTGACGCTGTGGATTTCTGGGACCTGGTCAACCAGCAGGACTGGGCCATTTGCGCCCGCGTGCAGCAAGGCATTTCATCCCGCGTTCACCAGGTGGGCATGCTCTCGCCCATGGAAGACTGGACCCTGGATGTACGCAAGTACGTCACCGACCGTATCGGCAAACACCTGTAGGAGCGGCGCCCTCGCCGCGATTGTTAGACCAACCCTGGCGGATCAACGGCAATCGGCATATCCCGCAGGAAGGTGTCCGGGTTATCGCTATCCAGGTTCATCGCATACAGATGACCCGAATGCACCGCGTGGACAATCGCGCCCGGCGCCAGCGCATCGCCAATGCGCGTTACGCTCTTGATGCCGGCATCTGCGAACTCGCCCTCCCTGGCCATCAATGCGTGGAAAAGCGCATCGTTGGGCTGGCGGTGGCCGACTATCACCACCGACTTTGCCGCAACCGCCTGCGGAGCGCCGGTGAAGATATGGCTGAGCTGCGCTTGTTCCCCATCAAAGCCCTGCAACAAGGAAAGCGTGGCAACCTCCACCCCACGCTGAGCCAGCGCCTGGTGCACGAACGGCAACTCGTTGGTCATGATGGTCCAGGCCGAGACGTTGCCTGTTGGCGTGGCGTAGTGCACTTCCAAACCCTGGTCGGCGAGGTGTTCGGCCAGCAGGCCGCCCAGGTAGTAGTTATCGAAGTCGTAGACCAGCACGGGGCCTTGCGGAACGATGCCGGCGGCAATGTCATCGGGGGTGTACACCCCATCGCCTTGAAGCACGCCCACCGGAATCTCAAGCGCGGAGTAAAGGTGCCGGGTCCAGCGCGCGCCGGTCGCCAGCACGATGTGGGGGTGCTCCATGGCCAGGAGGTCTTCGGCGCCCATCTCGTTGCCGGGGTACAGCGCAACATTATCCAACTGCATTAGCGCGTTAATACGATAATCAACTACCCGGCCCCAGGTTTTCAGCCCGGGCAACGTGGTCTCGAACAACAGCCGCCCACCCCACTGTTCACGCGCATCGGCAATGGTTACCGGGTAACCGCGCCGCGCCAGGGTTAAACCCGCCTCCAGGCCGGACGGCCCGCCGCCCACGATCAATACGGCGTCATTGCTGCCAGACGCCGGCACGCGCTCCGGATGCCAGCCTCGGCGCCACTCCTCGCCCGCGGTGGGGTTCTGGGTGCAGCGCACCGGCACACCATCGTGCCAACTCGAAATACAGATATTGCAACCAATGCACTCGCGAATTTCGTCCTCACGCCCTTCGCGAATCTTGTTGGGCAGAAACGGATCGGCAATCGATGGCCGCGCACCGCCGACCAGGTCGAGTACGCCGCGTTTCACCTGCGAGACCATGGTGTCGGGCGAGGTAAAGCGCCCTACCCCAACCACCGGCTTGCCGGTCATCGATTTGACGAAATCAATGGTGGGCTCGTGCGAACCCTCGGCGCGAAACCGCGAGGCACCGCAGTCAGTGGGGCTGGAATCCATCTTCACATCCCACAGGTCAGGCAAGTCCGCCATCAGCGCCACCACCTCGTGGCCTTGCGAAGCGTAATGCTCGCTGGGGCGCGCGCGCAGCTCTTCCAGGCTGATGCGCAGGGCCACCCCACAATCGGCGCCCACGGCGTCCTTGGTGGCCTCCAGCAACTCGCGCACGAAGCGGACGCGGTTTGCCACCGAGCCGCCGTATTCATCGGTGCGCTGGTTGTACTCCTCCAAGAGGAACTGGTAGCCCAGGTAACCCATGCCGGCGTAGACATAGACTATGTCGAACCCGGCCTGGCGCGCGCGCCGCGCCGCTGCTGCCTGCCAGCCAATCACATCGCGAATGTCGTCCTTGCTCATCACCCGCGGGCGGTGATTGCCCATGAATCCCACGTGGGTGGCGGCCCAGGGAATGCCCGAAGGCGAGTACGGCGCAATGCGCGAGGTGCGGTTCATCACCGAACCACCGCCGTGCCAGATCTCCACCGCGGCCAGTGCGCCGTGGGCGTGCACCGCCTCGGTCATCAGGGCATGCGAGCGCACATCGTTGTCATCCCACAGGTGACCGTAGGGCAGCGGCGTGTCATCGCACGAAGGGTGGGTGGAAACCACGCCCGTGGAAACCACGCCCCAGCCGCCCTCGGCCTTCATGCCGCGGAAGCCGGCGCGCACGCGCGGATAAGCCTCGGTCATGCCGCTGGCGTGCGGCACCTGGTAAAAGCGATTGGGCGCGGTGACCGGGCCAATTTGCACCGGCTCGAACAGCACCTGGTATTTGGGGTTGCAGCGTTCCAATTTGCTCAAGTCCTCACTCTCCTACCCGCCCCGCAACCCCGATGCCTTGATAGCAGCCGTCAACAACTCCGGCTCGCCGGTAGTCATCAGGTGCACCCCGGAAACTCCCGGAATCTCCTTCACCTCGTTCATCAGCTCGGCGCACATCGCGATGCCCTCGGCGCGCGGGTCACTGGCCGACTCCAGCCTTTCGATCACCGTCTTGGGAATCTTCGAGTCACTGTACTGCTGTTTCAGCCAGCGCGCCGTCTCGGCCGAAGGCAGCGGGGTAAGCGACACCATCACCGAGTAATCCCAGGTTTTCTTCAGCGCCACCAGCCGCGCCATCCAGTTGCGCAATATCCTGGTGTTGAAGCAGAGTTGTGTCTGCAAAAAGCGCGCACCTGCCTTGGCCCGGGCATCCAGCGACTCGGCGCGCCACTCGGGCTTGGGGTGAAATGCCTTGGCGCCGGTGCCAATGAAAAACGCTTCCTCGACCCGCGCGCCCTCTTCCTCGTTGATCTCGTTGGCCATGGCAATCAGGTCGCGCCCGCCAATGTCGAACACCGCGGAGCCGTGCAGCTTGTGCTTCTGAATAACCCGGCGGCCGCGGGTGAGCAGCAAGGATGTAATGCCCAACGCCCTGGCGCCCAGCAGGTCGCTGTACAGCGCAACCCGGTTGCGATCGCGGCAGGTGAGGATCGGAATCGGGTCAACGCCCGACTGCAGCAGGATGCTGGCTGCGGAAAGCGCCGACATGTGCATCCACGCCGGCGGGTTGTCGTTGACCTGGATGCCATCGGTCAGCGGACCCAGCAAATCGGCCTGGCGGCGCACATCATCGGCGCGCGAGGCGTGCTTCAGGGTCAGCTCGGCGGAAAGGGTGAAGGCATCGGATTGGGCCGCCTGGCGGAAGGTCTTCATCCCGCGATTCTCTTCAAAAACCCTTAGAATCGCAATGTGAGCGATTACATAGACCTCAATTGTGATCTCGGCGAAGGCCTCGGCGCCTGGTCGATGGGCGACGATGCCGCGATGCTGGAAATCGTTACCTCGGTGAACGTGGCCTGCGGCTTTCACGCCGGCGACCCCGACATCATGGCCGAACGCGCTGCGCAAACCCTGGAAAAAGGCATTGCGCTGGGCGCACACCCCAGCTTTCGCGACCTGCACGGTTTTGGGCGCAGGCGCATTCACGGCATTCCCGCGCAAGCGCTGAAAAACCTCATCATCTACCAGGTGGGCGCGCTGCAGGGCATTGCCCGCTCGGTAGGGCAAAGTGTTTCCCACGTGCGCGCTCATGGCGCCCTGGGCAACATGACCGACGAGGATGCGGAGATGGCCGCCACGCTGGCACAAGCGGTGGCCGCCATCGATAGCGATCTAACCCTGATGACCATGGCCGGCTGCGCCGCCGATGAGGCCGCCCAGGCCGCGGAGCTGAAGGTGGCCCGCCAGGCCTTTGCCGACCGCGCCTACAACGATGATGGAACGCTAGTCTCGCGCAGCCTGCCCGGCGCCGTGCTGCACGATGCCCAGGCCGCTACCGAACGCGTGCTGCGCCTGGCCGAGGAAGGCATGCTGGAAACCATCAACGGCAAACGCCTGCGCCTGGATGCCAACGTGATCTGCGTGCACGGCGACACGCCCGCAGCAGTGGCGATGGCGGCATCAATCCGCGAGGCGCTGGAGAAGCGCGGAATTGGTGTGAAGCCGTATACCGAGCATGGCCCCAAGCCTTAAACCCATCGCCGAATCCGCCATCCTGGTGGAGTTTGAAAACCGCATCGCCCCCGAGGTGAACGACCAGGTGCTGGCCCTGCTGGCGGCGCTGGAAGCTGCCAACCCGAAAGGCCTGATCGAAGCCGTACCCGCCTACCGCACCTTGCTGGCCTACTTCGACCCCCTTCAAACCGACTACCCCACCATGGCGGAAACCCTGCGATCACTCTCCACCGGCAGCGAATCACACCGCCGCCAGGGTACCCGCTGGGAAATACCGGTGTGGTACGGCGGCCCGGCCGGGCTGGACCTCGAGGCCGTTGCCAAACGCCACGGGTTGAGCGAAGAAGAAGTGATCAAGATTCACACCGGCGCCATCTACCGCGTGTACCTGGTGGGCTTCGCGCCGGGCTGGGCCTTCCTGGGCGGGCTGGACGAGCGCCTGCACACACCGCGGCTGGATACACCGCGCGCCGAAGTGCCCGCTGGCGCCATCTCGATCGCCGGCCAGCAAGGCCTGGTCTGTGGCCCGGCCATGCCCAGCGGCTGGAATTTGCTGGGGCAGACGCCGGAGCGCACCTGGGCCCCGGAGCGGAAGGAACCATTTTTCATCGAGCCTGGGGATGAGGTGACCTTCCGGCCGGTTGATGAAACGGAGTTCAAAGAATTGAGCAAGCGGGTTGCGGCCGGGCAGCGAGCTGCCACGAATGTTCGCACTGGTAGGAGCGGGCTTTAGACCGCGACCCGGCACACAAACATGACCGAAGCACCCGGCCTGAAAATCCACAAAATCACCCCCCTGTGCCAACTCCAGGACCTGGGCCGCAGCGGCTACCAGCGGTTCGGAGTCAGCCGCTCCGGCGCCATGGATCCCTACTCACTGCGCCTGGCCAACATCCTGGCCGGTAACCCCCAGGGCACCGCCTGCCTGGAGTTCGCGCTGGCCGGCGCCGTGTTCGAAGTCACCGCCAGGCGCCTGCATTTCGCCTTCGTCGGCGACTTCCCGGTGCTGATCAACGAAGAACCCTTCCCCAACAACGCCAGCTACACCCTGGCCAGGGGCGAGCGGCTGGAAATCTGCGCCACCGATGGTAAGCGCGGCACCCACGGCTACCTGGCCGTACTGGGCGGCTTCGCGGTGGAGCCAGAACTGCGGAGCTGCGCCACCCACTTAAGGAGCGGTATCGGAGGGCGTGCTTCCCGCGGCGCTACCCTGATCACCAACCACGACGAAGCCCCCCTGGCCGTCGAACGCCAGCTCCCCGAAACGCTGGTACCCCGCCCCGCCAAAACCATCCGCGCCGTCCCCGGCCCACAAACCGAATATTTCAGCGCAGACGAAACCCGCAAGCTGTTCCACACCACCTGGCGCATTGCTGCCAGTTCCGACCGCATGGGCTATCGCCTGGATGGCGCACAGATCCAGGCACAGGACGCCGGCAGCATGATCTCCGAACCCGTCAGCCCCGGCAGCATTCAGGTTCCAGCCAGCGGCCAGCCGATCGTTTTAATGCCCGATTGCGGAACGGTTGGTGGCTATCCAAAGATAGCGACTGTGATCAGCACAGACCGCGGACGAATGGCGCAGCTAAGGCCGGGAAGCGAGTTCGAAATTGAGCGAATCAATGCGGCACAAGCGGTGGAATTGCTGCGTTCGGAATACGAGAGCCTTGCTGCGTTTCAGATAAACGGCTGCATCAATTGAGGTCGATTCTTATCAAGATACTCTCACTCGACAATGGGTACTGAAGTTGAGTTGTCGCTTTAGCACGCCCTTAAGTTCAGATACGATGTCCTTGCAGGAGCAACCATCATGGAATCATGGTGAAAAAGGGGTTGGATAGCTGGACGCTGAATAGCAGCCAAAGACTTTTGGCTTGCGTTCTTCTATTTCTCGCAAGCATTTGCCTGTACAGCCCCGCATTCAAATACGAGTTTACAAAGTTCGACGACTATCAACTGATAGGCGAACACCCCCAGTTGTACGCCGATGGTTCCTTTGGCGAGCGATTGCAACAGATTGTTTACCGCGATTATCCAAGGGAAGAGCCACTCATAATCCGGGACATTACCTGGCTGATTGATAGTGAGCTATTCGGTTTCAATCGCCCTTTCGGCTACCACTATTCAAACGTAATTCTGCATGCGATGGCCCTAGTGTTAGGGTTTCTGCTTGTGCTCAGGTTGAGCAACGCTGCTACAGCATTGGCTACTTCGGTCATCTTGCTGGTGCTGGCAGTTCATGTCGAGCCAGTCGTTTGGATAATGGGCCGAAAAGATGTGCTTTCGGCGACACTGTGTTTGGCGAGCATCCTTTCTTTCCTGCGAATGCAAGACACACCCAGCAAGCAAGCCACAGTAACACTGTATATCGCCTCCTTACTCTTGGCTTGTTCCGCCTATCTATCGAAAATCAATTCGGTCATTTTGCCGGGGCTTATTTTCCTGGCCTCACTCGTCCATGAGCCTCAGTTCGAACGAACTGCCTTGCGCTCGAAAGCGATGCTTCGGCTGGTGCTGAAACATCTAACACTGGTTGCACCGTTTCTACTGGCTGCTGTAGCGGCTTTTGTCTGGTATCGGTCCGCGGTAGCCGATTTCGGACTCCTCGATCGCGGCCTGAAGTATTCACCCGAACAGTTCCGCACGGTCTGGTTGCTGGTCAACCCACTTGTGCTCCTTGAGTACGTAAAGCTTGTCCTTGTCCCGTGGGACCTTGAGGCGTACTACACCTCTCCCTCCATTTATTCGAATTTTTCCGCCTTTGACAAAGTTGTATCCGCACTAGTGATCTTTATGACCCTGGTTTGGCTCACGGTCTTGTGGCAATTCAACCGTGCGGCTTCGTTGCTGTTCTTGGGGTTTCTTGTTGCTTTGCTGCCCTATGCCAACTGGGTGCACCTGGGGTTCTGGTATGCGAATCGTTATGTATATTTTGCAAGCTTCTTCCTCGTCGCATCCATTGCTTGTGTCGTAGTGCAGATTTTCTCCCGGCCACAAAGTTCTTGGCTCAAGTGGGGATCGGCTGTCGTTTTGTGCGTTGTGTTTACACACAACGTCATCTACAGAACCCAATACATTGATGTTTGGAAGAACGGAGAAACGCTTTGGGAACACGAGGTCTCATTGCCAAACCCATCCATTAACGACTTCAATAATTTAGCAGCCAACTACATAGGCAGGGCAGAAGAAAGCCGGGATGAATCTGAGCGAATGGCATGGCTCGCGAAAGCGGAAAAAGCTAACACCCGCGCCTTTGAGCTTGAGCTACAACCACACGAGATGGCCTGGTTGCCAGTAGCTCATTACAACCGAGGCCTTGTTTATGCATACTCCAACGCGCCGCTGGACACACAGTTGCGAGAGTTCCTTGTTGCTGCAACGACTTCGCGAGGATTTCACAGGGCGGAACGCAGCACAGGTGTTGTTTACTACCAAATGGCACAGGAAGCCGAGAGTTTGGAAGCTCAGCATAAACTCCTTGGAGAATCTATTTTCTGGTTCGCACAAAGTTTCAGCAGCCAAGGAAACACGATGAGCGTACGCTCAGAAAAACGTGCGCTAAGCGAACAGATCAAACGAGATTTTCCAAACTTCGGCGACCCCCAATTTTAAGCTTTGAAAAACCAAGGAAAGCGCAATGTGGCAGGGCCAAAAAGTCTCGGTAATTCTACCCACTTACAACGAGCGCGAATCCATAAGGCAGATGGTTCTGGACCTTGAAGCGATCGAGTATGTGGATGAGATTATTGTCGTAAACAACAATGCCGCAGAGGGCACCAGCGAGGAAGTAGCTGGCACAACGGCGGTGGAGCACTTCGAGACCATTCAAGGCTACGGTGCTGCGATCCAAAGAGGATTTAAAGAATCAAGTGGCGATCTGATTGCTCTTTTCGAACCGGACGGAACTTTCGTGGCACGCGACTTATTTAAGCTCCTGGCCTATAGCGAGGACTTTGACGTGGTCTACGGTAGCCGAACCGTTAAGGAATTCATTTGGCAGGGTGCGAACATGGGCATTTTCCTGAAGTGGGGAAACTATGCCGTCGCAAAACTAATGGAGTTCCTTTTCAACACAACCTCACTCACCGATGTTGGCTGCACCGTTCGTTGTATTAACCGAACCACGCTCAATGAGATTAGCCCGCACTTCACCGTGCAAGGCAGCTTTTTTGGCCCAGAAATGATGGTGCTCACAATCTTGCAAAAACACAGAGTGGTTCAAATTCCCGTCAACTACACAAAGCGTGTTGGCACTTCATCAGTGACTGGCAATCCAGTAAAAGCATTTGTACTTGGGCTTCAAATGATCTGGCTGGTTTTGCGATATCGAACTTTGAGCTGGGTATTTCCGGGAAAATTCCGCGGCGCGAACAACCTTCCCCAGGACCACCAAGACGCGCAAAGCGAGAGCAAACCGCACTGATGCGTTTTTCGGCCGGACAGCGGCTAAGTGTTCTGATATTGACCGTGTTGGCGTTGGTGGTACTGGCGATTTGGCTTCCAGCCCAAGAGACTCTGGAGTTCATTCTTGAGTGGTCTGACTCACACCGCGCAAGCAGTGGTTGGCTTATTGGCGCAGGCCTTGTTGTTGCTGTTTTGTTGTTTCTGCCTGCGTCACCATTCGTTTTGATGGCTGGTTTCTTCTTGGGGGTTTCTAAAGGCCTGGCGGTTGTATGGTTCGCTGGCGCTATCTCTTCCTCCCTTGCTTTTTGGTTGGGACGCAGCCTTGCGCGACCGCTTATTGAACAAAAACTTGCGAAGCTACCCCCTGTCCTTGCCATCACCGACCGTCAAATAGAGAGGAATGGATTTCTCTTGTCGTTGCTGGCCCGTTCAGCGATTGTGCTGCCGTTCGGTCCGGTAAGTTACACACTAGGAATGAGCAAAGTCGGTTTTCGAGACTACTTCCTTGGTACAAACCTGGGCGCCATCCCTTCGTACTTGCTAGTTATTTACATTGGAAGCGTTTCTCATGGCGTAGCACAGATGTCGACCGGCCAGATACCCGTTGGCAAAAGGGAAATACTATTTGCTGTAGTGGGACTCGCCTCAGTGCTAACTCTTGTAGTGGTGATCGCGCGCCGCGCACTTCGCGAGTTGACTGACTCAGAGAAGCAATAGTAACTAGGCGGCGTACCACTGATCCACTGCCTGGGCAAAGCGCTCAGAAATCCCCTCCTCCATGCGCAAATAAAGCCCCGGCTCAATCAACTCGGCCTCCATCAGGAGGAACTCATCGTGGGCGTCGCGAATCAGGTCGATGCGCGCATACAGCAGGGTCTCGGAAGCCACCGCGTTCACCGCCGCCATCGCCTGGTCGGCGCGCTCGCGCAGCAGGCCGGTGGCTTCAATGGAGGCCAGCGACGAGCCATGTTCTTCCTGGCAAAGGAACTCCCCGGCCCTGGGGGTTTTGAGGATGGCATGGGAATACTCGCCGTTGAAGTAGAACACCGAGTACTCGCCCTCGGAAAGGATGCTGGACAGGAACGGCTGCACCATGAACGCGCGGCCATCGTGGCGACCGGCAACGTGCCGCAGGTGCGCAGCTTCCGCCCCACGCGCCACGCGGTAGGCATCATCGCCATTGGCGCCAATCACGGGCTTGATCACCACCTCGTCGGTATCCAGCGCCTGCAGGTAGCCGGCGAAATCGTCGGGGCCCACGGCGTCGCCCCACAAGGTGGGCACAATCGGCACTCCCTTGGATTCCAGCTCACGCAGGTAAGTTTTCTCCAGGTTCCAGCGCACGATATCCAGCGGGTTGCCCAGCCGAGCGGGGCCGCGATCGATGGCCTCGAGCACCGCCATGAACGCCGACGCATCGTCCTGGTAATCCCACGGCGAGCGGATGACCACCGCATCGAACTCTGCCCACGGCACCTCGGTTTGCCGCCACGGCATATCGGAAACCTGCCAGCCCAGCTTGGCCAGGGGCGCGTGGGCCAGGGCATCGTCGATGAAGAAGCCGCCGGGTTCGTCGAGGGTTAGGAAGGCGCAGGTTTTCACGAGATTGCAGAACTCAGATTCATCTATTGGACCGGCAAGTACTTTAAACTAAGGCATCACCGTGGATAATGTGGGCACGGGGCGCGGAAAGACAATGGGGAAGCCGAAGGAAACGATGGATCGTCCGCTGAAGGAAACCGTCTACACACCTGACTCCGAACTGCTCAGTTTTGGCCGGCTGATACGCAACATGGGCAGTGACCTCTTTGCTTCCAGAGAATTGGCCTGGCGGCTTCTCGTTCGAAACATAAGCGCACAGTACCGCCAGTCTTTGCTTGGCTATGCTTGGGCCTTTATTCCCCCGATACTCACCACACTGATTTGGGTTTTCCTACAATCGCAGCGGGTTTTCAATATCGCCGATACGGGAATGCCATATCCTGTTTTTGTCCTGAGCGGCACCATTTTGTGGCAAACGTTCACCGAGGCCCTGAATAGCCCGCTGCAAATGGTGAACGAGAACAAGTCCATGCTGACCAAGATCAATTTTCCGAGAGAAGCATTGGTTTTAGCAGGCGCAGGACAGGTCTTATTCAATCTCTTGATTCGCGTTGTATTGTTAGGAATCATCATGATGTGGTTTAAGCTACCTTTGCACGCCAGCTTACTACTTGTCCCAGTAGGAATTCTTACGCTGGTTGGTTTTGGCTTAGCTTTGGGTCTATTGCTAACTCCCCTGGGCATGCTCTACCAGGACGTCGGGAGAGCATTGGGTTTTGTCACCCAAGCTTTCTTTTTTCTAACTCCGATCATCTATCCGGTTCCTCAAGCTAACTGGGCAGAATTGCTGATAAAGCTCAACCCAGTGACTCCTTTGCTACAAACCACCCGAGACTGGCTAATTGTCGGTGAGGCCAGCCTATTGCCCGCCTTCTTACTCGTGTCGAGTATTTCAACTATCTTGCTTCTTATTGGTTGGCTAATGTATCGCATCGCCATGCCACACCTAGTCACTCGCATGAATGCCTAACCTTCGATGAGTAACCATGTTCTAGTCAATGTCGAGCGAGTATCCAAAAAGTATTGCCGCTCGTTAAAGCGCTCACTTTGGTACGGCGTACAAGATGTCTCCAGAGAATTTCTCGGCCGGAAGGCTCATCACAACGGCCTTCGAAAAGAGGAATTCTGGGCAGTCAACGACGTGTCGTTTGAACTCAAGCGCGGTGAATGTCTGGGTCTTATTGGTCCGAACGGTGCAGGCAAGAGCACTTTATTGAAGATGCTTAATGGGCTTGTCAAACCAGATAAGGGGAGGATCGAAATACGCGGCAAGGTCGGTGCGCTGATCGAACTGGGAGCAGGATTCAACCCTATCCTGACTGCCCGTGAAAACATTTTTGTCAACGGCACTGTATTGGGATTTAAGAAGAGGGAAATTGAGTTTAAATTCGAAGAGATAGTCGCTTTCTCGGGCATCGATAAGTTTGTTGACACACCGGTTCAAAACTTTAGCTCCGGAATGAGGGTGCGTCTGGGTTTTGCGGTAGCCGCCATGCTAGAACCGCACGTCCTTCTTATAGATGAAGTGCTTGCTGTCGGTGATGCTAGATTCCGCATGAAGTGCTACGAACACCTAATAAAACTAAAGGATAAGGGGACGGCGATAATCGTCGTGTCACACGCTGTGAACCACTTATCTCGAATCACCAGGGACTGTATGGTTCTGAATGCAGGGCGAAATCTTTTTTGCGGGGAGATATCCACTGCTATCAGCATGTATGAAGAACAGTTGCTTGGGGATTCGTTAGGTTCGGGTGATATCACTGACACCAGTGCATCGATTCATTCGGTGACGGTTTTCAATCGTAAGGGAGAAGCATGCCGAGAATTTACCACTGGCGAAACTGTACATTTTGAAATCATCTGTAAATCGAAAGACTTGATTCGGGGCGCAAGGCTAATAGTGTCGGTTGAATCGCCAACCTTGGGAATTCTGGGTTCATTCTCCACACCATATTCCAAGTTCTGTTTTGATGTCACTCCACCAGAAATCAAAGTCAAGCTGACACTACCAAGCCTCCCTCTCTTGGTTGGCACTTATTTCTTAAACATTAGTTTGTACGGCCCAGGGGAGACCGATTACGTCACAAGAAGCGCCCCGGCCACTTCATTTTCCATACTTGGCCCGCCAACAAACGAATTTGGGTATGGTCTTTCCAACTCAATCGCCTTTGAGCATGCTTGGAAACTTGTCAAAAACAATCCTTTAGTTAGCTGCTCCGTCGAGCGCAATACATGAAGTTTTTTGTGAACAAATTCAAAAACAAATTCGGCGACAAAAACTCGCCTGAAGGTCAATGCTTTATAATCTCAGCACCCCGTTCCGGGTCAACTTGGCTTCAAACCGCACTAAATTCTCATCCTGATGTGTTTTGCACTGAACAGCGTCTATTCGGCAATTTTTTTGAGCTATGGCCTGACAACGGAGAGTCCTATTCTCCAAGAATCACATTGGACAAATACGTCAATCTGATCGCTGGACACTATCGATTGGATGCGCTGAGTGTCAGCCAGGAAAAGTTTGAATTTGAGCTGACCAAATCTTTCTTATGTTCCTTGATGCAAATTGCGCGCAATGCCTCAGGGAAAAAATTCATAGCCGACAAAGTTACGCCATACCTAAACACCGCGAGCATAGTCGCCGATTCAATTGCTCGCTACTTTCCCGAAGCAAAAATCGTTTTCCTGATTCGCGACGGGCGGGACGTCTTAACAAGTGGAGTTTTCGACTGGATGGAGAGATCTGACCGTGGCAGAGACAGACATCGGTACTTTGTCGAAGGGGCCCAAGGAATCGAAATCACGCGTTTTTTCGACAATAGCGATATTGAAACCTGGTGCGGATACTGGAGCGAGGCACTGCGAGTCATCAGACGCCTTAACTGCAAAACTCACGTCGTGAGGTACGAATCCATGAAAGTCAATCAGGGAGAAGAACTGAAAAAACTTTTTGATTTTATGAATCTAAACGACTGCGAGAGCCTGATTTCAAGATGTATCAGAAACTCTTCATTCGAGAAGATGAGCAAAGGTCGAAAAGCAGGGGAAATGGTGGCGACTGCGAAGGTTCGAAAAGGAGTTTCAGGTGACTGGAAAAATTTTTTTACCGAAACTGATGCCAAAGAATTCATCCATCATTCTGGGAACACCCTGATCGAGTGGGGGTATGAAACGGATCATGGCTGGATCACACAACTACCCAAACATCTAAGTCTTGGAAGGACTAGTTTTGACTAGTAGGAAACATGTTCAGAGTAAACCAAAGTAACAGCAATTGCCGGCCGCAGTGATTTTCAACTATCAGAAAGTACCGCTGATAAAAGTTCCTTGTGATCTGTGCGGAAGTCTGAATCACTCAGAGCTATTTGTAGGTGATCGATATGACATGGGAATAAGAACAGTAATCTGTCAGGGATGTGCCTTAATATTTACAAACCCAAGACCAGACAGGGCCACGATCGAAAAGTTCTACTCCTGTCACTACCGTAAGTTTTACGAGTCTTCCGAATATCCTGATCACGAATATATTGAGAGTGGCGAATTCGAATTCCGTGCAGAAGTTGTCTACTCTCACTTGAAGCCATTCTTGTCTGAGCTTGAAAAGGCCAAAAAACCTATCCGAGTTCTTGACGTAGGTTGTAGCGAAGGCTCAATCCTGAGAAAGTTAAACCGAACTTACCCCAAGCTGTTAGATTCTCATGGTATCGAACCTTCCCCAGCTTTCTCTGACTTCGCGAGAAGCTATTCAGGCGCAAATATCTTCACCGGCTCCCTTGAAGCTTTCTTGAGCCAACCAGATCGTCCCAATTCATTTGACTTAATTATTCTCAATCATGTTCTAGAACACTTTGAGAAACCTTCAGAGCAGTTGAATATGCTCCATGATTGCCTAGCCGACGACGGGCTGATTTTCATTGAAGTTCCAAACATACTCGGAAACTGGGCAGGGAAAGCAATGATTCACATCGCCCACCTATATCAATTCTCCGAGCATACTTTAAAAATAATTCTATCGAAGTGTGGGTTTCGGCCAGTCATGATTTCAACCAAAGGCAACCACTTACACCCTTGGGCAATGGCGTGTGTAGCAACAAAAACCAAGCCAGAAAACAATCCAAAATTCGATCCAGAAACGGCAGCCCTCCACGAGCAGCTGGTAAAGGAAAAGTTTACAACGAACGCTGGTAACCCGAAGCCATCATTTCTTGGTCGCTTCTGGAATCGACTTCGCCACGTGGGCCCGGGCTAGGCCACAAGTAGTTTTGCCGCATTCTGAGTGAAACTATTACTCTTGACTCTTGGATGATAGACCCGAGTTGGAACCGCAAAGCAAGTAACGTGACTGAACGATTGAAAATATTGATTCTCGACGGCGCAGGAAATTCGAACCCCATCTACACAACGTGGATCCCAAAGTGCCCGCTTAAGTGTGAAGTTTGGGATCCAGAAATTGCAACTCCCTCTGTGGTCCCGCCTGACTGTGGACTGGTTGTCGCCCATGACCAGTTTCGGGAACCCATCGCTTCTGCGCTAATGACTCTGATGGAACAGAACCGAACCCCTGTACTAATTCTCGCTGATGGAATACTTGAGTTTCGAAACACTTGGTGCAACCCAAGAATCGCTGCGGGAAGTGTCTACCAACCTGTCCTTGGGCACAAAATGGCCTGCATTGGCCCCAATCAAGCCCGAATCATCGAGTCTTGGGGTAACATTGGAAAGTGCGAAAATGTTGGCATGCCCAGACTCGATTGCATGACGAGCAGGCAACCCCGACCGAGAAGGAACGATCAGAACTTCAGATTGTTGATCACAACGGCCAATACACCTGGCTTCACTAATCGTCAGGTGGAGATCGCGCGAGATTCACTTATTTGCCTTAAAAAAAGCATTGATGAGTTCAATGCAAGCAACGATCTGGGGATCACTCCAGTCTGGCGCGTATCAAAATCGTTGGCTGGTGATCTGCGTTCCCACTCCATCGAAGTTTGCAATGCTGATTGCCCACTTGACGTCGCACTACAAGATGTCGACGCCCTGATTTCGACCCCATCGACATGTCTGCTGGAGGGGATGCTGCAAGGCATTCCCGTTGCAACGTTAAACTTCTGGAACGAACCCACTTACGTACCGTCTGCATGGACTATTACGTCGGCTCAATGTATCAAAAAAACTCTGAGCGAGTTGATCAGCCCTCCTTCCGCAAAGATGCTCTTCCAACAATTTTGTTTGGCTGACTCTCTTAGAGCCGACGGGCAAGCGACCGATCGATTGATTCAACTTATGTTAGAAATGGTAAATATTGGGAAGCGTCACGCGGCGGAAGGCGCGCCCTTAGTGTTTCCGGGAAAACTGATAGACGACGAAAGTACGCCGGTAAGTGCGACCGAATTTAAGCTGGACTTGAAGAAGATGTTCTCAAACGACAAGTACTACGGACGCCTAAAAAAAAGTGACCAGCCCTGGCTGCTATTAGAACACAAATCTCTCCACAATAAAGAACTCTTGAATGAGAACTCGCAACTACGCCTAGCAAACTTTGAACTGCAGCAATTACTTTCAGCCGCAGAGTTCGAATTGAATCAAACCAAGACCTCACGAAGCTACAAGCTGGGGAAACTTTTAACTACGCCCTTCAAGCGTTTAATCAAAAGCACTGACAGCAATAAGTAAACTCAGGATTAGCAGCTCTTGCCTCGCTCTTAAGGTAGCAAAAAAAAATCTTAAGCTGATCACATCGCTTCAGAATCTGACGCCCCCTAAGTAGAAAAAAGCATTAGATGAAGAACATAATTTTCATATCCGACAATGACCACGTGCCTTGGGGCGGGAGCGAGGTTCTATGGACCGAAATTGCATCTCGAATCCTTTCAGCCGAAAGTTATGAGGTTGGAATTTCGCCCAGGAAATGGAGAAACCAACACCCACGGATCACGGCGCTTCTCGACTCCCGTGCGCAGGATTTTCGGAGAACTGGTGATCGACCTGTTCCAACTCTCAAGAAGATAGCCAACAGGCTATTGCCTTGGAAGATGCAATGGAAACCACAAAAAGAGGATAGGCTGATCCTAAAGAAAGCCGCGCCGGATTTTGCAGTGTTGTCCTTAGGTGATCATAACTCAGGCGTAGCGTGGATGAAGTTATTTAGGGAGTTAGATATTCCCTACGCACTTATCGTCCAACTGGTCAAGGAAGGTCACATACCATCTTCGGATGAACAATATTATTTCGACCTCAAGCGAGGCTACCAACGAGCCAAGAAAGTGCTTTGTGTTTCGAAGGATAATAGACACTTGCTTGAAAAACAGTTTGCAACTTGCCTGCCAAACACAATAACCATACACAACCCAATACCTGATACCTCAGACATACCCGAGTTTCCGGAACTTGGCACTGCGAACCTTGCTGTAGTGGCAAGCCTCAACGTCAACCACAAAGGCCAGGATGTGCTTTTGGATGTGTTACGGCAAGATAAATGGAAGGCCAGAGACTTGTCGGTAAACTTCTATGGAACAGGCCCTCACGAGAGAATGTTGCGCGAACTAGCTGCTCACTGGGATATTACAAACATAAGCTTTGAGGGGCATAAATCAATCAAAGAAATTTGGTCGAGAAACCACATTTTTCTCCTTCCATCTAGAATGGAAGGATTGTCGTTGGCTTTTCTTGAAGCGTGCTACTACAAAAGAGCTTCTATCGTCACCAACCTGGGAGACTCGAGCAGCTTTATCGCGGACAACGTAAGCGGGTTCCTTGTGAAGGCTCCAACTGCAGAATTGTTAGACGAAACAATGGAAAGAGCATGGCATAGGCGGGCAGATTGGAAAGCCATGGGCCAATTATCGAGGCATAGATTGGAAGACCTGATTGTTTCAGACCCAGTGGAATCAGCAACCCAAATTATACTTGACGCAATTGAAACTTCGTGAAAGTTCGCTCGATCGCATCAAGCGCAAAGCGGCAATACTGTCGTTGAACCGGCTTAGGAACATACAAAAACACTGAACACCAACCTGAAAAACAAGATTCTGTTCATTAGCCACGATGCCAGTCAGTCTGGCGCACCGATCGTGCTACTCAATTTGCTGCGATGGCTTAGTTCGAACTCTAACTTCTCCATGGAGATTTTACTCCGTGAAAAAGGCCCACTAACAGAGGAGTTTGCAGAACTTGCACCGACCCACAGCTTTCCACAATCAACGAGTCGGTTTCGACTCTACAAACTGGTCTCAAAGATAAGAAGAAGGCTATTGGTCAACAAACTCAAACGCGGTGGGTTTTCGCTTATTTACTCCAACACGATTGTCAACGGAGATGTACTGCAGTCGTTGGCTGATATTGGCGCTCCAGTTATTACTCATGTTCATGAACTCGAGCACGTAATTGGGCAATTCGGAGTTCATTGGCAAGCAGCCAAGCATCACTCCAACGCATTTATCGCAGCCTCACATGCGGTCAAGAACAACCTCTTGCTCAACCACGACATTGCAGAACAAAGCATTCACGTGGTCCACGAATCAGTGCCCTTTGCCGCAGACAACTCTCCGAATCAGGGCGCCACAACTGCCGAGCTGCTGCCAGCTGGGCCGTTGGTTGTTTGCGGCTGTGGCACGATTGAGTGGCGAAAAGGGACCGATCTATTTGTTGCCCTGGCAGGCGAAGTAAGAAAGCAACTACTCCCAGGTGAAATCCAATTCGTTTGGATTGGTGGCCATCACTCCGAGAAAGAGAAAAATGACGTACTAAAACTGGTTGAGAAACTCGGCGTATCAGAGTATCTGACATTCACTGGCTCCGTGGATGACCCAAGGAAGTATTTTCGCACCGCAAGCGCATTTGCAATGGTTTCGCGCGAAGATCCATTTCCACTGGTTTGCTTGGAAGCTGCATCCGTTGGTTTACCAATACTCTGTTTCGCCGAGTGTGGAGGAATGCCAGAGTTTGTTGAAGAAGATGCGGGTTACGTTGTTCCGAATGGAGATGTTAAAAGAATGGCCACCTGTATCTTCAATCTCTACGAAAAACCGGAACTTGGGAAATCCCTCGGTCAATCCGCCAAGGCAAAATTCGAAAGTCGCTTTAGCCACGATGTTCATTGCGAAAAGATCATGAACATCATTCAGGATCAGATTGACCAAGCAGCTCTCTAGACTGATCTCCCAAGCGGTCTACGGCCGACTTATTCTATTCTTGTAGATCTCAAAAGAAGCAAGAGCAGACACTTGGAAAAACCTGGCAATTTCTTGCAGAGGCTCAAATCTGAAGTGCCTAGAAAGGTTCTGGCAGACGGAGCCAGGAACCAGCCTTTAGCGCATGTAAAAACTCATGGCGGATTCCTGCTGATAAACCTCAATGGAGTTCAGGTCGAAAACCCTTCGATTTGCATAGAGTTCTTGTCAACTGACAGCACTCCTGTCTATGCCAAGTTCAGTTTGGCAAGCACCGACCAAATGATCGTGCAGGTGGATGTTTCTCCAATGTCCCTCGAACTACAGTCAACGCGAGCAATGCAAGGCACCATTCGTTATCGATGGTGCAGCGCTTCAGAAGCAGCAATCAGGCTGTTTACTAGCGGCATCATAAGTGCCCTCAGGCACAATGATTGGGGATTTTTCTTTCGATCAGGAAGAGCATACATACGGGCCGGAATCCTTACCGGGGCAAAACGATGGCTGACAGCGATAGCCCGCAAAGATTTCTTGTTAAGAATTACCGAATACACAGCTTGGGTGCGATTGGCCGAGCCATCAACTGATACCCATGCAACCACCGAACAGGTCAGCTTGCACAGCAACGATTCCGGCCCACTAATATCGGTTGTCGTCCCAGTCTACAACACCGAGGAGAGGTGGTTGCGAAGCGCCATTGAATCTGTAATCCGGCAGACCTACTCGAACTGGGAGTTATGTATAGCTGACGATGCATCGACCAAAAAACACGTCTCTGATGTTCTTGAAAGCTATGCCAACAAGGACTCAAGAATCAAAGTGGTGTATCGAAAAGAAAATGGCCATATTGCCAGAGCGAGCAATTCAGCGTTAACCCTGGCCACCGGCGAATACATCGCCCTACTTGATCACGATGATGAACTCGCACCGCATGCGCTTGAAGAAATAGCTAAAGAGTTGGTTCGCTGGCCGGAAACCGACCTACTCTACACTGATGAAGACAAAATAGATTCGGCTGGACATCGCTCAGGGCCGGTGTTCAAGCCAGATTGGAACCCCGACCTGCTCTACTCCCTGAATATGGTTACCCACCTTTCAGTTTTTAGTGCCAGTGTCGTCGCCGAGGTTGGCGGTTTCCAAGTTGGAACAGAAGGTAGCCAAGACTATGACATCACACTACGCGTATTAGAGAAAACCACGCCGAACAGAGTTAGGCACTTACCCCAAATCCTCTACCATTGGAGAATGGTGCCGGGCTCCGTGGCATTTTTGGAGTCTGAAAAAGATTACGCACACGTGCAAGCCAGAAAGGTAATTTCGGAGCACCTGAATCGCACGGGGAAGTGTGCCGATGTAGTGAAGGGGTTCGGAAACTTTCACCGTATTTCTTGCTCGCTCCCGGATCCGGCTCCCGGAGTTTCAGTAATAATTGCGGTTGGGGCATCCGCACAACATCAACTCTCAAAATGCGTCGAGACAATCGCAAGAACCGGATGGCCAAGTCTAGAGTTGTTGCTCGTCGGCCCCGATGACACGGCTATCAAAGCCTTCGAGCAACGAGAACTTCCCCCAGGCACAACCACAAAGTTGCTTCGAGGAGCCCCGAGGAACAGAGCAGCTTGCTTTAACAACGCTGCTGACGCGGCCGCACATCCTTACATCGTGTTTTTGAGCGCCGAGACTTTGTGCTCAGACCCAAAGTGGTTAGCGGAACTGGTTCGGCATGCTTCTCGACCTGAGATCGGAGCAGTTGGGGCCAGAATCGATTACGGAAACGGTAGAATTCATAGATGGGGGGCAATGCTCGGCCTTAACGGCGCCGCATCCTTTCCTCACATCGATACTGCAAATCCATCAGGAATCGTCTTTCATCCTGCTCCCGTGATTCAGAACTTTTCAGGTCTTTCGAGTGATTGCATGATGCTGCGAAAGACAGTTTTCCTGGAAGCCGGCGGACTCGACCCTAATTGGATGAGTTCAGACTTAGCCGATATAGACTTGTGCCTTCGTGTCTGGAGCCTGGGTCTTCGAGTGGTGTGGACGCCCCATTCCCACGTAAAGAACCTAAATACTCCTGAAGCAGTGTTGAGATTGACCACCGAGGACAAGAGTCGGTTCAAGAAAGAGTGGGAGCAACTTGCTGAGCGGGATCCATTTCTGAGCCCACGCTTGTCGCGAGAATCGGCACACTTTGCGCTTGCGTTCCCGCCGCTGAATCAAGCATCAAGGCCATGGGGGCTGTTAGATGAATTGGCGGAATGACTATCGAACAGAGTCCATCACTTTCCTTACAACACCGAATGTGCAATCGTACGCCCAAGTCTTTCTGAAAGGAATCAACAGATAATAAAACACATAGGGAAGCAATATCTCGATTCGAGAGACCTGTGTGCCCAATCGCGAAATGTTTTGAAAATCAGCAAAAAACTCGTCGTTAACAGTTCTAGACAGCTTATCTCTCGAAGCGATTCGACCCCATGTGCGGAGATGGCGGTACATTGCCCTAATTCTTTGTTTTTGGCTAAGTTCGAAATTGGACTTGATAAATCGATAGACCTGCAGTGCTTCGAGTACCATTCCTCCATCCGAGTCAGATCGACCTCGTTGGCTCCCCAAGTGAACGTCTCTAAAGTAGTTTAGCGGCTCAGCCCTGAAGCAAACATCAGCTCTTAGAAGTATTTTTACCCAGGCCATCCAGTCTCCCGCGAGCCGCATAGACTCGGGGGCTAGTTCTTTATCAAGTATGTGGGCTTTGCGAAGAAGTACAGCGCTAGCGTTGGGTATTGTGTTGGTTACGGATAGGTACGAGGCAACTTCGTCCTGCCCGAAGTTATGGTAGTCATTTTCCCATCTACCAGCATCCCAGTACTGCTTATACCAATCAACAACCTTGATGGGCGTGTCATCCTCAGCTGCCAACCACGATTGTGAATATGCAAGACCAGCGGTGGGAGTACTATCCAGCAACTCCACCATTTTCTCTAGAAAAGTTAAATCTGAATAATCGTCACTCTCAGCGATCCAAATGTATTCGCCACGCGACATTCCGATGCCTTTGTTCCATTGCACGAATGGGCTTCCAGAGTTTTGCTGGTTAGTAAGGAGTCTGACCCTGGCGTCGGTTAAATATTTTTCAGCTACTTCGAGGCTGTTATCCGTTGACGCATCGTCCAGAAATAAGACTTCAAAGTCCGTGAATGTCTGTTGAAGTACGGTTTTCATGCGCAGGTCGAGAAACCTAGCGTGGTTAAAGTTGGGAACGACAACAGATACCCGCGGAATCGTGCCCTCGACTCCAGAATCTTCCGCGCTTGAGAATTGTGCTCGCATTCTACGAGCTCCTGTGCTTCGCCTCTCGCCAGTAATCTCGAAACCCGGACCAGAATAGAAAGAATGCTTTTCCACCCCACTCGAGGCGCGGCGTTCGGGGAATAGCTCTCTTGGCAGATATAGCAAGCGAATAGAAAACTCCGCCTAGAAAGTACTTACGGTGCCCCTGCATTACCATGCTGGCGTAAAACGCGCCCGAAGCTAATAAATTGCTCCTGTCGAGTTTAATAGTGTCTTCGCCATCCTTGCGACCATGATGGTGAAACACGACCAATTCAGGATCGAAAGCGCCCCTGGATCCGGCAGCCACGGCGCGCGCTATGAAATCCACATCATCACATCGGTATTTCTTTCCTGGGCCGAATGAATCATCAAAGCCGCCGACGGCATCATAGGCCTTACGCCGAGCACAGAGGTTAGTGCCTTGAAAGACACCAGGGCGAATAGTTGAGCCCGGTGGGCACTCCCAATACGCTGTTCCAAACTTACAACCGTAGCGTGAGTCAGTTTTGTCGAATAACAATATTCGACCACCGACAAAATCAATATCTGGTGAGAGGACTTCCAATCTCTGTAGCGCCTTGACGAAATAGCCCTTATCCAGATACACATCATCATCAAGAAAAACAAGAATATTGCCTGAAGCTGCCTGCACGCCGGCATTTCTAGCGATCGACAGCCCTGGTTCATCCACCTGCACAAGTGCCGACCGGAGTGCTGGATTGCGCTTCATGAACATCCGCATGACTCCCGGCGTTGCATCGGTTGAATTGCTGTCAACCAAGACTATCTCCCCCCCGAGTTCTACGATGGTCCCAACATCCAGGCTCTCAAGACATCTCTCAACCTGCTCTGCCCTGTTTCGCGAACAAAGCACTACGCTAAACCTCAGCACGGCAAACTCCTCACTGTAATTTTGCTTCTTCTTGTGACCGCTTCTTCCATTACCTCCCACGCACCCCTAATCTGGCAATGAAATTGTCCAACTTTCATTTTTGAAGCATTTTATAGCCCTCAAGAAGCTAAGGTAAGCAAACCTCATGAGCAACAGTAATTCGATACAGCATGATAAATGAAGGTCCACAGTCGCTCTCTGTACTTGGAGTTCCCATATCAGCAGCGCTGTTCGACTGGTCCAACGTCGGAGAAAGTGCTCTGCAGAATAACAAGTCAGTGTTAGTTTCTTTCGTAAACCCCCACGCATGCTACATACAAAAAAAACACTCGGAATACGCAAAAAACCTACGAGATCTGGACTGGGTGCTTTGCGATGGAATCGGCATGGTAAGGGCAGCGCGTCTGGTGGCGGATATTGAGGTAGATCGAACAGCGTTTGATCTTACTTCCATTGCCGGTCCGGTATTCGAATGGATGGCGCAACATGATGTACCCGTCATCCTGGTTGGTGGAGCACAAGGCGTCGCGGATCAAGCCGCAGACAAGTTTCGGGCCTTGTTTCCGGGGTTAGAGATCCCTGCGGTGTTTTCCGGGTTTGACAGCGGGCCTGCCGACGCAATGGAGCGCTTAAGTCTTGGCGAATTCTGCTGTGTCATCTGTGGAATGGGCGCACCGAGACAGGAAGCGTTTCTGATATCAGCTAAAAACGCCGGATGGCGAGGGATCGGTTTCACTTGCGGCGGTTTTTTCGACCAGGTAATCGACCGAGTCAACTATTATCCCGCCTGGGTTGACCGCCTGAACCTTCGGTTCGCATACCGATTGCTGAAAGAGCCTCGAAGGCTATGGAGGCGCTACCTCGTTGAGTACCAGGTTTTCATGTGGCGGTTGATCAAGGCATTGCTGTCTCGGAAGTTTGGCCGAAAGGCCCAATAACAACACAACCACTTGTCGTGTGAACCCTGATAGTTTCCAGTATGATTTCAGCGCGCCCTGAAGCCACGACTGTTCTGGAGGAAGGCATCACAAGCGTCTGTTAATGGTTGCTTGATGAACGTCTAGAATCTTGACCCGCCAAGCCAACGCCTTGCTCGTAATCATCGTCGCCTTTTTGCTGGCGTACTTGACCCGCTTCGGCTACACATCGCTTCCCAACTATTACCTGGTCGCGCTGTTAACCACCATCGCAATCTGCGCCATTGTTCTTCCGGCCACTGGTGCCTTCCGAAAAGAATTTGAGTGGGCGGTTCTACGGCGCCTGAGGCGGTTGATTGCCGGCTGGGCGATCGTAGTGCTGCTGCTGGTCAGCGTTTCGGCCATGCTGAAAATCACCGACGATTACTCGCGTATCTGGTTCGGGTTGTGGGTCATCTACTCGACTGTCGGCCTGGTGATCGTCTTGCTGCTTTCGCACTACGCCTCGATTCGCCGCAGGAGGAACCGAACTGGGCGCCGGATTGCCGTCATTGGCTCAGGCGATGCCGCCCGGCGCCTGGAGCAACAGATTCACGATGATCCATTTTCCGATATCCAGATTGCAGAACGCTTCGGAAGCACCTGGGGTGATCACCCTGCTCTTCCGATTGGCGACACCGCGGAAAAAATTCGCGATTCCGGGCTGAAGGAAGTCTGGATCGCCATCGACTGGGAAGACCAGGAGTTGCTTGCCGAGGCGCTAAGCGCGCTGAAAGATTCGGTTGTTGACGTGAATGTAATTCCTGATTTTCACCAGTACCGCCTGCTAAATCAGAACATCAGTGAGTGGGGCGGCCTTCCTGTTATCAACCTTTCGGCCACACCGATGACCGGGGCTGAAATGCGCCTCAAGTCGGTCATGGACCGCCTCGGCGCACTGGTACTGACCGTTCTGCTCTCGCCCGTCCTCATCCTCATTACTCTGGCCATATGGATCACCGATGGGCGGCCGGCCATCTTTCGGCAAAAACGCTTAGGTGTTGGGGGCGACGCCATTGAGATTCTCAAGTTCCGAACCATGCGCGCAGAAGAGAGCGACAAGGCGTTCCGCCAGGCCACCGCTGACGATGACCGTGTTACTGGCCTCGGCAAGTTCTTGCGCCGTACCAGCCTGGATGAACTGCCGCAGATCATTAACGTGCTAAAGGGTGAAATGTCGCTGGTTGGCCCGCGCCCGCACCCGATCGCGCTCAATGATGAATTCAAGGCACGCATTCCCCGCTATATGCTGCGCCACAAGGTGCAACCGGGTATTACGGGCTGGGCACAGGTAAACGGCTTTCGCGGGCAGACTGAAACCCCCGAGAAGATGGCGCTCCGCATTGAACACGATCTTTGGTATATCCAGAATTGGTCGCTGTGGCTGGATTTGAAGATTTTGCTGATGACGCCGTTTGTGATGTTTCACAGGAATGCGTACTGAGGTTCAATAGATGAACCGCACGGTTCAGCGGGTGGGTCCGGGATAAAGCTACTCGCTTTTCCGGGATGACGGAGAATCGAAACTCCGGGATGACGGTGAGTTAAAGGTGGGTGCGGAAGTATTCGATCGTTTTCGCCAACCCTTCATCCAACGCCACGGTTGGCTCCCAACTCAACACATCCTTTGCCTGGCTGATATCGGGGCAGCGTTGCATCGGGTCATCCACCGGGAGCGGTTTGTAGACCACTTTGGAGTCTTTCCCAACCTGGGCCACAACTTTTTCAGCCAGTTCCGAAATTGAAAACTCGCCGGGGTTGCCCAGGTTTATCGGACCGGTCACCGCTTCATCGCTGTTCATCAAGCGGATCAGGCCTTCCACCAGGTCATCCACATAGCAGAACGAGCGGGTTTGGCTGCCATCGCCGAACACGGTGATATCTTCGCCCTCCAAAGCCTGGACGATGAAGTTGGAAACCACCCGCCCATCGTCGGGCAACATTCGTGGGCCGTAGGTGTTGAAGATTCTTGCCACCTTGATTGGCATGCCGTGTTGGCGGTGGTAATCGAAGAACAGGGTTTCCGCGCAACGTTTGCCTTCGTCGTAGCACGAACGGGGTCCGATTGGGTTGACGTTGCCCCAGTAGCCTTCCTGTTGCGGGTGCACGGTTGGGTCGCCGTACACCTCGCTGGTGGAGGCTTGCAGGATACGCGCGCCGGTACGCTTGGCCAGCCCCAGCATGTTGATGGCACCGTGCACGCTGGTCTTGGTGGTTTGTACCGGGTCGCGCTGGTAGTGAATGGGCGAGGCGGGGCAGGCCAGGTTGTAGATCTGGTCGACTTCCACGTATAGCGGGAAGGTCACGTCGTGGCGCATCAGTTCGAAATTGGGGTGATCCACCAGGTGCAGGATGTTGCGCCGAGTGCTGGTGTAGAAGTTATCAACGCACAACACATCGTGCCCGGCATCCAGCAATCGCTCGCACAGGTGCGAGCCGAGGAAGCCGGCGCCGCCGGTTATCATGATGCGTAAGTGGCTCATGGTGTCCTTACCCCTTTTTGTTTGTGCCTGGCCTTGGGCACTTTCGATTTAGAATACTATATCGCTGCATAGGCCAGTATCACCAACGAGGCTTCATTGGAAAACTTCGCCCAATTCTGGAACTACGGCCTCTTCACCCTCCCCGGTGGGGCGGAGCTGAAGGTCAGCCAACTGGTGCTCACGCTGGCCGTGGTGGTGGGTGGCCTGCTCCTTGGCCACTGGTTGCAGAAGCTGCTGGGGCGGGCGCTGGGGGCGCGCAAGGTGAACCCCAACGCGGTGCTCACCATTCAGCGGCTGGTGTTCTATTTCATCCTGGTGCTGGTGTTTGTGACCGCGCTGGCCATGTTGCACATCCCCATTACCGCGCTGGCCTTCATCTCTGGCGCGGTGGCCATTGGCGTGGGTTTTGGCGCGCAGAATGTCATCAACAACCTGATTTCCGGCTGGATTTTGATGTCGGAACGGCCGGTGCGGATTGGCGATTTCATTGAAATCGACGACCACAAGGGCGTAGTCGAGAGCATTGGCAACCGCTCCACCCAGATTCGCCGGGTGGATGGTGTGCACATGCTGGTGCCCAACAGCCACATGCTGGAGCGCATGGTGGTGAACTGGACGCTACACGACCTGCGCATCCGCACCATGGTGCGGGTGGGTGTGGCCTATGGTTCGCCGGTTCGGCGGGTGGCCGAACTGCTGGAGCAGATCGTCAGCGGGGAGAAAGGTGTGCTCAAGGACCCGCCGCCGCTGGTGGTGTTCGAGGATTTCGGCGACAGCGCGCTGGTGTTCGATGCGTTCTTCTGGGCCGAGGTGGGCGGCGAGCGCGAACTGCGCGTGATTCGCAGCGAGATTCGTATGCGCATTACCGAGTTATTTGAGCAGGAAGGCATTGTCATCGCGTTCCCGCAGCGCGATGTGCACCTCGATACCAGCCGGCCATTGGAAATTCAGCTTAAGCGCGAAGACTGATGGCGTATGATCAAAAGCGATGACTGACAACCTCATCACCACCGACTCCACCGAAGGCCTGGTCTGCGCCTATGCGCTGGATGGGCGGGGTGGCGGGCGGCAGCTGGGTTGGGCTGATCTTGAGCACATCCACGACGAACTGGTATGGATTCACGTCGATTTTTCCCACGATCGCGGGCGGCGTTGGCTGACTGAGCTCAGCGAGCTGGACCCCAACGTCATCGAAGCCCTGCTCTCCGAAGAATCCCGCCCCCGCACCTTCGAATACGACAACGGCGTGCTCACGGTGCTGCGCGGGGTCAATACCAACCCGGGCGAGGAAGTCGAGGACATGGTCTCCATTCGAATCTGGATGGAGCCGGGACGCATTATCTCCACCCGCCGGCGGCGGCTGCTTTCGGTCAAGGACATCCGCGATGCGCTGGAAAGCGGCCATGGCCCCACCAGCCCGGGCAGTTTCCTGGCCGATCTTTCCGACCGCCTCGGCAATCGCATTGGCCAAGCGGTGGAGAATATCGAGGAAGCCCTCGACCAGGCCGAAGATGGCCATGCGCAACCAGGCTACCGGGTGCTGCTCAGCCAGTTTCGGCGCAAAACCGCCCGCATCCGGCGCTACCTTTCGCCGCAACGCGATGCGCTAGACCGGCTTTCCCGCACCCGCGGTGATTTATTCCGCGCCGATGAAATCGCCATGCTGCAAGAACAAACCAACCGCATGGCCCACTTCATCGAGGAGCTCGACCTGGCCCGCGAGCGCGCCATGGTTTTGCAGGAAGAGTCGCTGGCCAACCTGGCGGCCGAGCAGAACTCGCGCATGCTGGTGCTTTCCATCGTTGCCGCCATTTTCCTGCCGCTGGCGTTCTTCACCGGCCTGATGGGCATGAACGTGGCCGGCCTGCCCGGCCTCAATTACGAAGGCGCATTCTGGGTGGTGGTTACGCTTATGTTTGCAGCGGCCGGGATTATTCTTGGCTATTTCAAATGGAAGAAGTGGCTCTAGCCGCTTGATCGCGGCGAGCGCTTCGCTCCAACAATCAAAGGGGGATCCTTATGCACCATCTTGCTACTGGCTCGTTACTTGCCCTGCTTGCCTGGTTCGCAACCGCTGCCGCGGCTGACCACGGAGAGGCCAAAATTGAAGCCACCGTGTTAACGCAGTCCACCACCTCGTGGAATGGCGGCGCGCTGGCTTACCCGGACGGGCCGGCCGAACTTACGGTTACCCATATCGTCATTCCCAACGGCATGTCCTTGCCCAGGCATTGCCACAACGTGCCGCTGGCGGGCGTGGTCAGCAAGGGCCGCTTGCAGGTGAAAACCGATGCCGGCGATGTGAAGGTATTCGAGGAAGGCGCGCCGGTGGTCGAGGTGATGAACACCTGGCACCAGGGCACCGCGCTGGAGGATACCGAGTTGCTGGTGGTGTACGCCGGGGCGGAAGGTATTCCCACGCATGTTACCGAGGATGGGGATCCGGAGTTGGTGGGGGCTTGCGAGTAGGGGGGATCCGCGGCGAGGCGCCGCTCCTACAAGCGGTCAGGGGCTAGGCCGCTGTCCAGCCCCCATCGATGCTCTGGATGCTGCCGGTGATGGAGGCGGCCGCATCGGAGCACAGGAACACCGCCAGGCTGGCGACCTGCTCAATGGTTACGAACTGGCGGGTCGGTTGTGCTTTTAGCATCACGTCCCGCACCACCTCTTCTTCACTGATGCCGCGGGCTTTGGCGGTGTCGGCAACCTGGCCTTCTACCAGCGGCGTTTTCACGTAGCCGGGGGCAATTGCATTCACGGTGATGCCCTTTTCTGCCACTTCCAGGGCCACGGTCTTGGTGAGCCCGGCGATGCCGTGCTTGGCGGCCACGTAGGCGGCCTTGAACGGAGAGGCCACCAGCGCGTGGGCTGAAGCCACGTTGATGACCCGCCCACGCTCGCGCGCCAGCATGCCGGGCAGCGCCGCGCGAATGGTGTGGAACGCCGAGGATAGGTTGATGGCCAGGATGTCATCCCATTTTTCAACCGGAAACTCGTGCAGCGGCGCCACGTGCTGGATGCCGGCGTTGTTGACCAGAATCTCCAGCCCACCATGGCGGGCCTCGGCTTCTTCAATCATGCGGGCAATCTGCTGCGGCTCGCGCATGTCGGCCGGCGAGTAGTGCACTTCCACGTTGTGATCGGCCGCCAGGTTTTCACACAGCGCGGCAATCTCATCGGCATCTCCTAAGCCGTTAAGCGTGAGGTGGCAGCCCTGCGCAGCCAGCGCACGGGCAATGCCCAGGCCGATGCCGGAGGTTGAGCCAGTGACCAGGGCGTGGCGCCCGGCCAGTGACGCGCCCGAGCTATCTGCAGCGTTACTCATGCCAGCGCCTAGTGCTCCCAGTCACGGTCCATGGTGCGCGATGCGATGATCAGCAGCACCGCGGCAATCACGAAAAACGCGGTGCCCGCCAGGATGGAGTAGCGTAGCGACTCCTCTGCATAGCGCGAGGCCAGCGCGTCGGAAAGCGCACCGATGGCCCAGGTGCCCGCGCCAATGCCTACCAGGTTGTTGATGAACAGGAAGATCGCCGAGGCGGTGGCGCGCATATTGGGCTTCACCAGGTGCTGGAATGCGGAAATTACCGGCCCCAGCCACGCCAGGCCCAGCGCCACGGGCGTCAGCAACGCCAGGAACACCGTAACCAGGTTGGGGGACAGCAGGGCAAGGAAGTAGAAAGGAACGGTGCCCAGGAAGGCGTAGGCCGGCACCAGCGCGTACCAGGCCTTGCGCTTGGCGCCCAGCTTGTCGCTCAACCAGCCGCCGCCCCAGATCCCGGCAATGCCGCCAACCAGGATCACGGCGCCGAAAAACATCGAGGCATCCAGCAGCTCCATGCCGAAGCTGCGCACCAGGAAGCTGGGCATCCAGAAGAACAGGCCATAACCCATCATCGAGGAACTTGCCGCGCCAACCGACAGCAGCCAGAACGCCGGCTTCTTCGACAGCACCCTGAGAATATCCATGATGCGCGCGGGCTTGGCGTTGGCGGAGTAGTTGGCGTCAAAACGGCCGCGTTCGGGCTCTTTCACCGTCAGGCGGAAAATGGGCGCCAGCACGATGCCGGCAATGCCAACGATGAAAAAGGCATAGCGCCAGTCGATGAGGGTGGCCACGTAGCCGCCAAACACAATGCCAAGCGCACTGCCAATGGGAATACCGAACGAATAGATGCTAAGCGCCCGCGCCCGCTGGTGGGGCGGGAAGAAATCGGTGATCAGCGAGTAGGCTGGCGCCACCCCGCCGGCCTCACCCACGCCCACACCAAGGCGAGCCATGAACAACTGCCAGAAGTTATTGGCCAGGCCACACAGCGCGGTCATGCCGCTCCAGATGGTGAGCGCCACGGTCATGATCCAGGTGCGGCTTACCCGGTCGGCCAGCATGGCCACTGGTATGCCCAGGCCGGTGTAGAACAGCGCAAAGGCCAGGCCGCCCATCAGGCCGAGCTGTGTGTCGCTTAGCCCCAGGTCTTCCTTGATCGGCACCGCGAGGATGCCGGTGATCTGGCGGTCGATGAAGTTGAAGGTGTAAACCACCACCAGGATAAACAGCACCCAGGCGCGACTTTGCGTGTCGGCGGGTGCGCCAGTGGTGGCGGCAGGCGCATTTTGGTTTGTTGTGTCGTCGCCCAAGGAATTCTCCAACAGTTGTTGAAACTGGGAGAGTATGCAAGATCGGGCGGCTAAAAGCACCTTTGGAATGGCTAAGAGGCTATATTCTCTTGGTCATGGCCACGCCCCCGGAATCTCTGAATTCGCTAGCTGCGCGCATCCGTGCTTGCACCTTGTGCGAGGCGGAGTTGCCCATGGGCGCGCGGCCGGTTTTCAGGGTGCACAGCTCGGCGCGCATCCTGGTGGCCGGCCAGGCCCCGGGTATCCGGGTGCATCGCTCGGGCATTCCTTTTGATGACCCCAGTGGTGACCGGCTGCGTGAATGGATGGGCATCGACCGCGATACGTTTTACGACGAGCGCCGCATTGCGATTGTGCCGATGGGGTTTTGCTACCCCGGCACCGCCGAGCGTGGCGACCTGCCGCCGCTCAAGCGCTGCGCACGCACCTGGCGCCAGGCCCTGCTCGATCAACTACCCGCTATCCGGCTGACGCTCGCCGTGGGCCTCCACGCTGTACACTGGCATCTTGCGGATGACAAGAGATCGCTTACCGAGATCGTGCGCACCCAGGCCACCTCAGGCGATCCTGTGATGCCGCTGCCCCACCCCAGCCCCCGGAACAACATCTGGCTCAGCAAAAACCGCTGGTTCGAAGCCGAGGTGGTTCCGGAAATCCGCGCCCGCGTGGCGGCTTTACTGCAGGCATAAAAAAAGCGCGGCCCCGAAGGACCGCGCTTTTCATTACTAACCTAACTGCTTATACGAAGCGGCGAACGGCTACAAAGCCCATTCCCAGCATCATCAGCGCAAGCAGGCCAAGGCCGTACTGGCTGAGGGTCGGGATGCCTTCGTACAGGCGGGTGTTGACGATGGTGCATTCAACATCTTCGCCCGGGCCAATCACGAGGCTATCGCAATCGCTGGCGTCAGACTCGATGCCGCTTTCAACCACGTTCTCGGTGATGGTACACACCGTTCCGCCGTCCCAGTTACCCAGGGTGAGGAAGCCATCAACGCCGGGGTTGCCGAAGAACTCCAGGTTACCGAAGTCGATCAGGCCACGCAGCGCGTCAGGATTGTTCCACGCTACCGCGCCACCCAGGATAGGCAGGTTGAAGGTGAAGTCATCTTCCGGCAGGTTCGAGCAGAAGTAGCTGGCTTCAGCGTACGTGCTGCCGTTGAACTGCGGATTCTCGTCAATCCATTCCTTGTTGACCGTCACGTCGGAGAAGTTCAGCACGTTGCCAATGAAGCACACGTGGTTGATCTCTTCTTCCTGGGAAACAGCCAGCTCACCGTGGGCCACGTTCTCGAACACACATGACTCAAGGGATGCGTCCTGAACGCTGTCATTCCAGTAGAGATAATCCGGCGTGTAACCGGCAGGAATCGTTTCAGTGACCGTACAGTCCATCTCGCCATCGGCAAAGTCGTTGACGATGAAGTTGACGTAGGTGTTACCGGTACGGTCAGGCGTCAGCGAGTAGGTCTGCTCAAGCGGCAGGCCGGTGTTACAGCTCAGGGTTACGTCAACCGGCTCCGGATTGTTATCCGTGTTGGCTTTCATAACCAGGAAGGAGGCCTGCGGATCGGCTTCGACGTCGGGGGCAGCACCTTCGCAACCAGCCGGCGTGATGTCCAGTGACCAGTCATCCAGCGATCCCGTGTCGCCGCCAGCGTTGTCGGTGACGATCAGGGTCCAGGTGCCGTTCGGGTCAACGCCATTGTAGTCAGACAGTGAACCGTTGGGCTGGAAAGAACCGTTGATGGTGGGTACGCCACCGGCGCACTCGTTTTCAACCGGTGCGCCTGCGCCGTCATCCAGCAAAGCCGCGATGTCGGCGCCGTCGCAACCAAAGGTAGAAGCAGGAACGCCCGGGCGATCAATCAGGGTGACCACGGTGGTGTCCGGCGCTTCCAGTTGGAAAATCAGGTCGCCCACCCAGCTATGGGTGGCGGAGACGCCAACGTTTATGTCCGTAATCGGGCCGCCGCAGTTTTCCAGCGTCATGGTGCTTTCCACGGTTCCGGTCAGGTTATCCGGAATTGCCGCCGAACAATTAACCCCACTGGCTTCTGAACACACTACGCCTTGCAGGTTGGTACCGCTCAGAGCATCGCCATTGGATGGCCCGCCGGCGCTGGTACCAGTACCTGGGCCTTTAACCTGGGCGAATGCCGCCCCTGAGGTCAAAAGCGCAGTTGATATGGCAACTACTATCGCTTTGTTACGCATTACAAAACTCTCCAGTTCATTCTTGAAATTTGTACGCTTGCCTGGATTTTCTTAACAGGGCGACAAAAGAATCAGCTGTTTTCTTCTGGCCCCACAAGGCACGACGAATACCCACACTCCTGTGGCGTTCCCGCGAATTCTAAAGGCTTTTGTATAGATTCGCAAAGAAAATTTTGCTCCGCCTGGCAAATCTGTGAAAATTCGCCGCTGGTGATACGGTACTGATCATGAAAAACCTCGATGTGGCAATCATTGGCGGCGGTCCTGGCGGCAGCACCTGCGGGGGCATGCTGGCCAAGTATGCGCCCGAACTTTCGGTGGGCATCTTCGAACGCGAAACGTTTCCCAGGGATCACGTGGGCGAAAGCCAGTTGCCACCCATCAGCAGCATCCTCAACGAGCTCGGCTGCTGGGATGCGATGGAAGCCGCCAATTTTCCCATCAAGATCGGAGCCACCTATCGCTGGGGCAACAGCAACAAGCTGTGGGATTTTGAGTTCATGCCGATGGACGCCTACCGCGAGGAACAAAGACCACGGCCGTGGACCTCGCAGGCCAAGCAATTGGCATTGCAGGTGGATCGCGCCCGTTACGACAAAATCCTGCTGGACCACGCCCAGGAAACCGGCTGCAAAGTGTTCCAGCCCGCCCAGGTGCGCAAGGTGGAAACCGAGGGCGACAAGGTAACCGGCCTGGTCCTGGCCGATGGCACCGAGGTTACCGCCCGGTGGTATATCGATGCCTCGGGGGCCTCTGCACTGCTGCGCCGCGCCATGAGCATCGAAATTGACTTGCCCACCAAGCTGCAAAACATCGCGTTCTGGGATTACTGGGAAAACACCGAATGGGCCACTCGCTTCCCCGGCGGCGGCACCCGGGTACTGGTGCTCAGCATCGGCACCGGCTGGATCTGGTTTATTCCGCTGGGCCCCACCCGCACCTCGATTGGGTTCGTCTGTCCACGCGACCACTTCAAATCCAGCGGGCTTTCGAAGGAAGACATTTACTTGCAGGCGCTAGCGCAGGAGCCGCTGATCGCCGAACTCACCGAAAATGCGACTCGCGATGGTGAAGTCCGGGGCACCAAGGACTGGTCCTTCGTCACCGAGCGCGCAGCGGGGGAGAACTGGTTCCTGGTGGGCGAAGCCGCCGGCTTTGCAGACCCGATCCTGGCGGCCGGCCTCACGCTTACCCAAACCTCGGCGCGCGAGGCCGCCTACAGCATCATCGCCATGAGCCGCGGCAAGCATGATCGTGACTGGCTGCTCAAGAGTTACGACGACAACCAGCGCACCCGCATTCGCCAACATATCCGCTTTGCCGATTTCTGGTATTCGGCCAACGGCAACTTTACCGACCTGCAGGCTTACACCAGCGAAATCGCCCAGGACGCGGGCCTGGAACTGGACCCGCAAAGAGCGTTCCAGTGGCTGGGCACCGGCGGCTTTACCCACGATGTTCTGGGCCAGGTGGGCATCGGTGGTCTCGACCTCGCCGGCACCCGGCAGATTGCCCAGCGCTTTGTCGGTGGCCAGGCGGAGTGGCAGGTTTCGCGCTACAACCGCTTTCGGTTGAACACCAAGGGCGCCCGGGTCATCGAAGTGCCGGCCTACAGCGACGGCGAGATCCGGCCCATCAAAACGTTCGTCCGCGGCAATAAGCGTTTGCCGCTTTATGGCTTGTTCTCAGTGGTGCACAAGGCGCTGAAAGGCGGTCGTGACCTGGTGGGACAAATTCTCCCTGCCATGCAGCAGCACGCCGCCGAGTCGGGCCAGCACATGGCCCCGCAACTGGTGATTCACCACCTGATGCAAACCCTGGAATTGATGACCAATGACGGCTGGGTGACCTGCGACCTCGATCCCACCAGGCCAAAAATCAACCTGGCGACCCCGGACGAGGGCCATATCATCCACACCAACCGCGAGCTAAACGAACGTATGAAGCAGTGAGCGGGCAGTCGCGTCCTGAAGGTCGCTCCTAAAACGGGCGGCGAGCAAACGCCAGGCCCACGCCCAGCATCAACAGTGCCAGCAATGCCAGCCCATAACTTCCCAGGGTTGGAATGCCTTCGTACAGGCGGGTATTGACGATGGTGCACTCTGCGCCTTCGCCGGGCGCAACCGGCAACGACTGGCAATCGCCATCATCTACTTCAACCCCACCTTCCAATACGGTTTCTGATACCTCGCACTCGGTGCTTCCGTCCCAATGCGGGAACAGGAAGAAGCCGTCCACCGCGCCATCGCCCACAAACTCCAGAGAGCCAAAGGCCTGCACGCCAAACTGCTCGTTGACACAGTCATAGCTGGCCTCCGCGTAATTCAAGGTGTCGAAGCCGGGGTTTTCATCCACCCAGGTCTTGGTAACCGTCACGAACACCCGTTGTAGCTCGTTGCGAATCACGCAGGCATTGGCGGCGCCGAAGGACACCGATTCATAGGCGCAGTTTTCCAGCCCGGGAAACGTGACCCCGCCGTTGTTTGAGTAATGTGCTTCGTAGCCAGAAGGCGTTGGGTCCTCGGCTATGACGCAATCCAACTCGCCATCAACGAAGTCCGTTACCACGAACACCACCCCATCCCCGGCGGCAATCGAGGCGCTCTGGCTTAGCGGCAGACCCGTGTTGCACTGGATGGTGACCTCCACCTCGGCCGGATTGAGGTCGTCAAATACCTTATCCACCGCAAATCGCGCCACGGACTCCGGCTCACCTTCAGCACCTCCCGGCGTCAGCAGGCGACCCTCGGTGGTGTAACTGAAGCCAGTGCCGAAATCGACCTGGGTGCCAAACACCCCGCTAATGCTTTCCACGCCAACGGAGTGATCGCTCTCGCCGGAAGTGGTGGCGGTTGTGTATTGCAATTCCACCACCCCGGTGCCTTCCTTGATGATCATCTCCATCTCAACCGGCGAATTGCCGCGGAAATGCTCAACCTGGTAGAAGCCCACCACGAACTCGCGATTGGGCGGGGTGCCGAGCGTCTGGTAGCGGATGGTGCCACCGTTGGAAGGGTTCAGGTCTTCCCAGAACCCGGCGATGAAGTTGTTGATTCCGCCGGGCGAAGGAATGGGCAGGCCGCTGCAGCACCCGCTTCCACTGCCCGAGTTGAAGGTGATAAACCCGTTGGAAGACACGTACACCTGGGTGTAGAAGCTGCCGTAGTAATCAACCGCGAAACCCAGCGGAATGGCCCCAGACACCTGGTCATCACCAAGCACGATTTCGGTGCCGCTGACCGATATGTCGCGCAGGTTGTAGGGAATTTCGCTGACCTGGTAATCGGCATCGACCTCGCCCCCAAGGGCGCCAGCCACACAGCCGAGCTGGGCCACCACCAAAAAGCAACACCACCCAAAACGCATATCAACACCTGTTGTTCGGTTTATCGATTGAGCATAACCGCGCGGTTTCAGCCAGACAACAAAAAAGCCCCGGAGCGAACTCCGGGGCTTTCGTGTCTTGCGATGTAGGAGCAGGCTTCAGCCTGCGACAGGTCGCGACCTAACGGTCGCTCCTACATTCCGGCTTATACGAAGCGGCGAACCGCGACAAAGCCCATGCCCAGCATCAGCAGTGCAAGCACGCCGAGGCCGTACTGGCTCAGGGTCGGGATGCCTTCGTACAGGCGGGTATTAACGATGGTGCATGAAGCGCTACCGCCCACCAGGACGCTTACGCTCTGGCAGTCAGAAGAATCAACTTCAATGCCGCCTTCCACAAGGTTCTCGGTAACGGTACAGGTCGTTCCGCCATCCCAGTGCGGGAACACGTCGAACGAATCCGTAGAAGGATTACCCAGGAAGGACAGGCCACCGAAGTGATCAAAGAACTGCTCACCAAAGCAGTTGTAGCTGGCTTCAGCGTAGGTGCTGCCGTTGAACTGCGGGTTCTCGTCGATCCACTCTTTGGTGACTTCGAAAGTAACCGGCAACAGGGTGTTGCTGATTGAGCAGGCATATCCTGAGTTGAGCAACACGCCTTCGAAAGAGCAGCCCTCGTCCGTAGCGCCAGCGCCGGCGTCGTAAGAAACGTCGTAACCTTCGGAACCACCGGTCTCGGTGATTACGCAATCCATATCGCCGTCAGCGAAGTCGCCGACGATGAACACCACGCCGTCGCCTTCAGAGATGTCGGTAGACTGCTCCAGCGGCAGGCCAGTGTTACAGGAAATGGTGACTTCCACTTCACCCGGGTTGCCATCATCAAAGGTCTTTTCAACCGTGAAGGTAGCGGCGCTGTCCACGATGGGCAGCGGCGGGAAGGCCGGGTTGAAGATACACTGCGCGGAGTCTGCAACTACAGAATCAGCCGTGTTACATGCGTAGGTCAGGCCATCGGTGGCGGCCAGGTTCTGGATACCGGTGGTAGAACCTGAGCCAGCCTCGGGGTTGCCCGGACCCTGTTGGTATGCAATGGCGCCAGAGGCTTCGTACAGAACGGCCTGGAACGTAAATGTGATTCCGCTGCCGCCTGGGAAGTGCTCTACATCATTCCACTGGAACACGTAGCAACCTTCACCGGCTACCGCGCCACTGGGGCGTGGGCAAGAAGCGAAGTATTGGAAAAGCAGCGTGCCGACTCCAGGTTCCGCGTCAAGGTCGTCATGCAGCGGGTAGAGACGCGCGCCACCACCGGTGCTGGGAGTTGCAGGCAGGGGGCAGTCATTACTCAGGTCGGGACCGGTGTCGGTTGAATCGGTTGAGATATAACCGTTGCTGGTCATAGCCAGCGTGGTGTAGTTGGACCCGTAAAAGCTGAAGCCCGCGCCCGGAAGGTTTACCGGGAAACCTTGATCATCGCCCTCGCCGACGAATGTGCCGGTGGCGGAAATATCGATGAAATTGTAAGAGCACTGCGGCTCGTCGCTGTCGTAACCAATGTAGCCAAAGCCATCAGGCCCGAAAACGGTATCGGCTGACTGACCCGGCCCCACGGGCACGTCGTTGTCCTTGGTCTCTTGTGCAAAGGCAACGGAAGTGGACAGTGCCAAAACCGCGCCAGCCAGGACCAGCTTTCTTGAACTAATCATTCGTACACACTCCTGCAAGTCTACTTGCCTAGTGTGGTCAACCAGGTTCGTTGCCAGGTTGCCACGCCTGTAGGTCCGAAAATGACTCGGATGCGACGGTAATTATAGTAGAAAGCCCACCAATGTAAAGTGATGTATATAAATGATGACAGCAGGCTTGTGCTAAATTCGCGAGGTGATGGGTCCACCAATTGGGTCTGGCAACCACGTGATTTTTCCTCGAACATCCGCAAAACTGGTCTGGCTGGTGATTATGTCGCTGCAGCCAGAGGTTACGCTGGGAATTACTTTCGAAGAAACAACCAGCGCCGCAGGAATTGACGCCAGTCATCACTCCAATTACCTGATTACCGGGCAAGCCTGGGGAGACTACGACAACGACGGTGATGAAGACCTCTATCTCACCGACAACACCGGGCCAAACACACTGTATCGAAACCTGGGAGATGGCACTTTCGAAGTCTCTTCCCTGAATTCACAGGTTGCACTACCCGATATATCCAGCGGCGGCGCAACATTCGCCGATATTGATAATGACGGTGATGCGGACCTGCTGGTTCTCACCTACGGGGTGGATGTCCTGTTCGAAAACACGGGAAGCGCCTTTGTAAACATTTCGGAAGGCTCCGGCATCGTTGCCCAGGGTGAGGGTGAATCTGCAGCCTGGGGGGATTTCAACAACGATGGCTACCTGGATCTGTATGTGACCAACTGGTACTGGGCAGAAGGCGGGCACCCGCTCAACCAGGACCGCTTGTACCTGAACAACGGCGACAAGACGTTTACCGACGTTTCCCACCTGCTGGTCATCGATCGCCTGCTTGGCCCCGGCTTCGCAGTCACGTTCCTCGACTACGACAATGATGGTGACCTGGATATCTACGTCATCAACGACAAGTTTTTTGGCAACCTCTTGTGGCGCAACGATGGCCCCGGCTGCGGATTGTGGTGTTTCACCGATGTGTCGCTTTCTACCGGCGCCTACCGGCCCTGCGAGGGTATGGGCATTGCCGTGGGAGATTACGACCTGGATGGAGACGACGACCTGTATTTCTCCAGCGAGAACGAGCAAATTCTACTGCGAAGCGAGATTGCCCAGGGCAATGACTTTTTTACCGAGGTCACCACGTCAGCCGGTGTAAACCTGGGCAGCCCGGGCTGGGGCGTGACCTTCGTGGATTTCGACAACGATGGATGGGAAGACCTGTACCTGGCCACCGCCCACCCCGACCCTTCGCTCAGCAACCGCGTGTACAGGAACAACTCCGGGGACGGCACATTCACGGACGTTTCCGCTACCAGCGGTGCCTCCAACACCGGCGATACAATAGGCGTGGCTTACGCCGACTATGACCGGGATGGTCGAATAGATCTGGTCATCGGCAACCAGCAGGAGAACTACCACCTGTACCGCAACACCACGACGGCCGGCGACTGGCTGAGCGTGAAGCTTTACGGACGCGGCCCAGTAAACCGCGATGCTGTTGGAACGCTGGCCGAGCTGGAGCTCTCAGATGGCCGCCAGTTGCGGCGGCGGGTTCACATCGGTTCCAGCATTGGCGCCGATCACCAGCGCGCGCTTCACTTTGGCCTTGGCAGCGCCACCCCGGTGGAGCTGACACTCACCTGGCCGGACGGCACCGTGGAAGTGCTGGAAACTTTGCCGGTAAACCAGGAACTGGTGCGTTACTATCCCCAGCCCGAAATGATCCTGAAGCACGGTTTTGAATAGAATTCCGCAACACCTGCCGCCCGCCGACCTCGGCCACGGCATCTGGCGCATCGACGCCGGCTTGCACAAGCCGGGCATGGTGGCCTGCTACTTAATGGAACAACAGGGCCGCGCCGCCATTATTGACAGCGGCACCTGGCACACCGTGCCTCATGTCCTGGAAGTTCTTGAAGCGCATGGCCTTGCCAAAGAAACAGTCGACTTCGTCATCGTCACCCACATTCACCTCGATCACGCTGGCGGCGCGGGCGCGCTGATGCAGCAGTTACCCAACGCCAAACTGGTGGTTCACCCCTTTGGCGCCAAGCACATGGTTGACCCGTCGCGCATCAGCGATGCGGCCATCGCGGTTTATGGCAAGGATCAGTTCGTGCACGACTATCACGAAATAGTGCCGGTGGACGCCGAACGCGTGGTCGAAGCGCCCGATGGGCACAGGCTCGCCTTGAACGGGCGCGAACTGCAATTTATCGATACCCCCGGCCATGCCGGTCATCATTTCTGTATCTGGGATGCCAAGAGCCGCGGCTTTTTTACCGGCGACACTTTCGGCCTTTCCTATCGCGAAACCGACGTCGATGGCCGCGCCATGGTCATACCCACCACCACCCCGGTGCAGTTCAAACCGGATGTGTGGCAGCAGTCACTCGACAAGCTGGAGGCTTTCAGCCCCGAGGTGATGTACCTCACCCACTTTAGCGCGGTGCGGGATGTGCCACGGCTCATGGCGAGCCTGCGCGAAGGGCTGCGTGACCATCATCGACTGGCGCAGGAAACCCTGGGTCACGAGAATGCGTTCTACGCCATCAGGCAAGGGTTGCTGGATTGGCTGGTCGGCCACTGCAGCGCGCATGGCCTGGACTGGACAGACTCGGCCATCGAGGAATTCTTTGCCGTGGACCTGGATCTCAACACCCAGGGACTGGTGGCCTGGCAGGCGCGCTACGGGGCAGAAAGTTAGCTGTCGCGAATCCTGCGGTTTGCCGAGGTCATGGTTTCGGCAAAGGCTTGTTCGTCGTTATCTTCCACCGCCCGGTGCAGGTCATCCAGCACCGCTTTGAACTGGGTCAGCACCTGGCCGGTCTTGTCGTTGCCCTTCTGGATTTCGAAATACAGGTGCGGGTTTTCCGACACCACCTGCGCCGCCACCTTGAGCTGGGCGTTGAACGTGCTGGAAGATATCTGGCGCAGCAGCGGTACGGCCTCGCCGCTGCGGTCGATGGCGCCGGCAAAAGCCAGGTTCACCATGTGCGACAGGCCCAATACCCAGGCCATCACCTCGTCGTGCTCATCCAGGCTCAGGTCCACGCACTCGGCGGCGGTATGCGCAAACAGCGCGCGGGCTTCCTCCATGGCCTGCGTGTTGCCGACATCGACAAACAGGATATGGCGGCCGGAAAGGCCGATATCGCCGGGGCCGAACATGGGGTGCACCGAGCATACCTTGCAGCCAGCCGCTGCAAGGGCGTTCAGGCCGCTGCGCATAGGACTCTTCAAGGAGCCGATGTCAAAGATCAGCCCGCGGGGCTTGAGCTCGGCCAGGCGCAGCAGAATCTCGTTGCTGGGGCGCAGTGTAACGGCCACCACCACCAGGTCGTAGTCGCCAACATGCGGCTCCCAGTCATCCACGCGGCGAAACTCGCCGGGTTCGGGCGAAACGTCCGCCACGTTGACGTCAAAGCCAACAGTATCGAGAAACCTTGCCGTCCAGCCACCCATGCGGCCCATGCCGCCAATCACCAGCGCGCGCTGGCCGGTGCCGTGGTCGGAACTCACCAGCTTGCGGGTTTCCTGGTTCTCCAGCGAATGGTGAATCAGGGTCTCGAGTATTTCCCGGGCCAGCCGCGGCGACAGGCCATGCGACTCCGCCCTGGCTTTGCCGCGCGCAATCACTTCCGCCTCGCGCTCGTAGTGACGCAACGGCGTGGATGTCTTCAGCTTGTGGTCGCTGATGGTGGCGACAATCGACTGGCGCTCGGCGGCCAGGTCGATAATTGCGTCATCAATTGCGTCCAGGCGCCGGCGCAGCTCGGCCAGCTCGGAATCCTTGAGGGTAGTCTCCGACATGATGGTAAAACCCGACTTCAGTTCAGAACGATTTGCTCGTGGTAGGGAATGACGATGGTCTTGAACACCAGGTTCAGCTCGCGCTCGTAGTCCACGGTGACCGTGACCGTGCGGCCGTTCCACGCGGTGCGGAAGCTGGACTTCATATCGCGCATCTCGTTCAGGCTCAGGTTGCGGTCGATCACTGCCCACACATCCTGGTCGTCACGAAACGGCGACGAGGCGTGACGCTGCTCGAGCTGGTCGAGGATGGTGTTGACCGTTCCGGCTTCGATTTTTTGCGGTACATACTGGATGGCCGCAAATATCGCCACCGCGAGGATGGCCAGGATAATAAGATTGCCAATCACCGACTTGCCGGCCTGGCTTCGTTTCCATACGAGTGGTCCCTGCTCCATAATCAAATCCGCCTGCATGTAGAGATGCTCATGGTACGCATCGGCAGCCGATTCGGGTAGGATTTTCAGCCATGCAATGTCACTCTTCTGCCGCTAGCCACGTCGGCCTGGTCCGTGAGGTCAATGAAGACCACTACCTGTGCCGCGATGACGTGGGGCTCTGGGCAGTGGCCGATGGCATGGGCGGGCACCAGGCAGGCGAACTCGCCAGCCGCGCCATTACCCGCCATCTGCAGCAGGTTCCAGCCTGTTCACAGCTCTCCCAGATGGTGGACATGGCGCGCCAGGCGATTGAGGGCGCCAACCGCGAACTGACCAGCATGGAAAGCCAGTTTGGCCTGGCGCGGGTACCCGGCAGCACAGTCGCCCTGCTACTGGTGCATGGCCGGGAAGGCGCAGTAGCCTGGGTGGGAGACAGCCGCGTTTACCGGCTGCGCGACGCCAATGCGGAACAGGTCACCCGCGACCACAGCCATGTCCAGGAACTGATCGACGAAGGGGTGATCTCGGCGGACGAAACCGAAACCCACCCGATGGCCCATGTCATTACCCGCGCCGTTGGCATCGATCCCGATGTGCGAATCGAGTGCATCCACCTCGAGGTGCAACCTGGCGACCGCTTCCTGGTGTGCTCCGATGGACTCAGCCGGCTGCTTCCGCTGGCGGAAATAGCCCAGGACCTGGCCACGGAAGACCTGGAGCAATCGGTGAAGCGCATGCTCGACAAAGCGTTGCAACGCGGCGCCCCCGACAACGTGACGCTGATTGCCGTGAGCTGCGCGGAATGATCAAGGCGCGGGCGCTCAGCAAGCGGTTCGGTAAGCTGCTGGCGGTGGATGACGTCTCGCTGGAAATCCACAAGGGCGAGGCGCTGGGCCTGCTGGGCCCAAACGGGGCGGGCAAGACCACTACCATCAGCATGCTGTGCGGCGCGCTGGTGCCCGATGAAGGCGAAGTGATGCTGGGCGAGGAAAGCGACCCGACGCGGGCGGAAGTGCGACGCAAAATTGGTGTTGCTCCCCAGGGCCTGGCGCTCTACGAGGAATTGACCGGAGAGGAAAACCTGCGCACCTTCGGCGCCCTGTACGGGCTTGCCGGCGGGCATCTCACCAGCCGCACAGAACATGCGCTGGAGTTCGCCGGGCTAAGCGACCGGCGCAAGGACCGCGTAAAAACCTACTCCGGCGGAATGAAGCGCCGCCTTAACCTGGCCTGCGCGCTGGTGCATGAACCCAGCGTACTGATCTGCGATGAACCCACGGTCGGCATCGACCCGCAGTCGCGCAATCACATCTTTGATTGCATCGAAGCGCTGCGCAGCCAGGGCACCACGCTGCTCTACACCACCCACTACATGGAAGAAGCACAAAGGCTGTGCGACCGGGTTGCCATCATGGATCACGGAAAAATCATGGCGCTGGACACCGTCGATGCATTGATCGACCGCTATGGCGGGAAATCGGTGGTTCGGGCGCAACTGGCTGGCGCCCTGCCCGCCGACCTCGACCTGGAAGCCGAGGTAAGCGGCGACACCATCCGCATCGACACCGACGCCCCGTTTGAAGCCGTTGCGCGGCTGGGCCGCAAGGATGTGGCAATCACCTCCTTGCGCATCGACCGCCCGGATCTCGAGCGGGTGTTCCTGCAACTCACCGGCCGCAGCCTGCGCGACTCATGAGAGCCATCACCGCCATCGCCACCAAGGACGTGCGCATGCTGATGCGCGACAAGATGGCCCTGTTCTGGGTGTTCGCCTTCCCGCTGATGTTTGCGCTGTTTTTTGGCTCGCTGTTTGGCGGTGGGGACGACCTGCCCGGCAGCGTGACCATCGCCGTGGTTGACGAGGACGGATCGCAGCTTTCGCAAGCCTTCATGGAGCAACTGGACAGCAATGACGCCATCGTGGTGCCAAGGATCGAACTGCCAGAAGGCGAGACCGGCAAAGGGGCTTTTGAAACGCCCACCCTGGAAGCCGCCCGCGAAGGCGTCCAGAAAGGCCGCCACATTGCCTACCTGCGCATCCCCCAGGGCTTTGGCGATAACCCCTTTGCCATTTTCGGCGCCGGTGGCGACAGCGGCGAGGACAACGTTTCCCTGGAAGTGGGCATCGACCCGCGGCGCAAGGCCGAAGCCGGCATGCTGCAGGGGGTGGTGATCCAGGCGCTGTTTTCCAGCCTGCAAAGCCAGTTCCTCGACACCGAGTTGATGCAGGGCGAGATTGAAGAGATGCGCGCGCAGATTGCCGCCGCCCCGGACCTCGATGACGGCCAGAAATCCGCCCTCGACCAGTTCATGGGCTCGCTCGACACCTTCCTGCTGGACTTTGAGCCCGGCAGTTCTGAAGACGGCGCCGCGGTCGGCCTGGACATGAGCCAGATGCTGAACGTGGTGGAAGTGGCGCGCGAGCGCGGCAACCAGCCCAGGTCGGCCTTCGAAATTTCATTTCCGCAGGCGCTGGTCTGGGGCCTGATGAGCGTGGCCATGGCGTTCGCCATCACCATGGTTCGCGAACGCACTTCCGGCACCCTGCTGCGCCTGCAAATGGCGCCCATCAGTACCGCGCAGTTGCTGGCCGGCAAGGCACTAGCCTGCTTTACCGCCTCGATGGGCACCATGACCCTGCTGATGAGCGTGGCGGTCATCGCCCTGGGGGTGCGTTTCGACAGCTTTGGCCTGTTCCTTTTGGCCATGGTATGCACCGCCTTGTGCTTCACCGGCATCACCATGCTGGTGTCGGTCATGGGCAAGACCGAGAGCGCGGTTTCGGGCGCGGCCTGGGGGATGATGATGCCGTTCGCGATGGTTGGCGGGGGTATGATTCCCCTGATCGCGATGCCCGGATGGCTGGCAGCGCTGAGCGACTTCAGCCCGTTCAAGTGGGCGATCCTGGCGGTGGAAGGCGGCCTGTGGCGCGGCTTTTCCCTGGCAGAAATGACCACCCCGTGCCTCGTGCTGATTGCCATCGGGGTGGTGGCGTTCACCACCGGGGCATTTATTTTCAACCGCACGAAAAGCTAGGTTGAACGGAGGCATTATGAAACTGAACCTGAAAGCGCTTGCACTGGCAGCAGCCATTCTCTGGGGCGGCGCCATCCTGCTGGTTTCCATCGGCAACATGATCTGCCCGCCCTACGGCGCGGCCTTCCTGCAGACGGTGGCCTCGGTTTACCCGTTCTACGACCCGGCCTCGGGCGGCATTTCGGTGCTGGTCGGCACCCTGTGGGGCGTGATCGACGGCGCCATCGCCGGCTTCCTGCTTGGCTGGCTCTACAATCGATTTTCCGGATAACAGGAATACACCATGTCGCTGCTTATCAAGAATGGTCGGGTCATCACCGCGGTCGATGACTACCACGCCGATGTGTTCGTGGAAAACGAAACCATCTCCCTGATCGGCAAGAACCTGCAGGTGGAAGCCGACACGGTCATCGACGCCAGCGGCAAGTACGTGATGCCCGGCGGCCTCGACCCGCACACCCACATGGACATGCCGTTTGGTGGCACCACCTCGGCCGACGACTTTGAAAGCGGCACCCGTGCCGCCGCCCACGGCGGCACCACCACCATCATCGACTTCGCCATCCAGACCAAGGGCGAATCGACGCTCGCCGCGCTGGAAACCTGGCACAAGAAAGCCGAGGGCAAAACCGCCATCGACTACGGCTTCCACATGATCGTCACCGACATGGAAGACGACCGCCTGTGGGAAATGAAGCACCTGGCCGACGAGGGCGTGACCTCGTACAAGCTGTTCATGGCCTACCCGGGCGTGCTGTACGTGGACGACGGCACCATTTTCCGCGCCATGCGCAAGGCCGGCGAGGACGGCACCGTGGTGTGCATGCACGCCGAGAACGGCATCGTGATTGATGAAATCGTCAAGCGCGCGCTGGCCGAGGGCAAGACCGCGCCCAAATACCACGCCCTGACCCGCCCCACGCGAATGGAAGCCGAGGGCGTGCACCGCGCGGTTTCGATTGCCGAGGTGGCCGGCGTGCCGGTTTACATCGTGCACCTTTCCTGCGCCGACGCGTTGGAGCAAGTCACGCTGGCGCGCAACCGCGGCGTACCCGTGTTCGCCGAAACCTGCCCGCAATACCTGTTCCTGGATTACACCAGCTACGAGAAAGAGGGGTTTGAAGGCGCCAAGTACGTGATGACTCCGGCGTTGCGCGAGAAATGGAACCAGGATGAACTGTGGCGCGGCCTGCGTTTTGGCGACCTGCAGTCGATTGCCACCGATCACTGCCCGTTCTGCTTCAAGGAGCAAAAGGAACTGGGCGTGGATGATTTCTCGAAGATCCCCAACGGTGCGCCGGGCGTGGAAAACCGCATGGCCCTGGTGTTCAACGGCGGCGTCCACCATGGGCGCATTTCGCTGAACAAATTCGTAGAACTGACCTCAACCGCGGCCGCCAAGACCTTCGGCCTGTTCCCCAAGAAAGGCACCATCGCAGTGGACTCGGACGCCGACATCGTGATCTTCAATCCCGATCGGCGTGAAACGATTAGCGTCAAGAATACGTGTACTCATCATATGAACGTTGATTACAACGCTTATGAAGGCATGTCCGTGACCGGATTCCCCGAAACCGTAATTTCGCGGGGCAAAGTCATCGTCAGGGACACCGAGTATGTCGGCGCAAAGGGAGATGGCCGATTCCTGAAGCGCGGCCTGTACGGAGGGCTGCGGTAGACCTCTAGGGGAGGTTCCAATGACCATCAAGTTTGCTGCGTGCGCGATCGTCGCGTCGCTGTTGCTCACCCCATCGCAGTCAGTTCTGGCCGACAACAACGTTGTCCCCAATCCCGGATTTGATGGCGCCACTGGTGAATCCCTTGGAAACGTAAGCGGCGCTGTGCCGGACTATTGGCGCGCTTTCGGGTTGGAAGGCGGCGAAGTAAGCCTGCAAACAGTGCCACTCCCGGCCAACACCCTGTTCCCCGGCAGCCCGGCCACAAACGCCATCAGGCTGACCATCGATGCTTATGGCGGCGCCCAGGCTTTCGACCACGAAAGCACCCTGTTCTCCCTGGCGGCCGGTCATGAATACCGGGCCACGGTTTACATGCGTTCCGGCAACAGCGCTTCGCAGGAAGTCATGGTCTCGTTCCCGGTGTTTGATGAGAACGGGTTTACAGGCCGGGCGCCTGGAACATTTTCCGCAACCGTAAACAACCAATGGAAGCCCTACTCCGGGCCAACGTTCACGGAATCCGGAGGCACACTGGGCGATCTTGCGTTCCGGCTCACTGATGACGGTGGTCAGAATACCGTTCTGATCGCCATGCCCACTGTGAACGGCCCCGTGCCGACCACGCCTGAAGTCACTTACCCACCCGTTTACACCCAAGGGCGCGATTTTTCCGCCACGGACCGCTTCGTGGCGACGACGCTTTTCCACTGGTTCACCCCTTATGCCGGCCAGGAAGACGGGCCCTGGGAGCCACTTGAAGGGCGCGAAAACTGGACCGGCGAGGCCCTGTGGTGGCGCGGGCAAATCAAGGACATGATGGATGCCAATATCGATGTCCTGTACGTCCATCTTTATAACGGCCTCCACTACCAGCGTGAGCAGATATTCCGCGCCATCGCCGAGTTGCGCAGCGAGGGATATGACACGCCTTATGTTGTGCCGTTTCTCGACCCGCAGATCATCTGGAACAACAACCCCATCGACATGACCCAGACGTCCGCCAAGGACGAATATGTCGGTTGGTACGAGTTCTTCTACGACCAGTATTTTCGCCAGGAAACGGGCGCCTACGCCGAAAGCCGCCTGCTGCACATCGATGGCAAGGTGGTGCTGAACACATGGGTTGGCACCAACACCAACCTCAACTACGGTGCGCTGACGCGAAACGACGTGGAGTCACGGCTCGCCGGTGCATTCGGCGATGAGTACAGCAGCTTTGAAAACGGGATCTACCAGATCTCGTCAACCGGCGGCACGATGCCTTCGTTTACCGATGAGGTCGCCGTCCAGTTTTCAAACAACGAGTACTTCACGCCCTGGTCAGAACTGGGCAAACGCAACGTCACCCTGAAGGGCGGCGCCTGGGACCAGAATATTCGCAATCCGGGGTTCTTCCTCCCGCGGGACGGCGGTTCCTCTTATGCCAATAGCTGGGACCAGTTGATGGCGATTCGCAATGGTGAGGGTGGCAACCCCCCCGTTTATCACGCCTATATCGAGTCCTGGAATGAGTACGACGAGGGCAGCGGCATTTACGAGGCCAGCCCCGAGCCGCCCTACATCGCGCCGGAGAACACCAGCGGTAACGACGACACCTGGTCGGACACCAACAACCCGCGCGAGTACATCGACACCACTTACGAAAAAGCCTCGGCGTTCAATGATCATCCCGAGCGCGACAGCCGTTTCTTGTGGAACGACTTCCCTGCCAGCATGGAACCCGGTGAGTCGGCCACGGTGCAGGTGCTGGTGCGCAACGAGGGCGATGCCAAGTGGTCGCAATCGGCCGGCTATCGCCTGAGCGAAGTCGCCAATGGCCATGCCTGGGGTCCGGCCAATATCCAGATCGACGATGCCGACAACGAAATCGCCAAGTATGGCGGCGTGTTCCGCGGCCGCCCCGTGCTGTTCGAGTTCAACATCACCGCGCCCAATGCGCCGGGCGTTTACGAGATTCGCTACTCAATGACCCGAAGCGGGGGTTCGGCGTTTGGTGAAGAACTTACGGTGCAAATTGCGGTTGGCGAAAACGATGTCCAGGCTGGCCACAGCGGACCGTTTTTCTACGCGGCGCGCGATGGCGAGGGCAACTATGTCGAGATTCTCAACGACAACGTCGCCGTGGTCTACACATTCACCTACCGGCCCGACGGTTCGGGCCCGGCGTGGTTTATCGGCGTGGGCCGCATCGAGGGTGGTTCGATTGTCATCGACGATCTGTTGCGTCCCATCGGCGCTTCGTTCGGGCCCGGCTTTGACACCAACGACATCGAATACGCCCCTGCGGGCTCCATGAGCATGGGTTTTGTCGATTGCGAGTCGCTGGGCAATGGTGGAGCGGTCACCTACTCCGGCCACGAAGGATCAGGCTTCGAACGCCTGCTCTCTCGTGCCGGAAGGCTAGGCCAGATCACCGGCTGTGGCATGGACCCGGTACCCAATGCGGGCCTTTCGGGCTCCTACTTCGATGTCGCCCGTGATGGCGAGGGCATCGTGGTCGAGTGGCTGACCAACGGCCAGGTGCTGGTGATCATGTTCACCTACGACCTTTCCGGCAACCAGTTCTGGGTGCTTGGCATCGGCACACCGGACGGCGACAGCGTGACCATGGACGCGATCTACGCGGCCGATTCCACCTCCTGGGGCAGCGCCTTCGATCCCGACGAGATCAGCCTGGAGAACTGGGGCACTTTCTCGCTGGATTGGGACGGTGAGTGCGATTCAGTGGAGTTTGGCTACAACTCGGTGATCCCAGGATTCGGATCGGCGGTGCGCGAGTACCAGAGCTTGAGCAAACTGGCCGGCACGGAGTGTCCAGGCCCCTGAAGGCCTGGCGCCCCAGCCAGTCGAACCCGCAAGTACGATTTGAACTTGAGTGACATGAAACGATTGTTCTGAGAAATACGTGTATTAGCTGTAAGGAGTTACACACTTCGCTGATTTCCCAGGGGAACAGTTATGCAGCTCAGACAGTCGGTTTTCGCAGTTATCGCATGTGCCGCGTTGTCGGCCCAGTCACAGGCCAACGAGCTAAATCGTGTCCCGAACGCTGGTTTTTCCGGGGACCGGGGGCAGGTCCTGGGAAACGTCACCGGAACCATCCCTGATTATTGGCGCGCCTTTGCACTGGAGGGCGACGGGCTGGCCGTCTCGATCGTGCCGCTAGCGCCCAACACCCTGTTCCCCGGCAGCCCCGCCACCAACGCGGTAAGGCTCACACGGACCGCAGGCGGCGGTTCCAGCGCTTTCGATCACGAGGCCAACGTGTTTGGACTCAACCCGGGCCATAACTACAAGGCCCAGGTCTACATGCGCTCGGGAAATTCGGGGGGCGCGGCCCAGGCGGTTGAGGTGGCTTTCCCCGTGTTCAACGTGGACGGGTTTACCGGCCGCCAGCCGGGCCGCTTCGAGGCCACGGTCGGCAGCGGCTGGACCAGGTACAGCGGCCCGGCGTTCATGGAAGCTGACGGCACCGGCGCCGATCTTTCCTTCAGGTTGCAAGACGACGGCGGTGAAAACTCGATCCTGATCGCGATGCCCACGGTCAACGGCCCGGCCTATGAAGTGCCCGCTGTTTCCTATCCGCCGGTTTACACGCCGGGTCGTGATTTTTCGAACACCGACCGCTACGTGGCAACCTCGGTATTCCTGTGGTTCACCGTCAATACCGGCCAGCTCTACGGGCCCTGGGGTCCGCTGGGTGGGCGCGGCAACTGGACCGGCGAGGCCCCGTGGTGGCGCGAACAGATCAAGGACATGATGGATGCCAACATCGATGTCCTCTACGTTGCTAACAACGGCTTTTTCTACCAGCGCGAGCAACTGTTCAAGGCCCTGGCCCAGCTTCGCCGGGAAGGCTACGACACGCCTTATGTGCTGCCGTTCCTCACCCCGGAAAGCATCTGGTTCGACGACCCGATCGACATGTCGCAGGAAGCGGCCAAAGACGAGTACATGGAGTGGTACCGCTACTGGTTTGAGCAGTACTTCGAGCAGGACACCGGCGACTACGCGGAAAGCCGCCTGCTGCACATCAATGGCAAAGTCGTGCTCAACACATGGCACAGCAACCCCGGGCGAACCGACAACCTGGATTCGCTAACCCGCAATGACGTGGAGTCGCGCCTGTCGGACTACTTCGGCGACACCTACCCGAGCTTCAACAACGGCATCTACCAGATCGCCACCACCAACGGCATTTCGCCCAGTTTCTCGGATGAAATCGCCCACCAGTTCTCCAACGCGGAGTACTTTTCCACCCACACTTTCAACAACAAGCGGCCAGCCACGGTGATCGGCGGAATCTGGGACCAGAACATTCGTGATCCCGGCCTGTTTTACCCGCGCGATGGCGGCGTTCACTACGTTGAAGCCTGGGAGGCCTTGAACGCCACCCGCAATGGCGGCGGCGGTCAATTGCCGGTCTACCATGCTTACGTGGAATCCTGGAACGAGTACGACGAGGGAACCGGCATCTACGAGGGCGATACCGAGGCGCCTTTCATCGCGCCGGAAAACCAGTCGGGCAATGATGACTTTTGGTCCACCACCGACAACCCGCGCGAGTACATCGACACTACTTATGCGGGCGCAACGGATTTCAATGATCACCCGCTGCGCGATTCCCGCTTCCTGTGGAACGACTTCCCGGCCAGCATGGCGCCGGGCGAATCTGCCACGGTGCAGGTGCTGGTGCGCAACGAGGGCGATGCCAAGTGGTCGCAGTCAGCCGGCTATCGCCTGAGCGAAGTCGCCAATGGACACGCCTGGGGCCCGGCCAATATCCAGATCGATGATGCCGACAACGAAATCGCCAGGTATGGCGGCGTGTTCCGCGGCCGGCCGGTGTTGTTCGAGTTCACCATCACCGCCCCCAATGCCCCCGGTGTTTACGAGGCGCAGTTCAGCATGACCCGCAGCGGGGGCGGCGCATTCGGCGAAACCCTCACCATCCAGGTGGCGGTGGGCGAGGAAGAAGTTGGCGAGGCCCACAGCGCGGCTTTCTTCAACCCCGCACGCGATGGCGAGGGTAATTACGTGGAAATCCTCAACGAGAACCAGGCCCTGGTGTACACCTTCTCCTACCGGCCCGACGGCTCGGGACCGGCCTGGTTCCTGGGCGTCGGCGACATTGAAGGCGGTTCCATCGTGATCAACGACCTGCTCCGCCCGATCGGCGCCGAGTTTGGTGCGGGCTTTGATTCCGCCGATATCAGCTACGACCCGGCCGGCAGCATGTCGATGGGCTTCGTCGACTGCCCGTCCAGCGGCAATGGCGGCACGGTCAGCTACTCGGGAAGCGAGGCGCTGGGCTACGAGGCGCTGCTTTCGCGCGCCGCGCGGCTGAGTGAAATCATTGCCTGCGATGGCTCGCGCAATGAGAACGCCCACCGCTCTGGCTCGTTCTTCAGCCCCGAGCGCGACGGCGAGGGCATCGTGGTTGAGTGGCTCAATGGCGGCCTGGTGCTGGTGATCATGTTCACCTACGACCTCGAGGGAGACCAATTCTGGGTGCTCGGTATCGGCACCCCGGACGGCGACAGCGTCACCATGGAGGCGATGTATCCCGCCACACCCACCAGCTGGGGCTCGGGATTCAATCCTGATGAGATCAGGCTGGAGTCGTGGGGCACCTTTACACTGGAATGGGACGAAGAATGCGATTCGGTGGCTTTTTCCTACGCCTCCACGGTGCCCGGATACGGCTCTGCAAATCGCAACTACTCGAGGCTGACTGGGCTTGCAGGCTTGAGCTGCCCCTAGGCCAAGCCCGGACTGAAGCTAACCCTTCAGCCTGGCCAGCAGATTTAGTACGCGGCTGGCAAATTTGCCGTAGGGCGGCGCCAGGAACTTGAGGGCCGAAAATCGCGCCTGGTGAAACACCGGGCGCATTTTCGAGCAGGCCTCAAAGCCTTCGGCGCCGTGGTAATGGCCCATGCCGCTTTCGCCCAGCCCGCCAAATGGCAGGTCGTGCTGGATCACGTGCAGCAAGGTGTCGTTCACCGTCACACCACCCGACGGAATCGCATCGATATAACGCTTAGCGAGTTCGCGGTTGTTGGTGAATGGGTACAGGGCCAGCGGCGTTCCACCGGCATTCACGTGATCAATCACTTCCTGAGGGTCGCTGTACGTCAGCACCATCAACAACGGGCCGAAGGACTCGCGCTGGCGGATCTGCATGTCGGCGGTGGTGTCCATCACCAGTTGCAAGGGCATTTTGCGGGTTCCGGCGTCAGCTTGCTGGTCTCCGCACAGGTTGACGATGGTGGCGCCTTTCGATCGCGCATCTTCCAGGGTCTCAACCAACCGGCTGTAGGCCCGGTCATCAATCACCGAGGTGAAATCGGGGCCATGGATATCGGGTACATGCGCCTGCACCCAGCGGCGCGCCAGCTCCACGAACTGGTCTTTGCGCGCCTCGTCCACGAACACGTAATCCACCGTGGTGCAGATCTGCCCGGCATTGAACTGCTTGGCGTACATGATGCGCTCAACCGCTTTTTCCAGCGGGTAGCCCGGGTCGATGATGGCCGGGGATTTGCCGCCCAACTCCAGGATCACCGGGGTCAGGTTATTGCTGGCCGAGGCCATGACCTTGCGACCGGTTTCACCCGAGCCGGTGAAGATAATCAAGTCGAATGGCAATTTTGAGAACGCAATGCCAACCTCGCCCGTCTCTTCGATAAACGAAAGCTTTTCAGCGGGGAAATACCTTGGCGAGATCTCCTTCAGCAAGCGGCTAAGAGCAATGGAGTTTTCCGACATCTTGGCCAGTACCCGGTTGCCTGCCGAAATCGCCGCGGCAAGCTGCAGGAATGCCAGGTTGATTGGGAAGTTCCAAGGCAGGATCAGGCCCACCACGCCAAGCGGTTGCGGAATCACGCGGCTGCTGCCGCCCGGGAACAGGGTCTGGTCAACCGGCCGATGGCGCGGTTTCATCCAGCCGCGCAGGTGGTGCAGGCAGTGGTTGATGCCATCCAGCGCCGGGATGATCTCGGCAAACATGGTTTCGTGGCGGGAGCGGTTTCCATAGTCGCTGTTGATGGCCGCAACGATGGCGTCCTGGTTTTCGCTAAGCAAGCGCTTGAGGGCCAGCAAGTCCGCTCGACGCTGGCGGTAATCTGCGGCGGGGGTGCTCTTGGCGGCCGCCTTCTGCGCGGCGAACAGGCTATCGAGGGAAGACATGCGCAGATGATAATCGCGCCGGCCCGCCGCGGCCACTCACCGCGCGGACGGCGCCGGAACCACTACTGCTGTGAGCTACGCAGCCTGGGTGCGGCAGCGCGTGAAAATCCGGCCAGATCGTCGGCTTGTACCCCGGTGGCCACGGTCCACAACACCACGCCGCTGTCCTCGACCAGTGACGCGGCCTGGTCACCCATGGTGTAGAGCGACGCCCACGCCCACGGGCCTTCCATTTCTTCACCGCTCCATCCGCTGGCCACCAGTTCCTGGTCGAAGGTCTCGGCGTAGCGTTCAGTGGAGGCGCTGGGGTTGTGTTTACGCAGTGTGCCGGTGGTGACCAGGGTTACGGTTGCAATGGTGCGCACCTGCCCTGCGTCCTCGCCTCTCGCCACCCTCGCCCAGCGGTCGTCGCTGGCCACCGGGTCTAGCTCGAGGGCGCACACCAGGTCATTGCTGGCGGATTCCGGTATACGCGCAACGGCATCGCTGGCCGGGTACTGCAAATTCACCCAGAGTTCATCGCCCAACAGGCTGCAAAGCTCGACCTCTGTCTCCAGCGCGAGCGGATGCTCGCCACCACGAGTGGCCGACAGGAGATACAACAGCAGGAGCACTGCAAACACCAGCACGCCAACGCCTGAAAGCGTACGCACCGGACCTGACAAACCAGCAGACTTCACAAGATTTCCCCTTAATTCAGGATTCTACGGTACTCCATCCGCGGTTTTTCGCCAAATGCGCCGCGCTGCCCGGAGTGCTGTGTAGAATGAAGCCCTTCCGTCCACATCAGCCCAGGGACCGCACATGACCCAGCAAAACCACCACCCGATTCCCCAGGAAGCCTTCGACTGGTATGACGAATACGCCCACGGACTGATCAGCCGAAGGGCATTTCTGGATCGTCTCGCCGGGCTCTCGGCTGCCGGATTTTCGATGGCCGTACTGCTGCCCGCACTGATGCCCAACTACGCGCTGGCAGAGCAGGTTTCCTTCAACGACGAGGACATCACGCCCACCTACGAGAAATTTGAATCTCCGCTTGGCCATGGCGAAGGACGAGGTTACCTGGTGCGCCCCAGCGCGCTGGAAGACACCGCGCCCGTGGTGCTGGTGGTGCACGAAAACCGTGGCCTCAACCCGTACGTCAAGGATGTCGCCCGGCGCGCCGCCAAGGCCGGTTTTATCGCGTTTGCGCCGGATGCGCTGTACCCGGTGGGCGGCTACCCAGGCAACGACGACGAAGGCCGCGCCATGCAGCGTGAACTGGATCGCGCCAAGGTGGAACAGGATTTTATCGCCGCCGCCCGCTACTTGAAGGCTCTGCCAGGCAGCAACGGCCAGTTGGGCGCGGTGGGCTTTTGTTTTGGCGGTTACGTGGTGAACATGCTGGCCGCGGTGATGCCCGATGAACTGAATGCGGGCGTGCCGTTCTATGGCACACCGGCAGCGGAAGAAATCCGCGGCCAGGTGCGCGGGCCACTGATGGTGCAACTGGCCGAGCTGGACGAGCGCGTCAACGATACCTGGCCCGATTACGAGCAGACCCTGAAGGCCAATGGCGCCGACTACGTGATGCACATGTACCCCGGCACCAACCACGGCTTCCACAACGATTCCACCGCGCGCTATGACCCGGAGGCGGCCGAACTGGCCTGGTCACGAACGATCGAATTTTTTAACCAGCACCTGACCGGTTAATTCAAAAAAAAACCCTGCCGCCACTTGCGTGGCGACAGGGCCGTCTTGCCTTGCTACTTGCTTCGCTTGCCCTGTGTCAGGCAGCTTTCTGCGCAGAACCCGCCACGGCAGATTCCAGCGCAACAGCGAGGCCATGCACCACCGAAGCGATGCGAACCGCACTTTGCACGCCATCGGCGGTGATTCCGCCCTGGCGCACGATCTTTTCATGCGACGACACGCAGGCGCCGCAGCCGTTGATGGCGGAAACCGCGAGCGAGTAAAGCTCGAAGTCCACCTTGTCCACGCCCGGATTGCCGATCACGGTCATCCGCAGCCTGGCCGGCTTGGAGGCGTACTCGTCGTTATCCACCAGGTGCACGAAACGGTAGTAAATGTTGTTCATGCCCATGATGGACGCCGCCGCCCGCGCCGCGTTGCGTTGCGCCTCGTCGAGGTTGCCCTCGGTCAGCGCTTCGAACTCGGCCAGCAGCGTGGCGTTGCGTGACGCCACCGCGCAAGCCAGGGCCGTGGCCAGGATCTGCTCCTGGCTCAGGCCTGGCGCACCCTCGGGGGTGAGGATGCTGGTCAGGTTCAGTTTCAGGTCCTTGGCGTGATCGGGGACCAGGTCCTTGATGTTGCTAAGGTCCATGACTCTTCTCCTTCGCGCTTAGGCGACCTTCAGGGTGTCTTCGCCAGCCTGCCAGTTGCAGGGGCACAGCTCGTCGGTCTGCAGCGCGTCCAGCACACGCAGAACCTCGTTCACGTTGCGGCCCACGCTCATGTCGGTGACCGAAGCGAAGCGGATGATGCCGTGCGGGTCGACGATGAAAGTTGCACGCATGGCAACGCCTTCTTCATCGAGAATGCCCAGCGCCGAGCTCAGGTCCTTGTTCAGGTCGGCCAGCATCGGGAACGGCAGGCCGGTGAGATCCGCGTGGTCCTTGCGCCATGCCAGGTGAACGAACTCGCTGTCTACCGATGCACCCAGCACCTGGGCGTCACGATCGGCAAACTCGTCGTTCAGGCGGCCAAATTCAGCAATCTCGGTCGGGCACACGAAGGTGAAATCCTTGGGCCAGAAGAACACGACTTTCCACTTTCCTTCGTAGGACTTGTCGGTGATGGTTTCAAACGCATTGGCCAGGTCTTCTGAAACGGTGGCCTTGAGAGAAAATTCAGGAAATTGATCGCGCACGGTCAGCATGGGGTAAACCTCCAAAGTGGTTAGTTCGATAAAAAGTGTTGAACAGGAAATATGTGTCTGGGCGTTACTTTATCAATGACACATGTATTTGACTAATGAATTAACCTGATTGGGTCAATTCACAAAAGCTATCAATTGGCGGCGCCGGGCAACGCTCCCTGTGTCAACGCTTCTGACGACGCGACCGCCAGGGAAACCATCTCGCCAACAGCCACCGCACACTCACCGCGATGGCGGGCCCGCACGGCAAAATCGGTACCGCCGGCAGACTTGCACGCCACGCTGATCATCTGCCCATCTCCCAGGAACTGCAGGTCCGTCACCTTGCCCCGGGCTATGGCCTGGCCTGGCTGGCCCTGCATCACGCGAACAGCCTCTGGGCGAAGCCACACCTCATTTGCCGCCACTGATTCCGGCTCGATGCCCTCGATGCCAGCGGCGTCGTCAAGGTTGGCCCGATCGATAAAGTTACACGGCCCGAATGACTCGGCGATATAGCGATTGGCCGGCGCCGCGTAGATCTCGGCTGGCGTGCCGGTCTGCTGAACCTGTCCGGACTTCAGCACGATGATGCGGTCGGCAACAGCCAGCGCATCGGCGGTGTTGTGGGTGACCAGGATGGTGGTGGTTTCGCGCTGCCGCACCAGGGCCCTGGTTTCATCACGCAAGGTTTCGCGCAGCGATTCATCCAGGCTGCTGAAAGGCTCATCCATCAACAGCAATCTTGGGTTCGGAGCCAACGCCCTCGCCAGCGCAGCGCGTTGGCGCTCCCCGCCGGAAAGTTCGTGCGGGTAACGGTCGGAAAAATCGCTCATGCCCACCAGGCCGAGCAGCTCCTCGACCACGGCATTCGCCTGCGCGCCCCGGCCCAGGCCAAACGCCACGTTCTGGCGCACGTCCAGGTGCGGAAACAGGGCGTGGTTCTGGAACACGAAGCCCATGTGACGCTTTTCGGGCGGCACCAGCAGACGGTTGGTGCGAGTGAGCACCTCGCCATCCAGTCGCACTTCGCCCTGGTCGGGGGTTTCCAGTCCCGCCAGGATTCGTAGCAGCGAGGTCTTGCCACTTCCGCTGGCGCCAACCAGTGCAATGAACTCCCCCGGCTCGACCTCGAACCCAACCCCGTCCAGCGCGGCGCTTTCCGCTCTTGGAAACCGCTTGCTGATGGCCGATACCTGCAACAAAGTGCTCATGATCGTGCGGCCGCCATCCTGTGAATGGCCGCAACGCCCACCATGCCGCAGCCCACCAGCACCAGGGCCGGTACGGCGGCTTCGGGAATTCTTCCTTCGCTGCTCAGGCGATAAGTGAGCGTGGCGAGGGTTTCGAAATCGAAGGGGCGCATAACCAGGGTGAGGGTGAGTTCCTTGAAAATGTCGACGAAGCACAGGATAGCGGCAGCCGCTAGTGATGGCATCAGCAACCTCAGGTCTACCCGAAACAGCGCTTTCGAGGCCGAGTGACCCAGCGTGCGCGCGGCAGCGTGCAGGTCGCCGGCGATCCGCGTCTGTGCCGCCGCCACCGGCTGGATGCCGACTGCCATGAAGCGCACCCAGTAGGCGAACACCAGGCCGCTGGCGGTGGCGCTCAACGCCAACCATGATAATCCAGGCGCACGTGAAACATCAGAGATCAGCACCCCGATGCCCACCGCCAGAAGGGCGCTGGGAATGGCGTATCCCAGGGAGGCGAGTTGCTGCACCGCGGCCCCACCCGGCAGGCGGTGCGCACGCCTGCCAGCGGTTATCCAGAACGCGCTGGCCACCACCATCGCGCTGGCCAGCAACGCCAACCAGCTCGAGTTAAACAATGCGGAGCCGTACGACTGCCAGTTGGCGGCATGCGCCGAGCCCATTGCCCAGCGAACGAAGCGAGAAACCGGCCAGGCAAAACCCAGCACCAGGGGAATGCTGCAAACCAGCCAAATGATTGCCGCACCCATCCCGCTGCGGGGCTGGCGGGCCAGTGGCTTCTGGCGCGTATCACCGGCGTAGCCGCGCCGCCCCCGTTGCGCACGCTCCAGGAACAGCACGAACATGATCAGCGCCAGCAGGATCAGTGCAAGGCGCATGGCCGAAACGATTGAGCCCTCCGACCAGGCGCGAAAAACGCCGGGGGTGAGGGTGTTGATGCCAAACAGCGTGACCACCCCGTAGTCATTGGCCGTTTCCATCGCCACCAGGGCGGCGCCGCCCACCACCGCAGGCCGTGCCAGGGGCAGGACAATGCGGAAAAAGGCGCGCCTGCGCCCGCAGCCCAGCAAGCGGGCCGCTTCAATCAGGTCGGCCTGCTGACCGGCGAAGCTGGCGCAGCAGCTCAGGTAAACATAGGGAAACAGGGTAAAGACCAGCACCAACACCGAGCCAAACCAGGGAAGAAGGTTCTGGCTCAACAGGAAGGCATCCAGGGAAACGTTGTCGCGCAGCCACAGGAACAGCGGCGCCAGTTGCTCGAAACCATCCAGGTAGGCGGCGCCGGCAACAAAACCCGGCACGCCAAGCGGTAAAACCAGCAACCACTGCAGGGTGCGGCGGCCGGCAAACTCGTAGGCGGAGACCAGCCAGGCGCAGGTCATGCCCACCGCCACCGCCAAAAGGGAGACCAGCGACACCAGGATGGCGGTGTCGGCGGTGTAGTCCCACAGCCGGAACTCGACGATGCGGCCCCAGGTATCACCCGGGTCCTGCAGGGCGCGCGCAGCGACGATCAGCAGTGGCAGGCAAACGCAAAGCGCCGGTAGCCACAGCGTGGCTGCACCGGCGCCTCTGGAAAGCGCCCCCAGGGGCGCCACCGCGGGAACGTTACTGCCAGCCGACCCGATCGAAGATGGAGATGGCGTCATCGATGTGATCGCCCATTTCGGGGAATGACTGGACGTCTACTTTGAACTCACCCCAACTCTCGTGCGTGGGCGTGGCGGTGAAGTCCAGGTTGATCGGGTACTCGTAGCTGCCCTCGGCATACATCTGCTGCACTTCATCGCTGACCAGGAATTCCAGATACTGGCGGGCTGCATCGACGTTGCGCGCATGGCGGGTCACGCCAACACCGCTGACATTGAAGTGTGCGCCGCGGCCATCCTGGTTGGGAAACACCAGGCGCACCTTGCTGGCCAGTTCGCGATCCTGCTCGTCGGTGGAATTCAGCATGATGCCCAGGTAGTAGGCGTTGCCAACGCAAACGTCGGCCAGACCGTTGGCCACCGCGCGGATCTGGTCACGGTCACCACCCTGGGGCGGACGAGCCATATTTTGCACCACGCCGCGCGCCCAGGCTTCGGTGGCTTCATCGCCATTGGCGGCCACCATCGAAGAGACCCAGGCCTGGTTGTAGACGCTGGAGGAAGAACGGATCAGCAGCTTGCCGCGCCAGCGCTCATCGGCCAGTTCTTCGTAGGTGGTGATGGCGCCCTCTTCCACGCGTTCGTCCGACACCATGATGATGCGGGCGCGGGCTGTGAACGGCCACCAGTAACCCTCCGGGTCACGCAGCAACTCCGGCGTGGCGGTGGCCAGCACCTCCGACTGCAGCGGCTGCAACAAACCCTGCTCTTTGGCCAACTGCAGGCGCCCGGCATCGACCGTGATCAGCAGGTCGGCTGGGCTGTTTTCACCTTCGGCCTTGAGCCTTTCAATCAGCTGGTCGGCATCGGCGTTCACCACTTTCACCTCGATGCCGGTTTGCTGGGTAAACAGCGCATTGACCTCCTGGTCGATGCCGTAATGGCGGTGCGAGTAGATATTCAGGGTTTGCTGGGCCAGGGCCGGGCCGGACAGGCCAAGCGCGGCAACCAGGGCCAGGGCGGCGCGACCACAACGGGCCGCAAGGGAAGCAGCTTGCATATGAACCTCTTGAAACTGGGACTGGGGAGCCGGTCGAAGCGACCCGTGAATCAACAACTCTAAATGATAGTCATTCTCATTTAAAGGTCAAGTGCAAGCAGCCAGTTTATTCTCCGAGCGATTGCGAAACCCTGGCGATTTCCTGCATGAAGTGGCCCCAGCCGAACGGGTAGTCGGATACATCCACCGGCCTGGTGAAGCCATCATGCACCAGTACAAGGCGGGTTTTTCCGCCCAGGTCCTCCAGCTCCCAGGTGACTTTCTGGTCGGGCACCGAGGCGTCGCCGCGCCAATCGGGCCAGGTGATGGCCAGACGCCGGTCCTGTTCGTACTCGAGGATGGTGCAAGGCGGCGGCTCGATGGTCTTGCCATCCTGCTCATAGCTGAAACCGAAACCGTATTTTCCACCCACTTTGGGCTCCACCACCGGCGCCGGGGCGGGAAACCACTTGCCGATATGTTCCGGGGTAATGAGCACCGCGAACACCGTTGCCGGGCTGGCGTCGATTTCCAGTTCGCAACGCACTTCGGCCTCGGGCCGCGAAAAATCCACCCTGAAAATGGAATCCTTGCCCATCAGGTATTCCAGCAGGCTACCGGTGTGCACCCGCCACAGGTCATCGACCAACTCGGCCGCGCGGCCGATTTCCGGCAGGGTGTCGAAACGGTGCTCCACGAGCAGGCGGGTAGCCGGGGAGTCCGTTGCGTCTTCATCGTCACGCAGGCTCAGGGTGACCTCGCTGTCCCGGCCGAGCACCCGCCAGGAGAAACCCAACGCTTTGCCGGGCTCGAACCGGGTGATGACCTGGTTAGCCTCGGCCTCGCCCGGGGCGCCCACGGTGTAACGGCCCCAAAACCGCATGGCGCCGCCTTCCTTTGGCTCCACCATGGCATGTTCGGCAAACCAGCGCTCCAGGGCAGCCGCCTCGATGAGCGCCCTGAACACGGTCGCCCGGTCTGCCGGCAATGGAATCGGGAAGTCGTACTGGTATTCATGAGCGGTCATGCCTTGTTCTCCTTGTTCGAGGCAGCTTCCAGCGACTCGGCTGCCTGCTTGATATCCATCATTCGCGCCGACCAGAACAGCCTGTATGGCGCCAGCCATTTATCCACCTCGGCCAGCGCCTCCGGGCGCAACGAGTAAAAGCGCCGCTGGGCTTGTTTGCGCTGCCGCACCAGCCCGGCGCGCTTGAGGATGCGCACATGGCGTGAAATGGCCGGGCGACTGACCGGAAAGCGGTCGGCCAACTCACCGGCCCCCACTTCCCCGCCGCGCATCGCATCAAGGATGGCGCGCCGGGTTGGGTCGGCGATGGCGTCGAATGCATTGTATGTAACCATTTGGTTAAATTAATTGATTTCAGGTAAGAAAGCAATGCCCCGGAGATTCGAGATACCAAATTCCGTGAACCTTGCCGGCGCCCCGCCATCCTCTTGTTCCCAGCCCGCAGGACGAATCTTTTACAATGCCGGGCTCATGCCCCCGCCGATGAACGAATGGAACTGATCGAATCGCTCAAGCTGATTGGCCCGGGTCGCTACTGCAAGCGAACAACGGTCGAAGTCCACCTCGAATTCAGCGAAGAAGACATCGAAACCGTGGCTTGCGCTGCGCCAACACTGCGCCAGTCCGTTGTTGACCGCTTGCATGCCCTGGGTATCGGCGGGGCAACCCTGCCCGAACTGCCCGGCGAGGAAAGCAACGGAGTTGTCGTCTACTGCAAGCTGCTCGCTGCGACAGCGGTTGCTGTGCAGCAACACGCCGGCTTCCGCATCACCCACCACGCAGGGTTTCGATCGGGAGCCCCCAACTGCGGCTGCGCAGTAGCAGAGTACGACAATGGCGATGCCGGCCTGGAAGCCATGCGCCTGGCCATCGTGGTTATGGAGCAGGCACTTCCCGCGCTTTCCCTGCCGATTGCCGACGACGCTGGGCCATCCCCAACCAGCCAACAACTGTTGACGAAATTTCTCGAGTCAGCCGAGGCGCGACGCCTGCCCGACACCACGCGCGACATCATCGAAGCCGCAGAGGCGCTGGACGTCCCCTGGGTGAACCTGGACCGCGACCCGTACGAAGGCGTGCGGGGAGACTTCAGAATTCTTCCCAACGGCATGCTCAAGCTGGGCCACGCCTGCCACCAGCGGGTCATCGACGGAACCCTGCCGGTCGATGCCAACCCGCAGCTAATGGCGCTTGCCCACGACCGTGCTGCGGTCAGGCAGGTGATGAAATTACTGAAGCTGCCCCTGCCGCCGCGACTGGTGGTCGAGACCCAGGTTGGTGGCGCCACGTTCAAGGCGATATTGTCCAACGCCAGCCTGGTCGCAGTGGTTGAGTTCAGTCACGGAAATCCGGTTGCCGATGTCACTGCCGATATTCCGGAGCAGACCGTTGAGCTGCTTGGCCGCTGCGCCAGGACGCTGCAGTGTCCGCTGCTGGTGGTGACGCTTGTCAGCACAGACATCACGCAGGCGCTGGATCAAAACGGTTGCGTGACGTCCCTGGATGTCGCCCCCGACCTGGCCAGGCTGCTACCGGGTCATGCGCTGGTCAATGGCCGGGAAATCCGTGCCCGCGCGGCTCGCGGCCTGGTGATGCACCTGTTTCCGGAAGGAAAGCCGGCACGCATTCCGCTGGTTTCGGTGACCGGCACCAACGGCAAGTCTACCGTTTGCTTCATGCTTTCCCGCCTGGTCCGCCAGGCCGGCTTCGAGGTGGGCTGCGTCAGCACCACCGGCCGTTATCTCAACGACCAGCAACTGGAAAGCGGCGATCACGCGGGCGGAAAATCGCATTTCAGGTTGCTGGAGTCTGCGGACATCGACTTTGCGGTCCTGGAAACCGCCCGCGGCGCAGTGACCGGCCTGGGCCTGGCGTTTGATCGCTGTGATGTCTCGGTCTGCACCAATATCACCGACGACCACCTGGGCCAGCGCGGCATTGAAACCGTGGAAGACATGGTGGAGTTGAAATGGTTTATCACCAACCTGGCCGCCCGTGCCGTGGTGCTGAATGCCGACGACCCCCACTGCGCAAACCTGCATTCCCGCTTTCCCGACCGGGCGGTGTGGATGGTCTCTCAGCAACTGGATGCCGCCACCTTGAAACAACGCTTTCCCACAGCGCAGGGTTTTTGCATCACCGCCGACCGAGCTGGCGTGGAGTGGATCAGGCTGGTTAGCGAAGCGCAGGATGTTGACCTGCTGCCGGTCGCTGAAGTACCCCTCACCGAGAATGGAAAAGCGCGTTTTAACGTTTGCAACACCCTGCAGGCTTGCGCCGCCGCCTACCTCTCGGGCGCGAACCAGGAGCAGCTTCGCGAAGGCCTGCGATTGTGCCATTCGAACTTCCGCAACAACCCGGGACGGATGAACTTCTTCGATGGCCTGCCTTTCAGGGTGCTGTTTGACTTTGCCCACAACGAGGCCGGCTTCGAAGCCCTTTGCGCGTTCACCAACCAGCTCGAGGTGCCGGGGCTACGCCGGATCATCATTACCCCACGCGGCGACTCGACGGACGAAGTCCTCTCGGCGCTGGCCCTGGCGGTCGCGGAAGGATACGATTACTTTTACTGCAACGAGCACCCCAGGTCGTCGCAACGGGCGCCTGGTGAAACGCCGGACTTGCTAGCAAAATCGCTGCTTGAGCACGGCGTGGCAAAATCGCGCATCACTGTCTACGAGGACGAGTCTATTCTTGAGGATGTCCTGGATCAGTGCAGGCCGGGTGATTTACTGGTCGCTACCACGACCACCATTCACCTGCACGAGCAGTGGGCGACACTCGAGAAATTCAAACACAGGCTACAAGCCAAAACGGAAGGCAAATTGGATGACTAAAGCAGCAGGATGGACAACGGTAGCCGGCGCGGTTTGTGGCGCGGTCATGATCAGCGGGTGCAGCACGACACCGTCGAGCGATAGTGGGGCAAACAGCGGGCACAACCCGGTAGTCATCGAGATTCCGGAAAACCCCAAGGGTGGCAAGGTTCCAACCGACGGCGACTACTGGGGCCTGCGCTACACCTACCCCACTGGCAAGTTCGAGGCCAGTTGGCTGCTGGAAGCCAAGGCGCAGTTCAACCGCTCGCCGCAGGGCATGCCGGCCGGCAGGCCCCAGCAGGCGCTGCGCGAGGGCCCGAACGGGGAAACCATGGAAGGGACCACCAACCTGACTCCGGGGCAATTCACAGCGCTTGGACCCAAGCCCCTGGACGGCGGCTTCGGCCACGTTGCCGGACGTATTAACGTGATCGTGACGCACCCGTCCGACTCCACGATTGCCTACATCGGTTCTGATGGCGGCGGCATCTGGAAAACCACCGACTGCTGCGACGCCAACACCACCTGGACATCGCTGAATGACGACCCGATGTTCAACTCCATCGCCATCGGCGACCTGCATCTCGACCCCAATGACCCGGATATCATCTACGGCGGCACCGGCGACCTGCGCTACGGCTCCTATTCCTTCGGCGCGGCCGGCCTGCTGCGCAGCAAGGATGCCGGCGCCACCTGGGAAATCCTCGGCATGGACGAGTTCAGCCCGGTGTACCCGCAGGATCCGGACGTATTCCCCCAGTACCAGGCCATTGGCAAGGTGCGAGTGGACCCCAACGACAGCGAAACCATCGTGGTCGGCACCAAGACGGGCCTGTTCCTTTCTTACGATGACGGCGCCAACTGGACCGGCCCCTGCCTGACCAACGCCTTTGACGATCAACGCCAGGACACCACCGCAATGGAGTTGGTTGACCTGGGCGCCACCACCGGGATTATCGTCGGCGTGGGAACACGCGGGCGGGCCACCGCGGTGCAGCCTGATCTTGGCCTCAACGGCGCCAACGGAATCTACAAGGGCACCCTGCCTGCCAGCGGCTGCCCCACCGACTTCACCCTGACCTCGACATTGCTCACCGGCTGGCCCGCCGGCACCGGCGACGGCCTGCCCTACCCGGTCAACACGGTCGGCCGTATCGAGCTGGCGATTGCGCCGAGCAACCCGAGCATCATTTACGCCAAGGGCGTTCACGCGGACAGCCTCACGGTACTGGGCGTCTGGCGCAGCGATGATGGCGGCGATACCTGGTCGCAGGAAGCCACCTACAGCGACCTGGGCGGTTGTGATTCCGGTGGTGGACAGGCCTGGTACGACGCTGGCATCACGGTGGACCCGAATGACCCGGACGTGGTGTTCCTCAGCGACATTGACCTGTACCGCTCAACCAACGGCGCGGATACCTTTACCGACATCACCTGCGGTTACGGCGCCGGCATGCCCAGCGGCGACGACGTGCATGTCGACCAGCACGCCCGCGCCTTCGTGGCTGGCGACTCCAGCCGCCTGCTGATCGGGAACGACGGCGGTGTGTACTACACCGGCAACGCCGATGTCGCCAACCCGCGCAGCATGGTGTTCACCCAGCTTAACGACACGCTCAACACCATCGAGTTTTACTCCGGCGACATCACCGCCAACTTCAACACCTCGGCCAACCCCGGCATTATCGGCGGCGCCCAGGACAATGGCTCCTCGGTTCATGTCTGGAGCGGCGCGCCTTCCGAGGCTGAGTGGGACGAAATTCTCGGCGGCGACGGCATCTATGCCCGCATCGAGCCGGTCAACGAGCAACGTTGGTACGCAGAAACCCAGAACGGCTTTGTTCGCGTCTCGCAAACGGGTCCTTTCGGCAGTTACGGCGCCGCCTGGGGCGCGTGGACCGGCGAACGCCGCGGCTTCCTGTTCCCGTTTGAAATCTACAAGCACGATTGCCCGCCCAGCGGCTGCGAGCACCTGATTGCCGGCACTTACCGCGTGTGGGAAACCATCCAGGGCGGGATTCCGTCCAATACCTGGTACGTCAACAGCCCCGACCTCACCAAGGGTGTGCTGGGCGACCGCTCCATCGTCAACCAGCTCGAATTCGGCATTAGCGACGACTCGGTCGTGATCGTGGGCACCAACGACGGCAACGTTCAGTATGGCTTCGGCATGGGCCAGGGCACCGCCAACAGCGGCACCTGGGTGGATGTAACCGATGGCAACACGGTGCTGCCCAACCGACCGATCCTGGATGTCTTTACCGACCCCGAAACCGCCACCACCGGTTACGCCGCCGTTGGCGGGTTCGATGAGAACACGCCCTCCACCCCGGGCCACGTGTTTCGCGTGATCTGCAATGCAGACTGCAGCAGCTTTAGCTGGGAGAACAAGTCAGGCAACCTGCCGAATATCCCGGTCAACAGCATCGCGGTGAACCCGCGCAGCCCGAAGCAGGTCTTTGCAGGCACCGACTGGGGGCTGTACTTCACCGACGATATCGATGCCGCAGATCCCACCTGGACCCGCTTCACCGCCGGCCTGCCACCGGTGATGATCTGGGACATGGCCATCGACCGGGGCTTCACTACCCTGGCGGTGTTCACCCGCTCGCGCGGCGCCTACGTATGGCCGCTGCCGGACGCGGTGCTCAGCTTCAAGCAGGGTTTCGAGTAGCCAAAAAGAAAGCGCCCACCAGGGGCGCTTTCGTACTGCAGGGGCGCGCCAATGGCGCGCCTTTGTACTTTTACAGCTGGCGACGAACGTAGAGCCCGGCGGACAGCAGCACAAACAGCAAGCCTGCAATGGCCAGCCAGTTGGCCTGGCCTGCCGTTTTTGGCATCACCGGCGCGGCTTCTTCTTCGTAGATCTCTTCTTCGATGATCTCTTCGGCGATGATTTCTTCTTCGATTACCTCTTCAACCATCTCCTCGACCATCGGAATGGTGAAGTTGCCTTCATCCATCACGTAGATATTCACTTCCTGGCCAACGGGAAGGTCGTGGACGCGCACTTCCTGGCCATCGATGTGAGCGGTAAAGCCTTTTGGCGGGTAGGTGCGTTCGCGGTCGCTCCAGGCGCCATCGGCATCCTGGTAGCGGACCGTGGTTGAGTTGGTTCCCTGGGTGGTGATGCGGGCGTGGACTTTGGCGTAGTAAGCGCCATCACGCTCGACAACCTCGAGGCAGTGCTCGTCGATGCTGGGGGACCGCTCAAGCGCTTCCGCGCTCCAGATGATGTCGTCGCAACCCGGCGCCTGGGCGTGTGCGGATACAGAAAATGCCGCAGCGCCAAGCAGTGAAATTACTACATGAAAAGATTTGCTCCTCATAATGCCCTCATTTGCTTAGGTTTCAGAATGTGGCTGGGCCACCGCCTGGACAATGAATCGCCTGGGCGCATCCCCGACAAAATAGAAGGGGTAGCAGGTCACAAGCGTCAGCGTCTTCTCCTCGGTAGGCGCCAGCACGTGGGTATCGCTCGGATCAACGATCTGGGTAGAAACGACCCGATATTCGACCAGCCCCCTGGGCGTGGTCAATTCGATGATTTCGTTGTTGTTGATGTCTTTCAGCGCGCGGAAAAAGCCGTCGCGGTGCCCCGCGATGGCCAGGTTCCCGGTGTTGTGGGAAACCCGTGCGGTGCCTTTTACGCGCGCCACCCCACGGTTGAGATTATGTTTGTCCGCGCCGTTGTAAACCGGCACCCGGATGGATAGCCGGTCGATGGCGAGAATGGCCAGCGGCAAGTCGCCGCCGACGGATACCGACTCTGCGTAGGCGGCTATCCGCTCATCCGACCACAAGCTCTGGTCCGGCGTGGCCGGCGAGTGAGCCGTTGCGGTTGAAGCGGAAGCCGGGGCAACCAGGGACGAAAAGGCCTCGATGCCGGCCTCGGCCAGCGCCTGTTGGCCAGCGCGGAAATGGAAAAACGCCACCAGCAGGCTGACTCCGGCGGCAAGCAGCACCAACTCGACTACCGCGGGCTTGCGCCTGCGGCGTACTGCCTGATCGTCTCGCTGCTGAGCTTTGTCCAATCTAACCCGCCCCATCTCTGGCGCCCGACACGCATCCGTGGCATCGCGGCACAGGAAGTTCATTAAATGGCATTGAACGATAGCGCGCAAGTATTGCCCGGCGACTACATCATCAGGCCATCCACATTGGCGCGTCGTTCAGGTTAAATTCATAAACTCCTGAAATAATGTACCCAGGAAGACCATCGGAGTATTACCCGGTTGTCGTCCAACAACGATTGGCTGGAGGCCAACATGAACACCGCATACCCAAACATTTCCAAACTCCTCATCGCCACGGTGCTGGCAGGTGCCTTGCTGGCATCCTGCGCCACCACCCAGGATGGCAGCGACCCGTATGCCAAGACCAAGCGTAACGCCGCCATTGGCGCGGCCATTGGCGCCGCGGCCGGCTTGTTCGTGGGCGACGGCGAACTGGACGAGGTGCTGGGCACCGCCGCAGTTGGCGCCGGTGTGGGCGCCGGTATCGGCCTGTACATGGACAAGCAGCAGCAGGCGCTGGAACAGGAGCTGGAATCTGCCGAAATCGAGCGCATAGACGAGGAAACGATTCGCGTGCGCTTTGAAAGCGACATCCTGTTCCCGGTGGATTCGTCTACCTTGTCGACCGACGCTCGTTATGAACTGGATGACTTTGCACAGGTGATGAACGAGTACGACAAGACCGCGATCCTGATCCAGGGCCACACCGACTCGACCGGCAGCGAGGAACATAACCTCAAGCTCTCGGAACGACGCGCTGAAGCGGTGTTCAATCACCTGGCCCTGCGCGAGGTAGATCCATCTCGCATGGCGCCGATTGGCTATGGCGAAGGCTACCCGGTAGCCGACAACGCAACGCCCGAAGGACGTAGCCTGAACCGCCGGGTGAGCATCCTGGTTCGCGGCAAGTCCTGAGTCCAGGGCCTGGCCTCGCAATGAAAAAGCCCCGGCTTTGCGCCCGGGGCTTTCTTTTGGCCTGGCTCGAGGCTGCTACTCGGCTATCGCCTCAAACTCGATTATGGCGCCATCGGCCATGGTGGCGAGGTACAGCTTGCCGTCACGCAGTACGTAGCTGCGCACGTAGGCCAACTGGCCGACGAACTGGTCGTGGATTGAGCCGGGCGGACACATCGCGCGTGTCAGCGCCAGCGGGCCAAACGTGAGCTCACCGGGCGCTGCGGACTCCCAAGGGCCGGCGCCACGATTGCAGTCGACCTGCATGCTGGCCCTGCCATCCGCCGCAAAGGTGATGGTGTAGGCGGTGTCCTCGGCCGGCAGCAGCTCGCTGTCGTCCATCGAGGCTATCCTGACCAGCGCCCAGCTGGTGCCCGCCAGCTCGTGCGAATCGGAATCGCTTGCCTCCACCGCGGGCTCCTCGGCTACCGCCGCCTGCGACTCGGCAGGGGCGGATGACTCATCCACGGGTGCAGCATCATCACCTGAGCAGGCCGCCAGGGCCAGCGCCGCGATCAACAGGATCGATATCCTGGACAAACTCCTGGGTTGCATCTGTCACTCCTTGATTAGCACTCGTTAGAACGAAAGCACATTAACGGTTACCGTCGCGGTCGACGTTTCACCATCCGGGTCGGAGATGGTGTAAGTAAACGTGTCTCCGCCCCACCAGCCAGGCATCGGGTGATAAGTCACCGTGCCATCGGAGTTGATGTCGGTGGTGCCCATGGTGGTGTTGACCACCTCGATGATGGTCAGCGGGTCGCCATCCGGGTCGGAATCATTGGCCAGCACATCAATCACGACGGCGGTGTCCTTGCGGGTCATGGCGGTATCGTCGTTGGCTTGCGGCGCCTGGTTGGGCGGCGCGATTTCAATAACGATCACGGTCACCGAAGCCGTGGCGGTTTCGCCATTGCCGTCACTGACGGTGTAGGTGAAGGTGTCGACGCCAAAGAAGTCGGGGTCTGGCGTATAAACCACGTGGTCCCCATTGTTCACCACGGTGCCGTTGCCCGGGTCGCCCACGGCGGAAACGGTCAGGGGGTCGCCGTCGATATCACTGTCGTTGGCCAGCACGTCGATCACGATAGCCTGCGAATTCCAGTCGATGGTGATCGAGTCGTCGGCGGCCTCCGGGCCACTGTTTAGGAAGATTACTTCACCCGCCACCGTGGTGGAGGTGACTTCCTGGAACTGGTAGGTGTCTACCCGGCGCTTGTGCTGTGCCGGGTTACGCAGGGCGCGACGCAGCCACGCCGGCTCCTGTGGAATTTCCTGGGTTTCCCAACGGGCCTCGACCGGCACCTGCACTTCAACATCTTCCAGGCGGTCCTCGGTGGTGACGAAGTGAATCTCCACCCGGCGGTTCTTCGCGCGGTTGGCCTCGCTGTCGTTGGGGAAGCGGGGACGTAGCTCGCCTTCACCGCGTGAACTGATCTCCATCGGGCTGATGCCGGCGCCGATCAGCACATCACGGACGGCATTCGCGCGCCGTTCAGACAGGCCCTGGTTGTAGGCTTCGCTGGCCAGGTCACAGGTGTGCCCGACCACCTCGATGCGACCAACCACGCCCTGCTGCTGGATCATTCGAGAAATGTTCGCCAGTTCGGTCGAGCCCTCGCTGCGCAGCGCAGAACGGTCCAGGTCGAACAGCACCTCGTTGGATACCGTGATGCGGTGCTTGACCATCTGCTGCTCGGTGCGGGTTTCAGTCAGGCCTTCCGGCTGCACTTCCACCCGGCGGGTTTCGCGGGTTGCGCGGTGGTTGCTGCCAAAGTCGTAGCGATAGGTGAGGTAACCCCGCCAGTCGCTGGACTCACGGAATTCGAAATCGCCATCGCGGCTGAAGTATTCGGCGTGAAGGCCGAAGGAATGCGGCGACTGGTTGAAGTACTTCTCGGCATTCAGCGATACGGTGAACTGGTCGGAGTCGTAATCACCCCACTCGTAATCCAGGCCACCGGTCAGGCGCCACAGGTTTTCATCGAACCAGTGACCGTAGCGCGCGCCAACGCCGTAGTCGTAAGCCTGTTCGTACAGGTCGGTGACCACGGTGGTGGTGAAGTCCTGGATGTAGGGCCGGCCGTCGATGAAACCGGTCTCGGTCATGGTGAACACGTCGGTCACCTGGTTGACCAGGCGCTCGTCGGTGAGGCCCACGGCGCCCTGGATATTCATGAACCAGGACTCTTTCTCCATGCCCCAGCCGAATGTGGCCTTGCGGTCGCTCTCTTCGTTCTGGTCGACCGCCAGGAACAGCTTCTGGATGGAGGCGTTTTCCGGAACCTGCGCCGGGTTGTTCGGGTCGAGGTCGGCCGGCACCCAGTGGTAGTTGAGTTTCAGGCCGGCGGCGCCGCCATCGGCCACCCAGCCTTCAGCCAACCAGGCAGAATCGTAGTCCTCGGTGAGCAGGAACATGAACTCACCCAGGAAGTCGCCGTCGTCATCGATACCAACGCCCACTCGCTTGTCGTCACCGATGTAAGTCCAGCCACCGCTGGTGGCCTGCTCTTCTTCTTCGGGTGGCTCCGCCTGGGCGAAAACCTGGCTGCTGGCCAGGAGGGAGGCAAGGATCAAGGACGTCAGGTGCTTCATCAGGACTCTCCGCGACTGTCGCGCAATCTGGACTACATTCTCCCATAGGCGAGTTGCACCTTGCCATAGAGTCAGCCGGCTGCAGTTTCAGATTGCGCGCCAGCAAACGCTTCGCGACAATGTGCCCATCATGGAGCACACCGGTTCCTACTACGCTGCAACCCGCAACTTCGCCACGGACTACCCGCGCCTGGAGGGCACGCAACGCGCCGATGTCTGCGTGGTGGGCGCTGGCTTCACCGGAATTGCCACCGCGCTGACCCTGGCCGAGCGCGGCTACTCGGTGGCCGTTGTGGAGGCCAACCGCGTGGGCTGGGGCGCTTCCGGCCGCAACGGCGGGCAGCTAATCAACGGCATCAGCGGGCTCGCCAAGATTGAGAAACGGCTCGGCCCGGAGTACGCAGACCTGCTGTGGGATATTCGCTGGCGCGGCAATGAAATCGTGATCGACCGGGTTGCGCGTTACGCCATCGACTGCGACCTCAAGCACGGCTTTGTCGAGGTCGCCCTGAAGAAGCGCCACCTTGACTACATCCAGGAGTACGCCGAGGAACGTGCCGCGCACAACTTTCCACACCGCTACGAGTTGTGGGATGCGGAACAGACCGGGGCAAACCTGGGAACCTCCAGGTACATGGGTGCATTCGCCTGCTACCGCGACGGCCACCTGCACCCGCTGAACCTGTGCATAGGCGAAGCGCGCGCCGCCGAAAACCTCGGCGTGCGGATCTTTGAGCAGTCGCCGGTGGTGGCGATCGACCATGGCGCCAATCCCCGGGTTCGAACAGAGACCGGCCACGTTGATGCGGATGCAGTGGTGTTGGCTGGCAATGCCTACCTCTCGCTGCAGCAGAAAGAGCTGACCAACCTGGTGTTTCCGGCGGGCAGTTACATCATTGCCACCGAGCCGCTTTCTGCCGAAATTGTGGAAGAGATCAACCCGCTCGACGTCGCGGTTTGTGACCTCAATGAAATTGTCGATTACTACCGGCTTTCGGCCGACAAGCGGCTGCTGTACGGCGGGCGCTGCAATTACTCCGGCCGCGACCCGGCCAGCATCGCGAAAGCCATCGTGCCGCGCATGCTGAAGGTTTACCCGCAGCTAAAAGACGTGCGGATCGATTACGAGTGGGGCGGAAAAATCGGCATCGTGCTTAACCGCATCCCGGCAGTTGGCCGCATCCAGGGGAATGTCTACTACTGCCAGGGCTATTCCGGCCACGGGGTGAACGCCACCCACGTCATGGGCGAAATCATGGCCGACGCCATTGCCGGCACCCTGGAGCGCTTCGACGTGTTTGCCAGCACCCCTCACTTCCGCATTCCGGGCTCGCAGACCTTTGGCAACCAGATTATCGCCCTGGGGATGCTCTACTACCGGCTCAAGGACATGCTCTAGGCTGGCTAGGGAATCGCGGCTTCAAACCCGCTGGCGAAAATCGCGTCGGGATTCTCAAAACCGAACCACACCTCGGAAATGAACCACGCCTTGTTCTCGGCTGTGATTTCGATGTGCTCCTGGTTTGCCGCCGGGTAGTAGACCGCGTCGAAGGGCGTATTCGCGACCAGGTTGGGGTCTCCGGCGATGTCATAAAACGGGTCGTTGGTAGCCAACCCGAGGCTGCTGACCGATGGAATGAAATTGTGACTGCCGTGCAGCGCGACGATGTCGCCGTAGGGCGCTTCCACGTCGGCCGCCTGCTGCATGGAGGGGCGTGAGCCACCGGGAGAATTGTCCCACGGCAAGGTGCCTGAAACGGTGAAGTCTTCACTGTCTCCACCAATGATGATCACATCGATCATTCCCTCGAAAATCACCTGGCTGCCGCCATCCGGAACCGCCCACACGTTGCCGTCAATATCCACCAACACGCTGCGGTGCTCCCACTCGATGACCTGGTCGCCGGCATTGAAGCCCTGGTCGGCCATCAAGCCGCTGCCGTTGATGATGGACGCGCGACGCGGCAGTTGCGGCCAGCTGCCCAGTGCATCGAACCCGGCGTTCAGGGCTGCAAGCAGAGGATCGGGCGCTGCCGTGGTGCCCACCGTGCTGTCCACGTGATAAAGCAGCATCTGGCGCGCCGCTGGCGTACGCAGCCGGGAGAGCAGGAAGTCAGCCTCTTCCGCTTCAGAAGCGAAGAACCGCACCCAGGCTTGCAGGCCCAGCGGGATGTTGGCGCCCATTTGCGGCGAGTCAAAAGAAATCCAGGTTCGAACCTGGTGGTCGATGGCCTGGTCTTCCATCCACAGCAGGGCATAACGGCTGACCAGCCCGCCCATACTGGCGCCGGCCAGTGCGATGGACTGCCCAGGAGGAATCGTAGCGCGGACCTGGTCCAGCAACTCGGTCACCACGAAGGCATTGCGCTGGATGGGATCGACTGCTTCGGTGAAATCAAGGACCACGGCGTCAAAGCCATCGGCGCGCAGGTCTTCCAGCAGGTTTTCCTGGTTGAGCAGGTCGTAAAGCACCGGCCAGTCCATGGTGTTGTCCAGGTCGAAACCCTCGATCACTACCACCGGATTGGTCAGCTCGGTTCGGCCCGCTGCGAGGTAAACGTAAGCCTGCCCGGTTCCGGCTTCACCATCCCAGGTCTCGCTGGCAGTGACCTGCCAGGTTTCGGTGGGGTCTGGCGTGGTTCCCCGAACGACTTCGAAGGTGGCCGCTGATTCCAGCAACACACCATTCTGCCTTATGGTTCTTACTCGAACCGTCTTGGTTCCGGTATCCGGATAACTGACGTTTAGCGGTTTGTCCGGCGCGAAGTGTCGAAACCCCCGGCCATCACCGGCATCCACTTCGAGCTGCTGCAGTGGTGCAACGCCGTGCTGGAGAATGGCCGATGACGGCAGGACCAGGTCGATGTTGTGGCCATGAAAGCTGCGTTCTTTCAATGCACCCAGCGCAAAGACCTCGACGGCTTGAACGCCGCCATCCTGGCTCTGCTTCTCGACCAATGCATGCAGCAATCCAAGGGGAACCGCTTGTGGACCCAGTTGGCCAAGCTGTTGTGAAGCCAGGCGCCGCGCCTGCGGCCAGCCCAGTTCGACCGCGCCCGCGCGGCGTAGCTCGAACACTGCCTGGCGCCAGCGCTGCGGGCTCAACGGTTGCAAGCCCACGCTGCCATCCAGGTCGCTAACGCGCGCCAGGGAAAGGCGCTGCTCAAGGCGAACCGGCTGGTCTGCGCTTGCAGCAAGCGCAACCAACAGGGCCAACAGCGCAACCAGTCTGTTCAACATCAGGCTACGCTACCACAGGCGAAAGCCCTGCCCCTGTTACGATCAGGTGAAGCGGCGCACCCCGACCATGCCGACACCCAGCATCAACAGCGCAAGAAGCAGGATGCCGTAGCGGTCGAGGGTTGGTATGCCCTCGTACACGCGGGTGTTGGTCAGCAGGCAGCTTCCGCCAACGCCAGGGGCCAGCGCGATCATTGCGCAATCGTCCTGGTCCTGGATGACTCCGGGCTGCGACTCCTCGGTGGCGCTGCACACGGTGCTTCCATCCCAGTGCGGCAGCACGTGGAATTGACCGGGGTTGGCCGGGTCAATGTAGGTGCTGGCCTGCGCCTGGCTGCCTTCAATGCTGCAAATGCCATCCGTCTCGCTTTCGCAATCGCCAAGGATCGGGGCGTTACAACGGAGGGTCACTTCCACCCACTCGGGGTAATGGAACTGCGGGTTTTCATCGATCCACTCCTTCTCGACGACCACTTCCACGGGCTGGAGCTTGTTCTCGATCTCGCATTCGTTGAAGTGGTTGCCTTCGATGGCTGTGAAAACACATCCATCGGCGGAATCATCATTGTCGCTGTCGCCGGATGCCAGGTAAGAGGCCTGATAGCCTGCAGGAACGAGTTCGTAGACCTCGCAATCCATCTCACCGCTTTGGAAATCACCAACCACGAAATCGACCTGGGTGAACAGTCCGGGGCCCGGCAAACTGTCAGGGTCAACAATGACCGCCGACTGCTCCAGCGGGAGACCAGTGTTGCACGCCAGCACCACCTCGACTTCTGCGGGATTGTCATCGCTGAAGTCCTTGGTCACGCGAATGGTGACGTCGGCGTTGGTGATGACGGTGGATATGGCCACGGTGTCATTCGCCGGCGTTGGATCCTCGGTATCCGAGGAGACCACTGCAGTGTTCGAAATGCTGCCCGCTTCGCCTGGATTAACGGCGATGGTAATGGTCGCCTGGCTGCCGGGCGCCATCGTACCCAGGTCGCAAGTGACCTCGGGCAACGCCACTGCGCAAGTGCCCTGGCTGGTGTTGACCACCGGCGAATCCACCGAACCATCCAGCGTATCAACCATCTCCACCGCGACGGCATCGCTGGGGCCGTTGTTGGTCACCGTCACCGTGTAGATCAACGGTGCGTTGACCTCCGCCGGGTCGGGGTTGGCCACCTTGGTGATGGAGAGGTCCGCCATCGGCGTCAGCACGGTGTCATCATCGGTGGCCGAATTGTTGGCGGGATCCGGGTCGTCAATCGACGCGGTGGCCGTGGCGGTGTTGGACAAGGTTCCGGTCGCCGAAGGATCGATGGCGCAGGTTACCGTGTAGGTCACCGAACTGCCTGCGGGCATATCGAGCGTATCAGCCAAATTGCCGGAACTGGTGGTATTGCCCGTCGCTCCGCCTGCAGCCACGCTGGTCCAGGAACAACCAAGCCCAACCGGGAAGGTATCCGCAACCGCGACCGCGGGGTCAGGGCTGGGGCCGGCATTCGCCACCACGATGGTGTAGACCACGTCATCGCCCGGAATGGCTTCGGTCACGCCATCGGTCTTGGTAATCGAGATATCGGCCTGTTCGATCACCATCGTGTCGTCATCGGTGGCCGAGTTGTTTCCCGGCACCGGATCGGTAACAGAGGGCGTTACCACCACGGTGTTTGAAAGTGTGACGCCAGCGGCCTGGCTATCTACATCGCAGCTGACCGTGTAGGTGACCGAGCTACCGGCCGGCATGCTGAGGGTCTCGGCCAGGTCCCCGCTACCCGCCGCCGTATTGCCGCTGGCCCCGCCAGCCGCGACGCTGGTAGAGGTGCAAGTCAGCTCCGTGGGCAATGTGTCCGCCAGGGCCACCGCGGGGTCATCACTGGGCCCGTTATTGGTGGCGATGATGGTGTAAACCAGGGTTTCGCTCGGAATGACGCTGGTCACGCCATCGGTCTTGGTCACGGCGATATCCGCCTCGGGCATCAGCACGGTATCGTCATCGGTGGCCGAGTCATTGGCGGGCACCGGATCGGTCACCGATGCGGACACCGACGCGGTATTGCTCAGCGTGCCCGTGGCGGAAGATGCGATGTCGCAATTGAGCGTGTAGGTCACCGAACTGCCTGCGGGCATGGACAGCGTGTCGGAAAGATCGCCGGCGCCCGCTGCCGTGTTACCCGATGCGCCACCGGCGGCGACGCTGGTGTAGGTGCAGGTCAGGTCAGCCGGCAAAGTGTCGCTGAGCGACACCGCGGGGTCGTCACTCGGCCCGGCGTTAGCGGCCACGATGGTGTAGGTCAGGCTTTGTCCCGGAATGGCGCTGGTCACACCATCGGTCTTGGTTATCGAAACATCGGCCTCGGGCGCCAGCGCCGTGTCGTCGTCTGTTGCCGAGTTATTGCCAGGCACCGGGTCGGTAACAGAAGCCGTCGCCGCAGCCGTGTTGCTGAGCGTGCCAGTTGCCGAAGATGCGATGTCGCAAGCTACCGTGTAAGTCACCGAGCTTCCCGCGGGCATGGCGAGTGTCTCGGCCAGGTCTCCGTTTCCGGCAGCCGTGTTGCCGGATGCGCCGCCGGCGGCGAGGCTGGTGAACGTACAACTGAGGTCTGCTGGCAAGGTGTCATTGAGTGACACGGCCGGATCATCGCTGGGCCCGATGTTGGTGGCCACGATGGTGTAGGTCAGGCTCTCACCCGGCACCACGGTGGTGAGGCCATCCGTTTTGGTGACTTCGATATCCGCTTCCGGAACCAGCACGGTGTCGTTATCGGTAGCCGAGTTGTCGCCCGCATCGGGGTCGGTCAACGAACCGGTTACGCTGGCGGTATTGAACAGCGTGCCCGTGGCCGATGCCGGAATATCGCAGGTCACATCGTAACTGACCGAGCTCCCGGCAGGCAGGCTCAGGGTTTCGGACAGGTCGCCCGCGCCCGCCGCGGTGTTGCCGCTGGCGCCGCCGGCGGCAACGCTGGTGTAAGTGCAATTGTCCAGTGGCGCAGGGAAAACATCGCTGAGCGATACCGCAGGGTCGCTGCTCGGGCCGAAGTTGCCAGCCACGATGGTGTAAGTCACCGTTTCGCCAGGAATGGCCGTGGTAACACCATCGGTCTTGGTGACGTAAACATCGGCGTCGGTTGAAACCGTGACCGTATCGGAACAACCATTATTGCCTTCGTTCAGCTCGACAATGCTGTTGACGCCGTCCGCCTGGCAGCTACCACCAGCGCGGGGGTTGTCGAATACACCGCCAGCGGTGGGCGTAGCGGTAACTTCTACCGTCAGGAATCCATTGACGTCGACCGTGGCGCCAGCCGTCTCGCAAACCAGGATGGTGGCTGGGTTGATGTTGCAGATGAAACTTCCCGAGCTGATACCGCCCTGGTCGGTGATTTGCGGCGTTCCATAGGTCAATCCCGAGTCTGGCAGGCTATCCAGGATCATCACTCCAAAGCCGGTAAACACCGCTGCCACATCACCGACATTGGTGGCGGTCAATGTCCAGGTGAACGGCACGCCCAGGGCGCCCACACCTGCGGTGTCATTGCTCTTGGTGATCACGAAATCAGGGGTCGGCTCGACCGTCACCGAATCGGCGCAACTGTTGTTGGTTTCATCGCCCTCGCTGATGTTGTCATTGGGGTCGATCGCACAAACGCCACCCTGCCGGGGGTTGGCATAGGCGCCCGCAACCGTGGGCGTAACCGGCACGGTGACGATGAATGAACCCGAACCTGACGCCAGGGTGACATCAGCGCCATTGGCAGTGCACACCAGGTCTGAAGACACGATGTTGCAATCGATATTGCCCGCATTGGTGACACCGGAGACGGATCCCACGCTGGGCGTGCCGTAAGTCAGGCCCGTATTCGGCAGGTTATCGATAAGAATGGTCTGGCCGTCACTGAAGGTTGAATCCGTGGTGCCGCCGGCGCTGACGTTGAGCAACCAGTTCCAGGGGCCGGTTGCACTGCCGCCAGGCGCGGTGTTGGTCTTGCTTACCGCGACGTCAGGGCCGGTAGCGCCGGCCACATCGACGGTGTCGGAGCAACTGTTGTTGGTGCTGTTGACCTCGGCCACGGCACTGTTACCCGGGTTAACCGTGCATGCACCGCCTGCGCGAGGATTGACAAGGGTGCCGCTGGTGCTCGGTGTCGTCGGAATCTGCACCGTGAACGATCCTCCGGCCGCGATGGTAGTACCCAGGGCCAGGCAGTTGAGGTCGCTGGACGGGCTTATCTGGCAGTCAATCGGTGAACCACTGACCCCGCTGCTCGAGGAAATGGTTGGCGTACCGTAGGTCACGTTCGGCGTTGGCAGGTTGTCGGTGAGAATCAGGCCCAGCAGGCTTGCGGGCACGGATCCGATGTTGTTCACCGTGATAAACCAGTTGAACGGGGTTCCGGCATTGCCGGCCCCGGCGGTGTCATTGGTCTTGGTGACCGAAAAATCCGGTGACGCAGGCACGGTGACCGTGTCCGCGCACGCATTGTTTGCCTCGCTGTCTTCAGCGATATTGTCGCTCGGGTCAGCCACGCAGACTCCCCCATTGCGTGGGTTGGCAAAGGTTGCACCCGCTGTAGCGGCAGCATCCACGGTGACAGTGAAGGAGCCCGTCGCCGAGCCGAAAATCACGGTGCCACCGCTGGCTGTGCAGCTCAGGTTGAACGACACGATGCTACAACTGATGGTGCCAGTGCCCGAGATGTCCGTCTGGTTGGCGATTACCGGCGCGCCGTAGGCGACATCGGTATTGGGAAGGTTGTCGGTAAGAATGGTTTGCCCGGCATTGAACGTCGCGTCCAGGCTGCCGCTGTTGCTGACCTGGATCGTCCAGGTCCAGTCGCCGTTCGTGGTGTTACCGTTGACGTTGTTGGTTTTTACCGCGACCAGGTCCGCACTGGCTGCCGGCGCCACATTGACGGTGTCACTGCAATCGTTGTTGTTGGCGTTGGTCTCGCTGGCGGTGCTGTCCGCATTGGCACGGCATATTCCGGGTGCAAGGGGGTTGGCGAAGGTGCCAGTGGAAGACGGCGTTGCGGAAAACTCCACGGTGATGAAGCCGTTGGGGTCGAAAGTCACTCCGCCAATCGCAACGCAGTTGAGCGTTGCACTGCCAATGCCGCAGCCGATGGTGCCGGTGACGCCGCTCTGGGTGACCACGGTGGGTGTTCCGTAAGTGATATTGGCGCTGGGCAGGTTGTCACGCAGAATATTTCCAGCCGTTGGAAACGTTCCAGAAGCTGCACCGCTGTTTCGTACCGTGATCGACCAGGTAAACGCCACGCCGGAACTACCTGCACCGCCGGTGTCGTTGCTCTTGGTTGCCGTGAAGTCCTGGGCGAACAGCGGTTGGGCAAAAACCCCGCATGCAACGAACCATGCGAGCACAAACAAGCGGCATCCGGTGCGGATCGTCACCATCATGATCTTCCTCGTTAGTTTTTTTTTCCGAAGACACTGACGACAGCGACCGCCAATGCACATCCCTTGCTTGATCCGACGCTTTGCCCAACTGGCCGGCAGGTCGGAAACGCCAATATACCAGCTTGCAAAAGCTTGAGTCGCCGCGCTGAAAAGAAAGCCCCGGGCTTTCGCGCGGGGCTTTGTCCAGGTTTGCCAGGACAAGGGCGGCGTCAACATTGCGATGTTTTTGCCAAATAGTGCCGTAATTCGTCGCCTGGCACGGCCAGCTTGAAGGGTTCTAACGCGCCACACACGAGGCCTGCAGCGGTTTTAGTCAAGGCTGGCACGAAAATCGCATGAACATCCCTTGGCAATTCACTTTTCCAAGGAGGAGGTGTCATGAAACGCGTTCAGAAGGGGTTTGGTGGTCTGCAGCTCTTGCTGGTTGTAGCCATCATAGGAACCGCATCACTGGTAGCCGTGCCGAAGTACAAGGCCCACACCGCCAAGGCCAAACTGACCGAGGCTTTCAACCTGGCCAGCGAATCGAAGCGCAAAATTACCCAGGCCTACATGGTCAGCAATTCGCTGCCGAAGAACCGCACCGAGGCGGATGCAATGCTTTCGAACACCGTTTCCCGGCCGGAAATCGTGCGCGACATGAAGATCGAGCACGCGCCTTCCGGCGACACGGTGACGATCAAGGTCTTCATCAACGACGGAGTGATCGAGAATCCGACCGGCGTTGAGCAATTCGTCTTCATTTCTGGCACCACTAACCACGGCGGCAAGTACGCGCTGGAGTGGACCTGCGGCGGCGAAGGCCTCGAGCGGGAAATGCTGCCCGAGGACTGCCGCGGCTAAGCCTACGCCTATTTCGCCAGGTACTTGTCTCTCAACATCGTCTGGCGACTGGTCACCGGCATTTCCTTGCCACCGACGATAATGTTGGCGGGCATGCTGGCAACTTCCAGCGGGTCACCGTCCCACACCACGATGTTGGCGACCTTGCCGGGTTCAATGCTGCCAAGCTGATCATCAATTCCGAAAATCTGGGCGGGCGCCAGCGACAGTGCTTCCAGCGCGGCGCCCCAGGACAGACCATGGGCCACGGCGATGCCAGCCGACTGGTTGATTGAGTAGGCGCGATGCGCTGATACGAAGGGCGGGGCGACAATCCCGAACTTCACGCCTGCCGCCTCCAGTTTCGCCGCGTTCTCAAAAGTAGCGCCCATGGTCAGGAACTGGCGCGGCAGGTTCTCCAGTGGGTTGATCAGGACCGGCACCTCTGCTGCCGCCAGTTGGTCTGCCACCTTCCACGCCTCCGCTGCGCCAACCAGGATGACCTCGACCGATTGCTCCTGCTTGAACTCGATCGCCTGGCGAATATCGATTTCCGATGCCAGCAGGATCACCAACGCCTGCTCGCCTTCCACAACCGGAATCAGGGCGTCCATATTGAATGGTGAAAGCAGGAACTCACCGTTCCATTTGCCCTCCAGGATGCGCTGACGATGGCGCTGGTACTGGCGAACCTGGTCGAGCACCACGCGCAACTGGCCCCATGAAATGTTGCGGTGGCCACCATCGGCGATGCTGACAACCTGCGGCCCGCGCGTCATCGCGGTATCCCACGACCCATCCAGCATCGCAATGGCGCTGGAGCCATAAAACATGTCATCGACACCGGGCTTGCTGGCGCCGGGGTTGAGGAGGTTCACGGTGGAGGTTGGCGCAACAACAACATGCGTCAGGCCGCGTCTGCGGTTTTCGGAAACGACAACCGATTCCGGGTTCCAGCCAAGCCGCACATCAAATGCAGCATTGAGCACCGATTCGCCATGCGAGTCTGCCGCCTCTACGGGTTCATAGGGGGTTTCAAACAACCCCACCTGGGAAAGACCATTCATGAAGCCCGGCACCACGTACTTGCCCTTGGCATCAATGATGCGTGCGCCTTGCGGAGCCTGGCCGGATTCAGTGACCGAAGCCACGCGGCCGTTTTCGATCACCACGGTTCCGCCGTCGATGACCCCGTTGCTCCCCAGCGTGTGCACCTGCCCGCCAACGATGGCAATGGTTTCCGCGGCGTGGGAGCTAAAGGTTGCCAGTGCGGCCGAGACCAGCACGGCCCAGTTCAGGTTGGAGCGCCTCATTGGTGTGCTCCTTTTTTGTTGTACCAGGTCTCGAAATCACCCTGCCAGCTTTCCTCCAGCCGGCTACGGTCAAACTCGAGGCTGCCGTCAACAAACACTTTCTCGGCCAGCGCATAGACGCTGAAGGGGTCGGCTGACCACAGCACCACGTCTGCCGCTTTGCCCGCTTCGAGCGACCCGGTTTCGTTTTCAATGCCCAGGGCTTTGGCCGGGTTCAGCGTGATCCACTGAATGGCATCCTCCTTGGAAACATGCAGGCCGCCGCGTTTGCCGGCCGACCATGCCTTGGTCATCATCTGGTTCATGACCTGGATATCGGTGTCGCTGTCGCTCTTGATAATGGCGCAGCCGCCCGCCTCATGAATGATTGCCGCATTGGATTCCACGGTATCGAATGCCTCCAGCTTGTAGCCCCACCAGTCTGCCCAGGTGGCCACGCACACGTCGGCCTGCGCCAGTTCCGGGGCGATCTTGTATGCCTCGATTGCATGGTGAAAGGTCTGGATCTTGAAGCCGAATTCCTCGGCGAGACCCAGCATTGCAATCATCTCGTCACCCCGGTAGCAATGAATGTTGACGATAATGTCGCCATCCAGCACTGCCGCCAGGGTGTCCATGTCGAGGTCCCGTTTGGGTGCGACCGGGTTCTCCCCGTTGTCAACGGCTTCCTGGTAGCGCGCCCACGAGTCACGATACTCCGCGGCCTGTGCGAAAGCCTGGCGGTAACCCGCCATCATGCCCATGCGGGTACTCGGCCCCCTGGATTTGTAAACCCGCTTGGGATTCTCGCCGCAGGCCATCTTCAGCCCCTGCAAAGCGCCGGGAAACTTCATCTCCTGGACACTGCTGCGCGGCACCAGCTTTAACACCACGGTGCGCCCGCCAAACAGGTTGGCCGAGCCAGGCAGCACCTGGATGGTGGTGACGCCTCCTGCAAGCGCGCGCGAAAAGCCAACGTCTTGCGGGTTAACCGAGTGCTCTGCCCAGATTCCGGGCGTAACCGGATCGGTCATTTCGTTACCGTCGCTCATCGACAGGTGACCGGGCGAGGCATACACCCCAAGGTGCGAGTGCGCATCGATGATGCCCGGCGTCACCCACATGCCGTTGCCGTCGAACACTTCCACGCCCTCGGGCAGGGCTATGTCCTGGCCAACCGCCGAAATCCTGCCCGCTTCCATGAGAAGCGTTGCGTTTTCGAGCAGCTCCCCGCTGCCGGTGAGGATGGTGGCATTGATGATCGCGGTCGATGGGGCCGCGCCGGGTACGTAGGTGCTTGGGAAGGTGTCGGTTGGATAGTTCGAGAACTCGGCTTGTGCCGCCAACGGCAACACGCAGATCAGCATCGCCGTCACCAGCCAAGATGCAGTGCGGTTGCCACGGCGATTCCCGGTGTCAGTCTCAGGTTTGTACATGAGGTGTTCCTTGCGGTTCGTGATTCAGGCGTCTTCAGGGCTTTTCGTCACCAAACAGGTAAACCCAGTCGGCCTCGGCCTGGATGCGCGCAAACAGCGCCCAGGTGTCCACCTGCACGGCGCGCCGCAGGTAGGGCTTGGCCAATTCCGGCCTGGCCTGGTTGATGTAGTAATTGGCCACCGTGTAGGCGTTCGATGCAGCGATCAGGTCGGGCCGCTCGCTCATGCTGGCAAGCTGGTCAGGCGACAGGAATGATTGCGGCGAGCGATTGCGCTTGAACACCTGCAGGCCGTCAAAGTAGGAATGGGCCTCGGTGGTGTCGCGCAGGTCATCCAGGGTCAGTTCGTAGGCATCCAGTCGCGCCTTGGCAGCGGCGATGTCGCCCGCGCGCATCGCACTCAGGTAAAACCAGTAAACGCTGGAGGTCACGCCGGAATGGTCGTCGTGCGCCATGGAGACCTGCATGGCCCGGTCAAACCAGTCGGCCGCATCGGCAAAGCTGCGGGTGGCGAACAGGGCCTGCCCCAGGTGGTAGTAAGTGTAGAACTGGACAATATCGGGGTCGCCGGGGAAATACTCCGGACCGGGCTTTTCCCGCTCCAGGAACTTGCCCTCGAACAACCGGGCCGCTTCCAGCCCGTCCTCAATGGAGTTGTCGAACTCGCGAAGTGAAAAATAGCGGTGGGCGCGATGGCGCAGCAGCTTGGGTGAGTCGGGGTACTCCTCGAGGCCAACGGTCAGCACCTCGATGGCCTTGCGGTGGCGACCCTTGTAGCCCAGCAAGCGGCCGTACCAGGTGGCGGAATCCACCGTGATCTCTGCGACGAAGTTGGCCTCGGCTTCGACCAACGCGCGATCCAGGAGCTGCGCGCTCATGTTCAGAGCGGGAAGCTCGGCGGTGTAAAGCTTCTCGCCGAATGCCGACGTGGTCTGGTAGTAGCGCTTCTCATCATCAGCCTGCGCCATGGCGACCTGGCAAACGGATGCGCTGATCAAGCCAACCACCAGGGTTGCGACTGCTGTTTTCTTGTTGGTCATGCTGACTCCTTGAAGAGGTTCTCTCCTGTAATACGCAGCACAAGTAAACCCCCTCCAAATCTCGAAAGACAGCCGGACCTTTCTTGCCCGCAACCGAATGCAGCTCAGCGGAGTTTTGGAGGGGAAGCCGCTGGCTTGCGTACAACCCAATAGCGAGCCCGGCTTTCGTGCCCCCCAGGGTCATGCATTCCCGGACCGCCAACTCTGTACCAGCAATCGAAACTGAGGGTTTTGAGCATGACAAGACACAAGCACAGAAAACGCGACGCCTGGCTTGCTGCGGCTATTGCAGCAGCGCTGGCCGCGCCAACTTACGCCGTTGCCCAGGATGAGGCTGACGATGACGACGCACCCAGGATGCTTGAAGAAGTCCTGGTTACCGCCACCAAGCGAGCCACCAACCTGCAAACCACGGCCCTGAGTGTTTCAGCGCTGACCGGCGCGCAACTGCAGGACGCCAGCGCGGCGGATTTCGCATCGTTCTACCGCCTGGTGCCCGGCCTGAGCATTCTCGACCGTGGCCCCCACCAGACCAAGACCACCATTCGTGGCATCGAGAACAAGACCCACGGTTCTTACAACAACAACACCGTGGGTGTTTACGTGGATGACATCCCGGTCACCCTGCTGCCATCCAGCCAGGCTTTGAACCTCAGCCTTTACGACCTGGAGCGCATCGAGGTGCTGCGCGGCCCGCAGGGAACGTTGTACGGCGCCAGCTCGATGGCGGGCACCGTTAAATACGTCACCAACAAGCCGCGCATGAATGAGTACGAGGCCAACGCGCAGGCGATGCTGGCGACCACCGACGGCGGTGACCCCAGCTACTCGGTCGAGACGATGGTGAATATCCCGCTGGTGCAGGACCAGTTGGCGGCACGCATCGTGGCCTACTACCGCAAGGATGGCGGCTGGATCGACAAGGTATTCCCGGGCATGGATGTGCCCGCCATGGACCCGATTCCGGAACTCGGAATCGCCGGCTATGACGCCTACACGCTGCCTTCACTGGAAGAGAAAAACGCCAACAGCCGCGAACTCACCGGCATGCGCGCCATGCTCAAGTGGGAGCCGACCGACAAGCTGTCGATCATCGGCACCATTCTGTACGAAGACTCGCAGGCCGATGACACCTGGGCCTCGCAACCGCAGCTTTACGGCGAGTTGGAAGATGGCTCCACCATCAAATATCCGAGCTTCGACAAGAACTGGATTTACTCGCTGGTGGCTGAATACGATTTCGGCGGCGCGTCGTTCTACTCCTCAACCAACTACATCGACCGCGAAAAAGACCTGATCCAGGCCTGGGACAACGGCTTCCCGTTTGGCCTTTCGCCTCCGGGCACCGAGCTTCACCCGATGACCGAAGCCTGGGGCCTGTCGCAGGAGTTCAGGCTGGTTTCGCAAAACGACAGCCGCCTGAACTGGCTGGTTGGCGCCTGGTACTTCAAGTTCCACGACGAGAGCAGCAACCGCTCGCGCCTGCAGATCATGCCCGAGCTTACAAACTGGGGGCAGATCTTCAACACCAAGGGTGAGCAGTGGGCGCTGTTTGGCGAGGTCTCATGGGACTTCACTGACAAGCTAACCGGCACCTTCGGCTATCGCTACTCCGATTTCGAGCAGAGTGACGGGCCGACCGTTACCTTCGTGGAGCCAACCGCGGTGTTCTTTCCTCCATACGGCGTGGATCCAACCATCACCACGTATGAAGATTCGGTGCCCAGCATGAAGTTCGACATCAGCTACCAGGCCACCGACAACGTGTTCCTCTACGCGCTGGCTTCTGAAGGTGTGCGCGTGGGCGGCTTCAACAAGAACATCCTGAATGACCCGCGGGCGCCCGACCAGTTCAGCTCTGATTCCTTGTGGAACTACGAACTGGGCTCAAAAGCGACGTTCATGGATGGAACCCTGCAGTTGAACACCACCCTGTTCTACGTTGACTGGTCGAACATGCAGAACAAGATCAGCCTGAGCGGCGTGACCTTCACCGGCAACGCGGGTGAATCACACATCGCCGGTCTCGAGTTCGAGACGGTGGTGAACGCAACCGACCGACTGACCTTCTGGGGCTCGGGCACCTTCCGCGAAGCCATGCTCGATGAAGACATGGTGGTTGACCCGTCGGTGGCCACCGGCACCGAGGGCAAGGAAGGCGACCGCCTGCTCAACGTACCCAACATCACCCTCTCGCTAGCGGGTGAGTATCGATTTGCCAGCCTCGATCAATGGGGCGGAGCCTTGCGTGCCGACGTTAACTACGTCAGCGACTCCTACACGCGGTTCCGCGCCGATCCGCCGGCAGACCCCAGCGAACGCGCGCGCCTGGATGACTATGTGCTGGTCAACCTGCGTGGCCGTTTCCAGCCGTTCAAGAACTGGAACGCCGAGTTGTTCGTGACCAACCTGTTCGACACCAGGGCCGAAGTGGACATCCTGCTCCGTGCTGACGGTGTCGAGACAACGACCTACGTACGCCCGCGCACGATTGGCGTGCAGATGCAATACAACTACTGAGTGCGAGAAGGCGATCGCCATGAGATCGCCTGTGTGTTCCTCTGCCCGGAGCCCCATCCGGGCAGAGGTTTTTTAACCCCTAGTGGCGGTATTCGAATTCAACGCCAATGGTGCGAGGCCGCACCACGGTGGTGGTTTCGGGCTGGTTGAAGAGCTCGAGAATATCGAGTTCGGCGCGGGTATCGAGCACATTGTCGCAGAACAGGCCAAGCGACCACTTGCGATGATGCATGCGTGCCCGAAGGTTTAGCAGGGTGTAGCTATCCATCTTGTCCTGGAGCCCGGGATCTGCGGGGGGATCAGCCCGGAAACGGGTATACGAATCACCCACGTAAGCCAGATCCGCCCTGGCCGATCCCATCCAATTGTTTTTGCCGAACGAAAACTCGTACTGGGCCGAGGCCGTGAAAGTGACGTTGGGCACGCCGATCAGGCGGTCGCCCTCTTTGCCCTCGAAACCCGTCATCTCGCCCAGGCCCGAGGTCACATCATTGTCCAGTTGCGCCTCCCGCACGGTTCCCGATGCCGAAAGCAGCCAGTCGGAACGGGGCCTCGCCTGGAACTCCACCTCGATGCCGGTGATGTGCGCCCGTCCCGCATTGGTCTTGTAGGTCACCCCGTCCAGCCTGAAGACAGATTGCATGTCTGACCAGGCGTTGTGGTAGATCGCGGTCAGAATGCGCCAGCGCTCATCTTCTGACTGCCACTTGCCCCCCAGCTCGTAGTTGACCAGCGAATCCGGTTCATAGGTGGCCGGCATCTGCGGGTTGTCGAGGATGTTCTGGTTAAAGCCCCCTGGCCGGTAACCCTCGGAAACCAGGGCGTAGCCGTAAAACTGGTCCGAGAAGCGGTGCGAAAGGCTGAGCTTGAAGGTGGAAACGTCATCGTCGAACTGGTTGCGATCGTCCTGCAAGCCACGCGCAGGCAGGTAAACAGACATCGGCTCCACCAGCACTTCGCGTGGACCAAAGTCCTGCGCGAAGTGGGTAAAACGAAAGCCCGGCGAGAGGGTGGTTTTTTCTCCCAGGTCGAAATCCAGCTCGCCAAACACCGCCCATTGCGAACTGTCTTCGGGCTGCAACTCGTTCATCGGGTTGAAGTCAGGCTGGCTCTGGATGCGGGCGAACAGATGCACCAGGTGATCATGCTGGTAGTACCACAAGCCCAACATGCCCCGCACCGGTTCATCGGCCGGCGATTTCAGCCGTGCTTCAAGCGCAAGCGCCTGCGTGCTGGCAGTATGAAACAACTCGGAGCCCGTCGGCGTGAGGTACTCGCCAAGGGTTCCGTCGAAGCGCTGGGTTAAAGACTGCTCGCGGTCCAGGTAGCTGGCGGTTGTATAGAGCGACCATCGGCCGAGTTCGTGGCTGGACTGGAGATTGGAAAGCCAGAACTTGTCCTGCCGCGGCAGGCGGATGGTGGATGCATCTTTGAGGTCGCCCGCCAGTTCAGCCTGGTACGCGAAGGAATCATCAACCGTCGACTCCTGCATCATGGTTCGAAACGTGATGCGATTGCGCGGGTCAATCTCCCACCGCACGCTGGCGCGGGCGCCGTTGACCTCGTGGGTGTTCGCGTTGCTGTCGGTCAGCGGGGCAAGCGTGTAGGCCTCGCGTGGCGCAACCCCGAACGCGGGCTTGCCAGGCGATGCAGGCACCTCTGCGCCTTCAAAGGTCTTGTCGATAAATCCCCCGGCGGTGAGCGAATAGGCCACCAGCCGCACGGCTGCGTCACGCTCGGCCAGGGGGACGTTTAGCATGCCTTCAAGTCCGTAACTCGGGTCGCCCGACTCGGTTACCGCGAACGTGCTCCTGACCCGCGAGCTGGATTTTTCCAGTTCCGGGGGGTGGGTAATGTAGCGAATGGTGCCCGCCATTGAGCTTGCGCCGTAAAGCGTGCCCTGCGGGCCACGCAGCACTTCTACCCGCTGCATATCGAAAAGGTTGAGGTCGATGGCCTCGTTGGACGGCAACAGAGTCACCGGCATGTCGTCGATATAGACCCCAACGGTATTGCCCGCTGCCGAGCCGTGCGCCGCATTCTGTATGCCGCGAATGACAATTTTCTTCTGGTGCGGACCGCGGTCCTGCACCGAAAGGCCGGGCGCCAGGCGGTAGAAGTCCTTGAACGAGTGTGCGCCCATGTCATCCAGGGTCACCTGGGTGATAGCGCTGACCGAAGCCGGCGTGGTCATCAGCGGGGAGCGCTGCTTGGTGGCGGTAATGATGATCTCTTCCAGCTCAACTGGCCGCTCGGGAGCCTCGGAGACCGCCGTCTCCTGTTTTGGCACCAGCTCTTCGAGCTTTGGCTTGAGCACCACCAGGTTGGAAGCCAATTGCTCGTATTCCAGCCCGGTGCCGTCCAGCAGGCGCTCAAGCGCCCGAACGCGGGACATTTCTCCCTGCAACTCTGCCGATTCAAGGCCATCGGTGATTTCGTGCTTGAAGACAAGCTGCACCGAAGCCTGCTCGGCAAATTCGAGCAGCGCCGCGCTGGTGGGCTGGCGGGAAATCTCGAAATCGACCGGATCGGGGCCGGCGAAATTGCTCTGGGCAAACGCCTTGGACGCGCCGAAGACAACCAGCAGCAGACCGACGACCTGCATTGATCTAAGGGCGTTTGCGCTTGAACCTGGTTCCCGTGGGGTCATACGTTGGCGACAGAAATCGAGCGAGCAGAGCGGTCAGTTAAGCCCGGCCTCCGGGGCCCGCTGTTCATCTTTGGCGGTCAGGATGACCCGCCCCGGCCGGCGCACCACCTGGACATTGGCCGTTGCCTCCAGGCCCAGCCAGACACTGTCGAAGTCGCGCAGGTCAAGCACGCCGCTCACGGTGCGCGCGGCTATCTCCGGGGTGTCGAACTCGATGGTATCGGGGGTGTAGCGGTTGAGTTCCTGCATCAGGCTGGACAGCGTGCGGTTCTCGAACCGCAGCACACCCGAACGCCATTCGCCAAAGCGGTACCTGTCCTGCTCCTGCAACACGCTGATGGTCTGGCCACTGATGGTGGCTGAAGAGCCATTCTCGAGGATCACAACCTGGCCTTCGCCGTTGTCAGCACCTGCTTCGTCGCTGCGCCACTGTGCAACCACCTCGGAGGCGGGAACAGTCATCGAGTGAAGCGCCACCGTGCCCTCGCTGACAGAAACGTTCAGGCCTGCCGCTGTCAGCATCACGTTGAATTCGGTTCCAAGCGCGGTGGCAGCACCGTCAACCGCGGAAACGGAGAACGGCCGGGTCTTGTCGGGTGAAACGGTGAAGAAGGCCTCGCCTTGTTGCAACTCGACGTGGCGCGCAGTGTCGGTCAATTCGACGCTGATTTGGGTGTTGGTGTTGAGGTAAATCTCGCTGCCCTCGTCGAGAACAATCAGCCGCTGCTCGCCTATCGCGGTGCTGAAGGCATTCCTTTCGACGACTGGCTGGCTGCTGCTGAACGGCCCCAGCAACAATCCCGCTGCAACCGCTACCGCGACGCCTGCAGCCAATGACCAGGCCACGCCTGGCCGCCGCGTGCGGGCGCCGCGCGCCACAGGGCTTTCGTTGCTCGCTGGCGAGCCCGTTTCGGCGCCTTCAGCCAGGCCCAGCGCCATATCATGCACGTCAAGCATGCGTTGGTACTCTTCGCGGTGGAGCTTGTCCTGGTCGAGCCAGGCGAACAGCTCTTCCTCGTCCGCGGCCGAAAGGTCACCGGCATGGATGCGCGCCACAAACTGCGCAGCGCGCTCGCTGATGGCGACGGGAACCAGGCCCTGCGGATATCCGCTGTTACTTGTTGAATTCATCGCAGTAATTCTTTCCTGAACTTGAGCAAAGCCGCGGAGATGTATTTCTCCACGGTGCTGACTGATACACCCATCTCGTTGGCCGTCTCGCGGTAGCTGAGACCCTTGAACCGGCTGAGGACAAACGCCTGCCGATGCTTGCTTTTCATGTTCTTGAGCACCGAGCGGAACACCGCGCCATCCTGGTGGGCCTCCAACAGGCTGTCAGGCTCTGGGTCTTCCGAGTGGTAGTCGCGGTCATCCATGCTGAAGTGATACTTCTTCTGCCTCACTGCCGCGCGCCGGGCTGAATCCCGGATCACATTAATGGTTACCGTGAACAGGTAACTCAACATCGTGTCGGGCCGGGCCGAGAGCTTGTCGGCAAGGTCATCAATGCGCGCCAGCTTCAAAAACACGGCCTGCAGCACATCATCGCGCTCGGCTTCGGGCACCAGCCGGACGCGAATAAATCGCTCCAGCGCCGGCGAAAACTCCCGGTAAAGCGACTCCAGCATCTGGCCACGGGCTGAATCAGCGCCTGGCTTGAACGCCACCACGTTGGTCTCGGGCTTGTGCGCTGCGCCTAGCTGCGCCATGGGCAAATCCACCAGTTTTCTGTCATTCGGCAATCCATTAAACAAACTATCCTCACCACGTTATACGCAGCGCGAACCGGGTCCCTCAACCCCGGCGAGCAAGTGCGCTAACATAACACGCGACCGGAAAGGGTTTTCGCGCAACAACCGGCGCCCCAAACGGGGCAGACAGCCGGTAGAAAACCTGCCAGGAAAATAGCTAACAACAACAGGGAGAATGCCCATGCGCGTACCTGTCCGCTGGATAGCGCCCGCTATGTTCGTCCTGCTGGGAGCGATTGCCCAGCCTGCCCATGCAGGCGGCGATTTCTGCATCACCGATGCCGACTGCACCGATCCTTCGCTGCCGCACTGCAACCTCGATACCAATATGTGCGAGGCCGAACCGCAGGGTTGCTCATCCGATGCCGATTGCACCGACCCTTCGTTGCCGATCTGCAACCTCGATACCAACATGTGCGAGGCGCCGCCGGTTATCTGCACCTCCGACCTGGATTGCACCGACCCCGCGTTTCCACATTGCAACATCGGCACCGGCATGTGCGAAGAAGCGCCGAACATGTGCCTGACGGATGCCGACTGCACCGATCCTTCGCTGCCGCACTGCAATCCCGAAACCAACATGTGCGAGGCCGAACCGCAAGGCTGTTCTTCGGATGCTGACTGCATCGACCCGGCATTTCCGTTCTGCAACCTGGCCACCATGGAATGCCAGGCAGACATGGTTTCAACCCTTTCCGGCGTGGTGGTGGACCGCGCCGACAGCTCGATCATGATTCACCCGGTGGCTGTCAGCCTGTTCGATGTGAACACTGGCGCCTGGACCGGGGTTACCGCCAACAACCAGGCCGACGGAAGCTGGGAGATGTACGACGTTACACCCGGCGACTACCTTGTGTTTTTCGACGCCAACGGCGCGGCCAGCGACTACTTCGATGAGCTTTACGACCAGGCGCCGTGTGATGGTGGCGCCTGCGACCCGGTGGCCGACGGTACCCCTTTCAATATTGTCCAGGGCGACAACACGCTGGATTACAACCTGTCCTTCAGCTACAGCCTTTCCGGCACGGTTGAGAACAACGTCAGCCAGCCGCTACAAGGTACGCAACTGCAGATTTACGACCTGGATGGGTTTCCCGTCGGCGTCGCGGTGGCCGACAGCCTGGGAGACTGGATCTATCCGCGCATTCGAACCGGGATCTATTACGTGAAAACGATTCCCTCGAGCGTGCCCGGCTATTTCCCGGAGATCTGGGATGACATCGTCTGCTACAACTGCGACCCGCCCACCACGGGTGACCCGCTGGTGGTGATCGACTCCAACCTGGTCGATATCCAGTTCATCCTGGCGCCACTGCCACCGCCGCTGGTCAAGGACGGCTTCGAGAACATCGACCAGTAAGCGTTCAGCCTCAGCGCTGCACCCGGCCGGAAGCGTCGCCGCCCATCAGGTGCTCTACCTCGGCAACCGAAACCCGGTTGAAATCGCCGAGGATGGAGTGCTTGAGGCAGCTTGCGGCCACCGCGAATTCCAACGACTGCTGGCGATCGCTGTAGGCGTTCAGGCCGTAGATCAGCGCCGAGGCGAAACTGTCTCCGCCGCCAACGCGGTCGACGATGTCGGTCATCTCGTAACGCCGCGAGAGCCGGAAGCCATCGTGGTCACGCAGGCACGCTGACCAGCCATTGCGGTCGGCGCTGAAGGATTCGCGCAGCGTGATGGCGATGACCGACATCTCCGGGTATTCCTCCAGCACCTTGGCGCTCAGCGCTTCGTACTTGGCGGTGTCCAGTTCGCCGCTTTCCACGTCGACATCCGCGGTAATGCCCAGGGACTTCTGGCAGTCCTCTTCGTTGGCGATGCCCACGTCGACGAACTTGACCAGCTCACGCATCACTTCCGGCGCGCTCTTGCCCCACTTCCACAACTTGCCGCGAAAGTTGAAGTCGCAGGAAACCGTGGCCCCGGCCTGTTTGGCAGCCTTTACCGCTTCCATGCTCAGCGCCGCCGCCGATTCACTCAGCGCCGGGGTGATCCCGGTGATGTGCAACCATTCAACGCCGTCAAAAATCCTCGCCCAGTCAAAATCGCCCGGCTGCGCCTCGCAGATTGAAGAGCCGGCGCGGTCGTAGACAACTTTCGAGGGGCGCTGGTTGGCGCCCGCCTCCAGGTAGTAAATGCCTACCCGGTCGCCGGAACGCACGATGTGTTCGGTGCTGACACCAAAACGCCGCAACTCGCGGATGGCGTTCTCGCCGATGTCATTGTTCGGCAGCGCGGTGACAAAACCCGCATTGAAGCCGTAGTTCGACAACGCAACGGCCACGTTGGCCTCGCCACCACCAAAGGTCGCCTCGAATACCGGCGACTGGAAAAAACGCTCGTGACCGGGGGTCTTGAGGCGAAGCATGATCTCGCCAAAAGTCAGGAATTCCGCCATTACCTATCTCCTTGCCTTTGCTGCAATCGCCGCGGCCTCTGCGGCCAGGTCGGTGATGCGCTGAAAATCGTTGTTTGCGATGGCGTCCGCTGGTGAAAGCCAGCTGCCGCCACAGGCCAGTACCGAGGGGACTTCCAGGTACTCCTGCAAATTTTTGGCCGAAACGCCGCCGGTCGGGATGAACGACACATCGCGGTACACCGCCGACAGTGCCTTTAGCATGGGGACGCCACCTGCCTGGCCTGCCGGGAAAAACTTGAGCAGCCTCAAACCCATGTTCCATGCATTCAGCGCTTCGGTTGCGGTGGCAACCCCCGGAACCACGGGTACGTCGAGCGATTGGGCCGCAGTCACAACTTCCGCCTGCAATCCGGGCGAAACGATGTATTTCGCGCCGGCCGCCACGATCCGCCGGGCCTGCTCTTCGTTCAACACGGTGCCAGCGCCAATAATTGCTTCCGGCACTTCGGCGGCAATTGCCGAGATGGCATCGGCCGCCGCTGCAGTGCGCATGGTGACTTCAATCACGGGCAGGCCGCCGGCCACCAGCGCGCGCGCCAGTGGAACCGCCTTTGCAGCATCTTCAATAACCACCACCGGTATAACCGGTGCTTTTTCCAATAAATCTTTCATCTGACTGTTTGTTAAGTGTAAATACCTAGTCTATACCAAATTGACACCGGTATCATATCGGAATGGGAAACGATTTGTACCAAACTGCGCTGATTTCCAACAAAACTTAATACGCAAAACCAATCCGGCAACCACCGCTTCCAGTCGAAACCCAGAACAACCAGTCATTGAAACCCATTCCGACACTTGACTCTTGTGAGCGTATCGGTAACGCTTGTGCAAACGTTTGCATTTGATCCTTAACCACCCACAGACCAGGAGGTATGGCGCCATGGCCGATTCCCGCATTTCTTATGTTGCTTACGAGGACATGGACGAAGCCATGCAAGCCGAAATGCGCCGCTGCCAGCGCGAAGGCACGCCTCGCCCCGAGAGTTCCGCCATTCGCGCGCACGTTCCCGAGTGCTTCTGGTACTTCGCCAACGCCTGGGAATCGGTGTTTCGCAACGGCGTGCTCGACCACTCGATCAAGGAGCTGTGCCGCATCTACGTATCGCGCTCGGTGAAGTGCGAATACTGCGGTAACCAGCGCTCGGTAATGGCCCTGGATGCGGTGAAGGAACAGCAAGTGAACGGCATCATGATGTTCGAAAAATCGGACGAATATGACGCCCGCCAAAAGGCCGCCCTGGCCTATGCAGAAGCCATCGTCTTTCGGCTGGAAACCGATGATGCGTTCTGGGAACGGATGCATGCCCACTTCAGCGAGCCGGAACTGGTGGAGCTGGGGTGCATGATTGGACTGACATTCGGTCAGCAGAGCTGGTTGCGCATGCTCAACCTGCAGCATCACGAGGTGATGCCGGGCACCACTGCTTCAATGGCTCCGGGCTTTGAGGACGCCGACCGCGCCCAGGCCAGCAAAGGTTCCAGCGACTACTGGGCGTCCTGACGGGCGGCCAGTGCTGGGTCGGCGCAGGGCATGGAGGCCCTGCGCCGAATTGACATCTAGAGTTCGGAACTCCAGTCGGTATCCTGGATCACGTCACGCACGTGCTTCAGGAATGCCGCTGAATACGCGCCGTCGACGGCGCGGTGATCAAAGGACTGGGCAAGCACGCCCACCGGCCGGATCGCAATTTCCTCACCCTCCCCTTCGCCCACCACCACCGGGCGCCGCGCGATCGCATCCATGGAAAGGATGCCCACTTGCGGCTGGTTGATGATTGGCGCGGTGAAATAGGTGCCAAATGGCCCGGGATTCGACAGTGTGTAGGTGCCACCACGCAGGTCATCCATGCCGGCTGTGCCGGAACGAACCTTGTCGATGGCGCCACGAAGCGCCAGCGCCAGGCTTGCCAGGTCGAGACTGGCCGCGTTACGCACCACGGGCGTCATCACGCCTTCGAAATTCAAATCCACGGCGACGGCGAGATGGATGTCCGGGTGGATCAACAGGGCATCACCGTCAACGCTGGCGTTGAGGCGCGGAAACGCTTCCAGCCCTGAACACACGGCGCGCGCGACAAACGGCAGGTAGGTCAGGGAATGACCGTGCGCAGCTTTCCAGTCGGCTCCGTTGGCCTTGCGGGCCTGGTCTACCCGGCCGAAATCAACTTCGATGGCCTGCAGGACGTGCGGGCTGGTGGCCTTCGAGCGCACCATGTGTTCGGCTGTCAGCCTCCGAACGCGGTTGAATTCCATCCGTGTCGCACTGCTGTCAGCGCCTCCGCTCGCCATGTTTTCGACATGCGCCAGGACGTCATCGCGGGTAAGGCGGCCGCTGCTGCCGGAGGCCGGCACTTCGGAGGCGTCCAGGCCGTGCTTGCGCAACAGCTGCCTGACAGCGGGGGACAGGCGGGGCGCGTCACCCGATGCAGCCGAACGCCCAGTCGGCCGTGAAGCTGGCGCGGCCGGGACCGCAGCCGGGGCAGGTTCCGCCACCGCGGCAGGGGCGCTGGCAGGTTCCGGCGCCTCGCTTTCCAGCTCATCGTCTTCAATGCCTGAGCCATCGTCAAACAGGGCCAGCACGGTACCCACGGCCACGGTTTCACCCTGGGGAACGAGGATACGGACAAGGGTTCCGTCCTCGGGGGCCGGAATTTCAGTGGCCACCTTGTCCGTTTCCACGTCCAGGAGCAAATCGCCTTTGGAAACCGTTGCGCCCTCGGCAATGTGCCATTCGGAAATGACGCCTTCGGTCACCGTTTCGCCTAGTTGGGGCATCAAAATCTTCATCGCAAAAACCTGTCAGTCGACCAGCTTGGTTACCGCCTCGACAATGCGCGCGGGACCTGGCAGCACCTCGTCTTCGAGGTTATCTGCCGCGGGAAGTGGAATGTGAGGCGTGGTGACGCGAACGATCGGACCTTCAAGGTCCCAGAACAGTTCTTCGGCCACCAGCGAGGACAGCTCGGCACCCCAACCGCACAGGCGGGGGTTTTCTTCGACGGTTACAAGCCTGCCTGTGGCGCTGACCGACTCGAAAATGGTGGTAGTGTCCAGCGGCACCAGGGAGCGCACGTCGATCACCGTGGCTTGCACGCCATGCTCACTTGCCAACTGTTCAGCAGCGGCCATCGCGCGTGGCACCATGGCGGCGAGCGCAGCGATGGTGACATCGCCGCCTTCGCGCAGCACGGCGGCCTTGCCAAGCGGCACCACGTGCTCGCCATCGGGCACTTCCTGCTTGGTGCCGTACAACGATTTTTGCTCAAAGAACAACACCGGGTCGGGGTCGCGAATCGCTGCGCAGAGCATGCCCTTGACGTCGGCGGCACACGAGGGCGCCACCACCTTGAGCCCCGGAACCATCATGGCCCAGTTTTCCAGGCTCTGGGAGTGCTGGGCGCCAAACCGCGACCCCGCCCCGTTGGCGGAACGCACCACCATGGGGAACGCGAACTGGCCATCGGTCATGTAGCGGCTCTTGGCAACCTGGTTGGCGATGATGTCCCAGCAAACCGCGAAGAAGTCAGAAAACATGATCTCCGCAATCGGGCGCAAGCCTGTCATGGCGGCGCCCATAGCTGCGCCCAGGATGGCCTGCTCGGAAATGGGCGTATCGCGCACGCGCTTTTCGCCAAACTCCTCGAGCAATCCACCGGTGGTTTTGAAAACGCCACCGGCAGCGGCGATGTCCTCGCCAAGAAAAACAACGCTCTCGTCGCGACGCATCTCGTGGGCGATCGCCGCAGCAACCGCCTCGCGGTAACTCAGCAACGCCATTCCACACCTCCATCTGCCCACACGTCGATATAGGCGATTTCCCTGGGTGGCGGTGGCGAGGCTTTCGCCGTTTCCGTGGCCTCGTCGATTGCGCTCATGACCTGCGCATCGATCAGGTCAATCGTTTCTTCATCGACGCCCGCTTCCACGAGCTTTGCGCGGTGTGCGTCCAGCGGATCGCGCGCCTTCCAGGCGGCGACTTCCTCGTCGGGGCGGTACTTGCCGGGGTCGGCGCGTGAGTGTCCCCCGTGGCGATAGGTCTGGGCCTCGATCAGCGAGGGGCCCTTGCCCGCACGCGCCCGGGCGATCGCTTCGCTGGCGGTGCGATACACCAACTCGACGTCATTACCGTCGATCAGTATCGGGTCCAGGCTGTATGCCGAGGCGCGATCAGCAGCCGGGTTGGCCACGGCTGTAACCGCTTCGATGGGGGTGTATTCCATGTACTTGTTGTTCTCACAGACAAAAATGACCGGCAGGTTCCAGATCACCGCGAAATTGAGCGCCTCGTGAAACGCACCGATGTTGGTGGTGCCGTCGCCGAAGAAGCAGACGGCCACCTGTTGCGTGCCGCGGTATTGCGCCGACCAGGCAGCGCCCGCCGCAACCGGCAGGTGCGCACCGATGATGGCGTACGAGCCCATCACACCGTGCTCGACGCTGGTCAGGTGCATGGAGCCGCCTTTGCCGCGCATCAGGCCGCATTCCCGCCCCATCAGTTCGCCGAGGATTGCGTCCATGGCCACCCCGCGTACCAGGGTGTGGTTGTGGCCTCGATAGGTGCAAAAGGTGTAATCGTCGGCATTCATCGCCGCACCGAAACCGGCGGCCACGGCTTCCTGCCCCAAACCCAGGTGACTGGTGCCCTTGACCAGGTTCTGCATGAACAGGTCGTAGGCACGCTGCTCCAGTTCGCGGCACTCGCGCATCAGGCGGTAGAGCCGCAGCCGGGTTTCGCTGTTGATTTGCTGGTCGGTCATGTGAATTACAGTTCTCCGTACACGACACGCCCGGCCACAACCGTGGCTACCGGGCGAATGTCCTTGATTTCATCGACTGGGACGGTGAGGTAATCGCGGTCAAGCACAACAAGGTCGGCCGCAAAACCGGGACGGATGGCGCCCAGGTAATCCTCCATGAACATCATGAAGGCATTGGTCCGGGTATGACGGATCAGGGCTTCCTCGCGGGTGAGCGTTTCGGCGGTTACCACGGTGCCATCCAGCATCTTGCCGGTGGTCGCCCACCACAGGCTCACGAAGGGATTGATCTGCGCGGCCTTGGTGCCATCGGTGCCAATGCCCCACATCGCGCCGCTGTTCTCCGCCACGCGCATGTCGGGCATGTACAGGGTCTTGTCGCCGTGCAGCTCCATGGCCTCTCCGAACCCGCCAATAACGCGCTGGCTGCGAAGCTGGACGTTGACGCCCAGGGCCTTGGCTTTCTCCCATTGGGGCGCGCCCATGAAGTCAGCGTGGGTCAGTGACCAGCGCAGCGCGCGAACCGGGTGGGTTTTGTTGACCTCGGCGATGGTATCCAGCACCAGGTCAATCGTCTCCACCTGGGTGGCGTGGGTTTGCACCGACCAACCGCGCGAGGCCGCCGCCTTCATGATGTCCATCGCCGCCTCGATATCCTCGGGGCGCGGATCCACGGTACGCACCAGGTTGTCGAAGTGGAACGGCGAGTAGTAGTTCTCGCCCACGGCAATCAGGTTGTACCACTCGTCACCCTGGAACGGCGTTGTCGTGTTGATCTTGTCGACCACTTCCTGGGCAAAAGACACCTCGCGGCCCATGAGGTTGCCCTGGATGGTGTAGGCGATGCGCAGGGTGAACTCGCCGGCGTCCGCCAGTTTCTGCAGGCGGCCATAGCTGGCGTCCTGGATGCCGAGACCACCTGGATCGTAAACCGCCGTCAGCCCCAACCCGTTGTAAAACTGCATGGCGGCCTTGATGCCCTCGACCTGCTCTTCCTCCGTCACCGGTGGAAAGGCATCAATCGCCCGGCTGACCATGGGCATACCGCCGGTCAACATGCCGGTAGCAACCCCGTATTCGTCGCGCTGCACATCGCCCGCCAGGCCCTCAAACACTTGGCCGGGTTCAGCCCGAACCGGGATGCCCTGCACGGCGAACCATGCCGAGTTAACCATGGCGTGGCTGTACTTGGCCTGGATGAAAATCGGGTTGGTGGCAGATACCGCGTCCAGTTCTTCGAGCGTGAACGACTCATTCGAGTCGACGAACTGGTCTTCGTGCCAACCACCCATCACGTACAGCCACTTGCCTTGCTTCAGCGTGCGCGCACGTTCGGCCAGCATTTCCAAAGCGCGGGAGCGGTGGGTTACACCATCGAGGCGCACTTCGGTGGCCCAGTGCTCGGTGGCGCGAATGAAGTGATTGTGGTTGTCGATCAGGCCGGGCAGGACGGTTCGTCCCTGCAAATCGGCCTGCCGCGTATCCGCACCGGCCAGCGCCCTGATTTCGGCGTCGTCACCGGTGGCAAGGATCCGCCCGTCGGCAATGGCGACTGCCTGGACCGTGCGGAACTGCTCGTCGACGGTGACGATTTTTCCGCCGTGGAGAATCAGGTCCGGATCAGCAGCGGCCGACGGGAGGGAGAATAAAAAGGCGGCGGCCGAAACCGCCGCAATGGCAATAGGCTTCATGGGTGCTCCTGAGCTCATTGTTCTGTTAGTGCGCCTTGCGCAGAATTTTTCCAGGCAGGGCGAATGTAACCTTGCCTTCATCCACCACGGGCACACCGTTGACAAAGACGTAGTCGAAACCATCCGAGTAGGCGTGAATGTTGTAGAAATTGGCGCGCGGGCGGACGGTTTCCATGTTGATCACGGACAGGTCAGCGGCCATACCTTCCTTCAGGTAACCGCGGTCCGTAATGCCCACCACGTCCGCGGCCAGGCCACTGAATGCGCGGATGGTGTGCTCGAGGCTTACCGACTGGCGCTCGATCACGTAGGTGCGCAGCCACTCCGGGTAGGCGCCATAGAATCGCGGGTGGAGGTAACCGGGGTCGAACGGCTGCGTGGTGTAGCCATCGGTATCACCAACCACCCAGTCGGTCTGGATAAAGCGCTCGATATTTTCCACGCTGCGGAAGTTGCCAAAGGCCAGCATGCCGCCAGCCATCTCCGGATAACCCTCAACGCCCATGGCGATGACGGCATCCACCGGTGATACCCCGCGCAACCCGGCAATTTCGCTCAGCGAACGGCCGATATACGCCTTGTCCGGGTAGTCAGTGATGAAAATCTCGTCAGCCCCGCCCCAGAACTCGATGAGGTAAGCGATATCGGTTCTCAGGTCCTGCTGCTTCGAGTCATCTTCCAAGGTCTTGAGCAGTTGCGTTTTGAAATCAAAGACGCGGTGGGGCGCGGTTGGCCGCACGAAGAACGTGGCTGCTCGCGGCGTGGTCGAAAGGGCCCACATCGGGATCAGCGGCGAGAAGATGCCGATCGGGTTGGCAATATAGACATGCATATCCGCAAAAATCTTGACCCCGCGCGCACGGGCAGCCTCCACCGCCTGCACGGTTCGCAGACCATCCTGGTCCGGGTCCGGGCCGCGCATGGACATGTGCGAGTTGGATACGCGGATGTCGTTCGCCTCGGCAATTTCGATCAGCTCCACCGAGGCCTCGTACATCGACGGCGACAAGGGATAGTCGCTTGCCTTGTCACCGCCATGGCGGCTCGGTAGCCACCACGAGGGTTTCAGCGACTGGCTGCGCGGGTGGGCAATAAAAACACCATCGTAGGGTTTCAGCGCCGCGGTCATGCCAATCAGTTCTTCGGTGGTGGTCCACATGCCGTCGCGCATTTCCAGCACGGTGGCCAGGCCCCAGGCGCCAGCCTCCATGTCGGTGGCGATGAGTTCACGCATTTGCGCCACTTCGGCATCGGTTGCCGGGCGGGCCGAGTCTTCCCCCAGCACCGAGAATCGCACCCGGCTGTGCGACACCATGTAGGCCAGGTTGAAACCAATGCCGTCATGGCTCTCCACGACGGCCATCTGCTCGGCCATGGGCAACAGGGGCGCCAGGCCGTCGGAATTGGCAATCGAGGTAGTGATGCCCTGGCTCACGTGGGCCGGCGCCGCGCGGCGACGCGGGTCCGGCGAGCGCATGCCACGCCAGGCGGCCTGCTGGTCATCGGCATGGCCGTGCAGGTCGATAAAGCCCGGCACCACGTAGCGGCCGGTTGCATCGATGATTCGAGCCGCAGTTTGGCCTTCGAGGTCGCCTATGGCGACGATGGTTCCGCCACGCAAACCCACATCAGCCTGGTAAGCAGGCCCGCCGGTGCCATCCACCACGGTACCGCCCACAATCAACGTATCAAACGGCTCGTCTGCAACAACCGGGGCGGCAAGCAGGCAAAGGGATACGAAGGCGGAAAGCAGGGGCGTTTTCTGTGTCATGGCTGGTTCTCGCTGTACAGAGTTATGGCGCTACGGCGTGGCGGCATCGTCTTCGACCATCGCGAAGACGTCAATTTCAATCAGTTGGCAGGGCTCAGACAGCCCGACCACCTGGACCATGGTGCTCGGCGGCGGCCGCTGCCCTTCCCAATAGTCCGGAAAACTGGCCCCATGCTCCCTGGTCATGGCCCGCCAGGCGCGCCAGTCGGTGATGTAGCGGCGGATAAACACCACGTCTTGCCAGGTGGCCCCGGCCGCTTCCAGCCCGCGGCGCACGTTTTCCATGGTGCCCAGGTACTGGCCGTACCAGTCATCGTGCTGGCAGCGGTTGCTGCGGTGTTCGTAGTCAATCGGCCGGTCAACCTGGCCGGCGACAAACACGAAACGAGCGTTGCCCCGAACCGTGGTCACCTGGGCGTACGCCGGGTGATGATTGAGGGTCGGCGGATCGATGCGGGTCAGTTCAAACGAGGGCCGGCCTGCCCAGGCGCCGCCAATAAACGCCGCGAAGAGCGCAACGCAAACCGCAATCAAAGGCACGAGCCGACGCCACGGGGTTGTTGGGTTCTGTGGACGCAGTTCGCTTTCGGCTCTACGGCCCATTACTGAGCACCCGCGTCAAATACAACTTCGCCATTCACCACCGTCAACACCGCGCGCACGTCGTACAACTCGGCCTCCGGCACGGTCAGGTAATCACGGTCCAGCACAACCATGTCGGCAAGGAAGCCTGGGCGAATCTGGCCCAGTCTGTTTTCCTGGAACACCGAGTAGGCGCCGTTTCGCGTGTGCGCGATCAGCGCCTCTTCGCGTGAAACCGTTCGCGTGTTCACCTGCTTGCCATCGTAAAACTGGCGGCCGTTCACGGCCCAAGCGAGGCTCATCATGGGGTTCAACACGTTGATGCGCGGCGCCTCGGAACCAAAGGTCCAGGGAATACCGCTGTCTTGCACCATGCGCAGGTCGGGCATTGCCAGAGCGTCTTCACCGAACTTGTCGAGCAACGCCTGGCGGGCCGCGCCGCCAATCAACCCGTTCGAGCGCAGCGAAGGCGACATGTTGTAAGGGCGCATGCGCTCCAGCGCCGGGGCGTCGATCATGTCCGCGTGGATGAAAATCCAGCGCAGCGGCTTCAGGGCAAAGTCATCCGACAATTCATCCATCAGGTCGAGGGCCACATTCATGGTGTCGGGCTGCACCATGTGCATCTGGATGTTCCATTGATCAGAAGCGGCGACGGAAAAGATGTCTTTCAGCGCAGCCCGGTTCGCCGCACTGTCCTCCATGGCGTGATCAAAACCATCCAGGTGCGGTGCGTAGAGCAATTCACCGAGGCCAATCTGCGCGGCGCGGTCGTTGCTGTAATCCGGCTGCTCAAGTCGCACCTGGGTGAGCATTTCCTGCGCATCTTCGGGAGTACGCGGCATCATGAACCACGCGTGGAAAATGCGCATGTCGAGCTCACCGGCCTGCGCCAGTTCTGCAACACGCTGGTAGGTATCGCGGCGAATGCCAAAGCCGCCGCCGTCGTAAACTGTGGTGAGGCCGTGGGACACGGCTTCCGCGACCGCAAGCTTGATACCGGCGCGAACCTGTTCCTCATCCAGAACCGGCAGCAGCGCCAGGATCTGGCTGAATGCAAATCCACCGCCGCCAATGCGTCCGGTGGCGCGGCCGGTCACATCACGATCGATCATGGCCTCGGTCAGGCCTTTACCGCCGGTCCCCAGCAGCGACGACCGGCCGGCGTCCTCTGCAGGCCCGGTGGCCTCGGTATTAACGACCGGCACGCCGGCCAGCTCCAGGAAAGCAGAGTTGACGTAGCGATGGCTGTAGTTGACGTCCAGCAACACCGGGTTGTTCGGCGCCAGTTGGTCGAGTTCGTCCAGGGTGAATCCGCCGGGCGAGTCGAGAAATTGTTCTTCCACCCAGCCGCCCAGCGTAATCAGCCAGTCGCCCGGCTGCAGCTCCGCGGCCCTTTCACGCAAGCGGCGCATGGCCTCGGCGCGGCTGGTGACGCCATCAAGACGCACCTCGTAGACCCACAGCTGGGATGCCCGGGCCAGGTGAGAGTGGGTGTCGATAAGGCCGGGGATGACGGTCCGCCCGGCAAGGTCTACTGACCGGGTCTGTACCCCGGCCAGTGAAAGAATCTCTCCATTGTCGCCAACCGCCAGGATCCGACCGTCACGCACGGCCACCGCTGAGGCCACGGAGAACTGGTCATCCACCGTCACCACTTTGCCGTTGGTGAGCACGAGGTCTGCAGGGGCGGCATGTGCCGCCGTTGCCAGAACCACTGACAACACCGAAGCGCCCAGGCGAGTCGACCACTTCATTGCATCCTCCACATCTTATCCAGAAAAAGCAGCCGCCGTCGGAATTGCGACGGCGGCTGGAGTTCGAACACACATCGCTTACTGAACAATCTTATGAGCAACCCCGGTCCGGGGGCAGGTGCGGAGTGGCGTCTGACCGGCGCCACCCCGCCCCGGCCATCAGTTACCGAAGGTGTATCTCAAACGTGCGCCGTACATTCTCGGCGGACGCGCGGTGAGTGTACGAACCCCATTACCGTTTACGCCGCCGTTGGTGAATACCACATCGTCTTCAATGTTGTTGACGAACAGTTGCACCGTCCAGTCGGCGTTGGGTGATACGAAGTCAAGGGAAAGGTCCGTCCGCGTCCAGCTTTCCTGCAGCTGGCCCGGGTCATCAAACGCGGAGAGCTTGGTGTCGCTGGACCACGAGAATGACAGGCGCGGCACCATCGACCAGCCTCCATCCATGTAGAAGGTGTAGTCCAGGCCGAGACGGCCGGACCATTCTGGTGACTTGGCCATCTGCGAGCCATCCAGCACTTCTACCTGGTCGGTAATGACGTTGTAGTTGGAGAACTCGTCATACTGGGCGTGCAGGTAGGACATGTTGAAATCAACGCGAAGCTCTTCGGTCGCCAGCCAGATAATTTCGGTTTCTGCACCGTAAATGGTGGCCTCGGCCGCATTGCGAACGATATTCACAGCCTGGATCAGCTGGTTAACCTGGAGGTCGCTGTAGTCGTAGTAGAACGCCTCGGAGTTGACCTGCACCGTGCCGCCCGCGAACTGGCTCTTGTGGCCAAACTGGTAGGCCAGGATTTCCTCGGGATCAAACACCGGGCCATCGATCTGCGATTGCAACACGTTGTTGAAACCGCCGGACTTGTAACCGGTTGCGATCTTGCCGTACACCATGGTTTCGTCTGACGGGTACCACTCTGCGCCGATCAGCCAGTCAAATGAACTCCAGTCCGCCTCGTTATTGCCGTCAACAATAGTAATTGGGCCTTCGCCGATTTGGCGGCGATTGAACGTGCCGTACTCGCTCTTGTCGTCCTCGGTGTAACGCACCCCGGCAGTAAAGCCGAAGGCATCAGATACATTCCAGGTTGCCTGGCCAAACAAGGCCTGGGACTTCACGGTGAAATCGGGCTGGACGGTTTCGGTATGCAGCTTGGCGCCCGTCGGCAGGGTTATAAAGATGTCGGTCGCGCGCTGCGCATCCTCGTCGAAGTAGAAGCCGCCTACCAGCCAGTCGACCTTGTTGTTGCCGCTAGAACCCCAGCGCAACTCGTGAGACCACTGCTGGCTCTCCACGATGACGCTGAGCGGGTCTTCGGCAATGTTGGTGCGGTCGAAGTCGATCAGGATATCCACCGAGGTATCGAGGTAGGCGCCAATGTAGGTCAGGGTCGAATTTTCGAACTCGTAGTTGACCTCGGTGTTGTAAGTGCGGAAACGGTCGTCCCGCTCACCGTCGGTGTTGAGGTAAATCTCGAGCGGCTCTTCAATGTCAGCCAGCACCGCGTCGGGGCCCGCCAGAATCTGGGTGCCGTCGCCAACACCGCCACGATCCTGGCCGTCCACCGTGAACATGATTGAAAGCTGGTCGTTCGGAGTGTACTCACCGATCCAGCGGATGCCGGTTTCGTCGAGATCGCTGTAGTTGGCGCTCACCTCCGGGCCATTGTCGAAGTAGCCCTCACGTTCGCGATAGACCCACGACAGGCGCATTGCAAAGGTATCGTCCACCACAGGCATGTTGAGCACGCCACGGGTGCCGAGCAGGTCGTAGTCGCCGATCTCGCCTTCGATATACCCGCCAAACTCGTGGGTGGGTTTGTTGGTAATCACGTTAATTGCACCAGCGGTGGCGTTTCGACCGTACAGCGTGCCCTGGGGTCCTTTCAGCACTTCAACACGCTCCACATCGTGGAACAGCGCGTTACCACCGGTCTGGCGGCCGCGGAAAACGCCGTCAACGTTGAATGCCACCGGCGAGTCACCTGCCAGGAAGAAGCTGTCGTTGCTAACGCCACGCAGCGATACCTGGAGGTTGCCAATGGTGGTGCCGATCCACAGGCCCGGCACAAAGGTTGCGAAATCATCCGCGTTCTGGATGTTCCACTCGTGCATCTGGTCGCCGGTCATGGCGGTAATCGCGATCGGCGTGTCCTGCAGCGAGGTCTCGCGCTTTTCAGCGGTGACCATCACCTCTTCGATCACGTTTGCCCGGTTGGCGGCGGCCCCATCTGTAGCATCATCAGCGGACTGGGCAAGGGCAGCCTGGCTGCTCATCGCAGCGCAAGCCAGCATGACATGCAGCGCGAGTGCCCGCTTCCTTACAGGGATTTCGCGCCCCACCCGAGCTTGCGTGTCCTGCAGGAATTTCTTGGATTCAATCTGGTTTCTCATTTCTGGTTTCTCCACCTCGGATGGTTGACGTGCCGGCGATCTGTGCAATCGATTTCGTTTCTGGCGTCGCTCACTTCGTGCGACTGGTCTTAGGTTTTATGCAATCGTTTGCGTCACCATATACAAAAAAATCAAAGCTGGCAAGAAAACTCGCATATCGCGGATCAAACGCGGCAGTCCCAGCCGGTCTGGCGCCGGCACAGACCGTGGCCAGGTCAATCCTGGGCATGCGATTCAACCAGGCTTGACCTGGTCAGGCGACTGACAACGATCGTTGCGGCCAGGGAAAGGAAGAACGCCGGTACCATTTCATAAAGGCCAAAGGTGCGCTCTTTGAGGAACAGCACCCACACCATCACCGTGGCGAAGCCCGTGATCATTCCGGCCAACGCGCCCGCGCGCGTGGTTCCACGCCAGTAGAGCCCGCAAAGAATGACCGGCCCAAACGTGGCGCCCAGGCCAGACCAGGCGAATAACACGAACCAGAACACCGCCCTGGAGTCTGTCAGCGCCGCCACCATGGCAATGATGCCGATGACCACGGTTACCCACTTACCAATACGCGCCAGGGCCTTTTCATCAACGGCAATCCTGCGCACCTGGCCCAGGTAATCCCTCACCACCGATGAAGAGGCAAGAATCAGCAGTGAATCGACCGTGGACATGATTGCGGCCAGCACCACCACCATCACGATGCCGGTTACCACCGGGTTGAACAGGCTCTGGCTAAGCACGGGGAGCACGGTTTCTGCATCGGACAGGTCGGGAAACAGCACGCGTCCACACAGGCCAATCAACACAGCACCCAGGTCAAACAGGAAAATGCACAACACCGATGTAATGGCCGCACCCTTCACTTCACGCTCACTGCGCAGCGACATGTAACGAACCATGAGTTGGGGCACGCCAAGAAACGGCAAACCGATGGCGATAAAACCTGCCACCGCAACGATGCCGGCGACCGACCAGCCCTCGGGACCCATGGCGTCGAGCAGGCCGGGGTCGGCGCGCCCGAGTTGGTCCATCAGCGCATCCCATCCGCCGATATGGCCGATGGCGTACATCGGTATAAGCACCAGGCACAACAGCATCAATATGCCCTGCAACACATCGGTGTATGCAACCGCCTTGAAGCCGCCGGTGGCGGTATAGACGATGGTGATGAAGGCCCCCAGGACGACACCCCAGCGGTAATCCATTTCCAGGAACACACCAAAGGCCTTGCCCGCCGCAACCATCTGCGCGGCCGCGTAGGCGCAAACCATCAACAGGATGACGAGAATCGCAAATTTTCTAAGGGTGTGACGCTGGTCGTTGAACCGGCTGCTGAGATAATCCGGCACCGTGATGGAACCGTACTCATCGGTGGCTCGCTTCAGGCGCCTCGCCACCAGCATCCAGGAAAGCGCAATACCGATGACCTCGCCAAGCACCACCCACAAGGCATGCACGCCAACGAGATAAGCCATGCCAGTGAGCCCAAGTAATAACCAGCCACTTTCGCCAGTGGCGTTGGTCGAGAAGGCGACCACCCACCACGGCAGGCGCTTTCCCGCCAGGTAGTAGCCTTCGACAGAACCGCATTCGTGCCGACTCCATAACGTGATCACGATCAGAACCAGCAAGAAACAGCCGAAAACGGTCCAGACGATGGCGGTATCCATGCAATGCTCCCAGGGTTTCGGGTAAGTGTAGCGTGCTTATGGCTGCCCCAACCGGGAGCAGCCGGCTTCGCACCTAGTCGTTATTGTTGCTGCCCGCGCGGCTGGAGACGAAGGAACTCGCAAACCAGATCACGGCAAGCGCGGCAAGGATGAGGCTGATGGCACGCCAAACATTGGCCGGGTCATCGGGGTCGATAAACGGCTGAACAATGAAGGCCGCCCCGAACTGGCCAAGAAACATCGCCGTGGTGACCAGCCCGACACCAAATCCACGGCGCTTGGCCGAGACAATCGACAGGATCCAGCTGCTGTGGTTGGGCACGTACAAGCCAAAGCCCAACCCTGCAATCACCATGCCTACCAGCGCGCCGGTATAGCTATCCACCAGGGTAATGGCGAAATAGCCGGCGGCCATGGAAAGGAACACCAGGCCATGGATCGCCGGAAAAGACATGCGCTGGCGAAACTGGTGATAGGCCAGCGAGCACAGCGCGCCCACGGTATTGCCCAGGGCAATGGCGGCGCCAATCTGCATCGGCGTGGCCGCGAAGTTGGTCTTGAGGTAGAACGGCAGCTGCACCGGGGTAACAAAAAACAGCCCCGATGCGAGAAACGCAGAAAGGAAAACCCAGGTGGTAGACCAACTCATTTTCGCCGGCGCCGCGCCAGCCTCGGGTTTGGGCTCTGAACTGGTGTCCGGAAGGCCTCCAGCCAGCGCAATAAAGGCGCTGGGGACCAGCACGAAGGCCAGCAGGTAGCCGAGGAAAGGCGTTTGCCACGACGAATTTGCCAGCCAACCGCCCAGCAGCATGAACACGACACCGCCCACCTTCATCGCCGAGCCTTGCCAACCGATGATGCGGTTGCGCTCGGCGCCGGTGTAGTAGTCACCCACCATGGCGACCGTGGCCGTCTTGATGCCGGCGATGGAAAGCCCAAGCACCGCTCGGCCGATGAACATCTGCAAGAACGATTCGGCGAAATACCCCGACGTTCCGCTGACGCCGAAAACAATCAACGAAACGATCAACAGGCTCTTGCGACTCATTCGGTCACTCAGCCAACCAACCAGCGGAGCGCCAGCAATAATAAATAGCGCCGGAATCGACAGCAGGATGAACTTCACCAGGAACGGCACGTTTGGCTCGCCCGGCAGGAAGCTGATCAGCGCCAGCAAGCCCCTGGCAAAAGCCTCGGTCTCTGCGTTATGCGCAAATACCCGCGCAATTTCGGGCATTGCCGGTGCCGCCAGCGGCGTGGCCAGCAGGGCAACGGCGGTCGCCGCGAGAATGACAAACAGGCCGTGCGCGGAAAGTTTTCCTGGGGGAGTCGGGTTTTGGGTCATGCGTGGGCAGCTCCGGGTATGTTGTGCGCGTCGCGCCATTGGCGCCACGGGTTGGAAAGCAGGTCAGGCCTGGCCCCCATGGTAACCGTGGGCGTCGCTTGCCGTTCGAATTCCGCTTGCGCAAACTGAAAGCGTTGTAAGTTCTGCAAACGGTTGCATATACTGTCCTATGCTTATTGCCCGGTCAAGTTCAGCAACGAGGAGACAAGCCGACATGCCATCAACTGGTTCCCAACGCGCACAAGATCCGCTGCGTCACCTGTACGGGATTCTGCTGGTAGCGCTCCTGGCGCTGAACCTCGCCGGTTGCGACCAGGGCGAACAGAGCGACCGCATTGTCATTCGCTTCCCGCACGTCACTGCGCCCGGCACACCGAAGGGGCGCGGCGCCGATGCGTTCCGGACGCTGGTGGCCGAGCGACTCGGGGATCAAGTCAGCGTAGAAGTTTTTCCATCCGCGCAACTGATGAACGACGATGATTCACTCGACGCCCTGATGTTCGGGGAGGTGCAAATGATTGCCATCTCCCTTTCCAAGCTCGATCGGCTGACCCACGATTTCCAGGTGTTCGACCTGCCCTTCCTGTTTGATGACCTCGAGCAGGTCAAGCGATTCCAGGCCAGCGATGTGGGCCAGGAGTTGCTCGCCACGTTATCGGACAAGGGGATCCTGGGCCTGGCGTACTGGCACAACGGCATGAAGCAGTTCGGCGGGCCGCATGCCCTGCGCACACCCGCCGATGGCGCCGGACTCAATTTCCGCATCCAGGAATCCGACGTGCTGCAGGCCCAGGTCCTGGCCTTCGGTGGCATTCCGCAGAAAATGGCGCTCGCAGAGGTCTACCAGGCCCTGCAGACCGGCGCCATCGATGCACAGGAGAACACCTGGTCGAATAACTATTCGCAGAAGTTTTTCGAGGTGCAGCCAGTCTTCACTGAAACCCGCCACGGATACCTGGGTTACCTGGTGGCTGTAAACCAGGAGTTCTGGAATGGCCTGCCCGCCGAGGTCCGAAATGAGCTGAACGCCGCGCTGGCAGAGGTCACCGTGCAGGTGAACCGCGAGGCCGAGAGCATCAACCAGGCGGCGCGCGAGCAGATAGAAGCCTCCGGCCAGTCACAAATTGTCGGCCTGACCGAGGCCGAACTGGAAGAATGGCGCAACACCATGCGCCCGGTTTGGACCGAATTCGAGGGGCTCATTGCCCCCGGAATTGTCGACGCCGCCCGAGGCTCCGCTTCCGCGGCCGAAGGTCGTTAGGCAACATCAGCCGGGAATGCTGAATCGCATCGAAGAAATCCTGCTGGCCACATCGTTGGCCATCATGACCTTGCTTGCTGCAACCCAGGTTGTGCTGCGCTACGTGTTCGACACCGGGTTGGTATGGTCGCTTGAGGCCACATCCCTGGCTTTCGCCTGGCTGATCGCCATCGGCATGGCCATGTGTGTTCGCGACAACGGCCACATTGCCACAGACCTGCTGATCAAGAAGCTGCCTGCGCATTGGCGTCGGTATGCAGACCTGCTGCGCCAGGCCATCTGCCTGGCCTACGCCATGCTTATGCTGGCCGGGTCCTCCATACTGGTTTCCCGCCTGTTCCAGCTTGGCCATTACGCCCGCGACATCGGCGTTCCCAAGTGGCTGCTGACCGTTGTCCTGCCGATTGGCTTCGCCCTGCTTGGTTTTCGCCTGGTGCAATTGATGGTGAAAACCTGGCGAGCCCCCACTCCGTACGGCGCACAGAAAGAGGCTAACGAGTGAGCGGGATTTTTCTCACCGGCTCTCTGCTTCTGCTGCTCGCGCTGGGCGTGCCCGTGGCATTCGCGCTCGGCACGGCCAGCCTGATGACCTTGCTGTTTTTTACCGACCAATCGTTGCTGACCGCGGCACAGAAATTCCTCCACACCGCCGCCATTTACCCGCTGTTGGCATTGCCGTTTTTCATTCTCGCCGGCAATTTCATGGCAACCGGCGGCGTGGCGAAACGAATGATCGTTTTTGCCCAGGCCCTGGTTGGCAGCCTCCGGGGTGGATTGCCGATGGCTGCCGTGTTGTCCTGCATGCTGTTTGCAGCGGTGTCGGGCTCATCCCCGGCAACCGTTGTCGCGGTGGGCAGTATTGTCATCGGCGGAATGGTGAGCTGCGGCTACAGCCGCCCGTTCGCTGCGGGCCTGATTTGCAATGCCGGCACCCTCGGAATACTGATTCCGCCTTCGATTGTGCTGGTGGTGTATGGCGCGGTGACCGAGACATCAATCGGTGATCTCTTCATGGCCGGGCTGATTCCCGGCCTTCTACTGACAGCATGCCTGATGGTCGCCACCCATATTGCCTGCCGGTTTGGCAATACCGAGCGATCGCCATGGGTGGGGTGGCGAGCCGTGGCGCGCGCCTTTCGCGATGCATCGTGGGGATTGCTGCTGGTGATCCTGGTGCTGGGCGGCATTTACGGCGGCGTGTTTACACCTACCGAGGCTGCCGCAATGGCGGCGGTTTACGCCTGCCTGGTGGCCGTGCTGGTTCACCGTGACCTGAAACCGCGCGACATATACACGGTACTGCTCAAGAGCGGGCGCACCAGCGCCATGCTCATGTTTATCATTGCCAATGCCCTGCTGTTCGCCTTCGTTCTCACCAGCGAACAGATTCCACAGATCATTTCGCAACAGCTCATTGACGCCGGGCTGCCACCGTGGGCGTTTCTTCTTGCCCTGAATGCGCTTTTACTGGTGGCCGGCAACTTCATGGAGCCGACCTCCGTCATCCTGATTCTGGCGCCGATCCTGTTTCCTATTGCCATGGACCTGGGCATCGACCCGGTTCACCTGGGCATTATCATGGTGGTGAACCTGGAAATTGGCATGGTCACTCCACCGGTAGGATTAAACCTGTTCGTGACATCTGAGGTCTCCAGGCTTCCGGTAGAGCAGGTGATACGCGCCGCGGCGCCGTGGCTGGCCCTGCTGCTGAGCGTCCTGATTATTGTGACCTATGTGCCCGCCGTGTCGCTCTGGCTGCCCGGCATTCTTAAATCCTGATACTCAACCCGACCCGTTCGAGGAATCCGATGCAAGTAAAAATGAAACCCGTTGTTACCTACCGCCTGGCCGCCCAGGCGGAAAGCCACAGTCGCACCCTGCTGAAAGTACGCGACCTGATCGATGTGTCCGACGAGCCCGCAGAGCGCGGCGGCACCAACGAAGGCTTTGCACCCACCGAGTTTGTGCTCGGCGGGCTGGCCGCCTGCACCAATGTTATCTCTCACAAGATTGCCCACAAGGCCGGCTTTGAAATTGCCAGCATGGAAGTTGAAGTCGTTGCCCAGTTCAATCGCCTCGGCGTCAACCTGCTGGAGGAGGTGGACGTCATCTTTCCCGAGATCCTGCTTCGCATCACCGCCAGCACCAACGGCAGCGACGAGCAACTCGAACAGCTCAAGACCGATCTGCCTAAATTTTGCGCGGTGTCGAAGCTGATCGGCGAGTCCGGCACGCAGCTCAATTACGAATGGGTGCTGGAGTCATCCTCGGCCTGACGGATGCACATGACGATGCCTGTAATCCCAGCCGCACGGGGAAACCTTGCCGGCCCCTGGGAAAGCTCGTATCATGCCCCGTAATGCAAACGTTTGCACCCAGCGTTTTGAACGCCAAGCTTTAATGAGGTTTTGCCCGTGAAAGAATCGAGACTGGACGAACCAACAACGTACAGCGAGTCCGATATCAACCCAGGCCACGACTGGAACAAGCCCCTGCGCGCCCCGGGTTCGCAGAACGTGGACTTTGAAGAACGCGTCAATTTCCAGCGGCTGCACCGCTACCGCCTTGGCCGCACGCGCATGGCGCTGAGAAACTCGGAGCTTGGCTCGCTGCTGACGTTCGACAACAACAACATCCGCTACATGACCAGCACGGCCATTGGCGAATGGTCGCGCGACAAGATGGCGCGCTTTGCGCTGCTGCCCGGCGATGGCGACGTCCACTTGTGGGATTTCGGTAGCGCCGCCGCGCACCACCGCATTTATGCGCCGTGGCTGAAGCCCTCGTGCTGTCACGCCGGCATGGTGGGGTTGCGCGGAACGGTCGCGCCGGAGTCAGGCCTGATGCGCCGGGCCGCCGAGGAGATCCGCGACATCCTGGTGGCCAATGGCGTGGCCGACCAGCCGGTTGGCATCGACATGGTCGAGCCCCCCATGCTGTTCGAGCTGCAGAAGCTTGGCCTGGACGTGCGTGACGGCCAGCAAGTAATGCTGGATGCCAGGGAGATCAAGAACACCGACGAGATCATGCTGCTGAACACCGCCGCGTCGATGGTGGACGGTGTTTACCATATGATCCACGACAAGCTTCGCCCGGGCGTGCGCGAGTCTGAAATCGTCGCTGCGGCCAACAAGATGCTCTACGAGATGGGCTCCGATGACGTCGAAGCCATCAACGCCGTGGCCGGCGAGCGCTGCAGCCCGCACCCGCACAACTTCACCGACCGCCTGATCCGTCCCGGAGACCAGGCCTTCTTCGACATCATCCAGGCCTACATGGGTTACCGCACCTGCTACTACCGCACATTCAACGTTGGCCGTGCTACACCAGCCCAGCAGAGCGCCTACAAGAAGGCGCGCGAATGGATGGACGAGGCGCTGGCCCTGGTGCGCCCGGGCGTGGGAACCGACCAGATTGCGCGGGTGTTCCCCAAGGCGGAGGAGTTCGGCTTCAACAGCGAGATGGAAGCCTTTGCACTGCAGTTCTGTCACGGCCTGGGCGTTGCACTGCACGAGCGTCCGATCGTCAGCCGGCTGGTATCCCTGGACAACCCGCAGGAGATCAAGGAAGGCATGGTGTTTGCGCTGGAAACCTACTGCCCCGCGACCGATGGCCGCTCAGCGGCGCGCATCGAGGAAGAAGTGGTTGTTACCGCCACTGGCTGCGAAGTGATCACGCTGTTCCCGGCCGAAGAACTGCCAATTTCCAACCCCTACTAACCCCAACCCCGGAAGGCCCGGCCACAGCGCCGGGCCATCACCCGCCGGGACTGTTTCCTGGAGTACCCATGCAAACGCAACTGTTTATCGGCGGCGAGTGGCGCCCCGGCCGCCAGAACCACGAGGCGCCTGTCATCGACCCGGCCACCGGCGAGGCCTTCGCTAATGTTTCCTTGGCCGAGGTGGAGGATGCGCTAGACGCCGTGGAAGCCGCTCACGAAGCGGGCAAAGCCTGGGCCGCAACCCCGGCCCGGCAGCGCGCTGAAATACTGCGGCGCGCATTTGAGATCATGACTGCGCATCGCGAAGAGATCGCCCACCTGATCGTTCGTGAAAACGGCAAGTGCCTGCGAGATGCACTGTCCGAGGCGGATTACGCCGCAGAATTTTTCCGCTGGTACGCCGAGGAGGCGGTACGAATTCTGGGCAGCGTTTCGCACTCGCCAGCCGGAACCCACCGCATCCTGGTGCAACACCAGCCGGTGGGCGTGGCGGTGCTGGTCACGCCGTGGAATTTCCCGGCGGCCATGGCCACGCGCAAGATTGGCCCTGCCCTGGCGGCCGGCTGCAGCGTCATTCTCAAACCCGCAACCGAGACGCCGCTCACCGCGTTGCGGGTGGCTGAGCTGATGGACGAAGCAGGTGTGCCCAAGGGCGTGGTCAACGTGGTTACAACCCGGCAGTCCGGCGCATCGGTTGCTGCGATGCTGGCCGATCCGCGGGTGCGAAAGATTTCCTTCACCGGCTCAACCGAGGTGGGTCGCATCCTGCTCGCGGAGGCTGCCAAGACCGTGGTGGACAGCTCGATGGAGCTGGGCGGCAATGCGCCGTTTATCGTCGCGCGGGACGCCGATGTGGACGCCGCGGTTGAAGGCGCGATGATCGCCAAGATGCGTAATGGTGGCGAAGCCTGCACCGCAGCCAACCGCTTCTACGTGCATAACGATGTAGCGGATGCGTTTACCGCCAAGTTCGCGGCGCGAATGGCCGGTCTGAAAGTGGGGCCTGGCGCCGACGACGGCGTTGAACTTGGGCCGATGGTCAGCCAACAGGCACACGACGATATTGCCGCGATGATTGGCGACGCGCTGGACAAGGGTGCGCGCCTGGTCACCGGTGGCACCAGCATCGACCGACCCGGATTTTTCATCCAGCCCACCGTGCTGGACGAGGTGCCCGCATCCGCGCGCGTGCTTTCCGAGGAGATCTTTGGCCCGGTCGCGCCGATCGTCCGTTTCGACGACGAAGAAGAGGCCATACGAATGGCCAATGCAACCGAGTACGGTCTCGTGGCTTACCTTTACACCCGTGACCTGCAGCGCGGCCTGAGGCTTTCCGAAGCCCTGGACTTCGGCATGGTCGGCCTTAACCGTGGGTTGGTTTCAGACCCGGCAGCGCCTTTCGGCGGCACCAAGCAAAGCGGCATTGGCCGCGAAGGCGCCAAGGACGGGGTGCTCGCTTACCTGGAAACAAAGTACATCGCGGTAGAGTGGTAATCGCGGCGCCCGCCCCGCAAGTGTGCGGGCGTCTTACTTACCTGCTGCGGCAGTCGAGCCCCGGACGATCAGTTCGGGGTCCAATTTCAGCGCCACACGCGCTCGCCCCGGCTCATTGATCTGGGCCATTAACAGTCGCGCCGCCTCGCGGCCGATCTGGGTATGGGGGATCCGCAAGGTCGTCAGGGCGGGCTGCAGGCGATCCATGAAGGGCATGTCGTTGAAGCCTGTTATGGATATATCCCCAGGACATTCCAGCCCCCGCTCCTGCAAGGCATCGAGGCACCCCAGCGCCAGCAGGTCGTTGGCCACCACGACCGCCGAAAAGGCCTCGCCTTTCTCCAGCAGGTGCATCATGCCGTCATAACCGGCCTGCTCATTGAAGGCCTTGGCGTTGTGTACCAGCGCCCGTGAGCTCTTTATTTCGCTGGCCTTCATCATCCTGAGGAAAGCCTGGTAACGGTCATTACCCGTGGAGGTGTCGGTTGGCCCGCCAAGGTATGCAATGTTGCGGTGGCCAAGCTCAAGCAGGTGTTCCGCAGCCCATTGAATGCCCTTGGCATCGTCGGTGGTCACCGAATCAACATCACGCCCATCGACCGTGCGATTGACCAGCACCAGCGGAATGCCCTCCTCGATACACTGGTCGACGATCTTGTCTTTGCGGTGCGCAGTGGCCAGGATCAAGCCGTCCACGGCCCGCACCTTCATTGACTTGAGGATCGCGTCTTCGTGCAAACGGTTGTTATCCGAGTCAGCCAAAATCGCAATATAGTTGTGATCGCTTAGCACCCGCTCGATTCCGCGCACAATGGGCGGGAACAGTGGATTGACCAGGTCGGGCACCACCACCCCAACCGTGTAGGATTTGCCGGTGCGCAAGCCGGAAGCCAACGGGCTGCGCGAGTAGCCCATCTCTTCGGCAATCCGCATCACCCGCGCCGCGACCTCTTCCGACACCATGCCACGGGTCTTGGGGTTCAGTACGCGTGACACCGATGAAGGGTGCACCTTGGCCCTGGCGGCCACATCCTTGATATTGACCTTGCTCTTCTTCTTCATACTTGTCTGGCCCTTGTCTGGATTTCACCGGCGCGCTACTGGCCGCACCGGGGGCGGATCGGGCGCTTTGAGCCGAGCGTCCGCCGCAAGCCATTCTAGCCGCTTGCGCGGGCACCCGACACCCGTATAAATACCCGCTCTGCGAACAATCGATGTGCGTTTGCGGCTTCAGCGATGCCAAGAATACACCTGCTGCGGCAATTTCCTCTTGCACTGAACTTCTCTGCATCTATAATATGCAAACGATTGCATATTATAGAGCCAGCTTAATTAGAAGGACCATATAATGACGAACGAGAAGGATCAACCGGTCACGCCGGGACGCCACAAGATCGGTTGGATAGGCACCGGGAGAATGGGCTTCGAGATGGCCAAGCGACTGCTTCTGGCCGGTTGTGATGTCACTGTCTACAATCGAACCCGTGCCAAGGCAGAGCCGCTAGAGGAATTTGGCGCCAGGGTGGTCGACCGGCCGGTCGAGTTGGCGGGTTGCGATATCGTCTTCACCATGGTTTCCGGGCCAAGCGACCTCATCGCCGTGGTTACGGGTGAAAACGGCCTTCTTGATGGAGATCAAACCCCGGAACTGCTTATCGACTGCTCCAGCGTTTCCGAGCAGGGCTCACAAACCGTACGTGATGCCATGAAGGCACGAGGCGCCAATATGCTTTCCGCCCCGGTAAGCGGCAACGGCAAGGTGATCAAGGCGGGGCTGCTGACCATCGTCGCATCCGGACCGGAAGATTCCTTCAAAACCGCGGAACCCTACCTCTCATCGATTGGCCGCGGCGTCACTTATGTCGGAGCCGGCGAACTCGCCCGCATGGTCAAGATTTGCCATAACGTGATGCTGGGTGTTGTCACCCAGTGCATGGCGGAAATCACCGTGCTCGCTGAGAAAGGCGGTGTTCCACGAAACGCCATGCTGAATTTCCTCAACGACAGCGTGATGGGCTCGATGTTTACCCGCTACAAGACGCCGGCGTTTGTAAACCTGGACTGGACACCAACCTTCACGGCGCCGTTGCTGCGTAAGGACCTGGAACTGGGCCTGGCTGCCGGTGAACGACTCGGCGCGCCCATGGAGGTCACCGAATGCACCCGGGATATCGTTCAGCGCGCCATCGACGCCGGCCACACCGATTGCGATTTTGGCATTATGCTCGAAGTCCAGGCTGCCGCAGCCGACATGACCTTGTCGCCTGAGCACGTGGAAATCGACGACGGGCTCTCTCCCCGCTAGGAATACGAACAGGGAACCTCCTGGGGTTTCCACGCGCAAAACGAAGGCCGGGCATGCACCCGGCCTTTTTCGTTGCTTTGCCTGGATTACGATTCTTGATCCAGGTCATTTTTTCCGTGATTGCAGCAGGTTATTTTAGGCTGGGCTCATGGGAGAAACCGATGTCAACCTACCGAACGACCTTTTCAGTCAAGAGATTGTGGATCATCCTCAGCACCAGCATGCTGGTGATGTTCTCGGTTCTGCTGTACTACGGCAATGAGATCTACCAACAGGCGCCACCAATACCCGAGCAGGTTGTCACCGACACCGGCGGTGTAATTTTCACAGGTGACGACATCCGCCGAGGCCAGAATGTTTGGCAGTCGCTGGGCGGCATGCAACAGGGCTCAATTTGGGGCCATGGCAGCTACCTGGCGCCGGACTGGAGCGCAGACTGGTTGCGTCGAGAAGCCGAGGCCCTTTTGGAGGTTACTTCGGGTGCTTCGCAGGTGGACGAGGCCACCGAGTTGAATCGCATCCAGATGCGTGAGGAATTGCGTGAAAACCGCTACCAGGACTCAACCCAGACCCTGACCATTTCGCCCGGGCGCGCTCAAGCCATTGAGCAGGTTTCCGCCCACTACAAGGCCCTTTTCCAGGGCAATGGCGAAGCAGCGCTGGCGCTGCGCGAAAACTACGCCTTCCCACTGCATTCAACGGTCAGCGACGAGGACTTCCACGCCTTGTCAGCGTTCTTCTTCTGGACATCGTGGGCAGCGGTGACGAACCGACCCGACGACGATATTAGCTACACCAGTAACTGGCCACATGACCCGCTGGTAGGCAATACCCCTACCGCATCGCTGTTCATGTGGAGCTTTATTTCCGTCGTGCTGCTGCTCGGTGGTATTGGTGCGTTGGTCTGGTACTACGCGCGCCAGTACGATGTCTGGCGCAGGGACCTGGAGCCTGAAGGAGGCTTCGCACGCACCGATATCCTGGCGGATGTGGTGATTACTCCATCGATGCGCGCTACCGCCAAGTACTTCATGGTGGTTATCGCCCTGTTCACGGTGCAAATTCTGCTGGGCATCCTGACCGCGCACTACCAGGTAGAAGGACAAGGCCTGTACGGTTTGCCCTTTGTCGATTACCTGCCTTATTCGATTAGCCGAACCTGGCATACCCAACTGGCGGTATTGTGGATTGCCACCTCGTGGCTGGCGGCGGGGCTCTATTTCGCGCCCCTGCTCTCGGGCCATGAACCAAAGTTCCAGCGCTTTGGTGTCAACTTCCTGTTCTTCAGTTTGTTGATTATCGTGGTGGGATCGTTCACCGGGCAATGGCTGGCCGTGCATGGCCACATCAGCGACGGAGCGACAAACTTCTGGCTGGGACACCAGGGCTACGAGTATGTCGACCTGGGCCGTTTCTGGCAGATCTACCTGCTGGTTGGCCTGTTCCTGTGGGTGGGGCTCATGCTGCGAGCCCTGTGGCCGCTGTTCAAGGACAAGGTCAACAACACTTCACTGCTGTTCCTGGTGGTGGTTTCCACCATAACCATCGGCCTTTTGTACGGCGCCGGCTTGATGTGGGGCCAGAATACGCACATCAGCGTGATGGAATACTGGCGCTGGTGGGTTGTGCACCTGTGGGTAGAGGGCATCTTCGAGGTCTTCGCCACCGCAATTATTGCCACCGTGTTCGTGCGCATGGGGCTGCTGAGGCTGTCAGTGGCCACTGTTTCGGTGTTGTTCGCCACTATTATCTTTCTCGGGGGCGGGGTGCTGGGCACCTTCCACCATCTCTACTTCAGCGGAACGCCTATTGCCGTCATGGCCCTGGGCGCCACCTTCTCGGCGCTGGAAGTGGTGCCTCTGATGGTGGTGGGCTTCGAGGCCTATAACCATGCCAAGATGGAAGGCCAGGCGATGTGGGAAGAGGCCTATCACTGGCCGTTCATGTTCTTCGCCGCAGTGCTGGTCTGGAACATGGTAGGCGCGGGCCTGTTCGGCTTCCTGATCAACCCACCGATTTCGCTGTACTTCATGCAGGGGCTCAACACCACCGCTAACCACGGCCATGCCGCGCTGTTTGGCGTTTATGGCTTCCTTGGTATGGGCTTGATGTTGTTCTGCCTGCGCGGGCTGACTGATGTACGCAGGTGGAACCAGAAGCTGCTTCGCGTTTCGTTCTGGTCGCTTAACATTGGCCTTGCGATGATGACCTTTCTGTCACTGCTGCCCCAAGGCTTGTGGCAAACCTATGTGAGCATCAATGACCACTATGCAGCGGCGCGCTCCGCCGAGTTCATGCACAGCCCGATGATGGAAGGGCTGGTATGGGCCCGCGTCCCGGGCGACGTGGTGTTTGCCGTCGGCATCTTTGCTTTCGTCATGTTCGCCTGGCAGGCTTTTCGACCCCGCAAGGCCTGAAGTGGCAAGCAATTGAAAAAAAGCCCCGCGCAGCTGCGCGGGGCTCTCAATTACAGCGGAATGTTGTTTACTACTTGAGCTTCAGCTGGGTCTTCTTGCCGTCGGCCAGGAACCTGGTCATGTCCTTGGCCGCACTGTCGAACTGCTTGGTCATGCGGCTGAAATCCGACCAGGAATCCACCGACCGCGCCTGGTAAACCAACTCTTGCTGGTCCAGCATGAACGCCTGTCGGACAAACAATTCACCATCGTGTTGCTCGAGCAGATCGTTGAATGCGGATTTCTCGGTTCCTTCCAGGTCGATCACCTGGTCCTCCGAAACAACGCCTTCGGTCTTGCGCGTAAACACCTGCACATCGGACACGTTGTAAATGGCATCCCTGTAAACCACCGTCTTGCTGGCGGTCATGACCTTGGTTCCGCCGCAAGCAGTTACGACCAGGGCGATGGACACAGCCAGCAGCCATGTGCTGGCGACCCGTGCTGCAGCCGGTTGGTAAGTCCGTTGCAAAATTTGCCTCATGTTTTCTCCCGGTTTTCGAGCCGTTTTGGTTTTGCCATTATGAGTACGCATTATGACGCGATATTGAATTGTAAACTTACACTCCGGCGACGCAAAAGTGACTGAGGAGAAACCGAAGTGAAATGCACCGCGAATTCCAGGCTGATCTACCTCGTAACCCTTATTGCATGCCTTGTGTGCAGTGGCCCTGCGTGGGCGCAAGCGCAAGCGGACTTATCAAGGATACTGTTCACCAATGTCCACGTATTTGACGGCGTGAACGAAGAACGCATGGAAAACGCCAGTGTGCTGGTTGAAAACAACCTCATCAAGGCCATCTCCCGCGACGAACTGGATGCAGAGGGGGCGACCATCGTGGATGGAAAAGGCGGCACCTTGATGCCGGGCCTGATCGACATGCACTGGCACTCAGCCTACGCCAACATCCCGATGGCGGTCGGACTCAACAGCGACCACGCCTACCACTTGTTGATCGGTGCTAAAGGAAACACCGATGCGTTGTTGCGCGGATTCACAACGGTTCGCGACGTGGGTGGAAACGTTTTTTCCCTGGCCAAGCTGACCGATGCCGGCATGTACGATGGGCCACGCATCTTTCCTTCAGGGCCAGCGATTAGCCAGACTTCCGGGCACACCGATTTTCGTCCTGCGACTGCAATCCCCGCGGATCCGGACATGCCGCTGGTTTACATGGAGCGTGTTGGCCATGTGATGGTGGCCGACGGCGTGCCCGACGTCCTAAAGCGTACCCGCGAAGCCCTGAGGATGGGTGCCACCCAGATCAAGATCAACTCAGGAGGCGGTGTATCCTCCTCGTTCGATCCGCTGGATGTAACCCAGTTCACGCTTGAAGAAACGATCGCTGCAGTCCAGGCCGCCGCTGACTGGAATACCTACGTGGCGACACATACGTTCACCGATGAGGCAACGCGGCGGGCGCTGGAGGCCGGCGTAATGAGCATCGAGCATGGTCACCTGTTGAGCGAAGATACCTTGCGGCTCATGAAGGACAAGGGCGCCTTCCTCAGCATGCAGCCCATTCTCGATGACGAAGATGCCATTCAGTTTCCCGAAGGCTCTTTCAGCCGTCAGAAGTACATCCAGGTGACGGAGGGAACCGACCGGGTGTACCAACTGGTGCGAGAAATAGGCGTCAAGACAGTATTTGGCACTGACACGCTGTTCGACCCTGCTTTGGCTGCAAAGCAGGGTAAACAGCTGGCCAAGCTGGGCCGGTGGTTCACCCCGGTGGAAGTACTACGCCAGGCTACCTCCACCGCGGCAGAGCTGTTGGCGCTGTCCGGCCCGCGATCTCCCTACCAGGAAGGCACGCTTGGCGTGGTTGAAGTTGGCGCGTATGCAGACCTGATCCTGGTGGAAGGGAACCCGCTGGAAGACCTGGACCTGGTCGCCGACCCGCAATCGAACTTTGTGGTCATCATGAAGGACGGCAAGATCTACAAGAACACACTTCAGTAGCTTTTCCAGGAACAAAAAAAAGCCCCGCTGCTTTCGCAACGGGGCTTTTCATTTTGATGCCTGGCAGTGACCTACTCTCACACGGCTAATGCCGCACTACCATCGGCGATGCATCGTTTCACTTCTGAGTTCGGGATGGGATCAGG
>JAUIBE010000007.1:127500-128963 GCA_030428105.1 Gammaproteobacteria bacterium
GGTTTCCCTTCGCCTACCCTAGACGGTTAAGCTTGCTACTGAGAAGTAAGTCGCTGACCCATTATACAAAAGGTACGCAGTCACCCCGAAGGGCTCCCACTGCTTGTACGTACACGGTTTCAGGGTCTATTTCACTCCCCTCTCCGGGGTTCTTTTCGCCTTTCCCTCACGGTACTGGTTCACTATCGGTCGGCAGAGAGTACTTAGCCTTGGAGGATGGTCCCCCCATGTTCAGACAGGGTTTCACGTGCCCCGCCCTACTCGATTTCACCTTAAAGACCTTTTCATATACCGGGCTATCACCGTCTATGGCCAAACTTTCCAGAATGTTCTACTAAAGTCTAAAAGGCTTAAGGGCTGGTCCCCGTTCGCTCGTCGCTACTTAGAGAGTCTCAATTGATTTCCTTTCCTCCGGGTACTTAGATATTTCAGTTCCCCGGGTTCGCCTCGACACCCTATGTATTCAGGTGCCGATACTGCTTGCGCAGTGGGTTTCCCCATTCGGATATCCCCGGATCAAAGCTTGTTTGTCAGCTCCCCGAGGCTTTTCGCAGACTTCCACGTCCTTCATCGCCTTCTGCCGCCAAGGCATCCACCGTGTACGCTTAGTCACTTGGTCATATTTCCAAATCCTTCTCGCTACGCGAGTCCTTCAGTTCCCACGGCTGCCCTTTTGTACAACGCAACCAGGTTACTGCCGGCCAGGAGATGAAAAACCACGGTGGCCAACTGCTCCACCGGACTATTCTTGCAACAGACATTCGACACGACTATCGAAGGTCTGTTTGCTGACACAGTCTCGTGCCTGTTCTGATGAAATTCATCAATCCTCAACCGCGAGGAAAGTTAAAAGTCAAAACAGACGCAAGACGCTCTTGACAGAACTACTATATTGTTAAAGATCCGACTGCTTGCCGCCCGGCGCTTTCGCTAACCGAGCATTAAAACCGGCAAACCGTCCGATTCATCACATTGCAACCTTTGTTCGGCATTCTCGTCCTGGAACCACTTGGTGGAGCCAGGCGGGATCGAACCGCCGACCTCCTGAATGCAAATCAGGCGCTCTCCCAGCTGAGCTATGGCCCCGTATAGTGGTGGGTCTGGGAAGATTTGAACTTCCGACCTCACCCTTATCAGGGGTGCGCTCTAACCAACTGAGCTACAGACCCGTATCCTGGTCGCGGCCGGTTGCAATGTTTCAGGTAACTTGTGTTGGGCGCTCACATCTGAAAGATGCTTGCTCTTTAAGGAGGTGATCCAGCCGCAGGTTCCCCTACGGCTACCTTGTTACGACTTCACCCCAGTCATGAATCACACCGTGGTAATCGCCCTCCCGAAGGTTAAGCTAACTACTTCTGGTGCAACCCACTCCCATGGTGTGACGGGCGGTGTGTACAAGGCCCGGGAACGTATTCACCGCGACATTGCTGATTCGCGATTACTAGCGATTCCGACTTCACGCA
>JAUIBE010000008.1 GCA_030428105.1 Gammaproteobacteria bacterium
TCTGGAACTCGGGCTTCGGGTCAATCCACAGCTTGGTGACCACGACTTCGACGGGCTGCAGGGCGTTGTTGATGTCGCAGGCCATGCTTTCGCCGCCGAAGATGTCTTCCCAGTGGCAGCCAGCGAAATCATCATCACTGTCGATGCCGGTGAAGCTTTCGTAGTCCTCGACGTAGCCTGGCGGTACCGCCTCGGTGACGGTGCAGTCCAGCGCTCCGGATTCGGCATCCACAACCACGAACTCAACCGGGTTGCCCTCGGAAATCGCCGTGGTCTGCTCCAGCGGCAGGCCGGTGTTGCAGCTGAGGGTCACCTCGACTTCGCCAGGGTTGCCGTCGTCAAAGTACTTGTTGACCGCAAAGGTCACGCGCAAGGTCGGCTCATTGGTGATCACGCAGTCGAGGTACTCGGCATCGTGCTCCACCGGGTTGATGTCGCAGTCGCCGGTACGGCTGACTTCGTTGTAGCCATCGTTGGGCAGGCCGGATTCGACCACCGAACAGCTGGTCGGGCCGAAGGTGTCGCTGTTGAAGCCCGTAACCGACAAGGGCTGCGGATTGCCTTCGGAAACCACGACCGGCGCCGATACCTCACCCGAGTCGCACACCAGCGTCATGGTGACCGAGGCCGGGTTGTCGTCGGTAAAGTCTTTCAGCACTCGCCAGGCGGCGAAGTTCAGCTCGTTGTAAATCTCGCAGCTGAACGTGCCCTGGTTTGAATCCAGCACGGTGGCGGTGCCACAGTCGTTGGCGACGGCCGGTTCCTGGGTGTAGCCCTGTACCGGAAGCTCAGAGGCGGTACAGGTGGTGACACCCGGCGCGAAGTGGGTCACGGTGAACACCGCGTCAACGTTTTCCGTGGCGGTGGCCGAGGACGGGCTGACCGACAGGAACGGCGCGTTCTGGTCAACGCATGAAAGCGTGACCTCGGTGCTGGCATCCAGGTTGTCGTCGGAGAAGTTCTTGTCAACCACGAACGATGCCGAGGTAGGATCGAACACCAGGGTGCAGTCGTACTTCTCACCGTACTCGGTGGGGTCAACGCTGCATTCGCCGTTGGCGGCTACCAGTACGTAGCCGACATCCACAGAGGTAGCCTGGACCTCGCAATCCAGAACGCCGGGTTCAAATGCGCCCACGGTGAACTCGGTCATCTCCCCGTCGCCCAGGGGTTGCGCCGCGTTGGGCGTGATGGTGTAGGTGGACCCTGCGCACTGCAGGAACACCTCGGCGTTTGCCAGTGGGTTGTCATCGGTGAAGTCAACGTCGACATTGAAGAAGGCGTTGGCCAGGATGGTCACCAGGTAGTCTTCCACTTCGCCATCTGGCGCCGGGCCCGTCGGACCTATTCCGGATGTGGTGCTGCAGCGGAAGCGCGCGTAGGAATCGCCTTCCTCGGCATCAACCGGGACCGCGATGCCGTATTGCGTGGTGCCGCCTGCCTGCACCTGGTCGACAATTACATGTTCGCCCGCATCGCTGAAGATGCCGTTGCGATTGAAGTCGATCCAGCCGTTGAGGAAGCAGGTATTGCCCGAGCCGTTGCTCACATCCACCGTGGCATTGGCGCCCGGGAAGAACTCCGGCGGCAATACAACGCCGTCTTCATCATCAGCGCCCGTGCAGGTGCCCAACGTGGTGGCCACGCCTGCCGGGGGCGCGTTGTCGTCGCCTGTGGCGCCGGGGCCCTGCACGGTTCCATCGTCGGAATCCACGCAGGCGCCGAGGTAGGGTGAGCCCTGGGGCAACAGCACATGGCTGGGCCCGTCGTTGGCCTCGGTGGTGGTGTAGTCATCCACCGCGGTGCCAGCGGTGGCGTCAGGCGCATCGCCGAAATCCACCGGGGTCAGGCCCAGGTTGGGCCGCACGAACACCTGGTAGTCCTCGACCTCGCCGTCTGGCGCTGCGCCGGTCGGTGCCAGGCCCCCCGAGCTGTCACAGCGGAACCGCGCATAGGTGGGACCGATCACCACCACTGCCGGAACGGTCGGTGTCAGTGTGGTTGTGGTTCCGGAAGGGATCACCTCGTCGCTGGCGATTTGCTCGCCGGGATCGGAGAAGTCGCCATTCTGGTTATAGTCGATCCAGGCATTGAGGACGCAGGCGTTGGTGTTGGCCGATGCGGTGACATCGATACTCGCCTGGCTGTTCTGCTGGAGCAGGCTGGTAAATACCACGCCATCCTCGTCATCACCCGGTGTGGCGCAGCTTCCGCTGGTTACCGGTGCGGGCGGGCCACCGGCTGCGCCCAGGTCATCGGCGTCAGCGCCAGCACCTTGCTGCGTGGGGTCATCCGAGTCAACGCAGGCGCCCAGGTAAGGCGCGCCCTGCGCACCCAGCACGTGGCTTGCGCCATTGTCCGGGGGAAGGGTCTGGTAATCACCGCCACCGATGCCGATTCCGGAATCAGGCGCATCGCCCAAATCAGTCGGCGTATCCTGGCTGGTGGCATCGGGTTGCAGGGAAACGAGGTGGTCTTCGACTTCACCACCGGTGGTTTCCTCGGTTGGGTTCAGCCCGCCCGCATCGCTGCAACGGAAACGGGCGTAACTTGTACCCACCGCGATGTTCGCGGGTATTGCGATGGTTTCCGTGTGGGCGCCTGCGGCCAGCGAGAGCGCATTGAAGAGCTGCTCACCCGGGTCTGTGAAATCACCATTGGCGTTAAAGTCAATCCAGCCGTCCAGGGCGCAGGTGTTGCCGGAGATCGTGATCTCCAGGTCGGCTGACTGGCCAGCGACCAGTGCTGGCGGGAAAACCACGCCATCCTCGTCGTCTCCGCCATCGCAGTTACCTGCCTGTACGGGGCCGGCGTTGATGTCATCCGCATCGGCGGCAGCGTTCTGCTGGGTGCCGTCGCCATCGGAATCGACACACGCGCCCAGCCAGGTGCCGCCTGGCTGCAAGTGCCTGGGGCCGCCGTTGTCGAGGGTGGTGGCGTAGTCGCCAGGCCCGGTGGCGCCGCTGGTATCCGGCGCATCACCGTAGTCACTGGGGTAGTAAACGTTCTCCACCGTGACCTCGCCGCAAACATCAGTGTTGTTGTCCGGCTCCACGTCGACGCCGTCGGTGGCGGCGCTGGCGCAGTTCTCGACGCCGGGCAGGGTGAAAGTATCCATCATCACCGGCACGGTAATGACCGCGGTGGCGTCCACGCTCATGGCGCCCAGGTCACAACTGAGGTCGCTACCGTTGATGGTGCAGCCACCGCTGGTGGCATCGTCGGCGTTGACCCACGTGGGTGCAGGGCCGTGGAACACCATGCCGGCGGGCAGGGTGTCACTGACCTGGGTCTCATTGCTGTCCAGCGGACCATTGTTGACCACGGTGATGGTCCAACTGAACGGCTGGTGAAGCTGCACGGTGGGCGGTTCGGCTACCTTGCCCTCGATCTCGATATCCACACGGGCACGAACCGAGGTGTTCTCGGCCTCCGAGTTATTGCCCAGGATGACCTCGTTCTCATTGGCGCTGATGGTCGCGTTGGTGAAGTGGGTATCCCCCGAGGTATCGGGCTGGGTGAGGAAACGGAAATTCAGGTAACGGTGGCCGCTGCTGTTGGCGGTCATCTCGTCAACCTCGCCGGGCACCGTGGTGGCGGTGCAGGTCAGCGTCATGGTGGACGGGCCGGTCACCGGGTTGCTGCCGCCGGTCAGGGCGCAGGTATCGGCGCTGGTGCCGCAGGCATCGCCCTGGGCAGCCTCATCACAGTCGAAACGGACGGTTTTGCCCGCCTTGGGCGTCATGGTGTATTCGAAGTGCACGCCGGTGGCGTAGGACGGCCCGCGGTTGGTGAACTCCACGTCGTATACAACATCGTTGTTGGCGTTGTCGCCGCCGGATGCCGGATCCCAGGCGACCGGGTCGGGAATGTCGGTATTGTTGATCAGCAGGTCGATGTCGTCCTGCTCAATGGTCAGCGTTACGGGCCCGAAATCGTTGTTGTCGAGATTGTCGTCGAGCAGGCTGGTGCTAATGCTGACGCTGTTGTCCATGGTGCGCGGCGTAGGCGGCGTTTCCATGAAGTTGGGGCGAATCACCAGGGTAATGGTTTCCGAATCGCCATAGGCCATGCTGCCCATATCGCAAGTCAGGGTTGGCGAGTCGGCTGCGATATAACTCATGCCTGGAATCAGGCCTGCGCAGCTTCCGCCACCCGTTGCGGCTTGCGAGACGAAAGTGAAGCCAGGGTCTCCGGCGGCCAGGTTGAAAGTGTCGATAACCTGGACATTCTGCGCAGTGGAGGGGCCGTTGTTGCGGATGGTGATGACGTAGGTGGCTTCCACGCCGGCCTTCACCGGGTTGGGGGTCACCGTCTTGTTCTGAACGGTTACATCGGCAACCGGCTCCACCAATACAGTCGCCGAAGCGGTGTTGTTGGAGCGATCGTCGTCGCCAACAGTACTGGAATAGGCGCTGGCGACGTTGGTCTGGCTGCCGTCAAACAAGGGACGGGTCACTGTGAATGTAAACACAGCGCCTTGACTGGGAGCCAGGCTTCCCGAGTCCTGGGTACAGGTAATGGTTGCGCCGGTGGTGCAGCTCCAACCGGCAGGGACGTTGGGGGTAGTCACTACCGTGCTGCCATTGACATAGCCCGGTATCGGGTCGGAAAGCACGATGCCGTCGGCCGCGTCCGGCCCGTCGTTAAAAACCCCGATCAGGTAATTGATGGAATCTTCCAGCACTGGCGGCGGCCCGGGGTCTGCGGCCAGGGTGTTGGGGTCGCCGTCCACCGTTCCCGCATTCGGCAGTTTGTTCACGCGCAGGTCGGCGATGGCGTCGGTGGCGGTGACGCTGGCATCGGTCGAGTTGTTGCTGGCGTCGTAGTCGGGTGGGTCACCGCTGTATTCAACCACGGCCACGTTGGTCAGCACGCCGCTGGCGTCGGCCGTGGTGCTGATGGTAAGAACACTGGATGTGCCGCCGTTGGGCAACAAGGCGTTGTAGGTGCAGACGATGTTGGGCGTGTTGTCGACGCAGCTCCAGTCTGTTCCGGAGAAACCGGTGTAACTTTCATCGGCTGGTAATGTGTCGGTGACGGTTACGGTGCCTGCAAGCGCATCGCGCGGGCCAGCATTGCTTACTGTAATACCGCTGGCGATGGGGCTGCCGACCGCCACCGGCTGGGGTGACTTGGACTTGGAGATACTGAGGTCGAGCCCATCGGGCGTAACCTGGATATCGACGTCATCGCTGTTGTTGGCCATTCGCTCGGCCGCTTCTTCTCCAGCCAGCGTGGCAATCGAAACCGGAATGTTGTACTGGGTCAGCACCACCACGAGTGGCGCAGTGAGTGGAACAACAATATCGTCGGTGGCTCCGACCACGTAGCCGGGCCTGGTGCAGGTCACTTGTTGACCCACCACGTTGCAGTTCCAGCCCGGGCCAGTGGGCGTGCCAATGGTGAAGCCGGCGGGAATATCGATCACCACTTCGGCATAGTCGGCGTCAAACGGCCCGAGGTTCCGCGGGCGCGCCGTCACGCTGGTGGCGCCGCCGGAAGTGACCGAGGAGTCGGCGGCGATAATGGTCACCGCCAGGTCGAGGCCGCGCGTAACCAGCACATCGATGGTGTCGACATCGTTATCGGGCTGGTGGTCCCCGGTATCCGAAGAGATGGTGGCAGTGGTCGTCAGGGTGCCTGACTGCGCGCCCGTTACCTTGCCGGAGAAACTGATGTTCGGCACGATTTCACCGACACCCAGGCTGGCGCGAGTGCAGGTCAGTTCGTTAGGCCCGGCTGCGTAGCTGCACGACCACCCTCCGCCCGAGGCAGAGCCCGCCACGTAGGTCATGTTGATGGACAGCTCGAACACTACTTGAATGTTGACCGCCGCGTTGGGCCCATCATTGGTAAATTGCGCGGTGTAGGTCACATCTCCGCCGGCGATCACGGGGTTTGGTGAAACGCCAATAAATGCAGTCACCAGGTCGGCGCCATCGTCGATGGTGGTGTTCTGGGTCAGCGTGTCATTGGCCGGGTTGGTGTCGGTTGAATCTGTGGTGGCGGTTGCCTCGATGTCGATGGTGGCGCCGGTTGCCGCGGTGGACCGAATCACAAGGTTGGCTTTCTCGACCGGCCCTGGCGGGGCTGCGGCGGTGCCGAGCATATCGCCGTAACTGCAGGTCAGTGCGCCCGGCGTCAGGCCATCGTGACTGCAGGCCGCGTTGTCAACGCTGACAAATTCGGTTGTGGCCGGCAGAGGCACGGTCAGAACAACATTCTGAGCCACGTCACCCTGCTGGTTCTCAACGTCGATTTCGTAGCTGATTTCTCCGCCTCGAATCGCCGGGTCGGGCGTGTCCAGCAATTGCGAGACGAGGACATCCACCGCGTGGCTGGTGGAGGCTAATGAAAACGCGAACGCTAAAACGAAACCTTGCAGAATCTTCACGGAGATCCCTCTCTTAAGTTGTTCTGATTGTTACAGTTAGACTTGCAGGTGGAAGATGATCGCTCCCCTGGATGTGTTTATACCGTGGGCGTGGCCGACTCGCAACAAACTGGGGTGTTGGCGCAGATTTCTCTCCCCGTGACGAATAGCACTCAACGCGGCGGCTCATCTCTGCTGAAATGGCGCGTTGCAAAACACAGACTCTCGAGGAACAACAATGATTGGTAACAAACCGACGGTTTGCCTGTTGACTGCCATGCTTGCGCTGGGGGCTTCTACGCTGAGCGCCCAGGAAGAAACGCCCGATCCACGCTGGACCTGGGACCTCACCGACCTCTACGAAACCGAGGATGACTGGAATGCCGCATTGGAAGAGGCGCTTGCCAGTTTAGGCGGGCTCGCGGCGCTGAAAGGAACCCTTTCCGACGGCCCCGATGCGCTGCTGGCGCTGTTTGAAGCCAACAACGCAATGAATCGCAAGGTGACCCGCGTATTCCAGTACGCCAGCCTGGGCGCTGACGAAGACCTGGGTAATCCGCGCGGCCAGGAACGCCGCCAGCAGGCGCAGCGCCTGTTCAGCGAGTACGGCCAGTCGGTGGCGTGGATCCAGCCGGAAATGATGGCTTTGGGGCGCGAGACCCTGGAAGGTTACATCGAAGCCTTGCCCGCCCTGGAAATTTATCGCTTCAATATCGAAGATGCGCTGCGCTACCAGCCGCATACCCTGGGCGATGAAGCAGAAAGCGTGATTGCTGCTGCGGGCCTGATGCAGGCTGCGCCGTTCAACATTTACGGCTTGCTGGCCAACTCGGAAATTCCCTGGCCCACCATCACCTTGAGCACCGGGGAAGAGGCCTTTATCAACTCGCAAGGCTACAGCCGTCATCGCACCTCGCGGGTATACGAAGACCGCCGGGCCGTGTTTGATGCTTTTTGGAACACCTGGGGCGAGTACAAGGGAACTGCAGGCCAGTCACTGTCAGCCCACCTGACAGCGCAGCTGTTCACCACCCGGGTGCGCAACTACGACGACACGCTCACTCGCAACCTGTTCCAGGACAACCTGCCGCGCAGCGTTTACGACACGCTGGTCAGGGTGACCAATGAGAACCTGCCATCCCTGCATCGCTTCCTGGAACTCAAGGCGCGCGTGCTGGGCCTGGAAGACATGGGTTACGAGGATATTTACGTATCGATGGTGGAGCCGCCGCGCGATTACACCATTGAAGACACCGTGGAGCTGGTGAACCGCGCCATGCTGCCACTGGGCGAAACCTACTCCGACAAGCTGGCCGAATCGGCCAATGAGCGCTGGATGAGCGTGTTTCCGTCACCCGGCAAGCGTTCGGGCGCCTACATGTCAGGCTTCGTCTACGGCGAACACCCCTACATCCTGCTGAATCACCTGGACGACTACAACTCGGTCTCGACCTACGCCCACGAGTGGGGCCACGGGATGCACCAGATACTGGCCAACGAATCCCAGCCGCAGAACCTGGCCTCGTTCTCGATCTTCACCACCGAGGCGGCCGCCATTGCCAACGAGTTGCTGACCCAGACCTACATGCTCAGCAGCGCGACCACCGATGAAGAGCGGCTTTACTACCTGGGCTACGCGCTCGAGCAGATTCGCACCACGTTTTTCCGCCAGACCATGTTCAGCGAGTTCGAGGGCGAAATTTACGCCGCGATGGAACGCGGAGAGCCGATTTCAGGCGACCGCATTACGCAAATGTATGGCGAGATCCTGCGCCGCTACCACGGCGCAGATGAAGGCGTGATGCGCATCGAGGAGCTGTACCACAACGAGTGGTTGTTCGTTCCGCACTTCTACTTCAACTTCTACGTGTTCCAGTACGCCACCTCGATTGCCGGCGCCGCCTACTTCACCGAGCAGATCCTCAAGGGTGGCGATGAAGAGCGTGAGAACTACCTTAGTTTCCTGCGCGCTGGTGGTTCCAAGCACCCCTATGACCTGTTCATGGACGCAGGCCTCGACATGGCTTCACCAGAACCTTACGAAGCGCTGATTCGGCGCATGGATGAACTGCTGGACGACTTCGAAGCCACGCTTAACCGGGTAGAAGCGGCGCGCGCAGCCGACTAACGCCTGGCGCCAAAAAAAAGCCAGGGCCCTTCCGCTCGGAACGGGCCCTGGCTAAATGCCGGATTGAACCTGGCCTAGTCGCCGTAAATGCGGATGCCGTGGAAGAAAATGGCGTAATCCACCAGCGAGAACGAACCCTCGTAACCGAAGGTGATGGTCATCGGTTCCTTGAAGAAGTCCTTGATCTGCGAATCGGTCAGGCCTTCAGCGCGCAGGTTGCGCTTGTTGACGATGCCGCCGGTGCAGCTGCGCGTGACGCGTTCACGCTCGACCATGCTTTCACCCGGAGATAGCGGCGACTGGTGAGTGGCCACGATAATCGGGTTGGGCGTGATGAACAGCTTGCCGTTGAACGGGTCGCCGTTGGCGTTGGTCAGGCCATCCAGTGCTTCGTTTTCGATCTGCACGGTGGGCCAGATTTCCATGCTGGCGGTTGCCGGAAATGCGGTCGAATTGTTGAAGGCGTAAGTCGAAAACTGGGTGAAGGTGAAACACAGCAGCGACTTGGTCGCTTTCTTGGGAAGTTCGATTGAACCCACGTTGGTATCGCTCACCGCGGTAAACCCTGGCGCAGGGTTGGGCTCGTAACACACTTCCTCGCCCGCAATGGTGCCGCTGCAGTCGCCGGAAACGTAGAGCGGCAGCGTCTGTTCGACGCCCAGGTAAATTTTCTTGCGTCCAAATGAATCAGAATCGCCTACTTCCTCGTCGGTGGGCGCGGCTTCGATGGCGGACATGCCATCAACCGAGCGTTCGACGGCAGACTCACGGACCTGTTTTCGCAGGCTGCGCAACTCGGCGCTTCGATTGAGTTGGTCGATCTGCATTTCATCGGGAACGGGTGCGGAAGGGGAAGCTGCCTGGGCAGCAGAAACAAACAGGGCAGTTGCCATGCCCAGTATCATTTTTGGTTGCATCCTTGACTCCTTGTGCGTGGATGGTCCTTTGCAGGACAAATGGAGGGCTGGCTACTATAGCAGTTACCGGGAGAGGGCTTTCACTCGGGGGAGAAATTCTCCAGGAAGCGCTTGTGCCTCTGGATGGCCAGGTGCAGCCAGCCAACCTGTTGCTGCATGATGCGCTCGCTGATGGCCCAGGCAACGAATGCTTTCTCCGGCAGGTAAAAGTTCTCACTGTAGATCAGGCGATTGATGTCGCCGTCCAGGCCCACAATGTCGCCATTGCCGCGGTAAATGACGAAGGCATCGCGCATGTACTCAGCCGGTAGTCGCCCCACCACGGTCAGGCTGACTGCGCGTTCCCATGCGCTCTGGTTCAGGTCCGGGGTGTTGTAGCCCTGGAAGCGTGGCAGGTAAGCCAGGAACATCTCCGAGCCATCCACCTCGTCCCTGATGTCGTGAAGCACTTTGAGCCGATCGGAGACGGTTGCAAAAGACAGCTCCAGTTCGGCCAGGTTGGTGGCGATCTCGGCGTTGAGTTGAATCATGATCTCGTCGGCCTGGCGCTGGTTGCTGCGTTCCTCGCGCCATTCGTCCACCATCAGGGCCAGTACAACACCGATCAACACCACCACGCCTTCCAGCAGCAGGAAACGGATGTCCCGGCCGGATAGCGACAACTTCGACCTTGGCCTGGAGGTTTCGGTTTGCTGCTCGCTCATGCGAGCCATGTTATCAGGCCCGATCCACCCGTGCGGCATAACAGCCAGGCTTGGCATTGTGTATGTGCAGGTAGCTGGTGGAAGGGCTGGAAAGCATGTTCTTGATCACTGGCACAGCTTCACGGCCGTGGACTACGTCGCCATCCACCATCATTCCCACATCGTTGAATGCCCTGATTAAAAACAGGCGGATGCGCATCCTCCAGGGATACCCGTCAGGGAAAACGGGGCTGCGATTTTGGGGAGCCAACATTTCAGCGTGCCTTCGTAAACTCTGACGTTTTGTCAGGTTGTACAATTAATAATCGGTTTCAGCTCCCGGAGATTTGCCCGTGAAAACATTGTCTTTTCTGATTTGCTTTTTGTGCTTGCAATCGGTGCAATCGGTGCAATCGGTGCAAGCGGAGGTTGTCACCAGCGAAGTGCACTACCAGGCCGATGGCGTCACCATGGAGGGCTATGTCGCCTGGGACGACGCCGTGGAAGGCAAGCGCCCCGGGATACTCGTGGTCCACGAGTGGTGGGGTCAAACGGACTACCCGAGAAAACGCGCGGAAATGCTGGCCGAACTGGGCTACACCGCGATGGCCGTGGATATGTACGGACAGGGCAAGGAAGCGGATCACCCCAAGGATGCGCAGACTTTCATGAACGAGGTGCTGGCCAACCTGCCGGGCGCACAGCTTCGTTTTGAGGCCGCATTGGACACGCTCAAGAGCCAGCCGACCGTGGACCCGGAGCGCACCGCGGCCATTGGCTACTGCTTTGGCGGCTACGTGGTGCTGCACATGGCGCTGGTGGGCGAGGACCTGGACCTTGTGGCCTCTTTCCACGGAAGCCTGCCTTCGCAGTTCGTGCGCGAAAGCGTGGACACCGCGCCGAAAGGCATGTTGGCGATCTACACGGGCGCTGCCGACCCGATGATTCCGCAGAGCGATGTCGAGACTTTTGAAAACGAGCTGAAAGAACTGAATGCGAATTACCAGGTGAAGGTTTATCCGGACGCGCAGCACAGCTTCACTAACCCCGCTGCAACCGACAAGGGAGAGGAATTCAAGATGCCGCTCGCTTACGATGCCGAGGCGGATGCCAGTTCCTGGCAAGACTTGCAGAATCTCCTGAAGGCGGCATTCGAATAGCGCCAATGACTCGAGGAAAATACCAATGAAACTGACCCTTCGTTTCCGAATACCGGTGGAGCAGGGCAACCGCGCCGAAGCGGACGGCACGCTGTCTGCTGCACTCAGGTCACCGGTCGAGAAAACCAGCCCGGCCAGCCGGTGCTGACCCTGGCCGACCGGCTCTGACCAACCCCGGGGTTGGTCAGATCACTGTTGTCGCCCACGGCGGAAAATTGCCACGTGTAATTTGCCGCGGAATCCCCACATGTATGTATGGAACCGAGATTGCATCAACAAGAAGACGACATGACCGCGAAAATTATTTACACCGAAACCGATGAGGCGCCCGCCCTCGCTACCCACTCCCTGCTCCCGATTATCAAGGCCTTTACCGCGAAAGCCGGGATCGCCATTGAGACCAGCGACATCTCGCTGGCGGCGCGAATCCTGACCCGCTTTCCCGAGGCGCTAAGCGAGGAACAACGGGTTCCAGATACCCTGGCTGCGCTTGGCGAACTGGTAAAGCAACCCCATGCCAACCTGATCAAGCTGCCGAATATCAGCGCGTCGGTCCCGCAGTTGCTTGCCACCATCAAGGAATTGCAGTCACAGGGGTTTGATCTGCCGGACTTCCCGGCCGAGCCGCAGAATGATGAACAACGCGATATCAAGGCGCGTTACGCCACGGCACTGGGCAGTGCGGTTAACCCGGTTTTGCGTGAGGGCAACTCCGATCGCCGCGTGGCGGCAGCGGTGAAGGAATACGCCAGGGCCAACCCGCACTCCATGGGCGCATGGTCGACTGACTCAAAGTCCCGTGTCGCGCACATGGATGATGGTGATTTCTACTCCAGCGAGCAGTCCACGGTAGTGGACAAGGCCGGCAATCTCAGGATCGAACTGCACAGCGATGACGGAGCGGTTAGCGTGTTGCGCGAAGCCGTGCCGGTGCAGGAAGGCGAGGTGGTAGACGCCGCGGTAATGAACGTTGCCGCGCTGCGCGAGTTCTTCGCGCGTTCCATCGACAGGGCGCGCGCAGAGGGCACTCTGCTCTCCTTGCACCTGAAAGCCACCATGATGAAGGTCTCCGACCCCATCATGTTTGGCCATGCGGTAACCACCTATTACCACGACGCATTCAGCAAGAACGCACGACGGTTCGATGAGCTCAACGTCAACCCGAAAAACGGTGTTGGCGATGTTTATTCGCGGATTGCCGATTTGCCTGACGATGAACGCGAAGCCATCGAGGCAGATATCCAGGCTTGCTATGAGAATCGACCTGCGTTGGCGATGGTGAATTCTGACAAGGGCATTACCAACCTGCATGTACCCAGCGACGTGATTATCGATGCTTCCATGCCGGCTGCGATTCGTTCTTCCGGCCAGATGTGGGGACCGGACGGCAAGCTGGCCGACACCCTGGCGATGATTCCGGATCGCAGCTATGCCGGCATCTACCAGGCAGTGATGACCGACTGTCGCGAGAACGGCACATTCGATGTCACAACCATGGGAAACGTGTGCAACGTGGGCCTGATGGCGCAAAAAGCCGAGGAGTACGGCTCGCACGACAAGACTTTCGAGATTCCCGCTTCAGGGCAGGTGAGAGTCACCGATGCGGATGGAAACACCTTGTTTGAGCACAAGGTGCGCCAGGGCGATATCTGGCGCATGTGCCAGACCCGCGACTTGCCGATTCGTGACTGGGTTCGGTTGGGTGTGAAGCGCGCTCGTGATACCGGCGATACCGCCATCTTCTGGCTCGACCCACTTCGTGCGCATGACCGCCAGCTGATTGCCAAGGTCAAACAGTACCTGCCTGACCACAACACGGCCGGCCTGGACATTCGCATCCAGTCGCCGATGGAGGCCATGCGCACCACGCTGGCCCTGGTGCGCGAAGGCAAGAACGCCATTTCCGTCACTGGTAACGTGCTGCGTGACTACCTGACCGACCTGTTCCCGATTCTTGAGCTGGGCACCAGCGCCAAGATGCTCTCAATCGTCCCGCTGCTGGCCGGTGGTGGCCTGTACGAAACCGGCGCGGGCGGTTCTGCGCCCAAGCACGTGCAGCAGTTCGTGGAAGAGGGCCATCTGCGCTGGGATTCGCTGGGCGAGTTCCTGGCATTGGCCGTTTCCCTGCAAGAACTGGCTGAGCAGGCCGATGCGCCCCGTGCCAAAGTGCTGGGCGAAGCGTTGGACAAAGCCAACACGCAACTCTTGCTTAACCGCAAATCACCCTCGCGCAAGGTGGGCGAACTCGATACCCGTGGCAGCCATTTCTACCTAGCGCTGTACTGGGCCCAGGCCCTGGCCGCACAGGATGATGACGCCGAGTTAAAGCAGTACTTCAGTGGCCTGGCCGAAGCATTGGCCGCCAACGAGGACACCATCGTTTCCGAGCTGAATGACGCGCAGGGTCAACCCATGGAGATCGGTGGCTACTACCACCCTGACCGGGAATTGACCGCAGCCGCGATGCGGCCCAGCGAAACCTTCAACCGGATCCTTGCTGGGCCTGGATAACCGGCTTGTAGAGGGTTTTGCGCTGCTCAGTTCGCAACTCGTAGCCCGGGGCGTAAGCCGAGATCCAGGCACGTGCCCGGGGCATGTGGCGAATTCCCGCGAGGAATGGCGCCCACCAGATATTGCCAATCCTGACGCAGAGGGTGTTACTGGGACCTCGGCATTCAACCTTGTACTGTTTACTGATGGTCTCCAGCGTTTCGAGCGCCTGATCAGTCTGGCCAGTAAAGGCATACCATTGCGCCCTGGTGCTGAGTTGATCAAGTTCATCGCCGGTTTTGTTGTTTTCGATCAGCTCGGCGGCCTGTGCGTTCTCGCCCTGGCCCCAAAGGGCAATTGCCTGCAGCAGAGTACGTTCCAATGGGTTAGAGAGGTCGCTGGCCAAGCTGCCGGCCTCCTCATATCGCGCCAGCTGAATCAGCGCAATGGTTTTGCCCATGTGCCAGTCGTCGCTCGCGGGGTTAATCGATCTGAGCTTCTCAAATTGCATCATGGCCTCCTCGTGGCGACCGGCCGCAATGTACGCGTAACCCAGGTTGTTACGGCCAAGCATTGACAGCGGGTCAAGCCGCAAAACGCGTTCTCCCAGGATTGCCGCTGCCTCGAACTGACCATAGTCACTGGCATCACCCATCGCGAGCCCGAGGAACAGAGGGGACTGGTGTGGAGATTCCAATCCCTTGGCAATGGCTTGCTGGAACTCCTGGTCATTGCCGAGAAAACGAAGTCGCAGGGCATCAAGGTAGTCGGCCTCCGGAAGGTTGGGGTCGAGGGTCAACGCCCGATCTACGGACTCCAGGTAGGCTGAAAACAGCGCTTCCGAGTCACCTTTCCCGCGGTATGCCAGCCTGCGATAGCAGTCGGAGAGCTTTGACCACGCAGCCGCGAACTCTGGGGCCAGCTCGGTGGCGCGCTCAAGGATTTCACACGCATGCTCCATTGACAGGGGGTCTTCGCGGCGCAGCGCATTCGTCCCGAGCAGGAAGGCCTCATAAGCCTCCGCACCGGGTATGGTCTGGTCGCCCTGGCGCGTAAGTTGAATTTGCATGTCGAGCGCAGCGGCCACGTCCTGGGCCACTTCGCTCTGCAAGATAAATAAGTTGGAGAGTGCATGATCATAAGTTCTGGACCAGAGGTGCGCCTGGCTGTTGGTATCAATCAACTGGGTGGTTACGCGAACTACATCCCCCGAGCGACGCACGCTGCCCTCCAACACCAGGTCTACTTCCAACTCCCGGGCGATGCTTTCCAGGTTGACATTCTCGCCGCGGAATGCAAACGAAGACGTGCGTGCGATAACGCGCAGTTCATCAGACTGCGCCAGGCTGTTCAGGATCTCTTCAGCAAGGCCATCGGCGAGGTAAGCCAGGTTGCCGTCCGGGCTAAGATCCAGCAGGGGAAGCACGGCAATCGAGATGGGTGATGCGTAAGCTGCTGCGCTCTCGGCCGGGTCATAGGGTGCGAGGCTACCGCGTAACGCCAGGAAACTCACGGCCCCTGCCAGTAAAAACGTAAGGGCGATCCCTACGGTACGTGGAAAGCGGCCGGCGTTTCGGCCAGGGCGTTCCTCGGCCGCATCCACTTCGCCGTGGTCTTCGGGCGATTCGAAGCGGTATCCGCGCCTGGGGATCGTGTGTATAAGCGTTTGTTCCTGGTCATCCAGCGCAGCGCGGATGTCCCGAAGGCATTGGCTGAGCGAGCTGTCGGAGACGTGCAGGTGGCCCCAGGTCGCTTCAATCAATTCGTCGCGCGAGACCAGCTTGCCGCGGTTTTCTACCAGGTAACGCAGTGCCCCGAAGGATTTCGGACGCAACGGCACCTCGGTGCCGCGACGGGTTAGCGTTCCGCGATCCAGATCGAGAACGTAGTCCCGGAACTTGTATGTGGCGGAAGAACTGGAGTCTTCCATGCTCCATGGCCGGTGTTTGCGTATCCGTCATGGAGTTTAGCAACAAATGAATCACGGAATCAGCCGATGTCCGCTGGCGCTACGGCTCCTGGGGACAGCTATGCATCGGGTTTGTAAGCCTTTGCAGTTCGTAAGCGAGTACGGAATAGCCCAGTGAAACGAAATTGGCGCCGGGACTGAGCTCCATATGGATCAGCCCACAGCTTTCGGAAACAAACCGGCCGGTTCCCCACTGTATCTCGATGACATCACTGGCACCCAGTTCGGCGCCCCAGGTTCCCCCCTCGGTAATGAATACTTCGACGTCCGCGGTGTCGCCTGATGGGCTACCGACCGCGATCATGAAAATTTGCTCGCCGTCCGGACTATAGGCGTAAATATTGGCAACCAGCACCATTTCGCCGTCCCCGGCATCAGAAATCTCGAATTGCACCCCTTCCCCGTTGCGCGCCGGGCCGTTCCACCAGTTGCCGTTAAGGCCCGGGTTCATATCGATGGTGTCTGGTTCAACTTCGCCATTGCCGGGCAGGACGGTGATCGTTCCGCGCTCGCCGTGCCTGCTACAGCCGAATTCGAAAGTGCCGACATTGTTGAATTGCACATCGTGTGTCCAGGCAGAACCGAAATCGTGGCCCGGGTGGGTGTTGTTGGTAAAGAACAGGTCGTGGTGGTGTGTGATGGGCAAGGTGCGAGGGTTTTGGAACGTGACCGTTTCTCCTTGCGTTACCACGGCGGATTCCGGGTGATAGTAGTCGTTGTAGTTCAGGATCAGGTTGGATGGCTGAGCAGTCAGTTCTGATGGTGCGGTGCTCAAGCCAAGAGAAATAGCCGCAACTGTGATGCCTGTTTTCATGGTCGTTTCCCGGGCAAAGAAGGCCTGAAGTTACACAACGATCACTTTCATGGTTTGATGATTCGGTGAGAAAATGGTGAAAGTTAAGTTTTGCGACGGGCAGTAGCATGGCCAGAATGGATATTGAGCGGTTGCGGTCCGACACCCCCGGTTGTCGCCAGCGTATTCATCTCAATAACGCTGGCGCGGGCTTGATGCCCCGGCCAGTCCTGGATGCCATTCGGGCGCACCTTAAGCTGGAATCGCAAATTGGCGGTTACGAGGCCGAAGCGGCCGCGGCTGATGCCATTGGTGCCAGTTATGGCGCCGTGGCCGAACTGCTTGGCGCGCAGCCCCGTAACATCGCGTTCGTGGAAAACGCCACCGTCGCCTATGCACAGGCCCTGTCCGCCATTCCGTGGCAGCCGGGCGACGTGATTCTCACCAGCGAAGACGATTACATCTCCAACCAGATCATGTTCCTGTCATTGGCCGGGCGGTTTCGGGTGGAGGTTGTTCGTGCCCCGGTCCATGAAGCGGGTGGAGTGGATGTTCAGGCGATGGTCGCACTGATGGACCAGCACAAGCCAAGGTTGGTAGCGCTCACCCACATTCCAACCAACTCCGGCCTGGTGCAGCCGGTGGAAGTCATTGGCAAGGCCTGTCGCGAGCGTGGCCTGCTTTACCTGGTGGATGCCTGCCAGTCTGTGGGCCAACGCGTGGTGGATGTTGAAGCAATTGGTTGCGATTTCCTCAGCGCCACCAGTCGCAAGTTTCTGCGTGGCCCGCGCGGTTCCGGGTTCCTGTTCGTTTCAGACCGGGTGCTGGACGCTGGAATGGAGCCGTTGTTTCTCGACATGCGCGGTGCACGCTGGGTGGAGGCGAATGTCTACCAGCCGGTGGACACGGCGAAGCGGTTCGAGAACTGGGAATTTGCCTGGGCGCTGGTGCTGGGCACTGGTGCGGCGGCTCGCTACGCACTTTCGGTGGGGATGGAGGCCATCCAGGAACGGGTTGTGGGCCTTGCCGCCGAACTGCGTGGCCGGCTTGAGGCTGCAGGCTTTCGGGTTCTCGATCGAGGCGAAGAGCGCGGCGGCATCGTGACTGTGCACTTGCCGGGTGCGGACCGTGATGAATTGATCGCCGGGTTGCGTGCAAATCGGATTAACGCCAACCTCAGCTTTCGCGAATATGCGGTCATGGATTTCGATCGCAAGCAGGCCGAGTGGGCGCTGCGCATCTCTCCTCACTACTACAACACCGTCGAGGAAATTGACCAGGTGTTGCGCTTCCTGTCAGAAAACCACGCCTGACGAACCCTTCCCCTGGAACAAAAAAAAGGGCCAGCGCGACAACGCGCCGGCCCTCCAGGGCGCTGACTGTTAGTCGAACCAGCGGTACTCGACCGTGGCCCAGATCTGGCGCGGGTTACCGTAGAAGGCGGTAATTGAGCTCTCCAATCCCAGGGTGGGGAAGAAGTAACCAGCTACCTTGTACTCTTCATCGGTCAGGTTCTTGCCATGGATGCCCACCTGCCAGTGACCTGAATCTTCGGTCCAAACCGCGCTCACATCCCACAGGGTGTAGGCGTCCTGGTCGAGGAACGGGTTGGGCGCCTCGAACTGGCTGTGGTCGTCACGGTAGGCCAGGGTGGTCAGCAAGGCCAGGTTGCCACCGCGGCTGAACCAGTTGACCGGCATGTTGTAGATCAGGTTGGCCGTGGCAGTCCATTCCGGTGTGTTCTGGAACACACGCTCATCCGCCACGTCGTTGCCGAAAGCGTCGATGTAGGTGTTGAACTTGGCGTCGATGTAGCCAATCGCCCAGCTCAGGCGCAGGTCGCTGCCGTCCACGCCCAGGTCGTTGGCGAGGATTGCGTCGCCTTCCCACTCGGCGCCGTTGATATCAGCGTCGGCGGCGTTGGTGGTGATGCCGATGAAGGAGTCGTCGAGCCCGTCGCCATCGGAGTCAAAGCCGATGGAACCTGGTATCTGGACATCTTCGTAGTCGTTGAGGAAGATTGCGAAGCTGCTGGTCATACGGCCACCGAACAGGGTGGCTTTCCAGCCAAACTCCAGCCCCTTCACTTCCTCCGGGTCAAACTTCATGAAATCGAAGACTTCTTGCTCGCTGACCACGCCGTCGCCATCCAGGTCAGGTGCGGCGGTGGTCAGACCACGCGGGTCGAAGCTGCCGCTCTTGAAGCCTTCGCTGTAGGTGGCGTAGAACATGTGAACGTCGTTGGGCGTGAATGAAACGGATGCCCGTGGCGTGAACTTGCTGAAGGTTTCGCTGCCCAGGAAATCCGAGGTGGTGGCGATAGGAATCGCGTCACCGCCAAACACCGGTGACGTGCCACCGATTTTCGTCTGGCGCAACACGCGCGAAGTGCGCTCATCTTCCGTGTAGCGGCCACCCAGCGACAGACGCCAGGTTGCGCTGAGGTCAATGCTGAAGTCGGCGTAGGCCGCCCACGACGAGGTGTCCACGTCGCCCAGGGTGAAGGCGTTCAGGCCGGGCAGGCCCAGCACGGCGCCCGTGGTGCCCAGGATCACATCAAACTCGGTGCTTGCATTGGCGTCCAGGTAGTACAGCCCGGTGATGGCGGACCAGCCGTCGCTGTTGAACAGAACCTGCAGCTCGTTGGAAGTCTGGTCGTTTTCGTAAATGGCCGGGACATCAAGGTCGGCCTCGGGGAGGCTGTCGAAATCAATCGGAGTCCAGCTTTCGTCATCGCGCATGGAGAACACGTTTTTCACCTGCACCATGTCGTTGACCTGCCACTCGGCTACCAGCGCCCAGCCTTTGGCCTCGACTGACTGAATGGGGTTGTTCAGGCCGGCCCGCGTGTCAAAAACGTCATCGAGGATCGGCGCGCCACTCAGGTTGCCTTCGGTAAGTCTGTGACCCTGGCGTGGATCGGAGTCATCCTGCACCCAGTCTGCGGTCAGGCGCAGGAAGAAGTCATCGGTAACATCCCATTCGGCGCTGAAACGAGCCGCCAGGACTTCCTTTTGGTAGTTCTCGATACCGTCCAGGTACAGGTTGTCGCCAAAGCCGTCGCGGTTAAAACTGGCAATCGATCCGCCAATCCTGAAGCTGTCGGAAACGGGCGCAGAGCCGGATACCACCAGGTCGAGCAGGTTGTCGGTTCCGTAGGAAAGCCGGGTTTTCAGTTCCGGCGTGTCGCCGAGGCGCTTGGTGACGTACTTGATGGCGCCACCGATGGTATTACGCCCGTACAGGGTGCCCTGCGGCCCACGCAGCACTTCCACGCGCTCCACATCGTAAATGTCGAGCACCGCCGCCTGGGGGCGGTTGAGGTAAACGTCGTCCAGGTAGATGCCCACGCCCGACTCAAAGCCGGGAACCGGGTCCTGCTGGCCCACACCTCGCATGAACGCCGTCAAAGTGGTGTTGGTGCCGCGCGAAATTTCAAGCGTCGTATTGGGTGATTGTTGCGAAAGATAGGTGATATCAATCGCGCCAAACAGGTCCAGCTCAGCGCCAGTCAGTGCAGTGATAGAAACCGGAACCTCCAGCAGGCTCTCTTCACGCCGCGTGGCTGTGACGATAACTTCTTCCAGGAACGCCGCCTCGGAAACCTCGTTGGCTTGATCCTGGGCGAACGCTGCGCCCGGCGCTGCACCCAGCACCGACAGCGCGGTGAGCCAGGTCAAAGGCCTGAGCGCATTGCGTCCTGCGAAGGATTGATTGCGAATTAACATGTTCCGTACCTCCATCAGTCGGATTTACCCGGCTATGCCGGGCACTGTGCTTTTAGATTTGTGTGAGCCATGCAGCTCCCCCAGAAATGCGGTAAGCATGGCGTTGAAAGATTCCGGCTCTTCCATGTGGGGTGCATGGCCGGAGTGCTCAAAGACCTCCAGCCGGGCGTTTTCGATCGCCCCCGTCACCCACTCGGCGGCACTCACGCCGTAGAGTTGGCTAAGCCTTCCGGCTACTACCTGCACCGGAATCCCGATTTCACCCAGAGACTGGCGAAAATCCTGTTCGCCCATGCGCTGCCAGATGGTGGCCAGGCTGGACGCGTGGTTATTGATGGCAATTTCCATGGTTTGCGCCACCAGCGCATCGCTGCGCGTGTCCCTGCCGCGGGCAAAGATGCGCGGGACGAACAAGTGGCAATAGGCTTCCCAGTCGGCCTGCATCAGCGATGCATGGCTGGCAAAAAAGCCGTGGTCGTTTTCATCGCGCAGGCCATAGGGCCAGTCCGGGCCGGTATGCAGCCACGGCACCATGTCGATAGTGACCAGGCCTGAAACTTCCACTTGAGGATGGCGTTTCAACAGATCCCAACAGACCATTGCTCCCATCGACCACCCCACCAGGCACACCGACTCCAGACCGCGGGCCTGGATCATTGAGGCGAGATCGTCGGCGAATACCGAGAAGCCGTCGCCCGGCGAGAAGGGAGCAGATTGGCCGTGCCCCCTGAGGTCGGGTACGAGAACGCGAGATTGCGCCAGGAGCGCATCCACCTGGGCTGAAAACAAGGCCCCGCTGACTCCCCAGCCATGCACCAGCACCACGGGCTTGCCGTGGCCTGCGTCGAGGCAAAACATGCTGTTACTATCTTCCTGGTGGAGCGATTCCACGGCTTCGAATCCTTCTGCCAAAGGCTCATCGGGGCTTGTCAACTAACAACAAGTATGCAATTTTATGAAACATGAATCAAGATTCAACTTTGGGTAAGACACCGAAGACCGCCCGCGGCCAGAAAACGCGCGAAAAGCTGCTGCGCGCTGCCGAGCTGGAATTTGGCGAAAGCGGTTTCCACTCGGTGGGAATCAATGACATCACCCGCAGGGCGGGCGTGGCCCTCGGCACCTTCTACGTTTACTTTGAAAGCAAGGAAGAGATTTTTCGCGCCCTGGTGGGTTACATGAGCCAACGGGTGAGAAGTTGGATCGCAGAGCGCCTGGTGGATGTGCCCGATCGCCTGGCGGCGGAACAACGCGGCCTTGAGCTGTTCCTCGAGTTTGTGCGGGAACACAAGGGACTGTATCGAATCATTTCAGAGGCTGAGTTTGTAGCCCACGATGCCTTCGTGGCGCATTACACCGCGTTTGCCGGCGCCTACCGCGAAAACCTGGAAGCCGCGGGCAGGCGTGGCGAGATTGGCGCTGGTAACTACGAGGTGTGGTCGTGGGCGATCATGGGCATGGCGGTATTCCTTGGCTTGCGATTTGCCGAGTGGGATGACGAGGCCCACCCGAAAGAGATATCAACCGCCGTGATGGACCTGATTGCCAGCGGCATGGGTGCCAAGGGCAGCTAGTTATCGATGGCCTTTCCGGTTCCTGATATCCCGGCGCAGCGCGCCCGAATGGAAGGCGCGGCCCTGGCCATGCGCGAACTGGATTCCGGCCGGGAAGTCAGCTACCGCCAACTGGATGAGCAAACCGGCAAAGCCGCCGCAGTGCTTGCCAGTCTTGGCGTTCAAGCCGGTGACCGGGTTGCCATCCTGTGCCGCAACCGTATCGATTTTTTCGTGTTCCTGTTTGCATGTGCCCGCGTTGCCGCCATCCTGGTGCCGCTTGACTGGCGCATGCCGGCTTCCGAATCGCGACTCCTGGTGGATGATTGCGATGCCGGCTGGCTGATTTGTGGCGAAGAAGACCGCGAGTGCGCACGCCAGGTTGCCGGCACAAAACGGCGCATCATCGACCTCGATGACGCAGGCCCACAAGGCTATCCGGCGTTGTCCTCAAATGTTACGCCAGTCGCCGGAACCCAGCGTAATGCCGAAGACACCTGGTACCTGCTTTACACCTCCGGCACCACCGGGCGGCCCAAGGCGGTGATTCAGACCTTTGGCATGGCGATTGCCAATTACGTGAACATTTCGCAAGGCATGGGTTTGCGCTCCAGCGATACCACCCTGTGCTTTCTACCGCTGTTTCATTCGGCGGGAATCAACCTGGTGACGCTGCCCGTGCTGATCCTCGGCGGTCGGGTGTTGTTGACCCCGGGCTTCGATGCAGCGCGTACGCTCTCTCTGCTGGAAGCCGGCGAACTGGACGCCTTCTTCGCCGTGCCAGCCGCCTACCAGGCATTGTCGCTGGAGCCTGGGTTCGACACTGCCGAACTGTCGAAAACGCGGAGCTGGGGATGTGGTGGCGCCGCCATGCCGGATGCGCTGTTGAACGAATACGCGTCGCACGGCGCCGTGGTGCTGAACGGGATGGGAATGACCGAGACCGGGCCCACGGTGTTCCTGATGGATCCGCAGCGCGCCGCCGAGAAGATTGGTTCGGTAGGGCGGCCGCAGGTGCTGGCCGAGGTGCGCCTGGTTGGCCCCGATGGCCAGGACGTGGCGCCCGGCGAAGCCGGCGAACTGTGGTTTTCCGGCCCGGGCGTGACCCCGGGGTACTACAACAACCCGGAGGCAACGGCGGCGGCGTTTGCGGACGGCGGCTGGTTGCGCAGCGGCGACCAGGCCCGCTGTGATGCCGATGGCTACTACACCATCGTCGGTCGCATGAAGGACATGTACATCTCGGGCGGCGAAAACGTCTACCCCGCCGAAGTGGAGCACCACTTGTGCGAGCACCCCGATATCCTTGAGGCCGCCGTGATCGGCATACCAGATTCAAAATGGGGCGAAGTGGGCTGCGCCTTCCTGCTGCCGCGGCCGGGCCATGAAATACCGCCGCACGAGGCGCTGCAGGCTTACCTTCGGGAACGGGTTGCCCCCTACAAAGTCCCCAAAGCCTGGCAGATCGTGGAAGACTATCCACGCACCGCGGCCGGGAAAATCCAGAAACACCTGTTGAACCCGCCAAACTGACTTTGAGCAGAATGAAAATCACTGAACAGCGTACCTTTAGCCAGGCCGATTTCGATGCCTTTGCCGATCTCTCCGGTGACAACAACCCGATACACGTCGACCATGAATTTGCCGCCGAAAGCCGTTTTGGGCGCACCGTGTCCCACGGGGTTCTGTTGTGCAGCGTGATTCGCGGAATGATCGAACGTCACCTGCCGGGCAGTAGGCAGCTTGCGCACACCGTCATGTATCCGGCGCCCACTTTCGCCGATGAAGCGATGCTGTTCGAGATAGATATCGAGCGCGCTTCCGACAGCGAGCACCAGTGTGCGTTCCAGGTCAAGCGTGTGGCGGACGAAACCGTAACCTGCGAAGGGCAGTGCAGGGTGCAGTCATGAAAACCGGCGACACCGCGGAACTGCACCGTGCTTTTTCCGAAGCCGACATTTCGGCCTACAACGCCCTTTGCGGTTCGCTGGACTCGGAGTTTGTGCCAGAGCCGCTGATCGGCGCGCTGTGGTCATGCCTCCTCGGTGTTCACCTTCCGGGCGTCGGCACCATGTACCTCAAGCAGGAGACCGAGCACCTCGCCGAGGCGCGGGTTGGCGAAACGCTGACCGCCAGCGTGGAAATCACCCGCATTCGCCCGGACAAAAAACTGGCCGACCTGGAGACCCGGTGCACAAACAGTTCCGGCGAGGTGATCGCCCAGGGTCGCGCGCTGGTCTATATCGGCTTCGTGGCCGGCTGGCCGGAATAGATTCATGACCGCCCTGGTGCGGCTCGAGCAGCGGGAGGGGATACACCTGCTGACGCTCAATCGGCCGCACCGGCACAACGCGCTGGTTCCCGAGTTGCTCGATGACCTGCTTGCTTGCGTGGGCGCGGTCGATGCGAATAACCCCGTCATCCTGACGGCCGCCGGCCGTTCTTTCTCCACCGGGGGTGACCTGCTGGGCTTCTGGCAACACCGCGAGGATATCGCTGGCTACTCAGCCAAACTCGTGGGGCTGCTAAACCGCGCCATCCTGGCGCTCTACACGCGCCCCGGCCCGGTTATCGGCGCGGTCCAGGGACAAGTCACGGGCGGTTCACTTGGGCTGGTCCTGGCTTGTGACTTCGTGGTGATGCATGAGCGCGTTACGATAACCCCTTGGTACGGTCCGGTTGGTTTCAGCCCCGATGGAGGCTGGCTGGCGATGCTGCCCGCGCTTGTTGGTGAGAACGATACCCGCAATTGGCTGTCCCACAATGAGACGCGGTCGGCCAGCCAGTGCCTGCGAATGGGACTCGCCAGCAGGCTGACTAAAGGCGATGTTGTAGCCGAGGCGTCGGCAGCCCTGCAATGCGTCAAGCCGGGCAAGCGGCAAAGCGCGGGGAACGCCTCCCAGCTGGAAGGTGCCCTGGAACGTGAAAGAAGGGATTTTGTTACCCGGGTTCAGACGCCAGAAGCGATTGAAGGCATTGAGAAGTTTCTGAAGAAAACTTGATTTCGATGCGCGAATACCTCACTCGGAAAATGCGCCGATTGGGTTTTTTCTTCCGCGAAGCAGCGCGCGGATTGCTGCCCGATAGCCGCTACTATCAACGCCTGGCATTGGTGTTTGGTGCTCTTGCGGGACAGGATTTTGCGCCTGAAGTTTACGCCCGCGTCAATTACTACAACCGCCTGGACCAGGCCTTCGTGCTTGGCGACAGCGCGCCACGAGCGCGGGACCTGTCGCGCCAGCAAGAGGGTACTTTCTATTACTATGACTTCAAGGATGTCCTGCGGTATTTTCCAGCCGACCTGCGGCTGAACTGGCTTCTTGGAGACAATATCTTGATCCCCGAACAGCCGGCCATTGTGAAGAGCCGCCCGATCGGCGATGAGAACCGCAATGCCGTGGTGCTCAAGCTCGACAAGCTGCGTCATTACGACTTGTATCAATTCAAAGACCGGCTGGCGTTCAGGGACAAGCGGAGCGCGGCAGTGTGGCGTGGGATTCTCAACAATCCGCTGCGCGTGGCCCTGGTCAGCCGCTATGCAGGTGATCCGCGGCACGATGTCGCATACGTCGAAAAACCGCGGCTGCAGTGTGACAAGCCGCCTGGCAGCCCTCTGAAAGTATCCCGGCAGCTGGAATACCGCTACGTCCTTTCTGTTGAGGGTTACGATGTGGCCACCAACCTGAAATGGATCTTTGGTTCCAATTCCCTGTGCCTGATGCCACGGCCGCGTTACGAAACCTGGTTCATGGAAGGAACGCTGGAGGCAGGCGAGCATTACGTGGAGTTACGCGATGATTTCGCCGACCTGGACGAAAAGATTGCCTGGTATGACAGCCACCTGGCCGAGGCCGAGGCGATTATTGAAAATGCCCACCGGCACTACCGCCAGTTCAGCGATGCGCGCAATGAAACCCTGGTATCGCTGCTGGTGCTGCAGAAATACTTTGAGCGTTCCGGCCAGGTTCAGCCGCAACCGTTCTCAGGACGCTACTTTCGCGGCGCGTAGGCTTGTCCCCGGCAGGCTGGATCAGGCCAGTTTTCGATAGAAGCGGACGATCAATTCTTCCACCACCAGCATGATGACCAGGATGGCAATGATGATGGCCACGCCATGCAGCCAGCCGCCGAAGTACACCGCGTTGCCAAACGAGTAGTTGACCGCCTCGAGAATCACGAACTTGGAGCCGAACAGGATCAGCCAGGCCACCAGCCAGCGCATGATTTTTGCGCCGGTTCCGGGTTTCGATTTGAAATAGGAAGCGGCCGCGTGTTCAACCACCAGCGTTGCTTTAAGCAGGATTTGGAGCAGGATGGCGACAAATACAGAAACGGTGAACGATTCGATCTCGACGTATTGCGAGTATTCGACAAACAGGTTCAGCACCACCAGGTCGATGAGCACGCCGGTGTAATAGCGGATAAACCACTTTTGCCGGGAAGAGGGCACTTCCGCCAGTGCGGGCCCGGAGGAGTGGTGGGTTTGCGCTTCGCTCATGGTGTTTCAGTCGCCTGCTAGTCTGGTTAAGTTTGCCTGCCCGGGTGTGTGCCCGGACTTTCGCAGAGTTTAAGTCATGCCATGCGTGATAAGCCACGGCTTTGCGGTTGCCGGAGTCAAACCGCCGGTCATCAGGGAAACTGCGGTGGAGCGACGCGTTTCAACGTTGCCTGCTCAAAGGCATAGGCAAGCTTGATCAACACCGGCTCGCTGCAGGCTGTGCCCATGAAGGCCACGCCGAAGGGCATGGGCGCGGCATCAAATCCTTCCGGCAGCGGTGGATCGAGCGCCAGTGGAACCGCGCCGTAAGGAACGATGATCTGCGGGTAACCGGCCTTGTCCGCCAGTTGCTCGCCCGCCCAGGATGGAATCAGCAGCGCATCCAGCTTGTCATTGGCCAGCGCGGCGTCGATGCCCTCGGTTCGGGTCAGGCGCAGGTCTTTGGCGCGGTCGGCCTCGTAGCGGGAGCGGTCGCGTTCCACGTCCATCTCATCGGAGAAATCGAGTTCCTGCTGCTGGTACTTGATGGCGTTGCGCTGTGGGTGGCTGGTGTTGAATTCGCGCAGTTCGGTCAGGCTGGCCACCGGGGCGGCGTCGCCTAGCGAATCGAGCCAGGCGTTGAAATCACGCTTCATGCCGTATTTCATCACCACCGAGCAGTTTTCATCGTTGCCGCGCACCTGCGTGTCGTAGCAGTTGCCGAACAGCAGTTGGTTGTCATCGGCTTCGGTGGCGACGTGGCTGGGGATAACTGCTGGGTCAACAATCACCGCGCCCTGGGAGGCGAGCACCGCGATGACTTCATCCATCAGCGCGGCCGCTTCGGCGGAAAGCCCGCCGCGCGGTGCATCGGCGCCCGGAGGTGTGACAGCGTCATAGTAAAAGGCGCGAGGAATTCCGATACGGGCGCCCTCCAGTCCGTCCGCGTCGAGAAACGCGGTGTAGTCATTGCCGGGCACCGCTTCGCAGGTGCCGATAGCCGGGTCATTGGGGTCGGTGTTGGAGGGGTTCTCCATGGCGCCGAGGAGCACCGCGGCCCCGGCCACCGTACGCGCCATCGGACCGGCGGAATCCTGGTCCATGGTGATCGGGATGATGCCGTGACGGCTAAGGCGCCCGATGGTCGGGTCGATGCCCACCAGCATGTTGTTGTTGGATGGAATCAGCAGCGAGCCGGAAGTCTGGGTGCCGACGCTGCCGGCCCAGAAACTCACTGCCGTGCCGATGCCGGAACTGGAGCCTCCGGTGGACATTACCGGACGGCCATCGTTGAAGCCCTCGCGTGGGTCGCGGCGCGGCTCGTAGGGGTTCATGGCATAGCCACGCAGCGCGTTGTAGTTATCCGGCATGCCGGTGGCCACCCAGTTGGCCAGCTCGGTCAGCGTGGTCTTGGCCAGGATGATCGCGCCGGCGTTTTCCAGGTTCTCCACGATGGTGGCGTCGTAGGGCGGCACAAAGCCTTCAAAGGCGATGGCGCCGCCGGTGGTGGCCATGTCCACGGTGTGGATGTTGTCTTTCAGGGCCACCGGTATGCCGTGCAGCGGGCCGCGAATTTTGCCTTCGCGCCGTTCGGCGTCCAGTTGGTCGGCCAAGGCCTGCGCTTTCGGGTTGACCGCCAGGGTGGCGCCCAACCGCAGTTCGTAGAGCGCAATGCGTTGCAGGTACTGGTCCACCAGCTGGCGCGAGGTGACATGCCCATCGGCCAGCGCTTTCTGGATTTCGGGAATGCTGGCTTCGACCACGCTGAAGCCGGTTTTGGCCAGCGCAGGGTTTGCGGCAAGCAGTGCGCTCAGCAGCAGTGCGGCGAATGAAAGAAGTCTGGGAATCATGGGCCTACCTTGATGAGTACTTGTGCGCAAAGTTGTAGCGCGTGGTGAACTGGACACGGAAATCATCGCCATTGGAGCCGTCGGCGTTCTCCAGCTTACCGTAGAGGAACTCCACGCCGGTCACGAATGCCGGCGAGTGGGTGTAGAACAGGTTGGTGCTGGCGTAGGTCACCTTGTCCGGTTCGCTGGTGAGCTGCAGGTTGGTGAGCTTGTTGTCGTTCTGCGACAGGCCGATCGATGAACTCCAGTGTTCGGACCAGTAGTGGTCGTAGTACAGCAGGAAGCCCAGCGATTCCATCGCTTTCACCTCGGCGCCTGCACCGGTGAACTCGGGCGCCAGGTTGGAGCCGCCGCCGTCGTTGATAAAGCTGGCAATGCCCTCGCCGTAAGTCACGCCAAACTTGAGCTGGTCGCGTCCCACGGTATTGAGGATGCCGGTGAGGTTAACGCCCCAGCCAAAGGTGTCGCCCTTGGGACGGTTATCCGCGCTTTCGAGTGTTTCCCACGCCAGGTGGCGGGCCACCGCGGCTGCCTGGAAGTGGCCCCAGTCGCCCTCGGTGCGCCAGCGGCCAATGAGGTCGGGAAGCTCAGACTTTGGCACCAGGTCTTCCGCCAGTGTGGGCGCCAGTTCGTTGATAATGCCGACGTTGAAGCTGGCATTCTGCTGCTCCAGCGCGATGGCAAAATGCGAACCACCTTCGCCGTAGGGAATGGTGTAGCGCACCATCGGGTTGCGGTTCAGCGCCATGCCTGAAGGGCCCCACCAGTCATAGACATTGGGCCAGGTGGTGATGTCCATGAAGGTGCTCCAGGTCTGGCCAGCGCCCCAGCGGCCCAGTTCAAACCAGGCGTGCCGAAGGTTGAACGCGTTGCTGCCCGCGTTGCTGCCGGTGCCGAACAGGTCGAACTCGATCCAGCCCCGGGCATCGCCCAGCGGGGTCGAAGCCTCGCTGACAAACGACAAGCGCGATTGCTTGATGCTGGTAATGAAGTTGCCGTCACTGCCGTAAAGGCCCGGCGTGGTGGGAATGGTGGTTGGCACGAGGGTGGATTCATACTGCGGCGCCACCCGGTCGAAGTCGTAAATCATGTCCAGGTTCACAAACCCGGAAATTTCCATGGACGGGCGGAAGTCTGCCTCGGGACCACCGGCCACTTGCGGCTCGGTCTCTGCGGCCGCGTCGCTGGCCACCACGGTGTCCGCAGTGGCTGCCGGCGTGCCGCTTTCGGTCTTCAGCCGGTCAAGTTCGCGCTGCATTTGCTCCAGCAAGACGCGTTGTTGCTCAAGCTGCGCTTCGAGGTTGCGAATGCGCTCGTCGGCGCTGGGTTCCTGGGCGAGGGCCTGGGATGCTCCAAGCAGCAAGACAACCAGGCACATTAGGCGATTAAAGAAACCCATGTTACTTTCCTTGGCTAATTGACGGGGTAAAAAAAGCTTAGGCCAATGGTGACGGCATTGCGAACTCGCGCGACACTGATCGGACTCGTGGCACTCCTGGCCACCTTGGACTGCCGCGCAGACGGCGTCACGCCCGCCGCGGAAATACATACTTTACTGGCAGAGATTTACCAGGAAACCTCGGGAAATTCCGAGGGAACCCTGCCTGACTACATTCCTGCCCTGGCCGAGGCCGACCCGGACCAGTTCGCGATTGCGGTGGTGCTTGCCGATGGCCAGACCATTGGCGTGGGTGATCTTGACCACGAGTTTGCCATCATGTCGGCAGCCAAGCCGTTCACTGCCGCCCTGGTGTTGCGCCAAAGCGGGCGTGAAACCATCCGCGAGAAAATCGGGGTTGAGCCTACCGGGGCGCACTTCAACTCGGTGGCCGCCATTGAATTGCACCCCGACCGCTCGGTCAATCCTATGGTCAACGCCGGCGCCATGGCCGCGGTGAGCCTGCTAGAGGGCGATGATCCGGAAGCGCAGTGGGGTTCACTGCTTGGCTGGTACCAACAACTTGCAGGTGCGGAGCTGGCCGTTATCGATGGGGTCTACCAGTCGGTCCAGAAGACCGGCGAGCGCAACAAGGCGATGGCGGTGCTGTTGCACAGCTACGGGCGCCTGTACGGCGAGCCCGAAGCGGTACGCGATATCTACAATCGTCAGAGTTCGGTGGGCGTGACCACAGCGCAGTTGGCCATGATGGGCGCGGTGTTGGCCAACGGCGGAGTGCACCCGGTGAGTGGTGAAACCCTGCTGGCGCCGGACCTGGTCTCCGGGGTGCTGGCGCTGATGACCATGGCCGGGCTTTACGATGGCGCCGGCGCCTGGGCCTGGGAGGTCGGGCTTCCGGCCAAATCAGGGGTTGGTGGTGGCATCGTGGCGGTTGTGCCGGGCCGGCTGGCCATTGCCGCGTTTTCACCGCGCCTGGACGAACAGGGCAATAGCGTTCGCGCGCAGTTGGCGATCCGCCAGTTCGCCAGCCGCATGCGGTTGGGCCTGTTCGGGCCGGTGGTCCCGCCCGATCGCCATTGATCCCATTGCAATACTGGACGCTTAGAATCTGATCCCGGTACCCGATACCGAAGGTAAACCACGATGTCCACACCCTTAATGCCAATCACCCAGCCCGCAGCGTTTTCGCAAATGCTGCTGACCTGCCTGCTGCTGGCAACTGTCACCACAGCGACACAGGCCCAGGTCTGTGAGCGAGCGGCGGTGGAAAACCGGCCAAAGATTGGCCTGGCGCTTGGCGGCGGCGGTGCGCGCGGCGGGGCGCATATTGGCGTTCTGCGCGTGTTGGAAGAAATGCAGGTGCCGGTGGACTACATTGCAGGCACCAGCATGGGTTCCATCGTCGGGGCGCTGTACGCCTCGGGCATGGACGTGGATGCGCTGGAAGAAGCCATCCTGGCGGCCGACTGGGATGACCTGTTTTCTGACAGCACCGCGCGCGAGGATCGCCCCCTGCGGCGCAAGTCCGAAGACGACCTGGGCCTGTACAACCCGGCGATTGGCGTTGGCAAGGGCAACCAGGTGCTAACGGCCGGCGCGGTGGCTGGCCAGAAGATCCTGTTCCTGTTTGAAACCCTCACCAGCCAACAATTGCAGGTCGAAAGTTTCGACCAGTTGCCGATCCCTTACCGCGCAGTCGCCGCCGATATCGTCTCAGGGCAGAAAGTGGTTCTGGACCACGGCGATGTTGCGCTGGCGATGCGTGCCTCGATGTCGGTTCCGGGCGTATTCGACCCGGTGCGCTGGGGCGAGGAGCACCTGCTGGTGGACGGCGGCATCGTGCGCAACCTGCCGGTGGACGTGGTGCGCGATATGGGCGCCGACATCGTGATCGCAGTCAATGTAGGCACGCTGCCGGCCACCGCCGATGATCTGAAAAACCTGCTGTCCATCATCGGCCAGATGAGCAGCCTGATGATCACTGCCAATACGCAGCAGCAGATCGAGTCGCTGCAAGCGGATGACATCCTGATTACCCCCGACCTGGGACGCAAAATCAGCGCGGCTGATTTCGAGAGGGTGGATGAAACCATCCCGATTGGCTACGCCGGTGCAGAGTCGGTGCGCGAGCAGTTGGCCGGGCTTGGCGTGACGAAAGCGCAGTACGACGCCTGGCGCGCCGGCGTTGAAACCTGTGTTACCGGCCCACCAACGGTTCAGTTCGTTCGCCTGGAGAACAACTCGCGCTTTTCAGACGATGTATTGCTGAAGAAAATCTCCGTCGAACCGGGGCAGCCGCTCGACTACGCCGAACTGGACAAGGATATTCGCCAGATTTACGCCCTCGACTTTATCCGTTTCGCCCGCTATTGGATCGAGGAAGATGACGGCCAGAAGGGCGTCGTGATCCAGGTCGAGCAGGACCAGCGTGGCACCGACTTCTTCCAGAGCGGTATCGAGATGTTCCTGGATGAACGTGACAGCGGTTTCAACATCAAGGCGGCCTACCTCAAGACCGACCTGAACGATTGGGGCGCCGAGGCCAGGACGGCGGCGCAGATTGGCGATGATGCCGGCCTGTTTGCCGAACTCTATTACCCGCTGGACGATGAGTTTCGCTGGATTTTTCGGCCGCAGGCGCGCTATTCGCGGCGTGAACTGAATGTGTTTGATTCCGATGGTGCTGCAGTCAGCCAGTGGGCGATCGACGAGTATGGCGGCCTGATTGGCTTTGGCCGCGAGTTTGGCCGTCACGCCGGCCTGTTCGTGGGCGCTCGCGCCTATGTCGGTGAGGCCAACGTTGAAATCGGCAACCCGGGCGATGATTTCCGCTACAAGGGTGGCGAGTGGTTCCTGGGCCTGCGCTATGACCGCCTGGACGACCGCTACCTGCCTTCACGGGGCAGTTTCGCCGACCTGGCCTACATTAAATCGGATGAGGGCCTGGGCGCGGACACCGAGTTTGAGCAGGTCACCTTCACCTGGTTCACCACCCAGACCTGGGACCGCCACACCTGGCAACTGGGCACACGATTCAACACCACGCTGGACGATAACGCACCGATTTACGCCTTGTTTACCGGCGGCGGCTTCCTGAACATGTCGGGATTCCAGCCCAACGAACTGGTAGGGCAGCACTATGGCGCCACGCTCCTGGGCTACCGCTATGAAGTGGCTCGAACCGGCTTTCTACCGGCCTATGTTGGCGCCACGGTGGAGTACGGAAACGCGGCCAACCGCGCCAGCGATGTGTATGGCGAGGGCATTCTCAACGGCAGCATCTACTTTGCTTACGACTCGCCGCTGGGGCCGTTCTACGTCGGCGCCGGCTGGAACGAAGAACACAGTGGGGTGATCTTCCTCAAGCTGGGGTCAATACTCACCAACCAGAGTATCGGCTCTCGCTGAGCGGGAAACTCCGTTTAGAACCCGAACGTTGCGTAGAAATAGAAGGAGTCGTACTTCACCTTGTAATACTGGTCGAAGATGGTTTCGTCCACGGTCAGGTCGAGATCAACGTAGTTGTAGCCCACGCCCAGACCCCAGTTGTCATTAAACCAGTAGTCGACGCTGATGCTGGCAGCCACGATATCGCCGTCGTAATCACCAATATCGGCTCCAAGCCAACCACCTTCCAGGGTCATGGCCAGGTGCTCATTGAAGGCGTGCATGTAGTAGGCGGAGATCACCGGAAGAGGCGCCAGTGCATCGGCGGATTCAATTTGCGCCGCGCTCTCTCCACCCACCTGGGTGGCCAGGGTGAGGTCCAGCTGCATGCCGTAAAGACCAAGGCCAATACCGGCTGCGCGGTTGGACGCCTGGTAGAAATCCCAATACCCATTGAGGATGTAGAAATCGGTAGTGAAGTCTGCCGTGAAACCAGTGTCGGCCGGAATGGTGATATCGCCGAAGGTGAATTCTTCTTGGGTGACCCGCTCACTGTTGACCTCGGCCTGGAAGTACTTGAAGCCAAGGCTCCAGCGCTCCGGACCCTGCCATACCACGTTGCCGAAAAAGCTGGTCACCGTGGTGTCGGCGTCAACCGCATTGAGGTCAATCACCGGGATCTCGCCGATGTTGGGGTTGGCAAGCCCGGCCTTGGCGTCGGCATCAGATTGCTGGCCGCCTATGCGGAAAATCCAGTCATCTTCAAACAGGGGATGGGTGGAGCCATCCTGGGCGTACAGGTTGAAAGAGGCGAGCAGCAAGGTCGCCAGCGCCAGGGTGTTACGGTTTAGCATTGGAACGGTCTCCATCGGCCTTCGCCGGAGTTTGTGCCGGTTGTTTCCGGCCGCGAACGCTGTTCGGGGATTGCGGGCCCCGGACACGGCCAGAGTCTACAACACCTGAGCGTCGATACGTAGGGTGTTGATTGATGAATTGCGCTCATCACGCGCTTGCACCCCGGGGTTGGGGAATCAACGTGCCTGCTCAAGCCCGCATTGCTTGAGCATGGACGTTAAAAACGGCTTGTGCCTGGCGATTTCGTCCGCTGAAAGGCCTTGTAGTTCCCATGGCAGCACCACCCACTCGTCGGTCTGGTGGACAAAATAGTCAGGCGCATCCGGCTCGCCGGGGGAGGGCCGGTACCAGGTGGCCGCGACCCGCACTTCCTGCGGCATGTTTCGTTTAAGTCGTTTACGCAACAATTCGATAACCGCGCGGGTGTGGCGGCCACTGGCGTAAACGTCATCGACGATCAGCAGGCGGTCGTCCTCGTTGACGTTCTCGATCAGGTACTGGCTGCCGTGCACGCGTACGCTGTTGCGCTCGCGCATCGAACGGAAATACTCTTCCGGTCCCTCGTAAGAGGTGCGCAGGGCGAAGTGGTCGGTTTCCACGCCCAGGGTGGCCAGGCACTCCTGCACCACGATGCCCACCACGCTGCCGCCGCGCCACAAGCCCAGGATGAAGGTTGGGCGGAATCCGCTCTCGAAAATCAGCCGGCCCAGGCGAAAGCCGTCGAGCATGTGGGTTTGCTCATTGATGAAAAGCTTTTTCACTGCAATAGAATAGCGGAAGCGAATCGCCGGGGTTGACGATGACCGACAAGCATTACATTGACGCGCAGGGCTTGCTGGAAGACTCCTTCCAGTTGGCCGCCAACATCTTTGAAAGCGGTTTCCGTCCGACGGTCATCGTTGCCGTGTGGCGCGGGGGCACCCCGATTGGCGTTGCGGTACAAGAGTTCTTCAGCTTTGCCGGGGTTGCGGCCGACCATATCTCCATCCGTACCAGTTCCTATGACGGCATCGACTCGTCCAGGCAGGTGCGTGTTTACGGGCTCAGTTACCTGGTGCGCAACCTCGGCCACGAAGACCGGCTGCTGATTGTCGACGATGTGTTTGATACCGGTCATACCATTGAAGCCATCCTCGATGAACTGTCGGCCCAGCTCAGGCGCAACATGCCTGCAGACGTCCGGGTGGCGGTTCCTTACTACAAGCCGGCGCGCAACAAGACCCGGCTGGTTCCCGAGTATTACCTGCATGAAACAGAAGTCTGGCTCAAGTACCCGCACTCGTTGGAAGGCCTGACCCGCGAAGAAATCGCCGCCAACCGCCCGGAAATCCTCGAAATCATCGAAGACCTGCTTCCCTGAGCCTAGGCCCCGGTTGAACCACCCGGCTGTCGGTCGGGATGGGTTTCGCGCATGAACAAGGCAATGACCAGGGAAATGATGATCGCCAGCACCAGCGGCCGGGAGGCGTATTGCGCCAGTTCCAGCGAGGCCGGTGTCAGCCCTTCCTCGATGCCCAGCCCGGCACGCAAGCCCGGGCGGCTGATCATGATGCCGCCGACGATAAACATCAGGCCATTGACGATGGCGGCCGAGGTGCCGATGTACTTCGCTTCCACCACGTCGGCGGCGGAACTGAAGGCCAGCATATGGGCCGAGTTGCCAAAGCCGAACATAAAGCACAGCCCGGTGGCCACCGCCGGGTTAATCGACGGGGCGTAGACCAGCAGGGCCAGCGCGGTGAGCTGGATCAGCAGGCCTACGATAATCGGCAGCTTGCGCCGCTTGAGGCGATCCGAAAGGCTTGGCGTGATAAAGCAACCGGCCGCCAGGCCAAACCACAGCAGGGAGGCCGCCAGGTTGGCTGTATCCGGGTTGATGCCGCGCACCAACAGCAGCTTGGGACCCCAAACCACGCCCAGCGCCAGCATCACGCCGAAACACAGGGCGCCGAAGGCGGTAGCCACCCACACCGCGGGAAACCTGGCCACGTGGCTCATGGAGCGAGCCACGTCGCCGAAGAATGCGCTAAAGCCACGCGCGCCGGCGACAACCACCGGGGCAGGGTCGCGCAGCCACAGGAACGCGGCAGCGAACAGCGCTACGCCGAACACTGCCACGGCACCGAACAGGTCGCGCCACGCCCACGAATCCAGCGCTGCGGACAGCAGGTTCTGGTTGACTGCCGAGAACAGGGAGGCGGAGAACTGCACCAGGCCAAACATGAAGCTGAACCTGGCCCAGCCGAACCAGGTGCCGCCCACGTAACCTGCGCCGACGAAGCCGGTACAGGCGCCCAGGGCGATAAACACCTGGGAAAGCAGCAGCATGGCAAAGCTTTCAGCGCGGGCAAACAGGAATATGCCTATGGTCACCAGGGTGATCGCGGGCAGCAGTACCTTGCGTGCGCCGAGTCGATCAAGCAGCGGGCCGCTCAAAAACTGGAAGATGGCAAACACCCAGGTGTAGGTGGCCGCGATAAGGCCGACCTGGGAAATGCTCAGGCCAACATCCTGTTGGACGTTGGCGTTGACGATGGAATAGCCGGTCTGGAAGCTGAAGTAGTACACCACGAAGATGACTGCCAACAGCCAGACCCCCCAGGCCCTGGGTCCGCCCAGGGCCGGGGAGTTAGGTACCGCTTCAGTATTCAAATTGAGCTTATGCCTTTAGCCGTGATTGCTGGGGTAGGTTTCCTTCATGATAAACCCAAGCACAACGGCAACGGCGCAGGCAATCAACAGGGGCACGCTGGCGTACTGGGCAATTTCCATCGACGCCGGCTCCAGGCCCTGCTCGATGCCCACGCCGATGCGGAAGCCGGGACGGCTGATCAGGATGCCGCCCAGGATGAACATGATGCCGTTGACGATGGCCGCCGAGGTGCCGATCTGGCGCGGCTCAACCACGTCTGCCGCGGTACTGAAGGCCAGCATGTGTGACGAGTTGGCATACCCAAGTACAAAGCACAGCGTCATGGCGATCCCGGCGGAAAGTCCGCTGACATAAACCAGGGCAAGCAGTGCAATAAGCTGGACAATCGCGCCGAGAATGATCGGCAGTTTGCGCTTCTTCAGCTTGTCGGACCAGGCAGGAACCGTCGCGCTACCAGCCGCCAGGCCCAGCCACAACAGGGAAGAACCCAGCGCTGCGGAAGTTTCGCTCAGGCCGTGTACCATCAAAAGTTTCGGCATCCACACCACGCCCAATGCCAACAAGGCGCCGAACGACAGCGCGCCGTAAATCGAGGCTACCCACACGTGGCCGATCTTTGCCACCTCGGCCATGCCCTTGAGCACGCCGACGAAGAAGTTGCCGGCATCTGCCTGGCGCGGCACCGGGGCGGGGTTGCGGATGAAAATCAGGCCAAGCACAAACAGCCCAATGCCGAACCCGGCTACCCAATTGAACATCTCGCGCCAGCTCATGGCTTCCAGTCCGGCGCCAATCAGGTTAACCGAGAATGCCGAGGTGAGCGCCGCCATCACCTGCACCAGGCCAAACATGAAGCTGAACTTGGCCATGCCAAACCACTGGCCGCCAATGTAGCCGGCGCCGACAAAGCCGGTGCACGAACCGATGGCGACGATGACCTGCGAAAGCAGCAACATTTCGTAGCTCTGCGCATTGGCGAACACGAAAATGCCCGCCGTCACCAGGGCGATGGAAATGGGTAATACTTTTCGCGAGCCGAGCCGGTCGAGCAACGCACCACCAAAAAACTGGAAGATGGCGAAGGCCCAGGTATAGATGGCCGCGATGGTGCTGACCTGGCCAATGGTAAGCCCCACGTCTTCCTGCACGCTCGGGTTAACTACCGAATAACCGGTTTGGAAGCTGAACAGGTAGACCACGAAGACAACGGCCAGGGTCCACACCCACCAGGCCATACCACCGCCCAATTGCGGCTGGGTGGCACTTTGTACATGTTCTGAAGCGCTAGACATTTCTTAATCTCCTGGCTTGATTGCTTAATGGTTGGTTTTTGCTATTGAGCCTTGTTTCAGGAATTTTCGTAAAGAAGCTTGCCGTTAGCATAAGTGGCCTGAACGGCGCGGTCATCCCCGAGAGTCATCTGGATAAACAGCGCCTCGTGAATGTCCTCGGCGAACTGCATCCGGTAGTCGATAATCTCGGTCGACTTCATGTTCAGGACCACCATGTCGGCTTCCATGCCGGGGGCGATGCTTCCTACCTTGTCCTCGATATACATCGAGTGGGCCGTGCCGCGGGTGGCGAGATAATAGGCGTGGCCGGCGGTTAGTTTCTTGTTGTTCAACTGTGCGGCTTTGTAAGCCTCGTTCAGGGTGGCGAGAATTGAGAACGAAGTGCCGGCACCCAGGTCAGTGCCCAACCCGGTGCGAACCGGGCGGCTGGGGTCGGCGGCCTTGAATACATCCAGGTATCCGCTGCCCAGGAAGAAATTGGAGGTCGGGCAGTGCGAAATGGCTGAACCCGTGTTGTGCATGGTGTGCAGCTCTTTGTCGGTCAGGTGAATACAGTGACCGAACACTGCGCGCGGGCGGCACAGCTTGCTGTGGTCGTACACATCCAGGTAGCCCTCGCGCTCGGGGAACAGCTCTTTCACCCAGGCGATTTCACCGGTGTTCTCCGACAGGTGGGTCTGCATGTAGACCTCGGGGAACTCGTTCCACAGCTGGCCGGCGGCATCAAGCTGGTCGGCCGTGCTGGTGGGCGCGAAACGCGGGGTGATGGCGTACATCAGGCGGTCCTGGCCGTGCCATTTTTCCAGCAGGGCCTTGGAATCGTCGTAGCTACTCTGGGTGGTGTCCAGCAGGTAATCGGGCGCGTTGCGGTTCATCATCACCTTGCCGGCGGCAATGCGCAGGCCCAGGCGCTGGGCTTCTTCAAACAGCGCGTCCACCGACTGCGGGAACACGGTGCAGTACACGCAGCTGGTGGTGATGCCGTTTTTGATGTTCTCGCGCAGGAATACTTCCGCGACGGAAGCTGCAAATGCCTTGTCGGCGTACTTGCGTTCGGTTGGGAAAGTGTACTTGTTGAGCCAGTCGAGCAACTGTTCGCCAAACGCCGCGATCATCGGGGTTTGCGGAAAATGCACGTGGCTGTCGAGGAAGCCAGCGGAAATGAGCGAATCCGGGCCGTAGTTTTTTACCTCGATATCGCCGGGCAGTTGCGAAGCAATTTCGCTGGCCGGTCCGAAGTGGGTGATGATGCCATCGCCGTAGGCAACGATGCCATCAGACTCGTAAACCATGGTGTCTTCCAGGCCCTGCTGGAACGGGTCGCCCGTAAACGTGAGCACCGGCCCACGAATGGCGTGTGTAGGGGAGGGAAGATTTTCGCTCATTTCAGTCTCCTAATAGCGCGCCATTGAGGCGTTGGTTACAGGTGGTATTTCAACAGCAGGCTGACCGCAGCCTGGTCGGTATCGAATTCAGATGAGCTCGGGATCTGGTACTTGTTCCACCAGAAGTCGAACTCGAAACCCACGTAGAGCTTGCCCGGGTCATCCCACGAGGCGCCCAGGTCCATGGTGACCTGCGGGTTGAGATGATAACTCCATTCCTCGTCGCCCAGGCCCAGCACCCAGTCAAAATAGCCGTCGATCAGGAACTGGTGCTTGCCGATGCTGAACGGATAGCTGGCGACCATGCTGATCTGCACGTCGTTGATGCCGTGTTCCACGCCCTTGGCCAGTTCTGCGCGGCCGTAAATATTGAGTTGCACGTAGTTGAATTTGCCCAGCCGGCCCAGCAAGCCGGCCTCGCGAATATCCAGGTCAAAGCCGATGCCCACCAGCACGGCCTCAGCGGCGTCTGCGTCCTCGCCACGCTCATATTGGGTGGCCAGCAGGACATCCTTGATCTCGAACAGGCTTTTTTCGAAAAAGGTGTGGGAAAGGTCCTTGTTGAAGATCTTGCCGAAGCTCAGGCGCGGGCCAAACTCGCCGTACCAGCTGGTGTCGTCACCTGGCGTGCCGTGCCACTTGTAGTAATCAACGAACATGAACAGGTCGCCGATTTTCGAAGCATGGGCATGCTCGAAGGTAATGGCCGATTGTTCGCTGGGGTCCACTTCAAAGCCCTTGCCATAGGGCAGCAGCGAAAGACTGTTGTCGCTGAAAAAGAAAAACCCCGGCGCTTCTTCAGTCGCCGGGGTTGCGTCGCTTCCTTCCGCCTCGCTTTCCTGCGCGAGAACCGGGAGGGTTACAAAGGTGGCGCAGGAGGTAGCCAGGCAGAATGCAAACGCATGCAAGACTTGGCGCGCCTTTAGCAGAGGATATGACTTTCTCAACATGTAGCCGGGCTCCGGGCGTTAAGGACACCGCACTTGCGGTCTCATTGTTCATTTTGGGAGACGCCAATCTGCCGCTGCACAGCTTCGGGCAGGTTACCGAAGGCTAATGGAACGGCCCGTTGCATAAAACTCGTAAATTTACGGATAGCGGTGAACCGAAATTTCCGTGGTGTCGGGCGAACGCGCATTGTTGGTAGACTGGGATTTTCCCGAATGGAATCATCCTCGCCAACAGCGGCATAATGCGTTGCGCGTCGGCCACGGTTCGAGTTTGGCGTTCGAGTTCGACGCTCGAGTTCGGTCGGCGGACCGGCGATCAAGGAGACCCAAATGCAAAAATCCCGGATTTCAATCGTAGTTTCCCTGGCATTGCTGGGCGTGGCCGGGGGGCAGTCCTTCAGCCATGCCGGCCTGGCAGCGCCGAGCAGGGCCTTCCTGCAGGCCGAATCCGACGCCCCTGCGGCGGCTGAGCCGGCCGCGCAGGAAGCCGCTGCGCCTGAAGCGGCTACACCATCGGCCAGTGCGTTTTCTACCGCCCAGCTTGAACAGCTCGTGGCGCCGATCGCCCTGTACCCCGATGCCTTGTTGATGCAGATCCTGATGGCTTCGACCTATCCGCTGGAGGTGGTGGAAGCCGATCGCTACGTGAAGAAAAACCCCGAGGTGAAAGACGAGGCCCTGGATGAAGCGCTGAAAGAGAAGGACTGGGACCCTAGCGTGAAGTCGCTGTGCAAGCTTCCCGATGTGCTCAAGCAGATGAGCGAAAACCTCGATTGGACCCAGGACCTGGGCGATGCGGTGTTGGGCCAGAAAAACGAGTTGATGGACACCGTCCAGAAAATGCGCGGCCTGGCCCATGACGCCGGCAACCTGGAAACCACCGAGCAGCAGACGGTGACCCAGCAGGAAGACAAGATCATCGTGATCGAGTCCAGCGATCCCGAGGTGGTTTACGTTCCCAGCTATTCGCCCACCGTGGTTTACGCCGGGTGGGGCTACCCCAGCTACTACTACCCGCCGATGTACCCCTACTATCCGCCGGGCTACGGTTTCATCTCCTTCAGCTTTGGCGTAGCTATGGGCGCGGCGATCTGGGGTGGCTGCAACTGGGGCTGGGGACACTCGGATATCGACATCGATATCAATCGTTACAACGAATTCAACCGCAACACCGACCTCGATTTCGACCGCAACCGGATCGACCAGCGCGGTTCACGTGATGGCAAGGCCAATTGGCAACATGACAGCTCGCACCGCAAGGGCGTGAACTATCGTGATTCCAACGTGGCCCAGCAGTTTGGCGGCCGTGAAGGTTCCAGCCGGGTAACCCGCGACCAGGCGCGTGGCAGGGCCACAGCGTCCACCGGAGCGCGCACGCCGTCCACGAGCAACCGGGCACTGAATCGCGATGTGGCATCGCCAAGAACATCGAACGCAGCCTCTGGCCTGAGCGACCGGGCGGGTTCGGGCGCGCGTTCTTCCAACTACGATTTCAACCGGTCTTCAAGCAACCGCAGCTCAGCCTTGAGTGGCTCGCGCAGCCCGTCGATTGACAGACGCTCGAGCTATCGCGGCGCATCCAGCCGCGGTACGCGTTCATTCGGAGGCAGCCGCGGTGGCGGTCGCCCACGTCGCAGGTAATGACAGGAGTTATGCAGATGATCCCCAATATCAAGCCATGGAAGACTGGCCTGTCGGCGCTGGCGTGCGTCCTGCTGCTTACGGCTTGCGAGCAAGCGCCCGCGCCTGAAGCAGCACCAACGGAAACAGAGTCTTCGTCCGGCCAGGTGGTGTTCGACACACCCGGCGCCGCGATTGACGAAATGGTCGTGCTGATCGAGGAACTGGATGACGCCCGCATCGAAGCGGTGTTTGGCGAGGGATCCCTGGATCTGTTCCGTTCCGGAGATGACGAGGCCGATCACGAAGACATCGAGCGCATTCGCCAGATGATCAAGACGGATGTGGCCTTCGATGAGTATGACGAAAACACCCTGGTTGCCCAATTTGGCGAATCGCTGTGGCCCTGGCCCATTCCGTTGGTGCGCGACGGCGATGGCTGGCGCTTTGACACGCCTGCGGGTCGCGACGAGTTGCTCAACCGCCGGATTGGCCGCAATGAACTATGGACGCTGACTGCTTTGCATGAGCTGGTCGAGGCGCAGCGCGAGTACTACTTCATGGCGCCCGAGGGTTCGCCGGCCTATGCGGCAAGGTTTCTTAGCAGCGAAGGCAGTCGCGATGGGCTTTACTGGGACACTGCCGAAGACGAGGAGCCCAGCCCGCTGGGCGGGTTATTGGCTGAGTCCGATGCGAGACACGCCGAAGAGCCCCAGCCGTTTCACGGCTACCTGTACCGCATTCTCACCGCGCAGGGAGAAAGCGCACCTGGTGGCGCGCGAGACTACAACGACGAAAATGGCAACTTGACCGGTGGATTCGCGGTGATCGCCCGGCCAGCCAAGTACGGCAACTCAGGCGTGATGACCTTCATCACCAACCACCGTGGCCTGGTTTACCAGAAAGACCTGGGCGCGGACACTGAGCAGCTGGCTGAAGAAATCGTCAGCTTCGACCCGGACGAGACCTGGGCGCCCACGCCGGACACGCTGGAAGATTCGCACCTGCTCGAATAGGGCAGGGCCGGAACTCAGAACTTCTGCGGTACGTACTTGAAGGCGGTGCCTGGGTCGGTGTAATCGCCCTTCTCCTGGCGCTCGGGCAGTTCCACCGTCTCAGGGGGCAGCGCTTCGTAGGGAATGGCGCTTAGCAGGTGGCTGATCAGGTTCAGCCGGGCGCGCCGCTTGTCGTCGCTGGGAACCACGTACCACGGCGCGAAACCCGAGTCAGTTTCGCGGAACATTTCATCGCGAGCGCGCGAGTAGTCGTACCAGCGGCTGTACGACTTGAGGTCCATTGGCGACAGCTTCCAGGTTTTGCGCCCATCATCAATTCTCGAAGTAAGCCTGCGGGTTTGTTCCTCCGCGCTCACTTCCAGCCAGTACTTGATCAGGATGATGCCCGAATTGACCATCGCTTTTTCAAACAGCGGGATGAGATTGAGGAACTGCTTTGATTCCTCTTCGCTGCAGAACCCCATCACCCTTTCAACACCGGCGCGGTTATACCAGCTGCGGTCGAAAATGGTGATTTCCCCGGCAGCGGGAAAATGCTGCATGTAGCGCTGCATGTACATCTGGGATTTTTCGCGCTCGGTAGGCGCGGGAAGCGCCACCACCCGGAACACCCGCGGGCTCACGCGCTCGGTAATGGCCTTGATGGAGCCGCCCTTGCCGGCGGTATCGCGGCCCTCGAAGACGATGCACACCTTTAACCCGGCATGCACCACCCACTGCTGCAGTTTGACCAGTTCGATGTGAAGCTTTTTCAGCGCCTTTTCGTATGGCTTGCGACCCAGCTTGTCGGGCTTGCCGTGCTTGTCACCTTTGCCGCTAGTTTTTTTGCTCATTCTCCAGTGCCTTCCGGGTGATATGGCTGTACAGGTCGGTGAGCTTGCTGATGAGTGATTCCAACTCGGGATGGCTGCTGCTCATCGCCGCGGCGTTCCGGCCGTCTTCCAGTATCTTTTTCAGGAACGTCAGGTCGTAGTCGGTTAATTGCTCACCCCTGTCAACGCGTTCCTTCAGTCGCAGGGCGCGCGGAAGGCGCCAGTTGTTGAGCCTGTCCAACAGCACCTGGATGGTGGCTTGCTCTGTCATTTTGTCGTTCGTGGCAATTTCTCCTGGTTCATGGCGGCTTATTCCGCCCAGGTCTTGTACGCAACTAGTTCTTCTTGAAAATCCGCGTGCAGTCGAATGTCGAGGAATAGGCATTGTGCTGGCACAGCGAGTCGCGGCCGAATGCATTATCCAGTGCCGCTTCCATCGAGTTGTAAGTTTCGCCTTGCACCTTGAAGTTGACCTCGGTGGTGTTCACCGTGCGGCCCTGCATCCACTCGTACTCGGACTGCTCAAGGGCGTACATCGAGCCGCTGTCGGTGGGGATGGCCAGGTCATCCAGGCTGACGCCGTTACGCATCACCACGCTGACGGTGCCGGCCTGGCCGAAATCGGTGGCCAGCCAGTCCACCTCGATGATTTCGTTGACCGTGCCATCCAGCAACATCGCCCGGTAGGCGGCCTGGAAGTCGGCAACGATTTGCTCGGCGTTCGGGTGGTGACGGCCGATGGCCAGGTGCAGGCTGCGGTAGGCCAGCACCGCGGGAAGGGTGAGGAGGTCGCCATCGGTTTCGTCGGCTTCCAGGCGTTCGCGCGCTTCCAACTCATCCACCAGGGCGACATCGGCGCGTCCCTCGCGCACATGGTCTAGTGATTCGGCGTCACCTTTCGATGCGATGGTTTCAAACGAGTCGGCGGCTGCCCTGATTTCGTCGCCGTAGGCATAGCCCGAGACCAGCGCCACGCGCAGACCCGCCAGGTCAGCCGGGGACTCGATGGCGCCTTCGAAATCAGCGCCGACCACGGGGACAATGCGGTTGGTCAGGTAGGATTCGGAGAACAGCAGGTACTCTTCGCGCTCGGCGTTGCGCCAGGCTGCGGCGATGCCATCCACCTCGCCCGACTGCGCCATTTCCAGTACCTTGCTCCAGTCTTCCACCTCCAGGCGGCAACCGTAGCCCGAGCGCTGCAGCGCCTCGCACACCAGTTCGTGGGCCTTGCCCGTCTGGCCGTAGGGGAGGATGAAAGGCGGCCATTCGTCGTTGGCCAGGGTAATCGGATGAGCGCGGTCCTGGGCGACGGCGCCGAGCGTGGCGGTGATTGCTACCAGGGCAAAGACGAGGGCTGAAAGGGTTCTTGTTGGCACGGTCACATTCTCTCGGGTTTCGGATCGGGGCTCATCATATTCAAATTGTACGGTGCTGGTTGCCGGCGCGCATCAGTAAAACCACTGGCCGCGAAACAGCAACATGCGGGTATTGCCGGTGACCCCGTCTTGCAGCAGGTCGACATCGCCATAGGAAACGCCAACTTTCCACTGGCGGGAAATCCACCAGTTCACGCCGTAGTGCCACTTCTCCAGTTCTCCACCGTCGATCGACCGGTCCACAAGGTCGATGCTCGAGTAGCGTGTAACCAACTCGACTGCACCATGCCTGGAGACTGGTGTGACTGGTCCGAATGACCCGGTTGGCCGCAGGTAGGGGCGGCTCTCGCCGGTCAGCATCCATGAGAGCATCAGGTAGCTGCCGGAAAAACGGGGGTTGCCTTCCTGCGGGGCGCTGGCACGTGCCTGCATGTGTTCGGCCACCAACATCAGCGGCCCTTGCTGCCACGCGACATCAATGCCCACCTGGTTGACGTGTTCGGCCGGAAACTCGCCGGTATCAACGAACTTGTCGGCAACATTGGAGCCTGGCCGGCCGGAAAGTCGGGCCATGCCGGCTTCGGTGCCAGCCTGGCGCCAGCCCAGTCCAACGTGGAGGTAGTTGAGGTTGTCATCCGACACATGCAGCAACCCGGTAAGCCGTGCTGCATAGTCGTCTCCGGTTTGGCTGAGCGAAGCATCGCCTTCGAGCCAATCGTTAAACAAGCCTGCCGCCCAGGTCATACGGTCGCCGGCAGCCTGGCCTGAAAGCTTGATGCCCACGCTGCGGGTCACAAAAAACGGCGACAGGATTCGCTCCTGGTTGGGAAACAGGATGGACAGGCCGGAGACTTCGTAGGAAAACGGTTGCTTCTGCTTGCCAATGTCGATGTTGACCCTGCCGGCCGGGATTCTGAAGCGGAGGTCGTAGAGCTGGAACGTGACATCCTCGCGCCGGCGCCTCTCCTGGTAGTCGAGCGCCAACAGGAATTCCCATGCCGGACCGGTCTTTGGACGCAGGTACATGCCCACGCGCGCTGCGCGCAAGTCCTGGGTATCGTCTTGCACCCCAACCTGCTCAACGCTTTCAGCGTCCTGTTCGAAGAACGTGTAGTCGCCAACCAGGGCGATGAACGGGCGTACCTGGAACCGCTCCCCGTCGTAAGCCAGGGTATCGGGCGGCAGGTCCGCCAGGATGTAGTTCTGCAGGGTCTCCGCGCTTCCTTTCGCGACCCTTTCGCCAGGGCCTGCCACGCAGTACGGGCTGATTGCGCCTGCGAGGGTGAGCGCAGCCAGGCGCAAAAACGCGGTGTTGAACAATTTCATGTTGGTGATGGGCTCACACCATCCACGCAGGCCATCGACGGAAAAATTATTGGCGCAGGGACGCGCCGGAGCAAGTAGTTTTTCTGATATCGCTTCCCCGATGGTGGGCCTAGAATAAGTAGTCATCAGGTTTCGTTTTATACCGCCGTAACCGCCAATTGCCTGGCGCAGGGAGACCCCATGAAAAAGCTGCTGTTGGTCTGTTCCATCCTCGGTGCACTGTTCATCAATGACATTGCATTCACCGTTTCCGCTGACGCCGCTACCCAGGGCAGGGAACGGCGCGATGATCGCCGTGATAACCGCCAGGATTCACGAGAAGACAAGCGCGAGTGCAAGGCGGGTGATGAAAACTCCCGCCCCGAATGTCGCCAGGAGAAGCGTGACAGCAAGCAGGAAGGCCGCAGTCCGGACGATGAGCCCCCTTCGGGTGGCGAAGGTGATGACGATAAAGGCGCACCTCGCTAGCGCGACCGCGCCCAGGCGTCGCGGCCCATCCTTTGGAGCGTAAGGGTGGAAAGCCTATATTCCAGTTGCGTCATTGTTGCGGATAGAAACGTTGCTGCCAGCGAAAGCATTCGTGGCCTGCTCGAAAGCGAGTTTCAGAGTGTTTACCTGGTGGCGGACACGGGTTCGCTGACCACGGGCGCGGAGCGGCTTGCCCCCGACCTGGTTGTGTTGGACCTGTCTTTTGGCGCTGAGAATCTTTCCAGCCTGGTCGATCAGATCCACCAGCGCTCACCGCACTCCCACGTGCTGGTGTTAACCCTCAATGATGAAGCCATCGTGGCCCGGTCCACGCTCGAAGCTGGCGCCGATGCAGTGGTGCTCAAGCGCTGCGCCGGCACCGACCTTTACGAAGCGCTTGCCGCGCTGGGCCGTGGCGAGCGCTACTCTTCCCCGCAGTTCGAGCACGTGCTCGGCTGAATTCCGAGCCGCGTTTCAGATTTCGTACAAGCCGCTTTCCACGGCGAAACGGATCAGTCCGGCGGTGTTTGAAATATCCAGCGTCTGCATCATCGAGTACTTGTGGAACTCGACGGTGCGAGGGGATATTTCCAGCTGACGCGCAATTTGCTTGGCGGAAAGGCCATCCACCAGCAAGCGCAGGATTTCCCGCTGGCGCAGGGTGAGAGACCTGGCGGGGTCCGAGCTTTTACCGGGTTCGCCGCGGAGGTCAGATTTCAAGTCGGCGGCGATCGCTGAAGATACAAAGGTGCGCCCTGCTGCAGCCGCGCGCACTGCCAACACCAACTCTTCAGCGGCCGAGCTTTTTGCCACGTAGCCGCGCGCGCCGGCATCCAGGGCGCGGCGCGCATACAGCGCGTTCTGGTGCATGGTGAGAAACACCACCCGGACCTCCGGGTTTTTCTCCTTCAGTTTTTCCAGGGCCTCCAGCCCATTGAGTTCAGGCATGGTCATGTCGGCGATGATGACGTCGGGATCCAGGGTTTTGGCTGCATCGACCAGCGCCCGGCCGTCCTCAACCACTGCCAGCAGTTCAAACTCGTCTTCCAGCAGCAATCGCAAGCCTTCCGCGACAATGCGGTGGTCGTCAGCCAGGAGTAGACGCAGCCGGTCCATGGCCTTCACCCTGCGGCCGGCACGCAAACGCGTACGCGGGTACCGTGGTGCGCCGAACTTTCGATCTCGAGCGTGGTTTCGAGCAGACGGGCACGCTCGCGCATGCTCATCAAGCCCAGGCTGGAATTGCTTCCCGTGCCAGCCGCCTCCAGCCCGCGGCCATCATCGCGCACACTCAGCGCCAGGCCTTTTTCATCGGAGTGCAGCGCCACTTCTACGCTGGCAGCCCTGGAGTGGCGCACCGCGTTGCGCAGCGCTTCCTGGCCGATGCGGTAGAGGTTTAGCTGGGTTTCCATCGGCAGGTCGGTTTCAATGTTATCAATGCGGTCGACGATGTCGATGTCGGTGAGGCGGCGAATTCGATCGCATTCGGCACGCAACGCGTTGGCGAGCCCCAGGTCATCCAGCAGGGAAGGGTGCAGGCGGTAGGACAACTCGTGCACATCCTTGCCGATCTGCATCAGTTCTTCTTTCATGCCCGCCATGATCTCGGAGTTCTTCTCACTGCGAGAGCCGGAGGCAACAACGCTGGCGTCGATAGATAGCCTCGCCAGCCGTTGGGAAAAGTCATCGTGTAGCTCGCGCGCGATCAATTTTCGTTCGTCTTCATGTGCGGTGATTAGCCGGGTGCTCAGGGTAACGTTTTCTGCTGCACTGCGCCTCGACCTGCGGCGCTGGACCGACCACTGCGCGATCAGCCATGCCTGCGCCGCGATCAGCAGCGCCACCGCGATGATCCACACTTTGTACAGCGCCCACGGTCCGGGAGGCTCGAACAACACCTCGCTGCCCACGGGAAGCTGACGGGGTGAAATATTCCAGGCCTCGAGTTCGCGCCAGTCAAATGTTGGCACGCTGAGGTCAACGTATCGAATGCCGGTCTCCACGGCTTCGCCATTGATCAGGTCGAACGCCAGGTCGGCCAGCTCAAGCCCCACGGCTTCGAGCTGGATCATGCGGCCGCCAACGATTCCCCGGCCCATCTGGTGGTCGAACGGCCCAAACACGGGCACCTGGGTGGCTGCGCGGATTTGCGCCAGGCTCTCCTCGTCGCTGAGCAGTTCGCCATTGGCATCGGCGTGGGGCGCGCTGTGATAAACCACGGAGCCTTTTTGCAGTTGTCCGACCCGTTCGATCATCTGCTCCATGGTCAGGTCCACCGAGAACTCCGTCTCCACGCCGTTGATAGAGTTGCGGGTTTGGGTTGCCGCAATGTTCGCCAGCTTTCGCTCATGCGGCGTGGCGCCGAAAATCATGAACACATGTTTGGTAGCGGGCAGGAGGTCCTTGATGTCCGCCACGGTCTGGCCAAAGGAATAGCGACTGAATACGGCCCACTGCGAGGCGATATAGTCCGGGTTAATTCCGCCCAACTCCGTCGCACAAGCCAATAACGGGACATCGCCAAAGGTTTCCGCCATGTTGTTCTGCCAGAAACTGACTGCGGGTGGGCCAAGCGCAAGTACGAGGTCGGCGGGGTCGGAAGCGAATTCCTGGGCCACGCGGGTGCTGTTAGGGCCACCTGCAGCGCGGCCCTGTTCGTCGTCGCCGTAGAGATCGATGTAGCGCATCACCACGGGGCGGTGCTCGCGTTGCAGCAGTTCGCCGGAAAACACGTTGGCGATGGTCTTGAAAGGCCCGGCGCGCTGGTCAAATTCGGTGATAACAAGCACCTTCAGCGTGCCGTCATGGTCGGCCACGGCCGATTCCCCCCCCAAAGCCAGGATTGTCGCCAACAGGATGCTGGTGGTGCGCAACATTCGGTGGAGTATAGAGAACAGGGTCTGCTGTTGAAATATGGCCGAAGGAGCGTTCGGGCCTGGTTTGTGTCAATCAAGCGAAACTTACCCTTTGGTAATATGCTGCCCGAGCGGGTATTCGCGAGCCATCGTCGAGGAAAATCGTGCCAGGTCGCATTGCAAGCTTCGTTATCGCCGGGGTGGCTGTCAGCCTGTGGGGTTGCGGCCCTGAAGACGCTGCCAGGCAGGAAACGCCTGCAGCAACAGCAGTGGTTGCGCAGGTACCAGCGGACACGGTGTACCTCGGTGGAGACATCCTGACCATGGCGGGTGATTCTCCACAGTACGTCGAGGCGCTGGCGGTGAAGGACGGATTGATACTTTTCGCCGGCGATGAGAACGGAGTCCAGCCGCTACTGGGCCCGGAGACACGCCAGGTCGACCTTGATGGTCAAACCCTGCTGCCGGGATTTATCGATGCCCATGGGCACGTTTGGAACACGGGGGTCCAGGCCCTGACCGCAAACCTGCTGCCGCCGCCTGATGGTGAAGGGCGCGATATCGCCGCGTTGATCGAGATCACCAGCGAATGGGCAGAGCTTCATCAAAACGCCATCGAGACCGCCGGCTGGATCATCGGCTTCGGTTACGACGACGCCCAGCTGGCGGAAGGCCGCCACCCCACAGCAGATGACCTGGACCAGGTGTCAGAGACAGTCCCGGTGCTGTTCCTGCACCAATCTACCCATCTTGGCGTAATGAATCACAAGGGACTGGAATTGGCCGGTTATACCGCGGAAAGCGCTGATCCGCCGGGTGGTGTGATTCAGCGTGGCGCCGATGGCAAAACACCCAACGGCGTGCTCGAAGAGATGGCCTTGTTCACTCCGCTGTTTGCAATGCTGGCCGAGTTTGACCAGGAGGCCAACCTGGCAATTGCGCGCGCGGGGCTGGCTGCCTATGCGGCCCAGGGCTTCACCACCGCCCAGGAGGGGCGGGCTACCCGCTCGGTTGCCGAGGCATGGCGCAGGCTGGCGGAGCAGGGCGAGTTGATCCTGGACGTTGATGTTTATCCCGATATACGAGGCGAAGAAGCCTATTTGCGCGAGGTGGGCACAAGCCGGTCCTACAACGATGGGTTCCGCATTGCGGGCGCGAAGCTCAGCCTGGATGGAGCTATACAGAATTACACCGGGTGGTTGACCCAACCCTACCACCAGCCGCCCGCGTCACAGCCAGCTGATTATTCGGGCTACCCCGCTTTTGCCGAGGATTCTGAAGTTGTCCAGTTGGTCGACCTTGCCTACCAGCAACGGTGGCAATTGATTGTCCACAGCAATGGCGATGCGGCCGGTGACCAGTTGATCGATGCGGTGGACCAGGCGGTTTCCCAGCACGGTGACAGCGATCGGCGAACCGTGATGATTCACGCCCAGACTGCCCGCGAAGACCAGCTTGATGCGATGAAGGCGCTGGGAATTTTCCCGTCTTTCTTTGCCATGCATACCTACTACTGGGGCGACCTGCATCGTGAGACCACGCTGGGCGAGGAAAGGGCCTGGCGGATTTCGCCCGCCCAATCCGCTTTGCGCCGGGGCATGGCGTTTTCACAACACCACGATGCCCCGGTGGCCCTGCCCAGCGCGATGGCCGTGTTGTCGGCCGCCGTCAATCGCACCTCGCGTTCCGGCGAGGTGATTGGTCCCGAACAACGCATCAGCGCTTACGATGCCTTGCGGGCCATTACCTCGTGGGCGGCCTACCAGGGTTTCCAGGAATCGAGCAAAGGCACCCTGGAGGAAGGCAAGCTGGCTGACCTGGTGATCCTTGACCGCAACCCATTGAACGTCGAGCCGCAGAATCTGCGCACCTTGCGCGTCATGGAAACGATCAAGCAGGGCAAGACGATCTACCGGGCAGACAGTCAATAGTTTCAAAACCTGGTGGCGTTTGACGGCTGCTGCATTGGAGCTGGCAGGTGCTATCAAGATCAGCAAGGAGGGTTTTTGATGAGACAAGGGATGGATTGCATCGCCAGGCGCGCTGTGGCGCTTATCGGCGTGGCCGGCGTTCTGCTGACGGGTACTGCTGCACACGCTGAAAGTCGGGTTAGCGCTGGCCTGATTGAACAGGTTGAGCAGGTCGTCCAGCAGGACGCCGCGCACCTGGACGCCGTGTTCAAGGACATTCACCAGAATCCCGAACTGGGTTTCATGGAAGTCCGCACTGCGGGCATCATCGCCGCGGAGCTCGAGGCGCTGGGCTTCCAGGTGACAACCGGCATCGGCGGAACCGGCGTGGTGGGGGTACTGCGTAACGGCGAAGGCCCGACGGTGATGTACCGGGCGGACATGGATGCCAATGCGGTTGAAGAGGCAACAGGCTTGCCTTACGCGAGCAAGGTACGCGTCAGGCTGGACAGCGGCGCCGAAACCGCGGTTGCCCACATGTGCGGGCACGATGCACACGTTACCTGGATGCTGGGCATGGCCAGGGCCATGGCGAAGCTGAAAGACCAGTGGAGCGGCACGATGTTGCTGGTCGGCCAGCCAGCGGAAGAGCCCATTACCGGCGCCCAGGCCATGTTGGATGACGGCCTGTGGACGGAATATGACCTTCCGGAACCCGACTACTTTATTGGCATGCACACTGCGCCGGGGCCGGTCGGTACAGTCATCAGCGCCGGTGGCCCGAAGATGGCCGGCACCGACCAGATTGACATTCTGTTCAAAGGGGTGGGTGGCCACGGCTCCATGCCGCAACTCACCAAGGATCCCGTGCTGATGGCGGCCATGGCAGTGGTTCAGTACCAGGCGATTGTCAGCCGCACCATCGAGCCGCAACAAACCGCGGTGTTGACCGTGGGCTCTATCCAGGCCGGGGTGGACAACAACGTGATTCCAGCCACTGCGTTGGTGAAGGCCAATCTGCGTTGGTATGACCCCGCTGTTCGTGAGCGCCTGATTGCCGGTATCAAGAGCGTCAGCGAAGGAATTGCGCGCACCTACGGCATGCCCGAGGATCAAATGCCTGTCATCACGATGAAAGGCGGTTCCACACCGTTGGTCAACGATGATGCGCTGGCCGCAAGAATGGCTGAACCGTTGAAGATGCTGTTGGGTGACAAAAACGTGTTGGAGTCATTCCCACCAGCAACCGGTTCCGAGGATGTCCACCTGCTGAAGGGACCGCATGAGGACGTTCCATTCAATTTCCTGATCGTGGGCGTGGCGGACCCCGAGGTGTTCGCCGCTTCGGTCAAGGCTGGAAAAGGCATGCCGTATTCGGCCCACAATCCCAATTTCATCGTCGATTTGGCGGCCATACCGGTGGGTGTAGAAGTGGCCACAGTATCCATGCTGGAGTTGCTTGGTAATAGTTCCAACTAGTTTTAGTTGAGCTTTTCCTGGGCAAGGTGAAATATACTGCCTGCCTGGCTAGGCGAAAACGTGAGGGAGGCTTGTCATGGCACTTCCCGCAATCGTCAAGGGGTTGCTTGTCGGCCTGATCGTTGCGGTTCCCGTGGTGTTTATCGCGGGGCTTGCCTATGTTTATTTCGCCAGCGAGCGCTACCTGCGCGACGTGGCTGCCGACAGCAGCTACGTATATCCGGGCAGGGAGGACGCGGAGACCATTGAGCGGGGGCGGCACCTGGCGCGTACCCGCGGATGTTTCGGTTGTCACGGCCAGCAATTGCAGGGCGCGGTGTTTTCCGACGAATGGGCCTGGGTGGGTACCGCGGTGGCGCCGAACCTGGCGAAGTATGCGCGCGAACACGATCCGGCCACCCTGGAGGCGGCGATACGCCAGGGCATTGGTCACGATGGCAAGGCACTGTGGTCGATGCCATCGTACAACTTCGTGCTGATGAACGACAACGACGTATCGGCACTGATTGCCTTCCTGCGCTCAGCTCCGGTTGAAGACAAAGAGCTGCCGCAACCTGACCTGGGCTGGGAAACGCGCATGCTGATCGTCAGTGGCCAGGCGCAGCACATGCCCGAATGGGGTTCCCGCATGCCGCCACTGTTGCTGGGCGAAGGTGATGATCCGCAACTGGTGCGCGGCGAATACCTGGCCAAGACCAGCTGCAACGAGTGTCATGGCTTTGATTTGCGCGGCCAGCCCTACCCGGTCAACCCCACTCCCGACCTCGCCATCCTGGCAGGATATAGCGATGAAGATTTCCGCCACTTGATGCAAACCGGCGAGGCAATTGGCGGCCGCACCGATCTTGGCCTGATGACCATGGTGGCGAAGGACCGCTTTGCTGCTTTTACCGAGCAGGAACTGGAAGACCTCCTGGCCTACTTGCGAACCCTGCCGCAGCAACCCATTGACCACCAGGCCAGTTGGAGGGAGCTGAACTGAGCCGGCTTAGCCTCTATGTGAGCAAGAGCGGCCGTTCGGTGCTTCACTACAGCGGTTTTTCTTTTCTGGCAGCTATTTTCCCGGTGGTTTGGGCGCTGCACCGGCGCCTTTACGGCATTGCCGCATTGGCATTGGTCTACGCCATTGCGCTCGGCGTATTGATAGGCGGCTGGCCTCCCGCAGTACAGGCGCTGGTTATCGTTGCCCAGGTGGTGCTTTTCGGCTTCACTGCCAATCGGCTTCACGCCTTCCTGCTTGAACGCCGAGGCTGGGTGCTGACGGCAAGTGAACTGCCGCAGGCTGGTGAGGGCGAAGGGTGAGTCTGCTCGCTTGTCTTGAACAACCCGCGCCAGCTTCATCTGAGCTGATGTTCTCCGCCGGCCTGTTCAACGTGGTCGCAGCTTTTGTTCTGGTCTCAGTGTTCGTCGCGGCTTGCGTGGCGCCGTTGGTCCGCGCGGCGTACCGCGCCCGGGTGAAACGCCTGATGGGGCTTAACCAGGTGCAGCCCAGGCCTGATCGCTGGTGGCAGACTGGCGCGGCCAGGAACCAACCGAATCGTATCGAACCAGTCTTGCTTTCAGCAGAAGATTCGCTTGCGACGGCCAAAAGGAGCGAGCGCCGCATTGCGCGTGCCACCGCCGCGGCATGGTTGGCTTTTGTGTTGTTCGCGCCGTGGGTGCTTGCCTGGTCAGATCCGTCTGCAGGCTGGGTTTCCAGGTTGGAGTTTGCCGTTGTAGCGGGGCTGCTGGCCCTGGGGCCGGCGCTGGTCAATCTGCCGCTGCGCTGGCGGCGCGTTACAGGCATCGCGGCCATCGTCGCTTTGATCGCGCTGTTTCTGGCAGTCAGTTCGCTGCAACCGGAAACCGTCGATTTGGTCCCGGATGCTGAAGAGGAAGACTGGCCCGCCTGGGTCTACTACTTGTTGGTGGGGTTCGCGGCATGGGTTTACTTGTCGATGTTCCGCCAGCGTATTCGGGGCCAGGTCATTCCGCTGGCGTTCGTGTCCGCGGTATTTGCACTGGTGTTTGCCCTGCCGCTCGGCCTGTTGGAGCCGTATCTTGGTTCCTGCCTGACCCCGGTCGCTGAAGCTTCGGGCGCGGCGGCGGGCCAGGCCACCTTTTCGGGCCTTGCAGGCGCGACGCTGTCGATGATCGGGCTGTGGGCGGCCTTTCGCGTGCTGGGCGTGGTGGCCGGGGCTATTGAACGCGGCTGGATAGGCGAACTGTCCATGGTCAGCCTGGTGGGCCTGGGCGTGGTAGCGAGTACGCTGGTGCTTGGTATTACGCCCGAGGACCCGGCGTTGGCAACGACGCGGCCGGGGTGGTTGTCACTGTCCTGGTTTGGCCTCACTGCCGCGGTCTACGTGGTGTTTCTGGGCCGTACCAACGCCACAGCGGCCGGCCTGCCTTTGTTGATGCTGCGTGTGTTTTCCGCCGACAAGCGCAAGCATGATTTGCTGCACCAGATCCAGGAGCGTTGGCGTTACTTCGGCGCGGTCGACCAGGCGGGTGGCCCCGACCTGATCGATTTCAACGTGGGGCCCTATGCTTGCGCAAAGTTCATGGGTGGCAGCCTGCACGATTTGTACCTGCCCGAGGCAGTCAGCGGGGACAAGCTGATGGGTCGATTCAACCACTCGCCGGACCGGGAAGGGCGCTACCGCATCAACGAGATGTTCAATTTCAACACCTCCTGGCGCGGCAATGTAGAGCAGCTGATTTTGAACAGCCAGACCATACTCCTGGATGTGCGCGGCCTGACCGCGGAGCGCGAGGGCACCAGCTTCGAAGTCGGTTTGCTGGCACGTCATGCCTTGCTGGGCCGGGTAGTGGCCGTGGGCGATGGAGAAACCGACTGGGCTCACATTGGCGGCCGGCTGGCAGAACACGGTCGCCGCCTGGAAGAATTATCGAGATGCGAAGTGGTTGATCGCTCCAGCCTTGATCAACTCATTGATAAACTGCTGCAAATCCCAAGCAGGAAAGGAAGCTGAGATATGGCTAAACGGTACGAAGGTGGGTGTCATTGCGGCGCAGTGCGTTATTCCTGCGAACAGGAACCCGAATACACATTTTATTGCCACTGCACCGATTGCCAGAAAACCACCGGCAGCCCGGTGTCGATGGAGTTGATGGTGCCAGATGCCACCTTCAAATCCACCGGCGAGGTCACTTCCTATGTCGTGACCGGCGATTCTGGCAATGCGGTGACTCGTTGTCATTGCTCCAACTGCGGTTCGGGCGTTTTCCTGACCTGCGCTTCCGACCCCGGCTACATCTTCATCAAGGTGGGCAGCCTGGACGACGCAAGCTGGGTAGAGCCGCAAATGCATATTTTCACCGCCAGCAAGCAGAAATGGCTGGGTATAAACGATGGCCTGCCCCAGTTTGCCGGCATGCCGCCCGTTGAGTGACGGCGCGGAAAGCAGGTGAGCGACTTTTGCAGAACAGAACGACACCGGGGGAATACCATGATTTTTAAGTTGGCAAGCGCAGCCCTGGCCTTACTGTTGGCCATGCCTGCCCAGGCACAGGAGCAGCGCGAATGGCCGATGCGCAACAACCCGGGCTTTGAACCGGTTGTTGAAAACCCGGCTTACCAGGAAGGACAGGGGCCGGTCATCCTGCTGGATGGCGCGCACCACAATTTCTTCGTCCAGTGGGACTTCATTGACCCGTTCGCAGCGCTCGCTGAGGCGGATGGCTACCAAACGGTCAAGGGCGAGGAGCCATTTACGCCCGAGTACCTGGCTGATTTTGACATTGTCATGATCATTACCGCGCTGCCCTTCGATTTCACCACCAAAACCGAGGTGACAACCGAGTCCACGTTTACTTCGGACGAGATCGAAGCGTTGCATGACTGGGTTTCGGCTGGCGGCTCGCTGCTGGTATTCAGCGAGCACGTTCCGTTCGACCAGGCCATCAACCCACTGTTGGAGCCATTTGGCATCACTTCCAGCGTTGGCACCGTTGGCGACCCGGAAAACTTTGACGAAACCCTTGGCAAAGACGGATTCGTGGTCTTTACGCGCGAGAATGGACTGCTCAATACGGAGCATCCCATCACCCAGGGGCGTGACGCGTCGGAAGCGGTTAGTGGCGTCATCACCTTTGGTGGCAGTTCGTTATCTGGCGCGGATTACACCAACCTCATGCAACTCTCTCCTACCGCGGAAAACCGGCGCCACCCCACCGGGGTCGGGCCCGAAGGCATGGGCAACTCGCAGGGACTGGCAGGTGAGGTGGGTAAAGGCAAGGTCGTCGCTTTCGGCGATTCCAACGGCTTTACCGCCATGGTGTTCACCGCGGACGACGGTTCCGAGATGGCGCTCGGCATGAATGCGCCGCCGAACTATGACTGGCCGCAGATGGTGCTGAACGTGCTTCGCTGGCTCTCAGGTGCATTGAATGCAGAGTAAAGCGCCATCGTCGAGATGCGTTTGGTCATGGCGAAGCGGTTAAACTAGCGGGGTGTCACAGACCCCCGAATCAACCTACTACCGCCAGGCCCGGCCGGAACTGGTGTCCCAGATCGACGGGCCCGCAACGCGCGTGCTCGACCTCGGCTGCGGCGCCGGCATGGTGGCGGCCACGATTCGCGCAGAGTGCGAGGTTGGCGAGCTGTGGGGCGTGGAGGTGGTGCCCGAAGTGGCTGAGCAGGCGCGCCAGAACCCGGCCCTCGACCAAGTGCTTTGCGGCGATATCGAAACCCTGATCGCGCAGTTGCCGGAGCGCTCTTTCTCTCACATCGTTGCCGGCGATGTCCTTGAGCACCTGGTCGACCCCTGGTCAGTGCTGGCCGGGTTGCGCGACCGGCTGGAGCCCGGCGGCAAGTTCATTTGCAGCATCCCGAATATTCGCAACTTCAGTTTTGTCATGGAGTTGCTGTTCCGCAAGCGCTTTGAATACCGCGATGCGGGTGTGATGGACCGCACCCACCTGCGTTTTTTTGCCCGCAAGGATGTCGAAATCATGTTCCGCGACGCCGGCTACGAGGACATCCGCATCGGCCCGGTACGCCCCAAGAACAAGTGGCACAAGAAAGCGGGCAGGGCGCTGTTTGGCGACCTGGTGATCAAGGGTTTCCTGGTCACAGCCCGCGCACCATCCTGAGCCCTGCCTGACCGTCCCGTGAAGCTCTCGATCATCATCGTCAATTATCGAAGCTGGGACTGTCTTGAGAATTGCCTGGATCGGCTGGCCGAGGAATCCCCGGGGGGCGACTGGGAAGTCATTGTTGTCGACAACCATTCCGATGATGGTCGCCTGGAAGCCTTCGCCCGCCAGTATCCAGAAGTGCGCTTCGACGAGGCACCCAGCAATGGCGGCTTTGGTTATGGCTGCAATCGCGGCGCCCGGCTGGCCAATGGCAACCTTTTCCTGTTCCTGAATCCGGATGTGATTCCCGAGCCGGGTTCCATCGAAGCGCTTTGTGCGCTGAAAGCCGCAGAACCGCAAGTGGCCATTCTCTCGGCCGGCCAGGTGGATGGCAAGGGGCGCTGGCGCAAGGTGTTCGATGTGTTTCCCAACCGGCTTACCTGGTTTCGCACCACCAAGTTCATCCTTCGCCGCTTGTTTCCAGGCAAGTATCCGGACCCGCGAAAGTCCTTCGCCGGGCTGTTGGATTGCGACTGGGTTTCCGGATCGGTGTTCATGGTCGGGCGCGACGACTTCACCCGCCTGGGTGGCTGGCGACCGGATTATTGGATGTACGTCGAAGACACGGATTTTTGCCTGCGCGCCCGGCGTGCAGGCCTGCGCGTGGCGCTGGCCGGCGATGTGCGCATGATGCATGCCCACGGCGGCGCCAGTCGGCAGAATTTCCAGATCTCGGTACTGACCCGCACCGAGGCCGCGATTTCAAAGCACGTGTTCGTGCAGCTCAATTACAGCGGACTGAACCGCGTGGTTAACCACCTGTGCGTTTTCCTGGCGCTGGTGCCCAAGCTGGTGCTGCTCAGCCTGGTGGATTTGCTGACCCTGCGCCAGGTGAAGACGTTTCGAACCCGCAGCGGCGTGTTGATGGGCCTGTTAGCGCATTACGGGCGCGTGCTTCGCACCGGAAACTGGCGCTCGCGCCAGGTTGTCCTCAAGGCGGCGCCAGAGCCCACTTCCTAGCCGCGTTTTCCTTCAACCCAGCCTGCCACGCAGGCGCCCAACCCTAACACTGCCCCCAAGACTGCCACCAAAACAGGTGACAAGGCCGCCATGCACCGCACAACCGCAGTCCAGGCATCGGTTTGCCCGACGGTTTCAAACAGGATCCACAGCAATGCGGTAATCGCCGCGCCCAGCAACCAGGGCCAGCCGTGTTCCCGATAACGGAAATACAGGTAGATCGCCAGCGCGATGGTGAGGGCCAGGCTGATGTACAGGGCGTACTGGAAGCGGTACAGGGTATCGAGGCCTTCAATTTTCAGGCCCGGAACGTAGTTGTTCATGATCCGCGCCGTGATAGGTGGCAGCAGGCCGAACACCGTGCTGATCATCAGGGCTCCGTGCAGGTACACGTTGCGCCGGTTAGCAAGGGCCAGGTAAACGAGCAGCGGCGTCGCCAGGGTGAGCAGCGCATCTCCGGTGAGCAGGGCGTGGCCAGCCTGCAGGTAAAACGGGTGGTTGCCCATCGACTTCTGTGCGCCCAGCCAGGTGACCAGGGCGAATGCCGCAACCATCAGGGGAGTGAGCACGAAAACCAGCTTGCCAACCGTTCTGTGCAGCTGCAGTTTGCGCGCGTGCACCGAATAACTTTGTGCCGCGATCAGCAACACCCAGAGCGTGCCCGTGACACCATGCAGATGATGAATCAGTGACGCCTTTGGCAGCATGCCGAAATAGCTTGGCCAGAAAGCCAGAACCGTCACCGGCACCAGCAAAAGCATGTAGTAGTGCGCTTTGGTGTAAGGCATCGAACCGCTCCGGAGCGATGATGGCAACCACGATACGCCCTCGAAACGCCTCTGAAAATACCCCAAGGCATTGTTTTTGCGCAAAATCACCGCGCTCAGTGCAACCTTGCGATCTCGCCCGGATCCACCCAGGCGGTGTCTTTTGGCACTAATTCGTTCGCTCATTGGTTAGATGGGTTAGAGACCAGAGAACGGAGATTGGGCATGAAAGCAGGGATAGGCGCGGCAATCCTGGTTGCCGGCATGGTGATGGCGGCACCGTTGCAGGCGCTCACTTTCGTGGTGAACTACAACCTGGACGACATGGGCGATCCGAATCCCTCGGATGGCGTGTGCGAGATTGGCGCAGGAACTGGCGAGTGCACGGTGCGGGCGGCCATTGACTCTGCCAACCACACGCCCGGCGGGCCCCATGTTGTCGAGATTCCCTACCTGCCTGGCGAGAGCTACCCGGTGTGGGCTACTGACGGCTTGCAACCTTATGTTCAAATGACCATACGTGGCACCGGCGCTGGCAAACCGGTGATCCAGGGCGGCCTGTTCCTCGATGGCCCCCTGTTGAATGCTGGCGATTCGATGACCATCGAAAACCTGGAGTTGCGGCCCGCCACGGTCTCCGGAACCGGCACTTCCGGCTTGTACACCAATAGCCCGAACCTCGTTTTTGCGCGTGACCTGGTCATTGTTCCGGGCCCCGGCACCAACGGCGGCAGCGATATTGGAATTTTCGTTTTCGGCGGCAGCTTGAATTGTGCGCGATGCGAGGTTCGCGACGGCGGCTCCCTCGGCATTCGGGTATCTCCCGGCACTGCGGACGCTGCCACCTTGAGCCTGGTGAATTCCCGGGTCAGCAACAATGTCAACACCGCCAACCTCCAGGGTGCCGGCATCCGTGTGGATGGCGGCACAGTGGTCATCAAGGATTCGTTAATCGATAACAACCACGCGGTGGGAACGGGGGTTAATTCCCTTGGTAGTGGTGGTGGTATCTACATCGCTTCCAACCCGCTGGTCGATGTGCAGATCATCAACAGCACCATCAGTGGCAACAAGGCCAACCACGATGGTGGCGGCATCTACGCCCAGCGGTTTGTGCGCCTGGAAAACGTGACAATCACCCGCAATTGGGCCAACTACGACGACGTGGGCGCTGGCACGGGCGGTGGCATTTACATCACTGATTTCACCGACGTGGTCGCGCGCAACTCCATTATTCATGGCAACTATGTGCCTTGCCCTCCAGGCGTTCCCCTGTGTTTCCTGGATGGCCGTAACTGCGATGACACCCAGGGCGGCACCATCGGGCTTTCCAGTTATGGTTGGGTGATGGTGGGAAATGACGCTCATTGCCCCATCACTGACCTGTCCGGCGAGCCCAACTACACCAGTTCGGCCATTCCCCACCTCGGTCCGTTGACCCAGTTGGGTGGGCAGCATCCTGTGCACCCCATCAACGACACCGGCGCAGAAGCCGATGGTGGTGATCCGGGCGGTTGCACATACACGCTCGATGTTGGAGGTGTCGATACGACGTTTCCGCTTCTGCTGGACCAGCGCGGCGCGCCGCGGCCTGTGGACAGCGACCCGAATCCGTTTGACGGCGATTCCTGCGACATCGGCGCTTTCGAGGCCAAATGCTTTGGCGACGACCCGGACGGCGACTACGTCGGCAGCCAGTGTGATGTTTGCCCGTTCGATTTCGATCCCTTGCAGGAAGACAGCGACGAAAACGGGGTGGGCGATGCCTGCGAAGGGCCTGCGGATGCCTTCTTTGTCAGCGGCTTTGAATAAGCCCGGTCGGGCCTATTCGTAGCCCAGCTGTCGCCAAGCCTCATACACCACCACTGCCGCGGCATTGGAGAGATTCATGCTGCGCGAGCCTTCACGCATGGGAATGCGAAGGCAGTGCTCGTCACCGATTGACTGCCTGATCTCTGCTGGCAAGCCCTGGGTTTCGGAGCCGAACAACAGCACATCTTCATCGCGGTAGCGGATGTCACTGTGCGCCCGTGTCGCCCTGGTGGTCAGCGCCAGGATGCGGCGCTTGCCCATTGCTTGCAGGAACGCTTCGTAGTCTGCGTGTTCAGTCATTACGCAGGCGTCCTTGTAGTCCAGCCCGGCCCGCCGAAGGCTTTTCTCATCCACCCGGAACCCCAGCGGGTGAATCAGGTGCAATGCCGCCCCGGTATTGGCGCACAGGCGCATGATGTTGCCCGTGTTGGGCGGGATTTGGGGGGTGTGCAGGGCAATGTGAAGCACCAGGAGCATTCCGGTTCAAACCAGGTCTAGAGCATAGCCCAGTCGCTCCGTGGCTGGCACCCCGGAAGGCAAACTGCAAATTTCGGGAACCTTTGGCGGCTTGCTGCATCTTTGGGGCAAAAGGGAATGAAACCCTAGAAACCAAAGGAAAAAGCAATGAAACCGTTGATCAAGCAACCCCAATCCACCGCTCTTGTTACTCAAACCGCGCAAGCCACGCGCAGGAAATTCCTCAAGCAAAGCGGGGCCGTCACGTTTTCCGGCCTCGCCATCGCCATGCTGGGCGGTGCCTCGCATGCCCACGCGGCTGGAACCAGCGATGAGGCAGCGCAGCAGGATATCCGCATCCTCAACACCGCGATTGCGGCCGAACACGAGGCAGTGGCGGCCTACCAGGTGGGTGCGGAAAGTGGACTGCTCAGCAGCGAGGTGTTGTCCGTTGCCGTGGCCTTCCAGGGGCACCATAAGGAACACGTGGATGCGCTGGTCAAGGCGGTCAGGAGCCTGGGTGGCACTGAGGTGGAGCCTTTAGCCCAGTACCAGTTTCCGGTGGAAAAACTGAAGCAGCAATCTGATGTTCTGCAGTTTGCCGCCGGCCTGGAGCGCGGCGCGGTGAGCGCATATGCCGGGGCCATTCCTGTTTTCGACAACCGCGACCTGGCTGGAGCCGCAGCCAGCATTCTTGCCGACGAGGCGATGCACTGGGCGGTTTTGCGCCACGCGCTGGGTCTCGACCCGGTACCAGGCGCCTTTTTCTCCTGAGCGGATCCAGGCGGGCAGTCGCATGTGGCGTATTCACAAGTATGCAGCCGGGTTGCTGCTGGTCTGCGGGACTGCAGTTGCAGAAGCGGGTGGCGGTGACCTGGTCACCGCCAGCGCTCAAGGCGAACAGGTATATGCACGTTGCGCAGGGTGCCACTCGCCGGACCGGAATCGGGCCGGGCCGATGCACTGCGGACTGCTGGGGCGCCTTTCCGGTACAGTGGAAGGGTTTAGCTATTCCGAAGCCATGCGCCAAGCCGAGATCACCTGGAACACCGAGACGCTGGACGCCTTTCTGGAAGACCCCACCGGCTATGTCCCAGGTACATCCATGGGCATAAGTGGCATCAGCGATGCCGGCCAGCGGCAAGCACTGGTTGCCTGGCTTTCGACCTTGACCATCGGCTCGGCCCTGTGCCCGCCGGGCGCCAAGCCTTGACTAGCGGGGCAGAAACCGGGAATGAATCGATGAATGAACAAGCCAGCCCAAACCTGGAAAGTGCCGGTCTTGACGAGGCCGAGGCGGTTGCCGCGGTGTTGGCAGGAAACCTGGGCGCCTTCGAGCGCATCATGCGCGCCAACAACCAGCGCCTGTTCAGGGTGGCGCGCAGCATAGTCAGCGACGACGCTGAAGCCACTGATGTGGTCCAGGAAACCTACCTGAAAGCCTTCCAGGGCCTGGCGAAAATCGAAGACCCCCATCGGTTGTCGCACTGGCTGGCAAAAGTGACGCGTAACGGTGCGCTGCAACGCCAGCGAAAGGGCAAGCGGGTGCAACTGATGGACCATTCAAGTATGGACAACGTGGTTAGTTTCTCCGCCACTAGGGGTGCGGGTGACTCGCCCGACCGGCGCCTGGCCAACAGCCAGCTTCGAGCGGTGCTCGAGCGCTGCATTGATGAGCTTCCGGAAACCTTTCGCTGCGTCTTTATTCTGCGGGCCGTCGAACACTGCAGCGTACAGGCAACCGCCGAGATTCTGGATATCAAGCAAGCCACGGTAAAAAGCCGCCTTCACCGTGCAAAGCAGATGCTGCAACAGCGCTTGCTGGATTTCAGCGACCAGTCGAATGTCGCGATTCACGAGTTTGCAGGCGCGCGCTGTGATGCCCTGGTTCGCAGCGTGATGCAGGCGTTACAGGCCACCTCGCTTCCTCCTGGGCCGGGTGGCTCTGCGAAAGACTGAGAAAGAGCGGGCATTTGTGCCTGTCGGGATATTGCTTCCGGCCTATTGACGGGCATGGCGGGCGGCCTCATATTTGAGCACGGCCAACCATGGCCAAGAAGCGCCGCGACATGACCCACTCAACGAACAGCATTGCCAAGCTGGCCGCACTCACCGTGCTGGCGGCGCTGTTGTGCGTGGCGCAAATGGCCACGCTGTGGAAGTCCCACCACGACCAGGGCGTTGCCGCCAAGGGTTTTGAGGTTGGACTGGCACAGGTTATTGAGTGGGAGCGGGGTTCCACTGCGGGCGTCCACGCCCCGAAGAACTCCGATGATGTGCCGGCCATTTTTCATTCGGCGCATGCTTGTCATCACCAAGCCAAGCGTCACTTCTTCCGCGCCGGTGTCAATCTCGCAAGCGACGCCGCGCCCCAACTGGCCCTGCCAGGCGTTCGCGCACCTCCTTCTTATGCTTTTTCTGCGTAGCAACCTGTTTGTTTGATTTTTGATCGGCGGGCCCCGTGTGGCGCCGCCGCAGCGCGTGGTGGCATGGGTTTGACCCGATTGCCTCCGTGCGCAGGTTGCCGCCTGTTCCTGCAATGGACTGGCGGTGTCTGGGAGAAGAAAAATGTCGAATTCGGTAGAAAACCCACGCAAGGCCACCGGCCCGTGGTGGTCGCACATGGCCTATGGTCTTGGCGTCATTCTGATTTTTGTTCCGTTCATGATTCCAGGCGTGGACAGCTGGACGGTGTTTGTTATCTACATGGCTGGCATCAACTCGCTCATCATCCTGGCGCTGCTCTGGGGCGTGGTGCGTAACGTTCGTGCGGCCTTCAGGCGTCGCAGATTGCGCTAGGAGGGCTGTCTTAACCAGGGGCCCGGCTAACCTTAGCCGGGCTTTCCATCCAAGCGAGGTTGCAACAGGATTGGCGTATAGACTACGCAATAGATGAGGAAACCGCCTATCCACAGTAGTCCTGCCAGGCCTATGGTCTGCAGGTAGCTGGTGGGCAGCAGTGCCGGGCCAAACACGCGGATGGCAACGCCCAGCGCCACAAGCAGGTAGGAAATGGCCATAACTGGTGAGACCTTTAACTCCCTGCCGGTGTGTCCCAGGGATGCGCGCGACATCACCGCCAGGATCATCATCCCGGCTGCGCCTGCACTGAGGCAGTGCATCCAGAAGGCAGCCCAGCCGAAGTGGCCCAGCACAAACGCAGCCTTGAGCAGCAAGCCGATGGGTAGCCAGGCGTAGCCCAGGTGCAGCACCCAGACAATGGGCTCACCCAGGCTGCGGTGTCCGTTCCAGCCTGATAGCCGAACGGCCTGAGCCAGCCCGGCAAGTAAAGCGATGCAGCCCGCCCAGGTGGAACCCGGGAGAAACGCGTCCACCAGCAACACCGCGATCATGGCAGCAATGGTGGCGCGTTCCAGGGCGCGATAGCTGCGCAGGCGAGGCTCGGCGCCGCTGCGGCGAAGTGCGTTGGCGGTGAACGCCGGCACGATCCGGCCTCCAATTACGGTGATCAAGAGCAGTACTAGGTTTAGCCCGAAGGTGAGCGCCGCAGAGGCAAGTGCTGGGTTGGCCTTGTTGGCGGCAGCCATGAAAACCACATCCGCGGCCCAAAGGGCAAACAATACGCCTATCAGGGGCGTGTTGCGGTTGGGCGAGCGCAGCAATGGCCATGCAATCAATGCAGCCAGCACTGGCAGGAAAGAGAGTTCCAGCAAGGCGATCAGGTAAAAGGGCATGGTATCTACCAGCGCCAGCGCAACCCTTCCACCAAGCCAGAGTAGGGTCAGGGCCACCAGCGGCCAGCCTCCAAAGCCCTTTGTTCCGGTCCAACTGGGGACTGCAGTCAGCATGAAACCGGCAATGGCCGCAGCGATGAAACCAAAGAGCATTTCGTGGGCATGCCACTGTGAGGCTGGAAGCCCGCCCGCCCATGACTGCCCGTTGTGGTAGAGCCACAGCCAGCCGGCAATGCCGAGCACTGCAAACCAGCCGGCAAGCAGGAAAAAGGGGCGGAAACCGTAGGAAAACAGGGTGTTGATCGATGTCCTGTGCGTGCTCATTGTTGCAACTGTCCAGTTTCAGTTAGCGCCACAAACCAGCACGGGTACCTGCTTCACTGAGGGAATGAGGCAAAGCGTTGCAGATCCGGTCTTCACCCGCCATGCAGGGACAAACACTCTGTCGCACCAGGCGATCCGTATCCACCGGGTGCTCAGCATCCTGGGCCTGGCATTTTTCCAGGCAACGTTGCATGTAGGCATAATCGATCGCTCTGGAGTAACCGTCACTGGACATGAAATTCACCCTCCTGTAGTTGCGCTGATGCTGTCGATAACAAGTTAACGCAAATGAGAATTATTCGCAACTATGGCGGCGTCTGTTTGAGTATAATTTCCCGGTGCCGAACCAGACACGTATGAGCCAGGGCGTTCGCCCGTTTCCCCTTACCGCTGACAGTGATGACATCCAGTTCTGTGGTAACTGCGTCTTTGCGCCCTGGTGCCTGGAAAATGGTTACGACGTATCAGACCTGGCAGAGCTGCATGTTCTTGTTGAGCATGTTGGCCCTATCGCCGAGGGTGAGTACATCTTCCGCGAGGGCGAGTCTTTTGATGCCATCGCCGGTATTCGCCAGGGCACGGTCAAGACATACGTCATAGACTTGAACGGCAAGGAGCAGGTACAGGGCTTTTACCTGCCGGGCGAGGTGATTGGACTGAGCGCAATTTCCCAGGGGCGCTATCCCTGCAATGCGGTGGCCCTGGAGCCGGTGCAGCTTTGTCGCTTTACGTTTTCCAGGTTGGCAACGCTGTCAGCAAAGCTGCCTGCGTTGCAGGATCGGCTATTCCGGCTGTTGAGTGAAGACATTGGCAAAGCGGCATTGCTGGCCGGTGATTTCTCAGCGGCTGAGCGCATGGCTGCGTTCCTGGTGGAGCTTTCTCGGCGATACGAAGCACGGGGGCTTCCGCATGATGAGTTTCGCTTGCCGATGGCGCGGATAGATATCGCCAACTACCTGGGCCTGGCGCCGGAAACGGTTAGCCGAATCATTCGCCGTTTTCAGCAGGACGGGCTGCTTCGAGTGCAGGGGCGCAATGTGGAACTCGGTGCGCTTTCGCGCCTGAATGCAATAGCCAGCAATGTGCTGAGAGCCTAGCGCCGACCCCTGGGCTTACCGCTTTTCCCGCTGCTCCAGGTAGTACCGCACCGCATCCTGGACATGGCGAAAACGATCACCACCCAGCTTTTTTCCGCCGTACCAGCGCGTCACTACGACCAAGTGGTTTTCCAGGCCCTCGCGGCTGAGCATGCGCGCAATGACCATGCCTGCTCCGGCCTCGCCGTCATCGTCCTTGTGAAATTCTTCGCCCTGCACGAACGCCCAGGTGTTGTGGGTGGCCTTGAGGAATTTCTTGTTGCGGCAAAGTTTTTTAATCAATACCCGGGCTTCATCAACGCTGCTGCAGGGTGCGCCGGAAACCGCATATTTCGAACCACGGTCGCTGATGATGCCGGTGAAGGTCTTCATGGGGCCATTGTACGATGGCCGTGTGCTGGTGGTGCCTGCTGCGAGTTGCGCTAGTATGGGGGCTCCGTTCCTCGATCGCCCTGGAAAACAACGCAATGAATTTCCGCTTCGCGCTTCTGCTGGTAATGGGTGTGGGCCTGGCCCAGGCTGATGAAATTGAAACGGTGAAATCCTGGGAGCACTGGCGCCAGCTTGAGATCGAGGACGGAATGTCCGAGACCGAGGCGGATGAACGTGTTGCTGAACTGCTTGCCAACCTTGTAGCCATGGATCGCGGCGCGGGCGCAGACCGCATTGGTGTGCCTGCCCCTTCCTTTGATTTTGACGGCTGGCTCAACTCCGAACCGCTTTCGCTCGAAGACCTGCGTGGCCAGGTGGTGCTGGTGCGGTGGTGGACCGAGACCTGCCCGTTCTGCGCCAGCAGCACGCCCGCACTCAACTCCATCAGTGCGCAGTACGGCCCACAGGGCCTGACGGTAGTCGGTGTGTACCACCCAAAGGCCGACCGTGACAGCCCGCTAAACGTTCCGCGCGTAGAGCGCGCAGTCGCCGCCCGGGGTCTCGAGTTTCCCATCGCCATCGACTGGGACTGGCGCAACGGGGTGCTGGCCGACTGGTGGCTGACTGGCCCGGAACGTCCGGCCACCTCGGTGACCTTCCTGCTCGACAAGTCCGGCGTGATCCAGTTTGTCCATCCCGGAATGGAATACCACGCCAATGACGGATCATCGAGCGGACTGTTGGGTGGTGAAGAGGCGCACCAGCAGTGCGGTTCCGACATGCTGGGTATTCAAACGGAAATCGAACGACTGCTGGCAGAGCGCTAATTCGCCTGGACAGTTAAGCCTTTCTGCCGCCTGGTGCATCCTAAGGTTGGGAGGTATTAATTATGGTCAGAAAAATTTGTGCTGTTTCATTGCTGTTTTGGGCCACTGCCGTCATGGCCGAACCTGCCGAGGTCATGTTGTTCGGCGTGTTCCACTTCAAAGACGCCGGCGCCGACATGGTGAAGGTGGAGGACATCAACGTCCTCAGCGAGGAGAACCAGGAATACCTGGATGGCTTGACTTCGCGCCTGGCGGAGTTCAATCCAACGGCGGTGCTGTTGGAGTACAACCCCGAAAACGAAGCGCAGATGAACGAACGCTACCAGGCATACCTGGCCGGTGAATTCGAGCTGCAGGCCAACGAGATTTACCAGCTCGGTTTCCGAATTGCGAAAAAGGCTGGCTTGCAGCGGGTGTACAGCTTTGACCATCGCGAGGTGCATTGGAATGCGCAACCGATGTTCGACTATGCCGAGGCCAACGATCCGGCCGCCATGCAGGCCATCAATGCGCTGTACCAGGAGATTACCGAAGAAGAGGCGCAGGTGCGAAAGACGATGAGCCTGGCCGAGCTGCTGACGCGGGCCAATGATCCTGATCGGGATCGCATTAACATGGATTCCTACCTGCTGACTAACGCGGTTGGCGCTAGTGATGGTTGGCCAGGCGCCAACGCCACATCAAGCTGGTGGGAACGCAATTTCCGCATGTATGCCCTCATCCAGAAGCACGCAACGCCCGGTGCGCGGGTCATTGCCATCGGTGGACAGGGGCACACTTCCATACTCAAGGTTTTGCTGGGCATTGACCGGCGGCTTCAGGCGGTAGACGTGGTTCCCTACCTGGCGCCAGAATTAGACTGAATCCTGTCCTATACTCAATCCATGGCTATCCTTCGCAAGACGCTGTTGGTGTTCGTGATCGGGCTCTCAGCCCTGGTGACGGGCGCTGCACCCGCCCAGGATGGCCCTGTGCCGGCTTTCGCGATCAACTGGTACACCGTTGATGGCGGAGGCGGGGCTTCTTCCGGGGGCACATTCCAACTTGTCGGCACCATTGGCCAGAGCGACGCCTCGCCGGTCGCCCAGACCGGCGGACCCTTCAGTTTTTCGGGTGGGTTCTGGGGCGCCGGCGGAGTGGATTTCCTCTTCAAGGACGGGTTTGAGAACCTGGTGCTTCCGCCCTAGCGGACGCCAAACGGGAACATAGCAAGCATCCAGCCTGCCAGTAGGCGTCCTGGTTAACAGGGGTTCGCCCATGGAGGGATGAGGATGTTTTACAAGCGATTTTCCCGCGAGTTGTTCGTGTCGCTCTTTGCTGCTGGCGTCATGTTGGCCAGCGATTCCATGGATGCCGGGGACATCAACCTCGGAACTTCATTCACCTACCAGGGCTACCTCTACGAGGCCGGCGAGGAAGCCTCGGGGGACTACGATTTCAATTTCACCCTGTGGGATGACGGCCTGGCCGGCGCGCAGGTTGGTGGACCCCTTTCACCAAGCAACGTCACCGTGGTGGATGGCCGCTTTACCGTGGAGCTGGACTTCGGCTTCGGCGTGTTCAACGGCTCGCAGCGTTGGCTGGAAATTGAGGTGCGACCCGCCGGTGGCGGCAGTTTCACGTTACTTGATCCGCGCCAATTGCTGACGGCAACGCCCTACGCCCAGGCATTGCGACTGCCGTATTACGCTACCCAGCTGCAGAACGGCGCATCTTTCGCCATCACCAACCCGCACGCGTCCGGCACCGCTGCAATTTTCCAGGTGACCAATGCCGGTAACTCGTACGAAGGTGTGCTGGGCCTGAATGCAGGCAGTGGCGCTGGGGTGCGTGGGCAGTCCGATGGTTTTGGCCCCGGCGTAGCAGGTGTGGGCTTCTACGGACTGCGTGGTGAAACACCGACCAGTTCGGGTTTCGCGGTGTATGGGCTTAATGCCAATGGCAACTATGGCTACATCGGCGATGACCAGTATGCGCTGTTCGCACATCATGACCTGAGCGGAAATACGGTCTATGCGGGTCATGAGGATTTTGGCCTGGTGGCAACCACCACGACGCTCACCTATTTCCAGGACTCCGGGCTTATTGGGCGTAGTGCCACTAATTTCGGGGTGGTCGGGCTTTCCGATGCGACTTCCGGGGTGATTGGGCAATCTACTTTCGGTGCGTTGTGGCATTTTCCGAACTCAGGAACCAGCGGCTATAGCCCGGATGGATACGGTATTGGGGCAGTTTCAACCAGCGGCACGGCGGTCTATGCCCATAATCGTGATATCAACACCTACGGCCGACTGGCCACGCCAAATTATGGTGTCTTTGGTCGCAGCCCGGTGAGCGACGGCGTATACGGCCAGACCAACAGCACATCCGCCAACGTTTCCGGTGTATATGGACTGGTTAACAGTTCCTCCCCGGGCAGTTATTCAACCGGTGTATTTGGCCAGAATAATGGCACGGGAGGTCTGGGTATCGGGGTGCGTGGCCGGCACAACGGGTCCGGCTGGGGCGTGCTGGGTGAGTCGCCGGATGGGGTGGGGGTTTACGGCTCCAGCGCTGGCGGGCTGGCCGGCTATTTTGCCGGTGATGTGATCGTCACTGGCACCTTGTCCGGAACAGTCAGTGTTTCGAAAATCGACCATCCACTCGATCCAGAAAACATGTACTTGCATCACTCGGGCGTTGCCTCTTCGGAGATGCTGAATCTTTACAACGGCAACGTGGTGACCGATATCAATGGCCAGGCCTGGGTAGAGTTGCCACTGTGGTTCGAAGAACTCAACCGGGATTTCCGCTACCAGCTAACGGTCATCGGCCAGTTTGCCCAGGCGATTGTTGCCGAGAAGGTTTCCGGTGGTCGATTCCTAATAGAAACCGACCGGCCGGACGTGGAGGTCTCCTGGCAGATCAGCGGAATTCGCAACGATGCGTGGGCTAACGCCAACCGGCCGGCCGTGGAAGTGGCCAAGGCGGCCGATGAGCGAGGCAAGTATTTGCACCCGCTGGTTTTTGGCGAATCGCCGACGCAAGGTGTCGACTACCATGAGGTGCCGGCGGACAAGGTGCAGGCGGACCAGCTTGAGCCCGATGCACAGCCGCTGCAGGCGGTGCCGCAGATGGTTGCTCAAGGCGACACGCCGTAAATCCGCTGCCAGCGTACGAAGCCCGGATCCAACCGGGTTTCGCGAAGGCTTCCAATACGGTACCGGGCAAGCCCGGGGGTGTTTTGGCGTCGCGGGCTATTCCGTGGCTGACTCGAACCCGGTCTTGAAGATCTCGGCGGGAACGTTCATGGCTGCCTGAACCGCTGCCAGCGCATTGACCCGGCCGTAGCCCAGTTCAAACGAGTGGCCTGGGCGGGTCGCGTCCCAGTTGTAGTCGTAACCACCGACCTTGTCGGCCGTGTCCCTCAGGATTTGGCGAATTGTTTCGCTGTCCAGGCCCGGATTAACCGACAGCATCAGCGCCACCACGCCCGAAACCGTGGGCGCGGCAAAAGAGGTGCCCGAAGTCGAGGCGTAGGCATTGCCGGTGGTGGCGGTGTACATGCTCGTTCCGGGCGCAGAAACCTCCACGTCGGGGCCATGGTTGGAGAAGCTGGCGCGCTGGTCTGACTGGTTGGTGGCGCCCACGGAAACGACCAGCGGGTGAACGCTGGGGTAACCCACCGAGGTGAGCCCATCGTTTCCGGACGCGCAGATTACCGACATGTCGTACGTGTTGCGCGCCATCTCGATGGCGGCATCGATCGCGGCCGATTGCCCCACCGTCAGGCTGAGTTGCACCACGTGGGCGCCCATGGCGCCGGAGTAGAGGATGGCGTCGTCCAGGATGGAGCCAACCGGGGCGCTGTCACCCACACCCGCGATCATCAGTTTGGCGCCGGGCCCGTTCCAGCCGCCAGCGATGCTGGCCACGCCCACCGCGTTGTTGGTCTTGGCGCCAACCACGCCGGCCACCGAGGTGCCGTGGTAGAACGGACCGGCGATGTCATTGTTGCCGCTGCCGAAATCCCAGCCCAGCCAGTCATCGACGAGGCCGTTGAGGTCATCGTCCACACCGTTTCCGGTGCTGGGGTCAGCGGGGTCGCTCCAGGGGTCTTCGCCGGCGTTCAGCCAGATGTTCTGGTAAGCATCGGCGCCCAGGCCCAGGTCTTCGTGGGTGTATTCCGTGCCCGAATCAAGGATGGCAACAATGGCGTTGGGCGAGCCCGCGGTGATATCCCATGCTGCCGGCGCGCTCACCGCGGCCGGAAACCACTGGCTGGCATAGCCCGGGTCATTCGGCTCCACGTTGTAGCGACCGATGGTGGTGGGCTCGACAATGTCGACCAGGCCACTTGCCTGGTAAGCGTCGATGGCGTCGAACACATCCTGTCCGGCCGCCACTTCGATGTCTACGAAACCGGTAGCCGCGCGGCGCAGTTCGGTATGGCCCAGGGTGGCGTAAAGGTTGTCCTGTTGGTTGCGACTGGCGTCGCCCTTGAACCGCACCGTGATCACCCTGGGGTCGACGGCGAATTGTCGCCCATCCGGGTCGATCTGCGTCCAGCTTCCGGCGGCGCGCTCAAACGCGCGCTCTCCAATCTGGCGAGTCTGGGCTGCGAGGGGCTGCAGGGCGGCGCTAAGGGTAAGCACGCCGAGTGCTAACAATCGGAGCTTGTTCATGGCTTGTTTATCCGGTTGCGGAGCTGTCGAAGCGCGCTATGTTACTTGGAATACAGCTCAATCTGTTAGCCTAACGTGCTCTGTTTAACCGACTGATGAATCAAGGGGACTTCCTCAATGGCGCATTCTGCTTTTCGCAGCATGGTTTGCTGCGCGCTCTTGTTCGCGGCAAGTTCGCACGCTGCAACCATTACGGTCAATGACACCAGCTTCGATGAGGCTGACGATGGCGTTTGCACCTTCGCCGAAGCCATTACCGCGGTGAACGATGATGCGGCATCCGGCGCGCTGCCAGGCGAGTGCGTGGCAGGGGACGCGGTGGACATCATCGAGTTCGACCTGCCCCTGCCCGCGGTGATCGACCAGCCCTTTATGGTGAACGTGAATCGCAGCGTCACCATCGAAGGGCCTGGCAAAGACCTGCTCACCATCATGGGCGCCGGCGTCAACCGCATTTTGCAGGTGAGCAATGCCGCGGTCAGCGAATTCACCATTCGTGACCTGACCTTCAGCGCCGGCTTCGCCAACGACAACCTGCTGGGACTGAGCCCGAGTGGCGGCGCCGTTTTTGTCAACGCGCATCTTTCACCGGTGACGTTTGAGGATGTCCGCTTTGAGGACTCTTCGGCGGCATTCGCCGGTGGCGGCGTGGCCCTGGTAAACACCACTGCCAGCATGTCGGAGCTTTTAACCCTTCGCCGCTGCCACTTTGTAAACAACACCGCCCTTGGAAGCGTGGTTAACAAGATCAGCGGCAACTCTGGCGGGGGCGGGGCGTTGTACATCGGCGGCAATATCGACGCGCTGATTGAGGACACCACGTTTGAAAGTAACCTCACGCAGATCAACGGCACCGCGCCCAGCGCGCAGGGCGAAACCCAGGGTGGGGCGATCTGGATGGTTGCCGCATCGCCCGCCGTTCCTTCCGACGTGCTGATTCGCCGCTCAACGTTCTCCGGCAACTCGGCGGTTGGGCTGGGCGGCGCTATTGCAGTCGGCATAGGCACCGCCACCGATGATTATTCGAACGTGATCATGCGCCACACCACGATCACCAATAACCATGCTGACAGCAATGACAACGGCAGCAATGAATCGGGTGGCGCCATCTACGTGTTGAACGGCGGCAGCGTGACGTTGGCCAACAATATCCTGGCGGGCAACCGCACTGGCGCTTCGCCAATTGGCTCCTATGACCTGGACGGCGCTTTCAACAGTACCGGTTACAACCTGGTGGGCGACAACCGTGGCGCTGCGACTTCGTTCCCTGCCGGCGAACCCAACGGCAACAACGACACCGTCGGAGCGGGGCCAGTCAATGGCATCGACCCCGATTTATTTGCGTTGGGAATGTCTGGTGGCCCTACACCCACCCACAGCCCGGCGGCCACCAGCCCGGCCATCGACCAGGGCAGCTGTTCCGCCCAGACCGCCGATCAGCGCGGTTACGCCAACCAGGGCACCGGTTTTCGCATCGTCGATAACGCACTGGCTTCGAACCTGGATGACGGCTGCGACATCGGTGCGGTTGAGCGCGGCGCCACCTCGGGCAACGCCGCCCCGGTAGCAAACGACGACGATTACACGGTGCTCGAGGACGAATTGTTCGCGGTGACCGACCTGGACGGGCAGGGCACGCCTGGCGACAGCAACGATGACGGTGTGTTGGCCAACGACACGGACGCCGACTCCAGCCTGTTTGTCAGCGATGGCGGCGACTTCACGGCCGATGGCCTCGGCGGCGATGTAAGCCTGGCTGCCGATGGCGGATTCACCTTCCAGCCGCCGGCGGATGTATCCGGCGCGGCCACGTTTGAGTACACCGCCAGCGATGGTGCGGAAAGCGACACAGCGACCGTGACGTTAACCGTGCTGCCGGTGAATGACGCGCCCAGCTATACCCCCGGTCCTTCGCTGGTTGAGGTGAGCGAGTCGGCAGGCCCACAGACTGTTCCCGGCTGGGCCTCGGATATCGACGCTGGCGCGCCCGACGAATCCGGCCAGCAGCTCACCTTCGTGTTCAGTGTTACCCGTGGTGGAGGGTCGTTCTTTATTGACGACCCGGCGATCGACCCGGTTACGGGGGATCTCACCTTTACCGTCGAAAACGGTGTGACGGGCAGCGCATTTTTCGCGGTCACGCTGGTTGACGATGGCGGCACCGCCAACGGTGGCGATGATTCTTCGCCTTTTGCCAACCTGGAGATCCGGGTGAATAGCACGGCGACTACTTCAGACCTGTCCATTATCAAGAGTAACGGGGTGAATGAAGTGGACCCGCTGGATGACACGGTCTGGACGCTGCAAATCCAGAATAATGGCCCCGACCCGGTAAGCGGGGTTGTGGTCGAGGACATTCTTCCGCCGGAAGTCACTTCAGCCAACTGGAACTGCCAGTCAAATGCCCAGGCCACCTGCAGCACCAGCGGCGGGCAAAGTGGCAATGTGAACGAGACCCTGAACCTGGCCAATGGCGGCGGCGTGCTGATTACGATTCAGGCTGCGATTGACGATGCGGCCACCGGCACGCTGGAGAACACCGCCACACTGACACTGCCCAACGGGGTCAATGACCCAACCCCGGGCGATCTTTCCAGCACCGACAGCGATGTGCTGGTTTCGGATGGCACGTTGTTCCGGGACGGCTTCGAGTAGCGGGTTCAGCACCAGGAAACGCCTTATAATCAGGCCATGATGAGCAGGTTGGTTTACTGAAACACGATGAAATCCAGCGCGACCGTTCTCAGGTTTGCCGATTCTACTGCGCGGGCAAAAATTGCCTGCAGCCGTTGTTCGCTGGGTGAGTTGTGCCTGCCACGCGGCCTTTGCGCCCAGGATATCGGCGCGCTCGAGGACATTGTGGACCGTTCCAACCCGATGCAGGCGGGAGAGCACGTCTTCAGGGCTGGTGACCCGTTTGAAACGATCACCGTGGTTCGCGCCGGCTGCTTCAAGTCCTACCTGGTGAACGAAGAGGGCCAGGAGCAGGTGCTGGATTTCGCGTTGCCCGGCGAGATTCTGGGGCTCGATGCAATTCACCGTGGCGCCCATGTTTCGAGCTGCGTGGCGCTGGACACCAGCGCGGTGTGCAGCCTGAGTTTTGATTCATTGTCCGAGTTGGCGCGTGGTATTCCCGCGCTGCAATCGGAATTGTTCAGCATCATGAGCCACCGCATCGCTGACCTCGAAACCGTGTGCGGAGATCACAGCGCCGACCAGCGATTCGCGCTCTTCCTGGAGTCGCTTTCGCAGCGTTATTCGCGTCGTGGCTACTCCACCCAGGAATTCACCCTGGCCATGTCGCGGCGCGATATCGCCAGTTACCTGCGCCTGGCAACCGAGACCATCAGCCGTATCCTGGCACGCATGAAGGAAGAAGGGTTGCTGGAAGTTTCCCGAAACCGCCTCAGGATCCTGGACGCGGACGCACTACACGCCATTGCCCTGGGCGGCAGCGGAAAAGTGTCCGAGAGCGCCTAGACTCCGTCCCAAAAAGCGGCCACGACCGCGCCCGCCGGAACTTGGGTTGGCCACAACAACAACGAGCACACCCCATGAAAAAACCCCGCCTTAAGACAATACTGTTGATTCCCGTGGTGCTGTTCGCCGCGTTCTACCTGTTTGGACTTGTGGTCAACCTGACCGGCAAGAGCGATGTCTTGCCCTTGACCGCAGTGCCCGAAGGTGGGTTGGACCGCATAGCCATCTTCGGCGCCAGTGGCACGGCGGGAGACGGCATACTCAAGGCCGCCCTGGCGGACCCAAATGTCGGCGCTATCCAGGTCATCACCCGCCGATCCACGCCGCGCATTGAAGCCGGCGTGGCGAGCGGCAAAGTGGTGATGAGCACACACATGGACTACCTGGATTACGCACCGGTGATCGAGCAACTCGCCGACGTCCAGGCGGTTTACTGGGCCATCGGAACCAGCATCCGCAACGTCGATGACGAGACCTACTCGGTGATTCACATCGACTTCCCGGTAAATTTTGTCGAGCAGTGGTTGGCGGTCAGCCGCCAACCCGAGATCGAGTTTCACTACATTTCTTCCAGCGACATTTCCGAGGAATCATCCATGCACTGGGCGCGGGAGAAGTGGCGGGCCGAGCAGGAGTTGTTCTCACTGGCAAAAGGAGCAAACCTGAAAGTCATTGCCTGGCGCCCCGATTACATTGGTCCGACGGAGGAAGAAGCCCACATCGGCCAGGACCTGCTCTACTGGTTCTTCGCCCCGGTGGGCGTGGCGGTTCGCGCCCAGCAGATTGGCGAGGCGATGCTGGAAGTGACCGTGCGCGGCGATGAGTTCGAGAATGGGGACAAGCTCTCGAATCGGAGGATTTTGCGTTACAGCCGGGCGTACCGCGAACGGCTACACGTTCAGTAGCAGGTACTCGCGCTCCCATGATGAAATGACCTTGTTGAAGGCCTCGAACTCGTGGCTCTTCACTGCCTTGTAGGCGCGAACGAAGGGCTGGCCCAGCACGTCTTTCAGTTCATCCAGTTCATCCAGTTGGCGTAGCGCTTCATCCAGGCTGCGCGCCACGGCGAGGGGCTCTTCGTAAGCATCGCCCGGGTGGGGCGGTTGTGGGTCGATGCCGTTCTTCATCCCCAGGTAGCCACAGGCCAGCGAGACGGCGATGGCGAGGTATGGGTTGCAGTCGGCTCCGGGGAAGCGGTTCTCCACCCTTCGGGCTGCCGGGCCGCTGTCGGGGATGCGGATGCCAGTGGTGCGGTTGTCGTAGCCCCAGTGCATGTTGGTGGGGGCGGCAAAGTCGGGTGAAAGCCTGCGGTAGGAATTTACGCTGGGGGCGAAGAACGCAATGGCGCCTGGCGTGTACTCCTGCAGCCCGCCAATGAAATGGCGGAAGCGTTCGTGTTCGGTGCCATCCTGGCGGGTAAAAATGTTCTCTCCCGATTTGCTGTCGACGATGCTCTGGTGAATGTGCAGCGCGCTGCCGGGCTCGCCAGCCATCGGCTTGGCCATGAATGTGGCGAAGACGCCATGGCGCAGCGCGGTTTCCCGCAGGGTTCGCTTGAAGATGAACACCTGGTCGGCGAGGTCCAGCGGGTCGCCGTGAAGGAAGTTGACCTCCATCTGCGCCAGTCCTGATTCGTGGATCAGGGTGTCGACATCCAGGTTTAGGACCTCGCAGTAGTCGTACATGGCCTCGACGATGTGTTCGAACTCGTTCACCGCATCGATGCTGTACGACTGCCTCCCGGCCTCGCGCCGCCCGGAGCGGCCGACAGGCGGGGCAAGCTCCTGGTCGGGGTCGGTGTTTTTCTGCACCAGGTAGAATTCGACCTCGGGCGCGACGATGGGCTGCCAGCCCTCGGCCTTGTACAGATCCAGCACTTTTCGCAAAACATTGCGCGTGGCCAGCGGGTGCAGCCCGCCTTCGCGCAGGTAGCAGTCGTGGATGATCAGCGCGGTCGGCTCATCGGCCCACGGCACCATGCGCATGGTGTTGGGGTCGGGCTCCAGGATCATGTCGCTGTCGGTGGGCCCGATCAGCTCGGTTTCCTGCTCGGTGTAGTCGCCAGTCACCGTCGAGACCAGGATGGCCTGGGGCAGGCGGCTGTCTTCCTTGATGAATTTATCGGCCGGGATAAACTTGCCGCGGGCATTGCCGGTCATGTCCGGAACAATGCATTCCACTTCCGAAATGCTGTTTTCACGCAGCCACTTGTCGATTACGGGCAATGACATGGGTCACCTGGAATAAGAGCGGGGTTACAAGTGCGTAGCATAACCACGAAAGCGCTTTGGTGATGAAAAATATGCATACTTTGAGCATGAAAAATACAAAGCCCAGATTGCCCGCCGCCATGGTCAAAATTGCTGTTTCGCTCGCCTTGCTGATGCTGTTGGGCGCCTGCAAACCGGCAGAGCCACCTGCGCAATCCCTCGATGACCTGGTAAGTGAATACGCACAAAGCCAGCGGCGTGAAGGGGGGATGGCCCAGCTGCCCGACGTTTCCGCGGAAACGTTTCTGCTGGAGATCCAGGCCAATCGCGACTTGCTGGCACGGGTTCGCGACGTCGATCCAACGGGTTTGAGCCCGGACGAAGATATCGATCGCAGGCTATTGATTGGCTTGCTGGAATCTGATGTCTTCACCGCGGAAGAACGGCGTATTTGGGAGGTCGATCCGGCCCTGTACGTGCCCGCCTATCAAGTGGGGCAGCTGCTGGGCGCGCTGCTAGCCGAGCCTTCGGCAGAATCTGTCGCGGCATTGAGCCAACTGCTCGCCCAGGTGCCCGCTCGCATGGTTATCGCGAAGGAAAACCTCGAGAACCCGCCGCAGCGTTTTACCGAGGCAGCCATCTTCAAAACCCAGGGCACCATTGGCAGCATCGAGGAGGGAATCGCCGCCAGCAGTGATTTCGCCGATGCGGAATTCCAACGTGTGACCGGTGAGGCGCTGGCGGCACTCAAGGACTACGAAGCGTTTCTGCAAGATGAGTTGCTGCCGCGCTCGACTGGCACCTGGGCGGCCGGCAAGGCGTACTACGATTACGTTCTTCAACACCGCTGGTTTCTGGATGCCGATGCCGACACCATCCTCGCTCGCGGCCTGGCTGCTTTTGAAGAAACCGAGGCGCTGGCCCAGCAAGTCAGCGAGCGCATCGAGCCCGGCAAGCACTGGAGCGAGGTGTACGAAACCCTGAAAGATGAGCACCCGCCCGCCGATGGTATCAAGGCGGCCTACCAGGCCAGCATGGATGCGGCACGCGAGTTCGTCATCCAGCACCGGATTGTCACCCTGCCTGAAGGTGAGCGCGTGGTGACGGTGGATACGCCCCCAGCCATGCGCCGTTCATCACCCTTCGGCACGTTCCAGTCGGTAGATGCCTTTGGTGACGGACTCGAGGGCCGCCTAGTGCTAACGCCGATTGAAAGCTGGATGACGCCCGAGCAGCAGGCCGGCCGCCTGCGCTCGCACCACGATGCCTGGATCCCGGTTATTGCGGTTCACGAGGCTTATCCCGGCCACCACGTTGCCGCACTGAAGGTGCGCGAGAACCCGCGCTTGTTACGCAAGATCGTCCACGAGCCGATTTTTTCCGAGGGATGGGGCCTGCTCACCGAGGAATTGATGTTTGAACAAGGCTTCCTGGTGGGCGATGACGTGCGCCTGACACAGCTAAGGAACCGCCTTTGGCGCGCCGCACGGGTGATCCTGGATGTCAGTTTGCATACCGGCCGGATGACCTTCGAAGAAGCCGTCGACTTCCTCGCCGAACGGGTGCGCTTTGAACGTTATGCCGCGGAGTTGGAAGTGGGCATGTATATCGAACGGCCAACCTACGTGCTTGGTTACCTGATCGGCATGGAAGAGATCATGGATATTCGCGAAGAGTGGATCGCAACGTTTGGCGAGCCAAACCCGCCCAGCACGTTCTACGATGCGCTGCTGACCGCCGGGGCGATTCCGCCGATGCTGGTGCGGGAGTCGTTGCTCGGCACCAAGCGAGAAGCTCCCTGAAGCCCCTGGTGAGGAGCTAATTCACCACAAGGTAAGCATTGGGCAATGCCTCAACCTTGTGGGTGACTTTTCCGGTAGCGGTGTCCACCACCCGTAAACCGCTCTCATTGGCGAAATAGGCGCGCCCCATTTCCTCTTCATAGCCCGCGAACACGCCTTCACTTAAGCGTAGTTCTTCGCGGTTGCCGTTCGGATCAATCAGGACAATTTCATCCTTGCCGAACACCCAGATTGACTCTCCATTACGCTGCCTGGCCAACAACAGCGGCTTTTTTACATTGATCAGCTTTTCTCGCTTCAACGACCTCGCATCCAGCACCGTAACATCATTGGTCTGGTTATTGATCACGTACAGAAAGCGTTCTTGTGTATCGCTTTGCATGCTGGTATCTGGTGGTGGCGGGTAAAACATGGGTGCAAATCCGCCACTGATCGATGCAACGCCGACCGATAGGGCGACTGCGGCCGATCCATAGCCAATCTTTTTCATCATGCTGCCGGCTCGCGAGACCTCAACCGCCTGGTCCCTTTGCAGGTCAACCACCGCCACTTTCGAGGTCAGGTCCTGCTTAAGGTAAGCCAGGGTGCCCGTGGCGTTTAGCGTTGCTGACGTGGGGTGGATCCCGAGGTGGTCCTCAGCCACCACGGTACCGTTAGCCAGGTCCACGAATATGGTCTTTTCCTTGTGGAAAAACACCGCGCGGTTGGCGGGTTCGCTGACCAGTGCGTATTGTGGGCTAACGAGGTAGTCGGTTTCGATGGTTTTCTCGACATTGCTTCCATCCACGCGCCACACCACCAGGCCTTCGTCTTTCAGTGAGCCGCGGGCGCCGAAGTAGTCGTATTGGTTGTTCGCGGCCCTGAATAGTGGGGTTGCCTCGTACCCAAGCTTGGCCCCTGCAGATTTTTCCCCCGTTTCTATGTCCACCTGGTGCAGGTACACCACGTCGCCATAGACCAGTTCATGGCTGCGATCGCGCTTCTCGATCGCGACCTTTCGCGCGGCAAACACCAGCAGGGTGTCAGAGGTTGTGCTGAACTCGAAGCGCAACTTCGTATGTGGCGCAAAGGTGTGACTCGCCAGGGTGACTCCGGTTTCGGAACGCACGACCTGGAGCTCACGCTGCTTGTTCCTGCCGGGGTAGGTGGCTGCGTAGGCGCCACTGGGGAGCAAGAGGCCGTCGTCAAGTTTCCTGGGAAGTTCGGTGCTGGCCACCCTGTTATGTCCCGGGCGGTCGTATGCTTCCAGCAGCCAGATCTTTTTGGCCTTGCGCAGCACGACCAGGTGTTTGCCATCACTGGTCACGCGGACAAAGCCCAGGCCGCCATTCAACTTGAAGTGCCGGAGGTTGCCCAGCGGCACTCGGGCCACCTCGGCGAACGAATTAGTGGAGAACACAACCAGTTCGGACTCCTTGCTGCGGGCGCCAGGAGCTACCGAATAGAAAAATTCCTTGTTCGGGCCGTAAATGCCGAACAGCAGGTTGTGGTTGGTTATGGTGCCCAGTTCAGTCGACCGCAGTACGGCGTGGGTTTCTGAATCCAGAAAGGACAGCGTGATCTGGTCCTTTGGCCAACTGGCGGGTGTGTTGGAGTACACCGCGATCGTATCCGCCTGGCTGGATGCAAAACTTGCGAGCAAAAAAACGAGAAGTGCGATTCTTGTTGTCATGGTCAATCCCCCTGATAACTCTACCATTAATTGGGTGAACCAGAACTTGGGGAGGATCTTTCGCTTTCCACTAAGAACGGTGCGCTAATCCCTGTAAGACTTTCACCTGATGTGTCGAGGTGGTCTCCAAAGTTATGCGCATGACCGCTAGGATCAATGGAAAGTTGATTGCTAGAAGGAAAAAAGCTTATGGAACATGCAGAAGCAAAAGGCCTGCTGAGTGCCTTGGCTAACGGCACAAACCCGGTAACCGGCGAGGTCCTGCCGGCAGAAAGCCCCTACAACGAACCGTTGGTCATTCGGGCACTGTTCACGGTGCTCAAGTCATCAAGAGGCCCAAGCATCAGGAAAACGCCCGAGGAAAGGATGCAGGACAACCTCGCGGCTGGCCGGCCAAAGATGGCTGGTATGCCGTGGAACGATGATCAGCGCGCCGAGGCTGCAGAAAAGTTCAAGGGCGGCATGTCCCTACGAGACCTGGCCAGCCACTTTGAACGCACCCAGGGTGCGATTCATGCCGAGTTGGCGCGGCAGGGGCTAATCGAACCCGACCGCAGGTGGGAAGGGCGCCAGGCAACCGCTGCCTAGCGACTGTCCATCAAGCTACACCGTGCGTGTGGCCACCGCCGGCGGAATGCCTGCCGCGCGCCTGGCCGGTACGAACACCGCCAGGGTGGAAAGTAGCCACAGCGCGACGATGCCGGTGGGCAGAAAACGCCAGTCGAGACGGGGTGTTTCAAACGACACTTCCAGCCAGTAGGCGATGGCCACCGTCAACGCGCAACCGATGATCGCGCCTGCAGTGGTGATTACCCAATTTTCCAGGATGAACTGGCGAATGATGTCGAGGCGCGATGCGCCCAGCGCGCGGCGCGTTCCGATCTGCTTGGTGCGTTGGGTGACATTGAAGGACGACAGGCCAACCAGCACCAGGGCGGTGAGGCCCACGAGCAACGTGATCACCAGCACCAGGATGATGGCCATGCCGCGATCGCGGCGATAGGAGGAAGCCGCCATCTCTTCCAGCGTTTCCACGCTCTTGATTACGCGCCGCTGGTTGGCTTCGCCCAGCTTCTGCTCGATGATGGGCATCAGCTCATCGCGCATGCCGGGTTCAGTGCGGATGATGTACTTGTTGGTGGTGTAGGCCGGCCGCCCGGGCTGGACGACCACGTGGCCCAGCTTGTCCCAGTTCACCCACGAGCCATGCATGTGGCCGATGATACCGACGATTGTGGATGGTTCCATGCTGCCCCAATACACCGTTTTGCCCAGTGCTTCCTCATCGGGAAACAGCGCGTCAGCCAGTTCCTGGGTGACCAGGATGGACGCCGGCGCTGGCAAGTTGGTGGTGGGCAGGTAGTCGTTGATTTCTTCCGGGTAAAAATTACGCCCCCGGTCGAGCTTGATGCCCAGCGAGTCCAGTCCGTTTTCATCCCAGCGGTAGCGCGCGGTGCTGGTTGGCTCGATGGCCTCGTCGGCCACCGTTCGCAAACCGGTGCCCGAACCCGACCCGCTTAGCGGCACATGGTTGGAAATGGTGGCGGTAATCACCCCGGGTATGGCCTTGATCAGGTCGAGGTCATTGCGAATGCTGCTCACCGTGTCAAAGTCCTCGCCAAAACCTCGCACGTAGGCAACCACCACGTTATTCACGTCCATGCCGGTTTCGCGGTTCATTTTCTCGATCCGCTGGATCACGATAAACAGCGAGTTGATGACGATGGCCAGGGTGACGGCGACCTGTAACGCCACCAGCAGCGGGCCGGTTTTGTTGCGCATCAGCGAAGACAGCATTGGGCGAAATCCCATGGTGCGGCTCCTATAGCGTTTTCAGTTGCGAGGCGGGTGGAATCTGGCACACGCGCCAGGCGGGATAGAGGCCCGCCAGGATGCCGCTGGCCACGGACAACCCGATGGCGGTTGCTGTCATCACCCAATCAAGCCGGGCCAGGCCGGGCGGCGGTTCGTACAGGGCAATGATGCCTTTCAGGCCCAGCATCGCCAGGCCAAGGCCGATCAGGCCACCGGCCACGCCAATCACCGCCACTTCAACAATTTGCTGCCGAAAAATGGTTCTGCGGTCGGCGCCCAGCGCGCGCCGCAGGCTGACTTCACCTTTCTTGCCCACGAACTTGGTCAGCAGCAGGGCGATGGTGCTGAGAATGCACACCAGCAGGAACATGAAGGAAAGGCCCACCAGCACTTTCGAGTCGTTGGAAACCACCTCGTGGTATTCCATCCACTCCATCACGTCATAGATGTTGTTGTTCATGGGCCGCTCGAAGCGACCGAGCTGTTTTTGGCCTTCCACGTAGGCGTCGAGGTGCTCGATGTAGGCTTCCCTGCCGCGCGGGCTGTCCAGCTCGACAAAGTACTGCACCCACACCGATTCAGAGTTGAGCCACTGCTCAAAGGTCTCGATGTCCTCGGATTTCCAGCCCCAGTCGCTACCAGCCGAGCCCAGCTCCAGTTCGCGCGTCAGGTTAAAGGGAATGAACATGTCCTGCACTTCCTGGAATCCGCCGTTGATCGGGTCGTAGAAACGCGGCACTGGCTCCCAGGTATCGGCAACGCCAACCACGCGAAAGCGCCGGTCTTGAATCAACAATTCGCGGCCCACGCTGTTCTCTCCGCCGAACAGTCGCTCATTCAGTTGACGCGTTAGCACGGCAACCGTGGCGGCCGCGGTATCGGCGCCCTGGTCCCAGCCGCTGCCATACAGGAAAGGCACGTTGAACATGGCGAAAAAGTCTGAAGTGGCTGCCCTTGCGCCAACTTCGAAAGGGAGCTCGCCCGCATTTTCCGGCTCGATGATCAGGCTGGTTTCAAACATCGCGGTCTGGCGTTTGCCTTCCGCCAGGTTCACCAGCCGCTCGGCATCGGCGTAAGTCAGTTGGTGCGGAGCGCGTTCCGGGCGGTCGTCATCAAACGGCCGCAACGGGTTCCAGCTATCCAGGGTGATTGCGAACAGGACATCGCTTTTTTGGGGAATCGGGTTACCACTCATCATGTAGTGAACGGTGAGGGTGGTCATGCTCACCCCGATGCCCACCGCGATGGCGGCAATCATCAGCGTTGTCATGATGGGGTTGCGGCGCATGCTGCGCAGTGCAAGCTTGATGTTGTATCTGAACATGTTGTTGTTAGATGCCGATCGTCTCGATGGGGTTGCACTAAGTTAGACGCAGCAAAAACGAATCCGTTACGTCACGCCCTCAAATGACTTGTGCGCTGGGCTTCGGATATATTGCCCGGGTAGGCGTAGCGCGTTCGACACGCGGGATTGGGTGCTAAAGATGGAACTGGAGTTTTTTGGCGCAGCAGGGGAGGTCACGGGCTCGTGTCACATCCTGCGCGTGGGTGGCAAAACGGTATTGCTTGACTGTGGACTGATACAGGGCAGCCGTGCGGACGAAGAGCGCAATGCCCAACCGTTTCCGTTTGATGCGGCAAACATCGACGCCGTGGTGCTCAGCCACGCACATCTTGATCACTGCGGTCGTTTGCCGCTGCTGGTCAAGCGGGGTTTTCGCGGGCCGATCTTTGCTCATCGCGCCTCATGCGAGTTGGCGGCCATTTTGCTGGCTGATGCGGCGCGGCTGGAGGCACGCGATGCCGAGTACCTGAGCCGCAAGCTGGGCAAGCGAATCAAGCCGTTGTTTACCGAGGAAGAGGCGGCGGCCACGGTTCGAAGGTTCGAGCCGCGGTCTTATCGCAAGCCTTTCGAGGTGACCCCAGGTGTGGAGGTGCGATTTCGCGATGCGGGCCATATCCTCGGTTCCTGCGCGGTGGAAGTGAAGGCCAGTGATGCCGGGGTGGAGCGTCGTATCGTGTTTTCCGGTGATCTTGGCCAGTTTGACACGCCGATCCTGCATGACCCGGAGTGCATCCAGAGCGCCCATGTTGTGTTAATGGAATCCACCTACGGCAACCGGCGCCACCGGGATCGTTCCGAAACAGAACGTGAGATTGGCGAAATCATTGCCCAGGCCGCCGCCCACCAGGGCAACATCATGATTCCAGCGTTTGCCATTGGCCGCAGCCAGGAAATCCTTTACCTGCTGGGCAAGCACTACGAGGAGTGGGGGTTAGAGCGCTTCCAGGTTTTCCTCGACAGCCCGATGGCCATCGAGGCATCACGGGTCTATTGGAACAACCCCCAGTTGTTCGATGAAGAGGCGACCCGCCTGAGGGCTGAAAAGGGCGGCATGCCGTTGTTGCCCAACCTGAAGTTGACGCAAACCCCGGAAGAATCCATCGCCATCAACCGGATTCGCTCGGGCGCGATCATTATTGCCGGCAGTGGCATGTGCAACGGCGGGCGCATTGTGCATCACTTCAAGCAGAACATAGAAAACCCCGACAACCAGGTCATCGTGGTGGGTTACATGGCCCGTGGTTCGCTGGGCCGGCGCCTGGTGGATGGCGCTGAGCGCGTGCGCATTCACGGCCATGATTACCGCGTCAGGGCGCAGATTCACACCGTGGGTGGGCTTTCCGCGCACGGCGACCAGGATGACCTGGCGCGCTGGTACGAGTGCCTGGAAGGGCGTCCACCGGTTTACCTGGTGCACGGCGAGGAATCCAGCCAGGCCGCTTTTGCTGACTACCTGGGCCGCAGGAATGGCGCAACGGTGCACCAGGCCAGGCCCGGTGAAACGCTGGACCTTGGCGCTTTGCCGGGCTAGTTCTTGTTACCCCGCTTTCAAACTATACTTCCGCCATGAAACTCCAAACGATTGTTACAAGCTGTTGTGCCCTGGCCCTGGCTTTTTCCGCCCCGGTATCGGGCTTTGTTGAAGCCACGGATGCTGATCGCGCCAAGGCCTTCGAGATTTTTGCCAATATTGTTTCCATTCGCTCGGCTGCCGGGCATGGCAAAGTGCCCGAGGTGGCCGCGTACCTGGCTGGCGAGTTCACGGCCGCAGGCTTTCCTGAGCAGGATGTGGAAATTCGTCCCCTGGATGAAACGGCATCACTGGTGGTGCGCTACCGGGGTGACGGGTCTTCAGGCAAGGCGCCCATCCTGTTCCTTGCGCACATGGATGTGGTGGACGCACTGCCCGAGGATTGGGAGCTGAATCCCTTCACCGTCACCGAGAAGGATGGCTACTTCTTTGGTCGTGGCGTGGCCGACAACAAGTACGGCGTGATGAATCTCACCCAGTCGTTTATCCGCCTCAAGCGCGAGGGCTTCACGCCCAACCGTGACCTGATCATCGTGTTTACCGGTGATGAGGAAACCACCATGCTCACCACCCAGGCCCTGGCGGCCGACCCCGAGCTTGCCAGTGCCGAATTTGCGCTTAACTCCGATGGCGGGGGCGGTGCGATTACCGCGGAAGGCCAGGTGCTTCCGTACTACATGCAAATCGCCGAGAAAACCTATGCCACGTTCATCCTCACCGCGCACAATCCCGGCGGGCACTCTTCCCGCCCTAGGCCGGACAACGCCATTTATGACCTGGCGCGAGCGCTGCTGAAGATCGAGGCTTACCAGTTTCCTGTCATGTCCAACGCGGCGACCATCGCCTCGGCGAAATCGGATGGGGAGGAGCTAGGCGGTGAGATTGGCAAGGCGTTGCTGGCCTTCAGCGAGGATCCGTCTGACGCGGAAGCCATCGCGGTCATACGTGGCAACCTCGACTACGCAAACATGCTTGGCACCACGTGTATCGCAACCATGCTGGATGCCGGGCACGCCGAGAACGCGCTGCCGCAAACCGCCAGCGCCACGATTAATTGCCGGATTTTTCCGGGCGTGGAAATTGAGGATGTGCGCCAGACCCTGGTGGATGTCATTGGCAATGACGAGCTGGAACTGGGCCTGGGGCCGGACCTCTACGTGGCAAGCCCCACCTCGGAACCCCGGGAGGATGTCAACAACGCACTACGCGCCGCGCTGTTTACCCGCTACCCGGATATCGGGATTGTGCCAAGCATGAGTTCAGGTGGCTCCGATGGCATGCACTTTCGACGTGCCGGCGTACCCACTTATGGTGTAGCCGCCGGGTTTAGCATCCTGGGTGAATCTGAAAATGCGCACGGGTTGAATGAGCGCATCAAGGTGGATTTCTTTTACCAGGGCCTCGACCACTGGATGGTGATTATCGAGGACCTCGCGGGCTCCTGAGCGGGGCGCCTACTTTTCTTCTGCCAGGTAAGCCTTCAGCCGGTTCAGTCCGGCCAGGATTTCCTGGCCCAGGGCAGTTGCGCCGGTGCGATTGATGGCCTCGCAAACGGCCACCGACGATTGACCACCCACGAACACCGGGATTTCTGTGGATGCCACCAGTTCGGCCAGGTCGTTCTCAATCACTTTAGTGTCTGGCTCCATCGAGCCCGATAACACGATTGCTTCGCAACCTTTTTTGCCCGCCACGTAAGCCACTTCTGACAGGGGCATGCTGGCTCCCAGTGAAAGGATCCTGAAGCCCTGGTTGTGCGCTGCCAGGGCAAAGATTTGCAGGGCAATCTCGTGCATTTCGCCGGGCAGGCAGGCTACCAGGAGCAGGGCGCCATCCTGGCGACGGGTGCGGTGGTGGAATTGCGCGCCCAGGCGGTTACGCAGGAAGAAGGAAAAGAAATGCTCCTCGGCAACGCTGCCTTCGCCGCTTGCCCAGCGTGTTCCCAGCACCCGCAGCAGGGGCGTGATCAGTCGCCGGGTGACTTCCTCGATGGGCGCAATCGCCAGCGCATCGTTGTACACCACCTCCAGCCGATCTTCGTCGAAATCAACAATGGCGGCCACCATCGATTCGCGCGCTTCATCCCAGTGGTCGCGTTGTCTGGGGCTGTCGCTTGCTTCTTCCGTCACCTCCGGTGACTTGAGCATTTCCGGCCTGATCTGGCTGATGCGGATGCCCTGCGAGGTCAGCGAAGTGATTCGATTGATCTGGTCAATGTGCTTACGCGTATATAAACGGTGTCCACTGTCCTTTCGCACCGGTTCTATCAGGTCATAACGCCGTTCCCAGGCGCGCAGCGTGATCGGGCTAACCCCGGTGAGCTGGGCGACTGTGCCGATTGTGTACAACTTTTCAGATTGTGCGGTTGCCTGTTCCTGATCCACGGCGCATTCCTTCCATGTCATTCATCATCATTGGACAAATAGTATACAAAAAATCTACAAAAGTCCAAAAACCGCGAAATATTTGTACAAAAACGCTTGCATTAGTTATACGAAACATGTACATTCTTTCCCAATCCTGCTGCCGCAACGATCACAAACGATGCGATTTCAGCGGCTTAGAGAAGGATCGGGGCCTTGGGTTATTCACTGAAAGGCAAATTACGTACAGATATCGTGGAGATTGCAATGATCAACTTCGTTAGAACTTCTCTCTTTCTGATCGCCATCGTGGGTGCGCAGTCGCTGTACGCGCAAGCCCGTGTCGCGGTCCTTCACCTGGCGCCGTTCGCCGCCGACATCGATGACACAGCTGTTAATATTGCTGTCAACGGAGATGTTGCGCTGGAGAATGTGCGCTTCAAAGATTTTGTCGATTACATCGAGTTGCCGGCAGGTGACTATGAAATCGAAATCTTCCCCGTGGGTTCTGAGAACCCGGCCATCACTGGCGAGTTCGCCCTTGAAGACGGGCAGTTCTACAGCCTGGCTGCAGTGGGCAATGGCATTACCCAGGATCTCGACCTGATTGCGCTGGCTGACGGCGACGGCTCAGGACCTTCGGGTGACAACGTGTGGGTGCGCGTGGCTCATACCGCCCCGTTCGCAGCCGACCTGGAGGCAACAGAAGTGTCGATCCGCACCGCAGACGGACAGCTTGTCAATGGCTTGACGGGTGTCCCCTACGGCGTGAACAGCGGCTTCTTTGAAGTCCCGGCCGGCACTTATGACCTGAAAGTCGCTTCCAACGATGGCCAGGTCAATTACATTGATCCGCTGCCGGCAGCACTTCCGGCCGGTGCATCGGTAACCCTTTATGCCATCGGCGATGGCATCAACCAGCCCCTCGGGATCATTGCTTTCCCAGTGGGTGAGCTTGAAACCCGCACGCCGGTAGACAACTCGGCCAACGGCTGGTGGAACATCCTTGAAGGCTCAGGACAGGGTTTCATCCTGCAGCCGATTCCCAGCCAGAACCGCCTGGTGGGCACGTGGTACACCTACGATGCGCTGGGCAACCCCGTGTTTCTCACCTTCGACAGCTGCCAGGACGATACTGCTGAAGATGGCTCTTTCGAATGCTCTACCCCGGGCGCTTTTGATGGCGTAACCGCGGAGACTGCTTTGTTCCTGAGCACCGGTGGCGGTTCTCAAGAGGGCCTTGAGGTACTGACCGAGCGAGTCGGCACCATCGAGTTCGAAATCCTCGGCTGCAAAGACGCCATGGCGATTGTCACCCTGGACGGTGGCTCGCCGGAAATGTACACCGGCACCCGCCTGACCAATCCGTTCTGCGTCGAATGAACGCGGTCGCGCAAAAAGCCATTTCATGGACCGAGTCGGGCCTCGTGCCCGACCGGGTGATTCGAGGCGGCATTCGCCGCCTCAATCACTCGCGGCTGGAAAGCCTGCAGGCCGATGACCCGGCCCAGGCGGCTGAAACAGTGAATCAGCTGGTCCGTGAAATGAACAAGGCTCAAGTGGCGCTCGTGCCCGAACTGGCCAACGAGCAGCACTATGAGTTACCGGCCGAGTTCTTCGCCCAGGTCCTTGGGAAACATGGCAAGTACAGCTGTTGTTACTGGGGCGCAGGCGCTGAGAACCTGGACCAGGCCGAGCGCGATGCACTGGCAATCACCTGCGAACGCGCCGGCATTGAAGACGGACAGGCGGTTCTCGACCTGGGTTGCGGTTGGGGTTCACTGAGCCTGTGGATTGCTGAACACTATCCTGCTGCCCGCGTCACCGCGGTTTCCAATTCAAACCTGCAACGGCGCTGGATTGAACGCCAGGCCGCTGAGCGTGAACTCGACAATCTGCGCGTAATCACCCAGGACATGAACACCTTTGCCATCGGCCAGAAGTTCGACCGCGTGGTGTCAGTGGAGATGTTTGAGCACATGCGCAACTGGGGCGAATTGTACAAGCGCATCAGCCAATGGCTGAAGCCGGAAGGGCGCTTTTTCATGCACGTGTTCTGTCACCGCAGCGCCGCTTACGCCTTTACCGACAATGGGCCATCCGACTGGATGAGCCGCTATTTCTTTTCCGGCGGGATCATGCCCAGCGCAGACCTGCCGTTGCGTTTCCAGGACCACCTCAAGCTCGTCAAGCGCTTTGCATGGGATGGGCGCGAGTACCAGCAAACGGCCAACGCCTGGCTGGAGAAGCTCGACGCCAACAAGGACAAGGTAGCCCCATGGCTGGGCGCTGCTTACGGGCCGGAAGCAGCCAGCCAGTGGTTCCAGCGCTGGCGGATTTTCTTCATGGCCTGTGCCGAGACCTTTGGCTATCGCGAAGGCAAGGAGTGGATGGTGGGGCATTACCTGTTTGAACCCCGCGCCAATTCCAGCCAGGACAACGCTGCATCCAACGAGCACTCCGACCATGCCTGAACTGCTTAGCTTTGCCGCCTTTGATTGGTCAGCTGCGGGAATCAGCCTGCTGGCCTTGCTCGCCTTTGCGGTTCTTGGCTGGCTGGCCAGCCTTGCCCGCAACGACGTGAGTATTGTCGACAGCCTATGGTCGTTGATGTTCGTACTCTCGCTGGGCGTTTACATGCTACTCACCGAGGCGGCCGGCGTACGTGCGTGGCTTGTTCTTGCCCTCGCAGGGATCTGGGCGGTACGGCTATCGGGCTACATCACCTGGCGCGGGCTGGGTGAGCCAGAAGACCACCGTTACCAGGCCATTCGCGCGCGCAACCAGCCCAACTTCCGCTTCAAGAGCCTGTACCTGGTGTTTGGGCTGCAAGCCGTTTTGGCGTGGTTGATTTCTTTTCCAATGCTGGCTGCCGCAAGCAGTTCGGCGCCATTGGGCCTGTTCGATGCCCTGGCCGTTGTGCTCTGGCTAGCCGGGATGTACTTCGAAGCGGTGGGCGATGCGCAGCTTGCGCGCTTCAAGGCCAACCCCGCCAACCAGGGCAGGGTGCTGCGCAGTGGACTGTGGCGCTACACCCGCCATCCCAATTACTTTGGCGAGTTCCTTGTCCAGTGGGGCTTTTTCCTGGCGGCGGTAGCGGCTGGCGGGGCGTGGACCCTGTTGGCGCCGCTGCTAATGACCTTCCTCTTGCTGCGAGTTTCTGGTGTCGCGCTGCTTGAAAAAGATATGTCGGAACGGCGCCCCGAGTACCGCGAATACGTTCGCACTACCAATGCCTTTTTTCCCGGCCCGCCTGCCCGGTCCGGGGGCTCACCGGTGCCTTCGCCATGAAACTCAAGGTGTTCATTGCCATGATGATGTTTGGACTTGCTGCCTGCAGCGCGCGTCCCCAGCCCCTGGAAACGGTTGACCACGTGGATATCGACCGCTTCATGGGCAAGTGGTACGTGATTGCGCATATTCCCACGTTCCTCGAAGACGAGGCCTACAACGCGGTGGAGGAATACGCCCTAGAGGACGATGGCGCCATCGCCACCACGTTTACTTTCCGTGAAGGCGGTTTCGACGGCAAAGCCAAGCGGATGGAGCCCAAAGGCTTTATCACCGACGCCGAAAGCAACGCGGTTTGGGGCATGCAGTTCGTCTGGCCCATCAAGGCAGACTACCGGATCATCTACCTCGACGAGGCCTACTCGGTCACCATCATTGGCCGCAACAAGCGCGACTATGTCTGGCTGATGGCGCGTACGCCGCAGATCAGCGAGGCGCAGTACCAGGAAGCGACCGAGTTCATCGCAGAGGCCGGCTACGACCTTGACGCGCTTCGCAAGGTGCCGCAACAGTGGTAAAGAGCGGCCTGAAAATAGCGGTGATTGGCAGCGGAATCGCGGGCAACTACGCGGCGTGGCGACTTTCCGAGAACCACGACATCACCGTGTTCGAGGCCGATTCGCGAGCTGGTGGGCACACCAACACCATTGATGTGCCGCATCCCGAGGGTGACCTGGCGGTCGACACCGGCTTTATCGTCTATAACGACGTCACCTACCCGAATTTCGTGCGCATGCTTGACGAACTGGGGGTGGTCAGCCAGGAAAGCGCGATGAGTTTCAGCGTCCGCTGCGAGCGCAGCGGGCTGGAATACAACGGCTCGAACCTCAACACGCTGTTTGCCCAACGCAGGAACCTGCTGCGGCCACGGTTCTGGCGCATGTTGCGCGATATCCTGCGCTTCAACCGCGAAGCGCCCAGGCTGCTTGAGCATCCGGGTTCAAGCGTAACGCTGCGGCGCTTCCTTGAAGACGGCGGCTACTCCAGGAGCTTTGTGGAGCACTACATCATTCCGATGGGCGCGGCCATCTGGTCGGCAACGCCTGAAGGCATGGGCGGCGTTCCAGCCGGGTTCTTCGTGCGTTTCTTCCACAATCACGGCTTGCTGAGCGTGAGCGATCGCCCAACCTGGCGCGTGATCCAGGGTGGTTCGCGGTGCTACCTCGACAAGCTGACGGCCGGGTTTCGCGACCGCATTCGCCTCAACGCCCCGGTGCAAAAAGTGACCCGTGATGCGGATGGCGTGGTGGTGAAAGCCGCGGGCTTGCCCGCCGAGCGCTTCGACCGGGTGTTCATCGCCACCCACAGCGACCAGGCTCTTGCGATGCTCGATCACCCCACTGCCGCGGAACGCGCCACTCTGGGAAGCATTCGTTACCAGGAGAACGAAGCGGTGCTGCATACCGACACCACGCTAATGCCGCGCAGCAGGCGTGCCTGGGCCGCCTGGAACTACCACGTTCCCGGTCGTCCGCTGCCACAGCCGAAGGGCGTCGCACTGACCTACAACATGAACACGTTGCAGTCCCTGGGTGTCGATCAACAATACCTGGTGACGCTGAACTACCGGCATGCCATCGATCCGCGGCAGATCATTCGCACGATTCACTACGAGCACCCAATTTTCGACGAGGCTGCGGTTGCCGCCCAGGCGCGGCATCGGGAAATCAATGGCGCCAGGAACGTTTACTACTGCGGCGCCTACTGGCGCTATGGCTTTCACGAGGATGGGGTGGTCAGCGCCATCAACGCGCTGGAGCACTTCCAGTCAGACCTTGCAGGCGAACCGCGCGCCTCGCGTGCAGCCTGAACCCATGCAAAGCGCCATCTACCAGGGCACCATCCGCCACCGCCGCTTCTCGCCGGCTTCGCACGCGTTCAGTTACCGCATGTTCATGCTCTACCTCGACCTGGCGGAGCTGGATGAGGTGTTCGCTGGTTCACGGCTGTTTTCTTCGAGCCGGAAGGCGGCAGCGGAATTTCGCCGGTCGGACCACCTGGGCGACCCGGATGTGCCGCTGGACGAGGCCGTCAGGGACCTGGTGGAAGATCGCACCGGCAATCGGCCCTCTGGTCCCATCCGCCTGCTCACCCACCTTCGCTACTTCGGTTACGTATTCAACCCGGTGAGTTTCTACTATTGCTTTGATCGCACTGACAGCGAGGTGGAAACGATAGTCGCCGAGGTGAACAACACGCCCTGGGGCGAGCGGCATTGCTATGTGCTTCCGGCAGCCGAAAGCGAAAGCGCAAAGGAGCAGGGCGACCCACGGTTCCTGCGCTTCAGTCCCGAGAAAGTCATGCACGTTTCACCGTTTATGCCCATGGATGTAGGATACGACTGGCGTTTTGGCCCGCCGCACAAGCGGCTGAACGTGCATATGGCAAACCTGGAAAACGGCTCGCGAAGCTTTGATGCAACGCTGCAACTGCAGCGCCGGGCGCTGTCACCCGCCGCGCTAAGGCGCGTTCTGCTGGCCTTTCCATTGATGACGCTGCGCATCATTGTCGCGATTCACTGGCAGGCCCTGCGCCTTTGGCTCAAGAAGGTCCCGGTTTACGATCACCCCCAAAAGCACCAGGCCAAAGAGACGGCGGGTGCGCAAATGAGGCAGGTTCGCTGATGAAGTCGGTACACCTCTCCTCGGCGCGGCACCTGGCCGGCACGCCAAAACCCGGAGCGCTCGGCGGCCTGGCCCGGCGTATCGTCTTCTCTCGCCTGGAAAGCCTGCACACTGGCCATGTTCGGCTGAAAGACCACCTGGGCGATTACCATTTTGGCCAGGCGAAAAGCGAGGCCGAGTTCCAGGCGTTTATCGAGGTCAGGGATCCCGGCTTCTACGCCGATCTGGCTTTCGGCGGTTCGATTGGCGCGGGCGAGGCCTGGATGCAGGGCCTGTGGGCCTGCGATGACCTGGTGGCCCTGGTGCGCATCATGTTGCGCAACCGCGATGTGCTCGACGCCATGGAAAAGGGCGCGGCGCGGCTGACGGCGCCGCTGCAGAAACTGTTCCACCGGGTAAATCGCAATACCCGCGAAGGCGCGCGACGCAACATCTCGGCCCACTATGACCTGGGCAACGAATTTTTCGCGTTGTGGCTTGACCCCACCATGATGTATTCCTGCGCCATTTTCGAGCGCGAGGACATGAGCCTGCACGAGGCCCAATTGGCGCGGCTCGACCGGGTCTGCCGCAAGCTGCATCTGAAGCCTGGCGAGCGCGTGGTGGAAATCGGAACCGGGTGGGGCGGGTTGGCCATTCACGCGGCGCAACATTTTGGCGTTCGCGTCACCACGACGACGATTTCCAACGAGCAATTCCAGTTGGCAAGCAAGCGTGTGCGGGAGGCAGGGCTGGAAGGGCAGGTTGAGGTCATCAAGGAAGACTTCCGTGACCTCGAGGGCCGCTACGACAAGCTGGTTTCCCTGGAAATGATCGAGGCCATCGACACGCCGCTGTACCGGCCTTACTTCGAAAAATGCAGCGAATTGCTGGCCGACGATGGCCTGGCGCTGATCCAGGCGATCACCATCGCCGACCAGCGCTATGACCCAAAGCGCAAAGCCATCGACTTTATCCAGCGCTACATTTTCCCGGGCAGCGGCTTGCCCTCATCGGCGGCGATGACGCAATCCGTGGCGCAGCACACCGACATGCGCCTGCTGGACCTGGAGGACATTGGCCTGCATTACGCCGTAACCCTGCGCCACTGGCGGAAGAATTTCCACGCCGCGCTGGCCGATGTACGCGCAATGGGCTATTCCGAGACGTTTATCCGCATGTGGGATTACTACCTCTGCTACTGCGAGGGCGCCTTCCTGGAACGCGCCATCAGCGATGTGCACCTGGTGTTCAGCAAGCCCGGGTTTCGTGGTGCACCGGTACGAGGCTAGCCCGCTCTTCTCGCTTTTACGCTGCGCCCTTTAACCTTGCCGCCGTCCAGGTAGGCGAGCGCCTGGTCGAAGGCATCTCGTTCGACAGCAACAAAACTGCGCATCTCGAAAATATCGATCTTGCCGATTTTATCTCCGGGCAATCCCGCATCACCGGTCAGGGCGCCAAGCAAATCGCCCGGCCTAATTTTCTGTTTGCGGCCGGCGTCCACTTCCAGAGTCGCCATCGGCGCTTTGAGGGTGAAAGAAGGGTTTCGGTCGAGCGATGCCGGGACATCGAAAATACACGGCGTACCCAGGTATTCCTCGATGGTTTTCACCCGGAACTGCTCGGCCTCGGTAAACAGGCTGAGCGCGATGCCTTTCTCGCCGGCCCGGCCGGTTCGGCCAATGCGGTGCACGTAAACTTCCGGGTCACGCGGCAGTTCATAGTTGATCACCGCTTCGAGTGACTTGATATCCAACCCGCGCGCGGCCACGTCGGTGGCCACCAGCACCGGGCAGGAGTTGTTGGAAAACTGCACCAGCACCTGGTCGCGTTGCTGCTGGTCGAGGTCGCCATGGATGGCCACCGCGTCAATGCGCCGGCCGCGCAGGAACCGGGCCACCTCATCACATTGTTTCCTGGTGAAACAGAACACCAGGGCGGAAGCAGGCTGGTAGTGGCCGAACAGGGCCAGCAGGGTGTCGTTGCGGGTTTCTTTCCTGACCTCGAAGAACAGTTGCTCGATAACCCCCTCCTGGTGTGCTTCGTCCACCGTCACCGTAACCGGGTTGCGCTGTACTGAACGGCTGATTTTTTGGATCTCGTCCGGGTAGGTTGCCGAAAACAAAAGCGTCTGGCGTTTCTTCGGGGTGCGCGCGATGATGGTTTTCATGTCATCGGCAAAACCCATGTCCAGCATGCGGTCGGCCTCGTCCAGCACCAGGGTTTTCAGCCCATCCAGATTCAGGCTGTTGCGGCGCAGGTGATCCTGCACCCGGCCGGGCGTGCCCACCGCGATGTGTGCACCGTGTTGCAGCGAGCCGCGTTGCGGGCCAAACGGCTTGCCGCCGCACAGCGTCATCAGCTTGATGTTGGGGATGGCTCGCGCCAGGCGTCGCAGTTCGGTGGCTACCTGCTCGGCCAGTTCGCGCGTGGGGCACAAGATCAGTGCCTGCACGCCGAAGAAACGCGGGTTGATGTGCTCTATGATGCCGATGCCGAAGGCGGCGGTTTTTCCACTGCCGGTTTTGGCGCGGGCGATCAGGTCCCGCCCATCCAGCACATGCGGCAGGCTTTTTTCCTGGATCGGCGTCATGGACGTGTAGCCCAGCGATTCCAGGTTGGCAACCTGGGTCCTTGAAAGGGGCAGCTTGGAAAATGGCGTTGCTGGCATGATGTTCAATCCGGGATGGCGCGATCAAGCCCAGGCACAACAACAGGGGCAGGATTTGTGCGGGCATTATACCGGTGTGGTGGCGGCCGCAGGGCCGGTCAGGCGATAGCGAGGTGGTGGTGAGAAACTGGGATCTACTGGACGAGGCGGAAATACCGGGCAGCACCGAGCGCCTGCGCTTGTTTCGCGGCAAGGATGATTTCTTTATCAAGATCACCTCGGTCAGTGGCGAGTTGATGAGTTCGCGCAAGTTCGGCTCCGAGGTGGCGCTGGGTTCCTTGCCTTGCCAGCGCATCAAGAATCGTGACACCGCCCGCGTGCTGATAGGCGGCCTGGGCATGGGTTTTACCCTGGCCGCCGCGCTCAAGGAGTTGGGCGCAAATGCCGAGGTGACCGTGGCCGAGTTGATACCGGCCGTTGTGGAGTGGAACAAGGGGCCGCTGGGAGAGCGCAGCGGTTACCCCCTGGATGACCCGCGGACGCGAGTGCACGTGGGCGATGTGGCTGCGCTGCTGCAATGCAGCGAACGCGCTTTTGATGTGATCGCGATGGACGTCGACAACGGCCCCGAAGGTCTGACCGTGGATGGCAACGACAAGCTGTATTCCACTGCCGGGATCCTGTTGGCGATGCAGGCGTTGAGACCGGGCGGCGTTCTGGCCTACTGGTCTGCCGGGCCCGACCCGGCTTTTCATGAGCGCCTGCGAAGATGTGGCCTGGTGGTGGAGGAAGTGCGGGTGCACGCGCATGGTAAAAAGGGCGCTCGGCATACCATCTGGCTGGCCAGCTAGCCGCTCGAAAAAGCCCACTGGCTCCCGGGCAATCGCGTAAAATGCGCAACCTTCGAACCGCGTGAATTGCCCCCTTGCCTTTGCTTCGACTCGACAACGCAACCCTTCATTACGGCACCCTGGCGCTGCTGGACGAGGTGTCCCTCACCATCAAGAAGGGCGAAAGAATTGGCCTGCTTGGGCGCAATGGCGCGGGCAAGACCACTTTGCTGCGTGTTTTGGCTGGCGAAGTTCAGCCCGACAGCGGCGAGCGCTGGTTACGGCCTGGAGTGCGTATGGCGTGGTTGCAGCAAACCCTGCCTGCCGCCGATGGGCAGACGGTCTACGACCTGGTGGCAGGAGGCCTGGCTGAAACCGGTAAGTTGCTGGCGCAGTACCACCACCTGCTGAATGACGGTGACCAGCCCGATCTCAAGGCGCTGGAACGCGTGCAGCAGAAAATCGAAGCGGTTGACGGCTGGGCCATGCAGCAGAAGGTGGAAACCACCATCTCGCAGCTGGATTTGCCCGGTGAATCGCTGATGTCCGAGCTCTCAGGCGGCTGGCGCCGCAGGGTGGCTCTGGCCAGGGCGCTGGTCAGTGATCCCGATATCCTGCTGCTGGATGAGCCGACCAACCACCTGGATATCCCGGCCATCGAGTGGCTGGAAGAGCAGTTGCAAGGCTTCAACGGCGCGCTGGTGCTAATCACCCATGACCGGCGCTTCCTGCAGAACGTGGCCAACATCATGGCCGAACTCGATCGCGGCCATCTCACCACCTGGGAAGGCGATTACCAGGGCTTCCTGCGTCACCGCGAGGCGGAACTGGCTGCAGAAGAACGCGCCAATGAGTTGTTCGACAAGAAGCTGGCCCAGGAAGAAACCTGGATTCGCCAGGGGATCAAGGCCAGGCGCACCCGCAATGAAGGCCGTGTCCGGGCGTTAAAGGCGATGCGCGAAGAACGCAGCCAGCGCCGCGCCCGTGCTGGCAAAGCGGGTTTCGCGGTGGAAGACGCCAGCCGATCGGGCAAGATCGTCGCCGAGGTCGAGAACATCAGCCACGGCTTTGATGGCAAGACCGTGATCCGCGATTTCTCCACCGTGATCCTCAGGGGCGACCGCATTGGAATTGTTGGCGCCAACGGCGCGGGCAAATCCACCCTGGTGAAAATCCTGCTGGGCGAACTGCAGCCTGACCAGGGCGCGGTCAAGCTGGGTACACGCCTTGAAATCGCCTACTCCGATCAGTTGCGTGACCAGCTCGACCCGGAAAAGAACCTGATCGACAATGTTTGTGCCGGCCAGGAATTCATCGAGTTGAATGGCCGCAAGCGCCACGCGATTTCCTACCTGGGCGAGTTCCTGTTCAATGCCGATCGCACCCGCATGCCGGTAGGCGCATTATCCGGCGGTGAGCAGAACCGCGCGGTGCTGGCGCAGCTTTTCAGCAAGCCTGCAAACCTGCTGGTGCTGGATGAGCCCACCAACGACCTGGACATGGAAACCCTGGAACTGCTGGAGGAAATCCTGCTGGGTTTCGAGGGAACCGTGATCCTGGTCAGCCATGATCGCGAGTTCATGGACAACGTGGTGACCAGCATCATCGCGATGGATGGCGCTGGCGGGGTCAGCGAAACCATCGGCGCCTACAGCGACTGGGAAGCCGCAACGGGTGGGCTTTCCCAGCCGCAACAGCCCGCCGCACCCGCCGCTGAAAAACCTGCCGGGCCAATGAACAAGCCGGCGCCGAAGAAAAAAGCGCGCAGGTCCTACAAGGTGCAACGCGAGCTCGACCGGCTGATGGTCGAAATCGAAGGCCTGGAACAAGCCCAGGCGGCGCTGGAAAGCGAAATGGCCGCGCCCGGCTTTTTCGACCAGGACCATACGGTGGTCGAAAAAGCCTCGCGCGATCTCGCCGCATTCAATGACAAGCTCACAGCGGCATATGCGCGCTGGGACGAGCTGGAAGCCGAGGGCGGGTGAACGATTCATGTACCACGGTGAGAAACTAAACAGCATCAGTCACCTGGTCGGTACCGTCCTGTCGCTGATGGGTCTTGGTGCCCTGCTGACCATTGGCATCCAGTCGGGCGATCCGTGGATCTTGTTCAGCTTCACCGTGTTTGGAATCTCCCTCGTGCTGCTGTACACCATGTCCACCCTGTATCACAGCCTGCATCCACCTCGCTTGAAGCGCATTTTCAAGCTGCTGGATCACGTGGCGATCTACCTGTTGATCGCCGGCACCTACACGCCCTACATGCTGGTCGGGATGCGCGACAGCAGTGGCTTGCTCATCCTGTCGGTCGTCTGGGGGCTTGCCGCGGTTGGTATTCTCAGTGAGATTTACCTTAGCGGCCGCCTGGTCAAGTTTTGCCAGATGGTGATTTTCCTGGGTATGGGCTGGTCCGTCAGTTTCGATTTTCAAAGCATCGAGGCCGCTTTGCCGCCCACTGGGCTGGCGCTGCTGGTGGCTGGCGGTATCGCCTATACCGGCGGAATCGTGTTCTTTATCCTTGATGGCTTGAAAGCGCTGGCGCACGCCCACGGCATTTGGCATTTCTTCGTGATTGCAGGAAGCTGCTGTCACTTCGCCTCGGTGATAGGCTATTTGCGCTAATCTGGTCTATCAAGAATCGCGTCCTCAGTGACGTCGCTGATCGAGGGACACAACTTATGCGCCTGGTACACTTGGCCATCCTGGCCTGCGCCTTTTTCGCAACAGCCGTATCCGCACAAACCTATGACCTGGTCATCACCAACGGGCGAGTGATGAACCCGGCCAACGGCCTGGACTCGGTGCGCAATATTGGCATTAACGATGGCGCGATTGCCGCGCTTTCGCGTGATGTCCTGTATGGCAAAGAGGTGGTGGATGCCGCCGGCCTGGTGGTTGCGCCCGGTTTTATCGACCTCCACGCCCACGGCCAGCGCGAATTTGAAGCACGCTTGCAGGCCCAGGACGGGGTGACCACCCAGCTCGAGATGGAAGTGGGCACCTTTCCCGTGGCGGACTGGTACGCGCGCCGTGAAGGCGCAGCGCCAATCAACTATGGCTCCACCGTTGGTCACATGGGCGTGCGCATCGCTACCTTGTTGGACATGGAGGCGCTGGGGATTGCGGGTAAGGGGCTCGAACTCAACAGCGAGGCCATGGCCATTGTCAGCCAGCAGCGCGCCTGGATGGACGACGCGGCGACTGCCGAACAGCTGGAAACCATCAAGCAGCGGGTCCAGCAAGGCCTGGATGAAGGCGCGCTGGGGGTTGGTTACGGGATCAACTATACGGCCGGGGCAACGCGCGAGGAGATCCTGGATGTGTTCCGGGTGGCCAGGAGAAACGGTGTTACCAACTTTGTTCACTCGCGTTTCATGACCGAGTACAACAATGGTGGCAGCGTGGATGCCATCCAGGAGTTGATTGCCGATGCCGCCATCTCCGGCGCGGGCCTGCACATCGTGCACATCGGTTCCAGCGGTGGCAACCGGGTGGGCTACCTGCTGGGCATGATCGATGACGCCCGGGCCCAGGGCCTGGACATCACCACGGAGGTTTACCCCTACACCGCCTGGTCCACCTTTATCGGCGCCTCCATCTTTACCGGTGACTGGACCACCGCCCAGGGCATGACCTTTGAAGATATCGAGTTGCCGTCCACCGGTGAGCGCCTGAATGCGCAACGGTTCCAGGAGCTGCGCGCCAGCGCGCCGGACACCATCATCGTCGGGCACGGCATGGACGAACAGAATGTCACCCGCGCGGTCGCGCACCCCGGCGTCATGATCGCCAGTGATGGCATGGTCTACGACGCCAACGGCCGCGCCCACCCACGCGGCGCCGGCACGTTTTCGCGCGTGCTTGGCTACTACGTGCGGGAGAAGGGCGCATTAAGCCTGATGGACGCCATCGGCAAGATGAGCTACCTGCCGGCCAAACGCCTTGAGGGCTATGTGCCGCAGATGGAGAAAAAGGGTCGTATCGAAGTCGGCGCCGATGCCGACCTGGTGGTATTCGACCCGGAAACCGTCAAGGACCAGGCCACGTTCAACGATCCCGCGCTACCCTCCACGGGCTACCGCTACGTGCTGGTGAACGGCACGTTCATCGTCCGCGATGGCGCTTACCAGGAAGGGGTGTACCCAGGCAGGCCTGTGCGCCGCTAAACTGCCGGCCAGGCGCGGGCTACCGTTGTTGCCTCAGCGCCAGCCAGAACAATGCGGCCGCCTCGATGTTGGACACGTTTTGCGACTCCACGTACAGCGTGTAGTCCGCATGCCGGTCATTCTTGTTGAGGGTAATGATGACATCCGGCTGGGTCACGAACTTGGCCACGAACAGGGTGGTGGAGCGGTACCTTGTCGCCGAGCGGCAGAAGGTGAATTTGCTGCTTCCCGGTTGATCGGTCAGCACCAGGTCGGCCAGGCCAGGCAGGTTGACCAGGCGAATGCGGATGTCCGGGTCTACCTCGTAATCGCTCACCATCACCTTGTAATCGGCCTGGTGGATGGTCTGGTCGAAATGGATGGGGTTGGCAGGCCCGGCATTGCAGTCAGCCTGGGCGGAAATGCGCAACTGGGCATGGGCTGGCGCGCAAAAAAGCAGCCCGGTCAGTACCAATGCACCTGCCAGCAACTTCACCGTTCTCTCACCTTTCAGGTACTTCATGTCTCGCTCTCCCGCGTGGTTTTGCGGCCTGTGCGGATGGTCTGGGCTCGCAGGCCTGGGCTATATCCAAAGCCACTAAGACCTGCTTAAATGGCATAGAGTTTCCCCGCGCTGCAAGGAATGTTCAGGCGCTCTGGTCTAGTATGTGGGAGAAAACGATTTTGAGGAGATTTCACGACCATGAATACCGTTAGCAAGACCCTTTGCCTGTCGTTCGCGATCGGCGGGCTGGCCGTCAGTGCCCCGGTGTTTTCCAACGATGCAGTGCCGGAACCGTTCCGAGGTCATAACCCGGAATCGACTTTTGTAATCAGCTACGGCGATGTCGACGCCATCCTGCGCACCATGGTGGTGGACATCGGACGCTCGACCCGCGAGAAGGCGCCAGAGAATCGCGCCAAGACCGGCACTCGAATGAAAAACAAGGTGCAGCGCGAAACGGCCACAGAGGGCAACCGCTTTTATTTCGAGGAGTTCAAGAACAACCCGGACTACCAGGCCATGCTGCACAGCGTGCGGCTTTCCCTGGAGGCCATTCCCAGCCAGATTCCGCTGGCGGAGTTCAACCGCACCGAGCAGCTGGCCTATTGGCTGAACCTGCACAACATCGCCTTGCTGGACCAGTTGGTGCAGATCTATCCCGAGAATGACCTGAAAAAGGAGCTCAACGGACGCAACTCCATCCTCGACGAGAAAATCCTCAATGTCGCCGGGGTTCCCCTGAGCCTGAACGACATTCGCCACACCATCCTGCCGACCAACTACGAAAATGACCCCATGGTGATGTATGGCCTGTACCAGGGCGTGATTGGCGGGCCGAATATCCGCAAGCGCGCGTTCAATGGTGAGAATGTGCGTCGCAACCTGCAGGACAATGCCGAGGAGTTTGTCAATTCCAATCGCGGCACCTTCGACCAGAACGGCAAGTTCGAAGTGTCGAGCATGTACGAGCGCAACAGCAACTATTTCCCGAACTTTGACGCCGACCTCAAGGAGCACCTGATGCGGTTCATCGAGAGCCCTGAGCGTGGCGCCTTGCAGGCGGCCAATACACTACGGGCCGACATCGACGACTGGACCATTACCGATGTTTACGGCTCCTACCGCACCATCGGCGGCAGTTTTACCGACAGCAAAGCCGCGATGATGGACTCCGTGGTTGGCCTGGCGCCCGCTGGTGAAGGCAACGGCGGCGGCGCCGGGTCTCTGGGCGCAAGCCCCGGAAGCAGCCTGAGCCTGGCTTCACAAGGTGGCAACATGTCCTTTGCTTCTTCCTCTGTGATGGCCAAAACGCCTTCCGGCAGTCGCTTCAGCCCGGATGTGCTCACCCGTATCAACGAGCTGAAACAGAAGGAAGCGGCGACCACTGCCCTCAAGGAAGGCACGGTTACGGTTGAGGAACTGGGCGAAGTGGATACCACCCAGCCGGCGGCTGAAAGCGCGGCCGAAGATGGCGACCGCTGATTGGAACTTCCCGGCAATTATTGACATGATTGGCAACAGTGATCCGAGAGGTAGTCTGAAGCCAGGTTAGGTGCAAAGGTCTCCACTTTGGTGCCAGCGCGGTCCGAAACATGGCAGGAACTGCCCTGATTTCGTGACGTAAACGCTGGCCCAAAGGGAGGCCGTTATGCTCGAGGCGCTCCGTTCGTTTTTCTCCTCCGAAGGGTATATGCCCCATGGCCACTGCTACCTGTGGGACAGGTCGGTGCTTTGGCTTCATATCCTCTCCGATGCCGGCATCGTGCTGGCGTACTTTTCCATCCCGATCATCCTGCTGTACTTCGTGCGCCAGCGAAAGGATATCCCTTATCCCTGGATGTTCTTCCTGTTTGGGGCGTTCATCCTTGCCTGCGGCGCCACGCACCTGGTGGGCATTTACACCATCTGGAACCCGGAATACGCGCTGGAAGGCTCGGTCAAAGCGGTGACGGCCGTGCTGTCCCTTGCCACAGCCGTGTTACTGATTCCGCTGGTGCCCAAAGCACTGGCGCTACAGGGCCCAGCCGAGTTGGAGCAACGGGTCAATGAGCGTACCGCCGAACTGGAGCAGCTCAACGCCGCATTGCGCCAGAGCGAAGAGCGCGTAAGGCTGGCCATCGAGGCTGCGCCCAACGGCATGATCATGGTGAATGCGGAAGGAAACATCGTCCTGATCAACTCGGAAATCGAGAAGATGTTTGGCTATCAACGCGACGAGATTCTTGGCCACGAGATTGGGCAATTGATTCCCGAGCGTTTTCGCGAGAAACATCCCGCTTATCGGCAGTCGTATTTCGAAAATCCGCAAAACCGCGCCATGGGCGCCGGCAGGGACCTGTTCGGACGCAGGAAAGATGGCACCGAGTTTCCCGTGGAAATTGGTTTGAATCCCCTGGTGCTGGACGAAGGAACCTACGTGTTGGCGGCCGTGGTCGACATTACAGAGCGCAAGCAGGCGGAAGCTGAACTGACCAGCGCGCGGGACACCGCCGAAACGGCTTCACTGGCAAAAAGCGACTTCCTGGCCAACATGAGCCACGAAATTCGCACGCCCCTCAACGGTGTGTTCGGCATGCTCGGGCTGCTGATTGATACCAAGCTCTCCGAGACCCAACGTGAATACGCAGAAACCGCACGCGTCTCGGCTGAAGCGCTGCTGCGGCTGATCAATGACATTCTGGATTTTTCCCGCATCGAAGCCGGGCGGCTGGATATTGAACCTGTGGCCTTCGACTTCCAGCACGCGGTGGAGGAAGCCGCCGACATGCTGGCCGAACGCGCGGACGAAAAGGACATTGACCTGCTGGTGCGTTACGCTCCCGATTTGCCGCGTTACTTTGTCGGTGACCCGGGGCGCATTCGCCAGGTGCTGACCAACCTGGTGAGCAATGCGATCAAGTTCACCGAACAGGGCCATGTGCTGATCTCGGTCAGCGAGGAATCCAGCACCCGGTTAAACGCCAGGATACGTGTTGAAGTCAGCGATTCCGGTATCGGCATCGCGGAAGATCGCCACGCGGAAATTTTCGAGAAGTTTTCCCAGCAGGACAGCTCTGCAACGCGCAAGTTTGGCGGGGCAGGGCTGGGGCTGACCATCTCGCGCGAGTTGGTGGAACTGATGGGGGGCGAGATCGGCTTGTCCAGCCAGGTTGGCGAAGGCTCTACTTTCTGGTTCACCCTTGATCTGCCGTTGCAAACCGATGCGCCCGATCCGCCTGCACCGCCGCAAAGCCTGGAAGGCGTGAGGGTCCTCGTTGTCGATGACAACGAGATCAACCGCAGGATCGTTTTTGAGCAGCTGAGTCGCTGGGGGATGCGCGACGAAACCTTCTCCTCGGGCGCCGCAGCGCTCGAAGGCCTGAGGCTCGCGCACCAGAGCGGCGACCCGTATCGCGTGGCGATTGTTGATCACCGCATGCCGGAAATGGACGGGCTCGAGTTCGGCCGGCGCGTGAAGGCAGACCCCGATCTGCAGGACACCATCCTGGTGCTGCTGACCTCCACCGGCCTGGGCAACGATGTCGCGAGCGTACGCAAGTCTGGTTTCGACGGCTACCTGATCAGGCCGGCGCATGCTTCGCGGCTGATGGAAGTGCTGGACACCCTGTGGACCGCCAAGACCCGCGGCTCCAGGACGGGTCTCGTCACGCGCCGCTCCCTTGCCGAGCCGTCCAGCAGGGACGGAAACAGGCGTTCTGGCGCAGCAGGCGGGCAAAAACCCCGCATCCTGGTTGCCGAGGACAACCCGGTCAACCAACTGGTTGCGGTGCGCATCCTCGAGGCCCTGGGTTGCCAGGCGGACGTGGCTGCGGACGGGGTGGAGGCCTTGCAAATGGTCAACGCCGCGCCGTATGACCTGCTGTTCATGGATTGCCAGATGCCAGAGATGGATGGTTACGAGGCAACCCGCGAGATTCGCAACCTGGACAGCGCCGCCAGCGCGATACCCATCATTGCCATGACTGCCCACGCGCTGGAGGGTGAACGCGAGAAGTGCCTGGCCGCCGGCATGAACGATTACCTCAGCAAACCGGTGCTGCTGGAAGACCTGGAAGCGCTGCTTGATGCCTATCTGCCGGAACAGGCGAGCGAGGAATCACCGCCAGTGAAAAACGCGGCCGCGGAAGGCCAGTACCTGGACCAGGGCGTGGTGGACAACCTCAAGTTGATCTCGGCCGGCGACAAGGATTTCCCTGCCCAGTTGATCAAGCAGTTCCGGTCGCAGTTCGAAGCGGCGATGGTTGACATCGAAGCTGCAATCGCCGCGCACGACTACGCCCGGCTCGGAGAAATCGCCCATGCCATGAAGGGCGCATGCAGCAATATCGGCGCATCTCACATGGCTGGCTTGTGCGTGAAGCTGGAGAAAAACGCCAGGTCGGGCACCGCCGACCTGGTGCAAGACGTGGTTGCGCAGTTGCGGGTGGAGTTCGAGCAGGTCTCGCGCCGCTTCCTGGCGGCGTTCAGGCAAGACTGACGGGCGCAGCAAACCAGCTCGCCAGGCGGCTGGCCGAGGGTTCCTGGCCGCACGCCAGGATTGACGGCCCGCCTGAAACCATCGACGATCACGGGGGTTGCTGGCAGCAGAGGTAAGGCCAAGAACAGTGGTCATTACGCGCGGTACGCGCTGGGCCTTCGGCAGTGGCGGCGTGCTCTACGGGGTGGTGTACAACGCCCACTATTTCGTCTTGATCTATTACAGCCAGGTGTTGGGGCTGCAGCCCGCGCTGGCCGGCCTGGCCATTGGAATCGGCCTGGTCTTTGACGCCATTACCGACCCGCTGGTCGGCTACCTTTCCGACAGCACCCGCTCGCCGCTGGGCCGCAGGCATCCCTGGCTTTACGCCGCCATCGTTCCGCTTTGTGCGTCCTTTTACTTCCTGTGGCACCCGCCATCGTTCGTCCAGGGGCATGGCGCGCTGTTCGCCTGGCTGGTGGCATGCAACATCATCCTGCGAACTGCACTGACGATGTTCCTGGTCTCGGCGTACGCAATCGTCGCTGAATTGACCCAGGACTACGACGAACGAACCCGGCTATTGACGCTCTTCTTCAGCTTCTATTCGGTGTTCGCCAATGGCATGTCTGTGCTGATCTACGCGGTCTGGCTGGTGCCAACGGCAACCCAGCCGGACGGCGTGCTCAATGCTTCGGGATACCAGCAGGCTGGCCTGTTCGGGACCTTGTTGATCTTTGCCTCGGTGGCCATCTTCACGCTCAGTCTTCAGCGCTACGTTCCCCACCTGAAGCAATTTCGTGCGGCCGGGCAGGTCAGTGTGGCTGGCTTCGTGCGCCAGGTAGGCGATGTGCTGCGCAGCCGATCTGCCCGGGCAGTCATGGTTGGCGGCGTGTTGTACTACGCCGGTACCGGCACCTACGTTGCGCTGTGGGTTTACATCTACTCCTACTTCTGGGCGTTCACCAGCAGCCAGATGACGCTGATCGTCATCGCCATGGCGGTGGCCGCTTTGTTCCTGCCTTCGGTTATGAAGCGCTGGTGCCGGGGGCGCGACAAGAAAAGGGTTGCCATCGGCAGCCTGCTGGCCGCGATCCTGGTCAACATGCTGCCCATCCTGATGCGCTTGCTGGATGCTTTCCCAGCCAATGGAACTACCGCCCTGTTGTGGGTCATGGTGGTTGCCGGGTTTGTCGAAACCGCACTGTTCCTTGTTTTCGACACCACCTGGCAATCAATGACCGCGGACCTGGCCGAGCGCACCGAACTCTACACCGGGCGGCGCAACGAGGGCGTTATTTCATCGGCCATCACCTTTGCCACCAAGTGTGCAGATGCCATCGGCGCCTTGATCGGCGGGGCTTTGCTGGCTGTGATTGCTTTTCCAACCAGCGCAACGGTTGGTGAAGTTTCGGGCGACGTACTGTTCAAACTTGGGCTGGTCTACGGGCCGGTGGTGTTCGTGATCTGGGTGTTCGCCATCGTGGCCCTTAACCGCTACGGCATCAGCCGCGCACGCCACGAACAGACACTGGCGCAGCTCGGTCGCGCCTAGCGTCTGGCTCGCAAAGCGCCGCGTCGGGATGCACCGACCCGCGAGTTTCATTTTCTTCTGCTAAACTGGTTTAGACCTGCCGGCGAAAGGGATTTCCTTCGACATGAAACTATCTGTTCGCAAAAAAATTGCCAACGGCCTGGTGTTATTCCTGCTTGTGCCGAAAGCGGCAACCAGCGCCAATGAACTCATTGATACCTACGCGGAAGGCATCTCGGAGTTTACTGCCGATGACGAGGTAGCGTTTCAGAGCCATTCGCTGGGAAGTGATTCGCTGGTGATCAATTCCGGCGGTGTCGGCGTCGCAACTGGCGATGGCAAGAGCGGTGACGGCAGTGATCCAACAGGGGGTGATCCAACAGGTGGTGATCCAACGGGTGGTGATCCAACAGGTGGTGATCCAACGGGTGGTGATCCAACGGGTGGTGATCCAACGGGTGGTGATCCAACGGGTGGCGATCCAACGGGTGGCGACCCAACGGGTGGTGATCCAACAGGTGGTGATCCAACGGGTGGTGATCCAACGGGTGGTGATCCAACGGGTGGTGACCCAACCGGCTATGACCCATCCGGCATAGACTTTGATCCTCCCGGGGACGACCCCTCGGCCTGCTCGCCAGCAAGCACGGCGCCGCTGCTGGATGTTCATGCGCCTATCCAGTTGGTGACGGCCGAGAATCACAGCGTGGACATCTTCGAAATGTCGATGGACCCTGAGCCAACCGCGCCACGCACCTTCAAGCTGGAAAGCACGGACCCTTCAGAGGCGATTCCCGTTCCCGGCAGCGTGACCTTTGGCTCGCTGTCCTGCGTTCCGCAGACCATCCAGGTGGTGGGGCAAAACGATTACCTGATCGATGGCGATGTCAACTACGCCATCGAGGTGCTTGACGAACAGGACTTCGTGGTCGCGACGGTGCCCGGTGTGAATTTTGATAACGACGACTACACCGGCGTCGTGGTGGACGTGGTGGGCTCCAATGCCATTCCGCAGGGCGGCAGCGGTGTATTCCAGGTCAGGGTGGCGAATATCTCCGGCGAGCGCATTCGCCGCAACATCCTTTACGTGGAAACCACCGAAGACCTGCAGATCACCAATTACGCGGCCAGCCTGCTTTCCGGGGAGCCCTACAGCGGCAATATCGTGCTGCGCAATGGCGAGCTCAGGGCCAGGAACGTGCGCCTGGAAAGCGATGACATGCTGATCCTTACTGTCGATATCACCCTCGACCAGGCCAGCACCACCGAACAGGTGGTGAGTGCGCGCTTTGTTAACCGGCCGTCGTCCGAAGAGGTCGACGACGCCGAGGCCGTTCGAACAGCCGTTCCCTGAAGTCGGCCCGCGCCACAGCGGGGCGGCCGGTCGGGTCAGCATCGGGATGAAGGACCTGGAGCGAAGGGTCTGCGAAGTTGTGCAGGCGACTCCAGCGCTGCGCCCAGCCAAACAGCGGCCGCCGCGGGGCGAGCCGCTCGACATCATCATCCCGGTTTTCAACAACGCCACTTTGCTGGAACAATGCCTGGAAGCGCTGCTTCCCACCTTGTCCGATGGTGATGTGGTCTGGCTGGTCGATGACGCCAGCCCTGAGCCCGGCGTAGCAGCGGCCTTTGCCCGCTTCCAGGCTGCGTGGCCGGAAACCCGCTGCCTTGAGAATGCCCGCAACCTGGGCTTTGTGCGCAACTCCAACCTGGCCATTGAGCAGAGCGCCTTTGAAGGGCGGCGCGACGTTGTCCTGCTGAACAGTGACACGCAGGTCGCCAGCGGTTGGCTGGAGTACCTGCAAGATTGTCTTGGACGAAACCCGCAGGCTGGAATTGTCTGCCCCTTGTCCGACCGGGCCAGCATCCTTTCGGTGACGCCATCGCACGATCCCGGCAGCCGCGAGGCGCTCACGCGCTTGCTGGCTGAAGCCACCATCGGCGACGTATCACTGCCAACCGCGGTAGGGTTTTGCATGCTCATGCGGCGTCAAATGCTTGAGTGCATTGGCCCGTTCAGCCTGGCGTTCTCTCCCGGTTATGGCGAAGAGAATGACCTGTCCATGCGCGCGCTGAGCGCTGGCTGGGAGATCCTCGCAGCCGATCGCGCCTGTGTATTCCACCATTCAGGCGGCAGTTTTGGTGATGCGCAGCGATCACGGCTGCAGCGTGAGCACGGCGCCCGGCTGGAGCGCCTGTGGCCCGAGTACAAGCCCCTGGTGCAATCGTGGTGGCGCGACAATCCATTGCGGGTGCGCAGCGAGCAACTCGCGCACCAGGGTGATCCGCGTCCCGGCGTATTGCATGTCCTGCACCGCCAGTATCACGTGGGCGGAACCGAACGGGTCGCGCGCACCCTGGTTAACGCCCTGGCGGCGGATTATCGACAGACACTGATTTACCCCGGAGAGACCAACGGCGCGTGGTGCGACATGGAGGTGCGCGGCGAGGGCGCTTGTCGCGAGTTGATGTTGAACAAGCGCTGGATTCGTCCTGGTGTGGTCATTGGCGGCCATGGCGCCGACCTGGCCTGTCCGCAAAGCGAACGTGCATTGGCGCGGATCATCGAGGGTATGCGGCCGGCCGTGGTGCACTTCCACCATTTGCTGCACTGGGATTCGCTGCTGGCGCCCGCGCTGGCGCAGGCAATGGGCTGCCGGGTGGTTATCAGCATCCACGATTTCTGGTTCAACTGCCCCATTCACAACCAGTTGGAGCACTCCACCGGCCAACCCTGCCAACGTCCACGGGCCGTTGCGGACGACCGCTGTGGCCGTTGCCTTGCCGGCTACGGCCTTGATAGCCCGCGTGCGTCGGCCTACATCGAGGCGCGTGCGGCGCTGGTGAAATCGGTTCTTCAGCGTGCTGACGCGGTGATTGTGCCTTCGCACTTTATTCGCAGGAAAATCGAGGCCGGGTTTGGCCTGGAAGGCGCAAGTCATATCCACGTGCTGGCCCACGGCGTGGCGGTGCCTAAGCAGTCCACCCTGCCTGTCTACGATGATTCAAAGCGCACGCTGGTGCTGGGCTACTTTGGTGGAGACCAGGTGTTGAAGGGTGGCGGCCTGGTGCTGCAACTCGCCCGGGCGCTGGCCCAGCGTGACGTGGTGATACGGGTGCATGGTCGCATCAAGGGTTTCGATCCGAAGTCGGTGCCGCCCAACGTGGAACTGCGCGGTTTCTACAACCCCGATGACGTGGGGCAGGTGTTGCGTGATATCGACCTGGCGCTGCTGCCCTCGTACTACGAGGAATCTTTCAGCATGATTGCCTCGGAGTGTTGGGCCCACGGTGTCCCGGTGCTGTCCGGAACCCGCGGGGCCATGGCGGAGCGCGTGATCGAAGGCGTGAACGGCTGGACGGTTGGCGACATGTCGGTGACCGGGTGGCTCATGAAAATTCACGAAATTCTTGATGGTCGCTTGCTGGCGGATTGCCGCCAGGCCCTGGCGAGTTTCGAGGTGACCTCCATTGAACAATCGACCGCGGCGCTGGACGCGGTATATCGCTCTGTACCGGATGATGCGAAGCCGGCGCGACCTTCGTCCGAACCGAGCCACGGCAACCCGAGACCGGCCCATTTCGACAAGCGCCTGCAAACCCTGCGTGAGGAGGGCAAACGGGCGGCTGGGCGCGATCCACGGCGCGTGCTGGGGGTTATCCGCGATCACTGGGGTACGCCGGCGTACCGTGTGCGGCTACCGTTGCAAAGCCTTCAGGCCTCCGGCCAGTGCGATGCCGTGGCGTTTCAGGTGGTTCGCGAGTCGGGATTCGAAATTGACCAGGCCCTTGAGCGCCTTGGCGCGGGGCGAGTGGTGGTGCAACCCTTCCTCTCCGACCCTGGCCTGCAACTCATGGAATGGCTGCACCGCGAGGCGGGGGTGCAAACCACGCTGGTTATAGATGACCTGTGGACCGACATGCGTCCTGGCAATCCGGCGCTGGCATCTGCGCCCCCGGACATTGCCGGGCGCCTGGCCTATGCAGTCTCGCTGAGTCACGCCGTGGTGCTGACCACACCGGCCCTGCAGCGGTGCCTGGCACTGGAGCACGACAACATCCACGTGATTGACAATGCGCTGGCTGCAGAATGCTGGAACGTCGCGGGATATAAAGACGCGGCAACGCTTCGCGCTGCAGGCAGGCGTTTGCGTATAGGTTGGGTTGGCGCACCCCAGCATGGCGAGGACCTGGAGTTCCTGAAGCCGGTGATCGAAGCCACCGTGGACCTTGCCGACTGGGTGTTCCTTGGCATGTGTCCGCAAAACCTTCGGTCACTCGCATTCGAGGTGCATGACATGGTGCCGTTCGAGGACTATCCGGGAGCGCTTGCCAAGCTTGGGCTGGACCTCGGAATCGCGCCTTTGGCTGACCACGCCTTCAACCGCTGCAAGAGTCATCTCAAGGTGCTGGAATACGGCATACTGGGGATCCCGGTGGTGGCCACAGAACTGGAACCGTACCTGCACTGCCCGGTGCCGTTGGCGAAACCCGGTGACGTTGCGGACTGGGTGAGCAAAATCCGCGCCCTGCTGGAGCATGACCAGCAGCGCCTGGCACTGGCAGACTCACTGCGGCAGTGGGTGAGGGCGGAGCATCTGCTGCCAAATCGTCAACGGCAATGGGCCAGCGCCCTTGGACTCAACACCGGGCCACAGGGGAAGGAACACCACGAATGCTAAGAGATCGCTACCTGGACCTGGTCAAATCCACGCTCTCCAACGAACTCTACATTGAACTGGAAGCACAACTCCTGTTGAGCGTGATGTGCGCTGCGCAGGGTTCAGTGTTGCCCCTGGATGATTTCCGGGCGGTGCGCGCAGACCAGGATTTGCTGCAACAACTGGTGGAAGCCAAGCGTAACGGTGACTCCATCCTGCTGGAAACGCCAATCGAGGGCCGCGGCCCCGCCGTCGATGGAAACCTGCGCAACTACACCGAGTTCAGCTACACCATGGTGGGACGCAAGCGGCTAGACAACCTGCAGCAATGCGTCGAAGACGTGCTAAGCAACAACGTGCCCGGCGATCTGCTGGAGGCCGGCGTATGGCGCGGGGGATGCTGCATCCTGATGCGCGCGGTGCTTGCGGCGCATGGCTGTAACGATCGCACCGTTTGGGTGGCCGATTCGTTTGCCGGGCTGCCGTTGTCGGGGCACAGCGAAGACGCGGCCTACGCCATGGATGCGTCTCGCTTGCCGGTGTTGGCAGTTACCCAGGACGAGGTAAAGGCCAATTTCGAGCGGTTTGACTTGCTGGATGGTCAGGTCCGGTTCTTGCCCGGATGGTTCGAAGAAAGCCTGCCTGCCTGTGATACCGGCCCGCTTGCAGTGCTGCGGGTGGATTGCGACCTCTATGCTTCAACCACGGCGGTGCTGGAAAACCTCTACCAGCGCGTATCCACCGGGGGCTGGGTCATTGTCGACGACTACGGAATCCTGCCGCCCTGCAAACAGGCGGTAGATGCGTTCAGGCAGCACAACGGGATCGGCGCCCCGCTTGAGACCATCGACGATCACGGGGTTTGCTGGCAGGTGAGGTAAGGCCAAGACAAAAGGGTCATCACGCGCGGTACGCGCTGGGCCTTCGGCATCAGTTGCGCGCCACGAGCAGACAGTGGCGCAACTCGGTCGCGCCAGGCGTCACGATCATTCCCTTTGCAGGTATTCAACGGCGACCTGGATGGCGTCGGCGCGGGTCTCGCAAAGCCTGGTTTCGCGCACTTCGTCGAGCACCCCCAGGCGCCCCATCAGTCGGGCCACCGCAAATGTCATCCCCACGATAATCACGTGCTTGTTGTCTTCCGCCGCGCGCTGCATTACTTCTTCAAGCGCAAGCGCCGCACTGCTGTCCACGTGAGGCACATCCAGCAGGTCAATAATCAGCACGCGGTATTCGCCGACGTTGGCGAATCGCCGGGTGAGTTCATTGGCGGCGCCAAAGCTGATCGGGCCCGAGAGATGAAGGAACATCAGGTCATCACGGTACTGGCGATAGCGCTCGGCGGTGTGGGCGTCGAACAGCTGATGGTGGTCGGGGTCGTTTATGGTCTGGATGGCGCTGACCTGCAGCTCCGCCATCTCCTTTACAAATACCAGGCTGGCAAGGACCACGCCCACGCCGACGGCGGTCATGACGTCAACGAACACGGTGAGGGCAAGAACCACGAGCATCAGCACCAGGTCAGTCCTGGGCGCACGGTGCATGCGCCTTATGAACCGCCAGTCAATGACGTCAATGCCAACCTTGATCAGTACGCCGGCAAGCGCTGCGTAAGGTATATGCGCAACCAGCGGCCCAAGCCCAAGCGCGATTGCCAGCAGACCAGCCGAGTGGATCACCCCGGAGAGCGCGGTGCGCCCCCCTGCATGAACGTTGGAAAGTGTCCTGATGGTGGCGCCTGCGCCCGGAATTCCGCCAGCAAAGCCGGCAGCGAGGTTTCCCACCCCCTGGCCGACCAGCTCCTTGTCGGAATTGTGGAAGGTGCGCGTGATGTTGTCGGCGACCAGGGCGGTGAGCAGGCTATCGATTGAGCCCAGGGCCGCCAGGATGGCTGCATAGATCAGCATTTCATTCAGCACCGCAAAGCTGATCACCGGCATTTGCCACTGCGGCAGACCCGAGGGCGCGGCGCCGATAATCGGCGCGCCATCCAGCCAGATCACCGCAACCGTGCATAAAACGAGGGCTAGCAACGGTGCCGGAATGATGCGGGTGAGCGGCTTGGGCAGAAAAAACACGCTAACCAGGGCTAGCACGCCGACAAACACGGCATGCCAGTTAGGCGAGGTCAGGTCTGAAGGGAGCACGCTTAGTGCATTAACCACTGACGGCTGGCTGGGGTACCCCAGAAGCGGCTCCAGCTGCATGATGATCAGGATGCAGCCCACGCCAGTCAGGAACCCGGAGATGACCGGGTAGGGCATCAGGTTTACGAAGCGGCCCAGGCGCAGGTATCCGAACAGAATCTGAAATGCGCCGGTAAGCATGACGACGGTGAACGCAATGGCGGGTTCGCCGGCAAACTGCGTAAAGACCGACGCCGAAACAATGGTCATTGGCCCGGTGGGCCCGGAAATCTGCGATGGCGTTCCGCCAAACAACGCTGCAAACAAGCCCACGCAGATCGCGCCGTACAACCCGGCCTGCGCGCCTGCACCTGAAGCCACGCCGAAAGCCAGTGCCAGTGGCAGCGCCACGATGGCGGCCGTGACGCCTCCAAACAGGTCACCCCGCAGATGCTTGAAGGTAAGCCTGTTGGGAAGAAGGTTTCTTGCCAGCGTTTTCATCGAAGAAAAGTCAGGCCATGCAACGGTAAAGCAGCCTGTGCAGCCTAGCGCTGTCCCCGCACCATCTTGCCAAAGTCCTTGTAGAAGTTGGGGTTGTCCCGCTTGTTTTCGAAGCGCTTGCGGCGCTCTTCGGGCGTTTCGTTACTTGGCGAGATACCTGTGCCGTCCACCATGCGGTTCATGAAATTGAACAGGGCACACACCGCGATGGCGTGGAACAGCGCCCGCTCCAGCCAGCCCGCTTCATAGACCGCCTCGGCATCAGCGGGAGTGATTCGGCTTGGCGTCAGGGTGAGCTTTTTGACGTAAGCCAGCAGTGGCACAAGCTCTGGTTTTACTTCCGAGGTGGCGGGGTCCTCCATCAGCTCTTGAAAAAGCTCGGGGTCAATCCCCTGGGTTTCGGCAATGGCCTGGTGTGCGCCAAAGCAGTAATTGCAGGCATTCAGGCCAGAAACGTAGGCGGCTATCAGTTCGCGTTCCGCCACGGTCAATGGTGATTCGCCGCGCAGGATGATGTCGTGGTACTCCATCAGGGGTTCCAGGCCATCGTCAAACTTGCGAAATACCTCTGCCATGTCCGGGGCCTCGGACAAAGACTTGAAAATACCCATCCTGCAATCCTCTCCTGAAAGCATGAAAGCATGAAAGCATGAAAGCATGAAAGCCAGGAGGGATACTACCGTTAATGGTTGCCGATGTTCGAGTGAAGAAATTGCAGCACCTTGCTGTACACCGCCAGCCGGTTTGCCTCGTCGTAGTAGCCATGGGCCTCGTTGCCGATTTCCAGCCACTCGTAAGGCTTGCCGGCGTCATCCAGCGCTTTGCGGAGTGACTGGGCTTGCTCAATGGGTGCACGGTCGTCCCTGGCGCCGTGAATGATCAGGATGTCAGCTTCGATCGCGCCGACGTTGTAGGCGGGGGAGCGGCTGCGCAGGTCTGCCTGGTCTTCACCCAGCGCTTGCCTGAGGTAGGCGAGGCCGCTGTCACGGTCTGCAATGTCGCCTTCCTTGAACATTAGTGGCAGGTCGTACACGCCCATGGAGCCAATGGCGCACTGGTACAGGCCTGGCTCGCGGATCACGCCCATCAAAGCGGCGTAACCGCCGTAGCTGTGGCCGTAGATGCAGATTCGCTGCTTGTCAGCAACACCCGATTCGATCAGCGCCCGGGTGGCATCGGTGAGGTCATCCTGCATCATCGTGCCCCACTTGCCGTGACCAGACCGTTCAAAATCAAGACCGAAACCCGAGCTTCCCCTGAAATTGACCTGCAGCACGCCATAGCCGCGGTTGGCCAGCAACTGCACTTCCCAGTCAAAACCCCAGTAATCGCGAATGCCATGCGGCCCACCATGGGGCAACACCACCAGGGGCACGTTGTTCTGCTGGCCGTTTGGCAGGGTCAGGTAGCCGTGGATGGTGGCACCGTCGCGGGTTTCAAAGCTCATCGCCTCGGTGGTGGCCAGCATCTGCGGGTCGAGCCACTTGTAGGTGCTGACCAGGTTGGCGGCGTGCAGGGTTTTGGTATCAAACAGGAAATAGGTGCCGGGGTTGGCATCGGAGTAAACCAGCACCACGGCCATCGAGCCGTCCCGGGTGGTGCTGGTAATCACGATATCGTGGCCGGTAAACGTCTGCAGCAACATGCGATGCAGTTTCACCACCTCGTGATTGTTGTCGAGGTAGGTGTACTTCGGCAGGCCCAGGTCGGTGCCCACGCCAACCACGTGCTTGCCCGAGAAATCACGCAGCAGCATGGTGATGTCCACCTGCTCGTTGTGCACCACCTTCTCGAAAGACTGGGTGTTCATGTCGAACAGGTACAGCGCGCGGGTGGACTGGCCCACATTGGCGGCAACGTAAACCTTGCGGTCGTCGGCGGTAAAACTCACCGGGCTGACCCGGTCGCCTTCGAAATCGGCCAGTGACCATTCCTGCCAATCCGAATCGGCTGTCGGCTTGTAGGAAATCAGTTGGTGGTTGTTGTCATCCACCGCGATCGCGAAGCGGACATTGCCCTGGCCATCGGTCAGGGCGCGGGCGTTGGCGTAGGGCAGTGAGTCGACCTTGGTGGTTTTGCCGGTGTAGACGTTGAGCTTGTAGATCAGCGTGTGCGCGTCCGGATTGTTGACCCACATGTTGCCCATCAGCCGCCACGGGTAGAACGCGATCAGGATGTGTTTGTCATCGTCTTCAAGCAGGTCGATGATTTCCTGGTTGCCGTTGTTGGCCTCGTTTTTCTTGATCTTGGTGTTGAGTGTGCTCTCGCCGGAACGGTATCCGAAAATCAGTTTGTGCTTCTTGCCATCGACGTTGACGCCAATCAGCTCACCGTTGCTGAAGCGGCGCTTGTTCCAGCTGTAACTCTCGGTCACCGAGTACACCACGCGCTCGTTGTTGACCCAGGTGACATCGCCCACCGCCATGCCTTTGCCGGCGACCCGGAAAGAACCGGTGGGTTGGCGGGTTTCGCGATCGAGTATGGCGAGAATGTCCTCTCCCTCGCGGCGCAGAACCACCGAGAGATGCTTGCCATCCGGCGAGATCAGTGCGTCCCTGGACGAGGGCAAGCGGGTGAAGTCTTCGATGGGTAATTCGGCTGCCACGGTGCCGGGTAACCCCAGCACTGCGGCAGCCAGGAGGGTGCAAAGGGAGCGCAGGTACCTGGTTTTTATGATTTTTTCCATGGCTTTTTTCAAGTCTTATTGTTGTTATGGCGGCGCCGGGCCGGGTAGAGCGGGTAGATCCAGAATCATTCCCAGGTAATAATTTGACATAAATGTCAAACAAATTGCAAAGGAAAATTTCAAATGGGGGGTTTTGCCCGGTGCAAAACCCCCGCTACTTCATTTAGGAGACTCGCACGTTGCGGAACTGCCAGGGATCTTCGTGATCGAGTTCCTCGGCAAACAGGCCGGCGCGGTCTTGTAGGGGAGTCCAGTTGCTGTATTCGCCAACCACCGGCCCCAGGTAGGGTGCGCAAATTTCCAGGTGGCGGGCGAAATCCATCTGCTCGGCCTCGACAATCCCCGAGTTGGGGTTTTCCAGCGCCCAGACGATGCCGGACAGCACCGCGACCGTCACCTGCAAGCTGGTGGCGTTGTTGTAGGGCGCCAGTTCGCGCGCTTCTTCAATCGAAAGCTGCGAGCCGTACCAGTAAGCGCCTTTCTCATGGCCCATCAACAACACGCCGAGTTCATCCACGCCGCTTTCGATTTCATCCATCATCAGGCGTTGGCGGCCTTGAACGCTCCAGTTTTTGCCAGCGAATTCGTGAATCGACAGCACCGCGTCATCGCAGGGGTGGTAGGCGTAGTGCACGGTAGGCCGGTACACCACCTCACCGTTTTCCCGCAGGGTGAAGTAATCGTTCAGCGAGATGGCCTCGTTGTGGGTGATCAGGAAACCATGGAAGGGGCCTTCCATGGGCGTCCAGGTGCGCACCCGCACCGAGGCCCCGGGGCGGTGAAGGATGGCAGCCTTTGCGCTGCCGAGCTCAACGAATTCACCGTCCTCGGGAAGAGATTTCTCATGCGTTCCCCAGCCCAGCTCAGCCGGCTGGCAACCTTCGCTGACAAAGCCATCGATCGACCAGGTGTTGACGAACTCGCCCAACCGCTTGGGCTGGTTGGCCACCTGGGTGTCACGCTCGGCAATGTGGATGGCCTTGATGCCCAGGCGCTGCGCCAGCGCGGCCCAGCCTTGCTGGTCCGAGGGCGGCGCGGCGTCGACGCCGGTATCACGCGCAATGTTAACCAGCGCCTGCTTGACGAAGTGCGAGACCAGGCCCGGGTTGGCGCCATGCGCCACCACCGCGGTGGGGCCTTCGCCCAACTCGCTCCGCAGGTTCAGCATCGATTGGCGCAGGGCGTAGTTGGTGCGCTCCGCTGCCGGCTTCGAAGTGTCGGTGTAAGCACCGGGCCATGGCTCAATACAGGTGTCGATATACAGCACGCCGCGCGCATGGCAAAAGCGCACCAGCTCGGTGCTGGAAACATCCACCGATACATTCACCAGGAAATCGCCTTCTGCCAGGCGGCCTTCGAGCGTGTCATGGAGATTGTCACGCGTGATCGTCACCTGGTGCAGGTCAATGCCAAAGCGCTCTGTCACGTCCTTGCCCCGGGCATCCGCGGTAATGATGGTGATCTGCTGCGGGCTGATTTCCAGGTGCTTCAGAATCAGTGGCAACACGCCCTGGCCAATGCTTCCACAACCAATCATGACCATGCGGCCGGCGAATTTTGCGTGCTTGTTGGATTCGCTCACGGTGCTCTCCAAAAAAAGGCGCAATTATGCGTAAAAAATCGCTTGCGTAAAGGAAAAAATCATATAGAATCGCGCCTCGATTTTGCCCCAGTCGCCCAACGCAACTGCGCTTTTATGGGGTACACAAAGTGCGGTACCGAACACGCGTTACTACCCGCCCGGGTGGTGATGTGCGATGGCGGCCCGCCGGGAGATGAGCTTCGATGTCTACGCATCGTTCCAGCCTGGTTTCGGTCGCCGCGAAAGCGCAAGCGACCCCATTTCGTGATCTCGTCGCCCAGCATGGTTCACCCCTGCTGATCCTCGACTGTGATGTGCTGCGCGCGCAGTACCGTGGCCTGCAGGCAGCTTTGCCCGAGGTACGGCTCTACTACGCCATCAAGTCCATGCCGCATCCGGAAGCACTGGCTGCCCTGGCGGCCGAAGGCGCTGCATTCGACCTCGCCACCACAGGCGAAATTGAAATGCTGCGCGAAATTGGCGCCAACCCGGCGGAAACCATTCACACCCATCCAATCAAGCGCGAGCAAGACATTCGCGACGCGTTGGATTTCGGCTGCGATGTGTTCGTGGTGGACAACGTTGATGAACTGGCCAAGTTTGAGCAGTTCGCCGACCGCGCGCGCATCCTGCTGCGCGTTGCTTTTCGTGGCAAGGGCGTGGTCAGCGACCTGTCGAAGAAATTCGGCTGCGACCCGGCGCACATTCCGTTCCTGCTCTCCGAGGCTTCTCGACTGGGCGTGACGGTGGTTGGCCTGAGCTTCCACGTGGGTTCGCAGTCACCGACCCCGGAAGCCCATGTCGGCGCCATCGAAGCCTGTCGCCCGTATTTTGAAGACAATGCGCTGGTGGGTACCTCGACGCTGAAAATCCTGGATATCGGCGGTGGTTTTCCTGCCAATTACGGCGCAAATTGCGCCCATGAAGGGCAGGTCGGTCAGTTCGCGGACGAGTTCTACGCACCGATTCGCGCGGCGTTGGCGGCCTACCCCGAAACCGTGCAAGTGATTGCCGAACCCGGCCGCGTGCTGAGTGCGCCCTCGATCACCGCGATCAGCACCGTGATGGGTCGTGCGCGTCGTGGCGAGCAGATGTGGTACTACATGGACGATGGCGTTTACGGCTCATACAGCGGCCAGATTTACGACCACGCCAGGTACCCGTTGACCGTGTTCAGCGACGATGCCGAACTGCAATCCAGCGTCATCGCCGGCCCGACATGCGACAGCATCGACGTGATCGCCGAGGACACGCCCTTGCCGGAACTGGAAATCGGCGACCTGGTGGTGGGCACCCGCATGGGCGCCTACACCATGGCCTCGGCCAGCGAGTTCAACTCGATTCGGAAGGCGAAAATCATCGTTCGCGGCGCCGTGCGTCGTGTGCGCCAGGCGCTGGTGAGCGTGCGGGGTTCCGAGTAACAAACCGGGTGGGGCGCAGGTCGCCCATTTGACCTGCGCCCTTGCCGGCCGCAAGATCGACCCATCCTTTTTCAGCAGGGGGCTACGTCATGTACCTGCTTCTCAAACTGCTTCACATCGTTTCGGTGGTCGCCTTCCTGGGCAACATCACCACCGGTCTTTTCTGGCACGCCCATGCGGCGAAAACCCGGGATCCAGCCATCCTGGCGCACACCATGGACGGCATCATCCGCAGTGACCGCTGGTTTACCAACCCCGGCGTCGTCGGGATCCTGGTAACCGGTGTGTGGGCGGCGATTGAGGCCGGGTTCCCGTTGCTGCGGACCGGCTGGATCGCCTGGTCGCTGGCGCTGTTTGGCGTTTCCGGCGTGGTGTTCATGGTGCGCGTGGCGCCCCTGCAACGGCAACTGCGTGGCCTCGCCAGGGCAAGTATTGGAGCCGAGACGTTTGACTATCCTGCCTACCGAAAGCTGGCGATTGCCTGGGAGCTGTGGGGTGCGGTTGCATTGATCGCCCCCCTGGCCGCGCTGGTGTTGATGGTGTTAAAGCCTGCCCTCTGATCAATCCGGATGGCCGAAGCAGCACTAGGGAAGTCGCTGAACGATCTCCACCCGCCTGTTGAGAGCTCTACCCGCATCGTCCGTGTTGGTCGAAACGGGTGCCAAGGGGCCAACTCCCCTGGCTTCGAGCCTTGATTCGTTTACGCCGTGGGTTTGGATGAGCGCCTGCTTGACCGCGGCCGCACGCGCTTCTGACAGGCTCAGGTTGGAAGTCAGCGTGCCGGTGTCATCGGTATGGCCGACGATGTAGAACCCGCCTTCGGTCTCCGCCAGGTAGCTGGCAATCACGGCCAGGGCATCTGCTGAACTGGCCTCGATCTCGGCGCTTCCGGTGGCGAAGTGAATGTCGTAGATTGCAATTTTTCCGGCATCGGCAATCGCTGCGCGTAAGGCCTCGAGGTTTAGCCGGACCGTGCCTTCTTCCCGCGCGCTGATGGTCAGTTCTTCAATCATGTAGAACGGGCGGGAGCCCGACAGGATGACGGCGACCCACAACTCCTTTCCGGCCGTGGTTCGGCTGGCCAGGATGTAGTGGTCAGCCAGCCCGACGACGTACGCCAGTTGTGAATCGGCCAACTCGCCCGAGCCATCTGGCTTGGCGTACACGCGCTCACTGAATGATGGCGTGTGAGGTGGCGCATAGATTTGCTTCAGCTTGAAACTCGTTGGTGCGCTCAAAGCCGACGCGAAGTGCACTTCAAATCCGCTAGCTTGCAGTTCGGTTTCATAGCTGCGGAACACTTCGAAGTTACTCTTGCCCTCAGGTTTTTCGAACATGCGGCTAAGCATCGAGCCTTCCACCCACTCCACCGGCGCCTGGTTGCCCAGGTCCTTGCCATAGGCCAGGCGTTCGAAGCCTGCGCGGTAGGCGCCCAGTTCAGTGCTGCCCTCAAAACCGCTCAGGACGGCCTGCTGCGCTATTGCGCTTGAACTGCTGAACACGAGCAACACCAGGCTGCCGAAAATTGTTTTCATGGACAGGGTTGATTCGCGCATCAGTTGTAAGTGTGTGGAAGGGCGCTGAATGTTGCGTTGATGGTGTATTCCGGGGCGCCCATGCCAATACGGGCGGTTAGCTCCAGCGAGCCCGCAACGCCACTGGGCGTCGATGAATCAATGGTCAGCGTGCCGCTGACCGAGGTGAGGGTGGTGTTCAACGAGGCAGGGTCAAACATGCCCTTGAGGGTGAAAACCCCGGCGCCGGGATCGCCCCTGGTGCCAACGAAATCAACGATTGGGTAGGTGCCGGGGCCTGGCCGGCCCGGGTGCCCGGTAAAGACCGTGATCATGGTGATGTCGGTGTTGGAAAGGAACTGCATCCCAAATTGGTCGGTTGCGTCCGGAAACACCGCCTTGCCGCAGGCGGTTGCATCACCGCCGCCGCTAACTGTGAGGTGAAATTCGCCGGCATCAGCAGGCCCGTCTCCGCAATCCGCGTTTGCGGCTTGGCAAAACAAAACAGCGGTTAGTATGAAAAAAGCTCGAAGAACGTTTGTGGTCATTGCGCTTCCTTGCCCGTGGAGTCGCAGGAAAATGTCTGACAGCGTAGAAAACTGCTGTTTTCAAAGCTTAGTTCACGGCCCCTGGTCCTGCAACGGCGCTTCGTGTGGCTGTGGCGCAAGGGTGGCTGCTACAATGCTTTCAGTCTTCTAAAGGGCTGATGCCAAAGGAGTTGGCAGTGAACGAAATGACGAAGATGGTTCTTGTATTTGTCGCGGGTGTGATTGTGGGCGTGCTCGCAGCTACTTCTTCCATATTCAACGGCGAACCAGATGCGGCGCCGGTGGAGGTAGTGACCAGCGACAGCGGCACGGAAGCCAACACCCAGTCCGCCGCCGAATCCGGCGACTCCCCGGCTGCGCAAAGCGGAAGCGACAGCGCCATGACCGCGCCTGCAATGACACAGCCGGCTGAAGAGGCGCCTGCAGAGCCAGGCCCTGGCACCACCGGTTTCGAGGCGCAGACTTCCCTGGAACAAGCGGAAGCAAGCCTGGCGCAGGCTGAGGCTGAGGCCGAAGCCGCGTTGAGCCAGGCAGGCGAAAGCGCCGCACAAGTCGTCGAAGAAGCCGCCGAAGAGGTGGAAGCGCTTGCAGCCCCGGAAGAAGCCGCGCCGCAGATCTTCTGCATGCAGATGGAATCAAGCGGCGAGTGCCGCTGTTATGAGGCCGAAACCATGGCGACTGCCGACCTCTCGGCTGAAGAGTGCTCCGCCAAGCTGGCTGAGGAGTAGGGCGGTTCCTGCGGCCTGACTGAGCTTCGCTATAGCGACACCAGTTTGCGATGCCCAAGGTGCGCTGGACGCGGCCCCTGCTGGGGCTGCCAAGAATGGTTCAGGGTCAGTCGTCCTGCAGCGCAGCCCGGTGAATTTGTACATCGCCGGCGTACAGCTTGAAGCGCAGGTCGTGCGCACCTTCGCCTTGCCACTCGATGGAGCGGAACAGGCCGGAGGCTTCGCTGCCAAACGGCCCCGCATCGATATCACCGGCCCACAATGAACCTTTTACTTCGGCGTAGTCCTGGACGTCGGCCACCTCGATGTTGAGCTCACCTGCGCGCAGCTTGATGTCCTTGCTGCCGCGAATATTGCCGACAAACAGTTCGCCCGCTGAAAGGCGGATCACCAGGTCGGAATTGGCCGGAACCTCGATGACGGTGCGGAAATCATCCGTGGGGCCGTTAATCTTCACCTTGGCAGATTTTCCGTCAACCTTGGTGCTGGTTTTTACCTTGCGCTTGTCATCGATGTCTTTTACTCGCCAGTGAATGCGAATCTGGTTGTCGGCGCTGGGCTTGATGTCATGTTCGCCGGCTGACAGGTCGAGGTGCACCTGGCCGCCGTCAACAAACAGGGTTTCCAGGGTATCGCTGTAGCTGAGCTCGGCCTGGGCCTGGCTGGCAACCAAGCCAAACAAAGCTGCGGCGATCAGCGCACGGCATGTCATCTGTTTCATCTTCGTTCTCCCGGGGAATCGCTTTCCTGACTTAACAACGCAGCATGCTACGTTTTGTTACACCCGCAGGCATCTGCCAAAGGTACCGGCACTACCCCGAGGTGCGCGCGCTGGAGGAAAGGTTGAGCTGTACCGAGTGCCTTATAATGCCGCCGATGCCCAAGCAGGCCTGCCTATCCCGACGAGATCATGACCACTGAGCTGACCATTACCCGCCCGGACGACTGGCACCTGCACCTGCGTGACAACGATTTCCTGGCGGGGACAGTTCCGGCGGCGGCGCGATACTTTGGCCGCGCCATCATCATGCCGAACCTGACGCCCCCGGTTCGGAATGCAGC
>JAUIBE010000042.1 GCA_030428105.1 Gammaproteobacteria bacterium
CCGCGCGCCCGGGCGATAAACTCCAGGAACTGGCGAACATTGAGTTCACCATAGCTGGGTGCACCCTCCGGCAGGTAACCGATGCTGCGCCGCGCGGCCAGCGAATCGGTGCAAATATCGTGGCCATTGATGATGGCCGTGCCCGAGGTGGGGGTCAGAAACCCGGTAAGCATCTTCATGCTGGTCGACTTTCCTGCGCCATTCGGGCCCAGGAAGCCAAGCACTTCCCCGGATTCAACGGTGAAACTCAGTTCGTCCACCGCTTTGAGGTTCCCCCAGTGTTTGCTCAGCGACCTCGACTCAATCCTGAGATCACTCATAAGCATTCACCCGATCTGCCATTGCGACTCCTCGACGATTACTTAACTTGCTGCGTGGTTAACAGTACGCGGTGACCCGAGCGGGCGCGCGTTGCGAAATTTCTGGTCGACAGATTTTATTTTCAAGCGTGTTTTTTTCAAGTCCGGATTTTTTAAGCCTGGCATTTTCCAGGTTCGGCGCGGCGTCCGCCGGCGCCACCTTTCTAATTCACGCGATACCTTGTATCTTGCCTCTTCCGCTCGCAACCTTAACCGAATTCCCGCTTGAACTTCACCGAGTACGACAAACTTCCGGAAACCCTGTTGGAGTTGCCGGCGACCGCCTTGCACCAGGTGCTGGACGGACCCAGCCTGATCCACGTCCGGGGGCGGCGTAAGCAACCGCTGTTACTCGGCATGTTGCAGCACGGCAACGAGGACACCGGCTGGGAAGCGGTGCGGCGCCTGCTCAAGAACCGCGACCCCGCCGAAGAACTGCCCTGCTCGCTGCTGCTGTTTATCGGCAATGTCGAGGCGGCCCGCCACCGGGTACGGCGACTCGACCACCAGCCCGACTTCAACCGTTGCTGGCCGGACGACACCCAGACTGACCATGGCAGCGTCGGATCGTTCCGCCCCCTGATGGAACGCATCCTGGCTTACCAGCCCTGGGCCTGCGTCGACATTCACAACAATACCGGGCTTAACCCGCACTACGCCGCCATCAACCGCATCAAGCCCGACCACTTGCGCCTTGCCATGGGCTTTGCGCCACAGGTGGTGCACTTCACCCGCCCGGGCGGCACCATGTCGCACGCGTTCAGCGAACATATGCCTTCGGCAACCCTGGAATGCGGCCAGGCCGGCAATGTGCACGGCACCGACCACACCATCGCCTTTCTCGAGGCGCTAATTAACGCCGAACAGCTCTCAAAGCTGCCGGTGGAGCCTGAAGAAGTGCAGCTTTACCACATGTGCGCCACGGTCACGATTCCCGACGATGTTCTGTTCGGCTTCGGAGCCGCACCCGCGGAACTTGCGCTGCGCGAAGACCTGGACAGCCTGAATTTCGAAGAGTTGGCGCCCGGGACGGTGTTTGGCCAGGTGGCTGACGGAGTAGAGCGCCCGGTTCGTGCGGTGGACGTTCGCGGCCGCGATGTTACTTCCTACCATTTCACCATCGAAGGCGGCGAGTTGCGCACCGCGCGGCCGGTGATGCCTTCGATGCTCACCCTCGATCGCCGGGTGATTCGCCAGGATTGCCTGTGCTACCTGATGGAGCGACTGGATTACCAGGCCCACATCGAACCTAGCGAAATTGAGCCGCTGCCGGACAGTATTCCGAGAGTGTCGAACGCGAAGTAGCAAAACCTGACCGCCCCCCCCGGGGCAGCAAAAACAATTCGGTAATGCGGCAGGTCTGCGTGGTTCTTTTGAGACCCCCAACTCTTCGGTTTATATACCAACATAAACGTCAGTAAATAATTGACTTTTGGGCTTTGATTTAAACCACATACGGTTTAATATAGAACCCAATTGTAAATATATAAATTACATATGGCCTCTAAAATAAACCAGCTGTTGAACAACTGGCCCTCAGGCACCGTTGCCCTTCAGTCGTGGCTAAACCAAAAAGGGGTCAACCGCCAACTCGCACGTGAATACTGCAGTGGTCAGTGGTTAAGACGAATAGGTCACGGCGCCTATATCCGCCACGCTGACAAAGTGGATTGGAAAGGTGCAGTGTATGCACTACAAAACCACGCAGACTTGTCGATATGGCCGGGAGGCCTAACCGCCCTGTCACTACAGGGTTTCGCTCACTATCTCCCAGTAACCAAGGAAACCGTGCACCTCTTCGCCGCGCCAGGCACCAGACTGCCATCCTGGATGCAACAGCATAACTGGGGTGTGCGCCTCAGTTTTCACTCGACCAGCATGTTCGGAAAGTCAGGATCGGGCGAGGAGCACGCGCTGGATATTGGTGCAGCGAAGTTCGGTGACTTCAGCATAAGGATATCTTCCCTAGAGCGCGCTACCTTTGAATTGCTTTACCTGGTTTCTGACAAGGACTCATTTATTGCTGCGGCCGAAATCGTGGAGGGGCTGACTGTACTTCGCCCTGCGGTTATCGAGGCGTACTTGAAAGCTTGTCGATCAGTCAAAGTGAATCGGTTGGTTCTGTTTCTGGCAGATCACTACCAGCATACCTGGCTCAAGAGAATCAATCGTGAGGGAATCAATCTGGGGTCAGGAAAGCGACAAATCGTGAAGGACGGAATACTCGACAAAAAGTACCAAATAACTGTACCCCGCGAGCTGATGTATGAATCGGGATAGCATCTACTACAAGCAAGTTGAACTTCTGGTCCGGGTATTACCGTTCGTGGCAAGGGAGCAGTGCTTTGCGCTCAAGGGTGGCACAGCCATCAATCTCTTCGTGCAAGACATGCCCAGGTTGTCCGTCGACATTGACCTTGTATATCTGCCGATTGGCCATCGCGAACCCTCGCTTGCTCAGGCCAATGCGGCCTTAACACGAATCCAGCAAAGCCTGGTTAGCGTTTCGCCTGGCTACAATGCCAAATTGGTCGAAACCGGTCATAAGATCATGGTCGACGGTGGCGGCTTCCTGGTAAAGATCGAAGTGAGCCCGGTCACAAGGGGCACGGTGCATCCACCAACCATCAGAGATATCCATCCCGAGGTCGAAAAGGAGTTTGGTTTCGCCAGTATCGCTGTAGCGTCTGAACCGGATCTATACGGAGGAAAGATCTGCGCAGCGCTCGACAGACAACACCCTCGTGATATTTATGATGTCATGCTGCTCATGTCGGCTACAGGTATCACACGGCGAGTATTTGAAGCATTTCTCGTTTACCTGATTAGTCACCGACGACCGATATCAGAATTGCTAAACCCGAATCTCCTGGATATTCGCCCGGCATTCGAAAATAGCTTTGTCGGGATGACAACAGAACCCGTTAAGTTCCAACTGCTGATTGAAGCCAGAGAAAAGTTGGTCAAGACGATACAACAATTGCTAACGGACACTGACAAGCAGTTCCTAATGTCCGTCAAAAACAGATCGCCCGATTGGTCACTTCTGCCCCTGGAGGACATAGACAAGCTACCAGCGGTACAGTGGAAATTGCACAACCTGCAGGTAATGCCCGCCGATCGTCTCAAGATTGCTCAAAGCAAACTACAAGCTCTACTGGAAAGCGTGTAAAACGTCTCTAATACCTTGACTGCAGGCAAGATACCGTCATCGTAACTGTACTGGTGCGTTCCGGTGCTGACCAGGCGCCCTGAGGGGTCGTAGTCCAGGTCCAGCAGGGTTGCGCCCTGCTCCGCGGTATCCAGGCGGTTGTGGGCATCGTAGGTGTAGACCCAGCCCTCATGGCCGGTGAGGTTGCCGTTGGCGTCGTGTGTGACCGGGTTGCCGTCAACCTGGGTGTACTGGTTTAGCTCATTCGGCGCATAAACGATATTGCAGCCCATGGGCACATCGGTCTGCCGGGTGGGTTTCTGTCACACTATTTTCCAGCTTCCCATGCTAGGTGCTTGAGTTTCCGCATACAAAAGCGCAAGTAGAGTCGGCCCAACAAAAAGGGAAGTCCAAACAGGAGAATTGGACACAGCAAAATGATCCACCAAAAAATCCGAATTGCCGCTGGGTCATGCTCCCCCATGAAAGTGCTTAGAACTGTAACCACGACAATGAATGCGATTCCAAGGATCAAAAATCTCTTCATCGATTCCTCGGGCGCAATGCGAAGCGTTAGCACCTTTGATTCCCCGTCTTGCAGCACCTGATGGTGGTGTGTAAACGACGTCAAATAAGCACGAGAAACTCGTTCAAAAAGAGAACGATTCTCTGAAATGAACCGATCCAATTCTTCGGGAGTCAAGTCGCAGATAGCAGGAACTGTGACGCCCAAGGAACGTTCGAAAGTTCCCATCCGCAGAATAGATTCGAACAGACCCATAGTTTTTGTCATTCATTGCCCACTTACAAAATCATTTGTCAATAAGTAGCACTGGCTCCTGGTTTTGCTCCACGTCAATCGTGGGTCCGAAGCCAAAACCCGCACCGACTTGAAGCCCCTTTGTGCCACCATCATTGCCAATCACCACTTCGCCGGAAACACTGGGCGCCGGCGCAGCATTTATGACAGCACCAAGTAAACCGCCTCCTAACAGTTTCGCAAGTGACTTCTTACCGATCGTACCACCCAACTCAACAGCTTCGCCCCCCAAATCATCGACATCAGCAGGATTTGCTTCGGTTCCAACGTAAGCCCCAACTTCTACTGCGCCAGATGCTCCTGTATCTAAAACTGCTCCAACAACGGCTGAAGTGTTGTCGAAGAAACTCCGATTTTCGCTGTCTTTGAGTGCTGCTCCTGCCCCGCCTGTTTGGTAGCCGCCAACTACCCCAAATTGAAACTTGTAGTTTCCATTCTCCCCCCTGGATAATGAAACCGCGACTTTTCCTGAAACACCAAAGCCTATACCTAAGAACGAGCCTTGGATGTCAACTCCACCTGACATCGCAAACTGTCCGCTAGGATCGATGCTATTCAGGGGATCATTCCCCACATAGGCATACAGGTTCATCCCATCCTCATAGCCAATGGGATCGGTCTGCATGAACCGGCCAAGGCCTGGGTGATAGGCCCTGGCCTTGTAGTGGTACAGATCGGTGTCGGCAATGCGGATTTGCCCGGTATAGCGGAACAGCGAGTCGTTGCTGTCTACCGGCTGGCCATAGACATCGTACTGGTGGGTCACCTGCAGTTGCCCGGCGAAGTTGCTGATCGCCATGACTGAACCGCGTTCATCGGCGTGCAGGTACTCCAGGGCGCCCGAGGTGCCGATGCGCACGATCGGGCTGTTGGCGCCGGGGGCGTAAAGGTAGGTGTAAAGCGGGTTGCCGGCCTGGTCGAACTCGCCGATCAGTTGATCGCCGGCGTAGCTGTAGCGGTGCGTTCCGGTGCTGGCCAGGCGCCCCGAGGGGTCGTACCTTGCGTAAATAACCGTAAGATTCAGGGTTGTTCAGCATTAACCGATTTGCGTTAACACGCTCTTAGTCTGATTTCTTACTCCGATTCCTTTTGGCTAGAGCGGCCTTGATCAAATTCCGATTAATCCACAACACGATAAGCTGGATAAGGAGAAACGTATATATGAACACCTCAACCCCAGCCATCCAACCATGTTGAATTCCGATGAAAAACCCAAGCACTGCCAAAAACGCTCCGAAATAACATTCTTGCAAGATCAAAACTTTCGCAAGCGAACCCATTTCTACAAGTCCTCCTTCAATTCCTTCTGAACGACATTTGATAGTGTATCTGCTACTATTGGACCCACGGCTGAGCCGCTGGCGACAGTTGTTTCGGCTGTATTACCGATATTGAGCACATCCCTAGTCGTATCGGAGACTAGCGCACCGAAACTATTGTTTCTCTCAATCTCATCAAGTCTCGCGGCTAACTTGTTCCCGAATTTTGCACCAGTACCCGCACCTACAGTTCCTCCTCCAAAAGAAATCGCACCTTCAGTCAATGAGGTTGAATTGCCATCAATAGCGTTTGATACAACTGTGCCGGCGAGATTCGCTGTTCCCCCTACAATTGCCGTAGATGTTGTCGCGCTGCTTGCGGAAATCGTCCCCTTCAACGCCTGTGTCGCCAAGCGGCCACCTACTCCACCAGTAATAGCGCCTACTCCCGCTGCAAGAACGACTGCTTTAAGGTCGTTCACTCGACCTTCAGTCGCTATTTGTACGGCTATCTCTATCCCACCACCAAGGATCGCTCCAAGAACTCCAAACTGACCTGTTGGATCCACCGCATTAACCGGATCATTCCCCACATAGGCATACAGGTTCATCCCATCCTCATAGCCAATGGGATCGGTCTGCAAGAACCGGCCAAGGCCCGGGTGATAGGCCCTGGCCTTGTAGTGGTACAGATCGGTGTCGGCAATGCGGATTTGCCCGGTGTAGCGGAACAGCGAATCGTTGTTGTCTACCGGCTGGCCATAAACATCGTACTGGTGGGTCACCTGCAGTTGCCCGGCGAAGTTGCTGATCGCCATGACTGAACCGCGTTCATCGGCGTGCAGGTACTCCAGGGCGCCCGATGGGCCGATGCGCACGATCGGGCTGTCGGCACCGGGGGCGTAAAGGTAGGTGTAAAGCGGGTTGCCGGCCTGGTCGAACTCGCCGATCAGTTGATCGCCAGCGTAGCTGTATTGGTGCGTTCCGGTGCTGACCAGGCGCCCTGAGGGGTCGTAGTCCAGGTCCAGCAGGGTTGCGCCCTGCTCGGCGGTATCCAGGCGGTTGTGGGCATCGTAGGTGTAGGTCCAGCCCTCATGGCCGGTGAGGTTGCCGTTGGCGTCGTGGGTGACCGGGTTACCGTCAACCTGGGTGTACTGGTTCAACGCATTCGGCGTATAAACGATATTGCAGGCCATGGGCACAGCGGTCTGCCAGGTGGGGTCGGTCACGGTGCGGCTGTTGATCTGGCTGGCGTAGTTGTAGGTCAGGGTGGTGGTGTTGATAACCTCCAGGCCACCGGGGCCGGGCAGGCTCAGGGTGTGGCTGTCCAGCCTGCCGATACCGTCGTAGACGTAGCTGCGGGAGCCGCCGTTGGGCAGGTTCATCGCGGTGGGGCGGCCCATGTCGTCGTACTGGTAGTCCGCAACCGGGGCCTGGGGGCCTTCGCCGCCGGCATTGGGCCGGTAGGAGATGGCCGCCACGGTATTGTCCGGGTGGTAGGTGTAGGTGACTTCCTTGAAGTCTGGATAAATCATCATCAGCACCCGGCCGGCCTGATCATTGAGGTAGGTCACCACATCGCCATCGGTTTCCGAGCGGTTCAGAAAGCCCAGGTTGTCGTATTCGTGGATGATGGTACTGGTGCCGCGGGTGATGGTGGTAGGGCGGCCGAGGAAGTCATATTCGTAGTCGATGGGGTCCTCGCCGGTCAGGTTGATGGTGGTGGTATCAAGCTGGTTCAGCCCGTCGTAGGTGTAGGTCAATTCCGTAACGCCGTCTCGCTTGGCCCAGAACGTTTTGTTGCCGTTTTCGTCGTGCTCGAAGTGTTCGACCGGTGTTACCCCTGCGACCTCTGGGTATTCAATTCTTTCCAGGCGGTCGTGGAAATCATAAAAATAGTTCGTGCGGTTGCTTTCACCGTCTTCTCGGAACGCCACCAGGCCGTTGGCAGTGTGATCCATGAAGTAATCGACACCCACATCCTCGACAACGCCAATGCCGGAAATAACCTTGGTCACCCGTGACTCCGCGTCGTATTCATACTGCTTGATGCGATCGGGTCCGTCTGGTCCATGTGGCAAAGCCAGTTCACAAGCATCCGTCCCCAGCGTTGCAAACAACGCGTCGTTCATACGTTGCGCCTCGCAATCGATTCGCTTGCGCTCATCATAGGAAATTTGCTTCAGCCCAATGATGGTGCCGCTTCCGTCCAGAGTCGTCACTTTTCTTAGAAAGCCGTCCTCCTCGGGGTAGTGATAATCTTCGACACTTTCCACGGTTTCAAAGGCGAACGGTTCGGTAAGCGATGCCACCGAGCCTGTTTCGATTAGAAGCGGCTGTGAGTCTTGCTCGCGCAGGGTGAACTTTCTACCCACGCGTTTGCCATTTGCGTTGACGGCACCGACTTCCCATATTTTGCGGCCGCCAGGGGTGTAGCGATAATGCACCTGGTCGCCAGTGCCCGGTAGTGGGCCATCGATGGACAGCAAGCGACCAGCCGTGTCGTACTCATGCACGACCGTCGCGCCCGGCCCGCTGCCGCCTTCACGTGTAGTGATGGTCAAGGGCAGGTTGGTGTCATTCCAGTAGGTGTACTCGGTGGTGCGAACGGGATACAGGGATGGTTTGCACTCGCCTGCGTAGCATTCCGTGGTTTTAGTGAGGCGCCACAAGCCATTTGTTGGCGCTTGCTGCCAAGTATTGATCGTCTTTGGCCGCTTTCCTGAAAAATCTGCGGGCGCCGTTTTCGATACAAGACCGCCATGACCACCGAATACGTAATTGGTGGTGTGGCCTCGGGGGTCAGTGGAGGTGCTTGGTTTAAAACAGCGTACCCGCTCCTCGAGCGGGCAACCGGAAGGATATGTTGCGGTTGCTTGGATTGGGTCATCTCCAGGTGGGCTTCCCGGCACACCGGGCTCCAATGGTTTTGCAATCGCTGTTCTCTTTTCAACCGCGCCTGTCTCCGGGTCGTAGTCGAACTCTGTCTTATTGCCCTCCGGGTGAATGATTTGCTTGATACGTAGGCCTTCGTAAGCCGGGTAGAGAGTCGTCTCGTCCAGGCTGTTGGTGTCTGAAGTGACGTAAATCTGTACGGCCAGGCCTTGACCCCATTCACCGTAGTCAATGATGCGCTGATAGCCCAGATCTGACGTGATAGTCAACTTTGTAAATATGTTTCGAGTGCCTAGTGACTCGGCATTCTCATAAACATACGAATACTGAACACCCCGCCGGTTTACACTGGTCACTAACCCATCGGTGTCGTGTGTCACAACAATGGAATCGACGGAATCCCCTGGCAGCCTCAGCTTGAAGTTACTGACTGTTGTTGCCGCAGGTAGCGTGTCCACCTTGTTTAAGAAGCCGGAGTAGGTCCATGTCCGGTCGTCCAGCGTGTCTGTAACCGTGGTGAACTCATTGAACCCATCACCTTCGAAATCAATCGCGTACTCGAACTGCGCGAGAGGCGTGTCGAGATCGTCATTGCGATAGATGGTCGCAGAGCGGAGCCGGGTCCAGTCTTCAAAAGAGTCGCAAAAACCATTGCTAAAATACTTGAAGGACAGTGAATACCCTACGTTTGATTCAACCTTTGTTGGCCGGTGAAACGTATAGACAATGCCTTCTGGCGAGTCATCGCTGCAATCGTCAAGTGTTGCGTTATCGTATGTGAAGGTGAGCGATTCTCCGTCAGGATAGTCGATGGAGGTGACCCACCATTCTCCCTGGGAAACGGGGGTACCGGGATTGGCGTAGGCTTTGCTTCCGTATTGGTACGTTATCCCGGTTTGTCCCTGGTGGTACGTCACGATGTTGTTATCAGGAAATCCACCTGTGCCGACAAGCATAGAACCGTAGTTTTCCTCGGGCGTGCACTCGCCGTCACAATCGAAGCGCTCTGAAGTATTGCCCTGGTACGTCAGATCGAAAATCGCAGGTGCGCGGTTGGGGTCGTCCGGATCATCAGGATTGTCCGGCTCTGACCCTGTGCCGCTCTCCCGTCTTCCCACAGCACGAACAACAAACTGCTGCAGGTATTTGAAAGAAAGCCTCGGCGCAGCGGGAATACTCAGCTCGGGCAACTCCGGCTCATAGCGACCCGAAAGCAGGTCAACCGAATTGACGTCCAATTCAACTGCCGGGGGGGTAAGGTACTCTTGGTCCGCAGTGTGTGCACTTGTGACCTGCAAAGTGAGAGCAATAAGCGCAAGCGGGGCGAGGTGTCTATGACTCATCGTCATCCCCTCCCTCTGAGACCACTGATTTCAGATTCGCACATGCAAGAGCGGATTCCACAGACGAAAGCGTGCTCTCCGACAACGCGGCGATCAGGCCAACACCCTGGAGTTCTATGAACTGCTCCGGCCCTGAAATTAGCGTACCGCCGCAACTGTCGAACCCCTTGCGGTTACCGGCGGCATCCAGCAAGTAGATTGCTGTGGCCCCTCCGGTGTCAGTCACGCTTACTAACCGACCCCTTGCATCGTACTGGTACCGCACTTCGGTTTGTGCCAGAGCAACCGTTGCAGGCAGCCCCATCAAAGCAGCTGTAAGACACTTTATAGCCAAATTCCGTTTCAACATTGACGCGAGTCTCCCTTGACCGGACGGCTGCCCGGATCGTTATGTCGGCGATAGCCAGATTGGCACCCCTAAACTCTATTATTGCCTACAATGTCAATACTTGACATCAATGTCAATACAAAATGTGTGACTTGCTCGCGTTGTGGCTCCTTTTCAATTCCCTCTAGCTTGCCCCCTGGCGTATTGCCGTTATGAGGTTCAGGAAACGCGGCACCCAACAAGCAAAGCCAGCAATGGCCAGACACCCCGCCTATCACGTGTTACTTCTGTCACTGGTGATGAAAAGTACTTGAACGCAAAGTATTATCCAGCAAGGAGAAAAACGTCAGGTCACTGGAGAGAAACTGAAGATGAGCATGTGGACCGCAATTGCACTGATCACCATCGCCTGTATCGCGGGTGAGGCGTTCAGGCACCATACACGCAGCAAGGGGCAAGGTGGCGGCAAGGCCGTGAATGACGTCAACGAACGTCTGGATCACCTGGAGGCGGAGTTGCGCGACCGCATTGAAACGCTGGAGCGTATCGTTACCGACCGCAGCGAGGATCTGAAACGCCAGTTTGACTACCTGGATAAGGCGTCGTAACGCTCAAAGCCTGCTAGATCAGCCCCAATTCGAATGCCTTGAGGACCGCCCTGGTGCGGTCCCGCACCCCCATCTTGGAAAGAATATTGGAGACATGGTTTTTCACCGTGCCCTCCGCCACGCCCAGGGAATTGGCAATTTCCTTGTTGCTGTAGCCGCCCGCCATTAAACGCAGGATCTCGGTTTCGCGATCGGTCAGCGGATCGGGGCGATCGAGGCTGGAAAAATCTGTCTGCATCTTGCCCAGGCCCTTGAGCAAGCGCTGGGTAACCGCTGGTTTGACGATGGAACCACCCTCGGCAACGGTTTGCACCGCATCCACCAGTTCGGCCAGGGCCACGTCTTTCAACAAATAACCGCGCGCGCCGCTGCGAATGCCTGCAAGTACCAGTTCGTCATCATCGAAGGTGGTGAGGATGATGGTGGGCGGCAGGGCCTTTTCGGCGGAAAGATGTTGCAGCACATCCAGGCCGTTCATTTCCGGCATGCGCATGTCCAGCAGGACCACGTCTGGTTTGACCTCGGGGATCATCCGCACCGCTTCCACGCCGTCAGCCGCCTCGGCGATCACGTCGATCTCTTCCGAAAGCTCCAGCAGGCTGCGAACCCCTTTGCGCACCAGGTTCTGGTCGTCTACCAACATCACTTTGATCATTTGCAGCTCCGATTGCTCCCCGGCTCGGCCGAAGACAGGCCAACTTACTAGGTGGCTTCCAGATTATCCGATTCAAGAGGCGCCCATGCACGCAGGGCGAAGCCCTTGCCGGACGCGGTGATCACATCCAGCGAGCCGCCCATGTTTTTCAGGCGCTCCTGCATGCCGACCAGGCCGTTGCCTGGTACGAATTCTTCCACGCCTTTGCCGTCGTCGCGGGCGCGCAATTCCACCCGGTCTCCCTCCAGGAACAGGCGCAGCCACAGGTTGCGGGCTTCCGCGTGTTTCACGCTGTTGGTGATCACTTCCTGCGCGCAGCGTAGCAGCACCTGGGCGCGCGCCGGGTCGGTCATCGCCATTTCGTCAGGCAGGTCGAGGTGAATACGCGGCCGCGGCACGCCTTCCACCAGGGTACGCAGCGCCTCGGAAAGGTCCACCTTGTCCTGGTCGCGCATCTCGCTGACCACTTCGCGCACATCCGCCAGCAGCAGCTTGGCCAGGGAGTGCGCTTGCTGTACATGTTCCAGCGCTTTGCCCTCGACCAGGTGGGTGGCTACCTCCAGGTTCAATGTGAGCGCGGTCAGGTGGTGGCCCACCAGGTCGTGCAGTTCGCGCGAAATACGCACCCGCTCGGCAATGCGCGTGTTCTCGGCCAGCAGCGCCTGGGTGGCGCGTAGCTCGGAATTCACCTTGCGAAGCTCGTCGCGCGCCAGGTGCTGGCGCAAGGCCACGTAGGAACTGATAAAGGCGAACAGCGAAATACTCAGGAACAAGCCGGCGCCGACGCTGGCATCGGCCAGGGTGACATTGGGCAATGAAGCCAGCACGATGGCCAGGCCAATGTTTTGCCCCACCAGCCAGGCCACCGCCGCCGGGCGCGAGAGCATCCACGGCACCAGGCCGGAAACCACCAGCAACAACACCCCACCCAGGCTCGACTGGCTGGCCACACAGATGGCCAGGGCGCTGCCGGTAAGGGCCGACAACGTTATCAGGCGATAAACCAGCGGCGCCACCAGGGGTAGCTCGCGCACCTGGTTCCAGTAGGTCAGGCCAAACAGCACCTGGAACGCCCACCACGCCAGGTACTGGTCGTGCGGCAGGGGCTCATCGACGATATAAGGGTAGAAAACCAGCGGAATCGCCAAACAAACCCAGGTAAAAAGCCCCGCGTAACGGAGCAGTTCGAGGGGACGGTACTTTTCCTCGCTCACGGGCACGGTTTGAAAAGGTTTGCCGGAAACATGGGAGCCACCATAATAGCCCAGGAGTCAAACCTGGATGCGAACAATTGGTCACGCCCCAACCCCGCCTTGACCTGCCGGAACTGGCCAGCGAACGGCTGCGCTTTCGCGCGGTGAACGATGGAGATGTCGACGACATTTTCCAGATTTACTCCGACCGCGAGGCGCTGGAATATTTTGCCCGCGAGCCGATGCAGAGCCGCGACGACGCCATGAAAATGGTGCGCGGCAACCTGCTGCCCAGTCTCGATGAAAAAGCCCTGGCCTGGGCCATCTGCCTGGCCGACAGCGACCGCATGATCGGCACTTTCACCCTGTTCCACATTGACCTCACCAACCGTCGCGCCGAGGTGGGCTACATCCTGAACCGGAAATTCTGGGGAAAGGGCTACGCCTCCGAAGCGCTGCAGCGGATTATTCGCTACTGCTTTGATGACCTGGAATTCGGCCGCCTGGAGGCGGATGTCGACCCGGCCAACCACGGCAGCCTGAAGCTGCTGGAGCGCCATGGGTTTGAGCGTGAAGGGTATTTTCGCCGGCGCTGGTTTATGCGCGGCGCCTGGTACGACAGCGTGATGTTTGGCTTGTTGAACCCGGCGGTGGATTAAAAAGGCAAGTAGCCCAGTTTCCAGGCCACCAGGGCGGCCGCGGACAAGACACCGGCAATCAACCACGGCCAGATATTCGTGCGCTTGCGCACCGCTTGCTCTGTCAACACGCGCTCTGGACGTAGCCCGGGCGCCTGCAACATCCAGCGGTTTTCGCCCACGCGAATCTCGTCGCCACTGGCCAGCGCAGTCTGCGTAATGGCCACGCCGTTTACCTGCACCTCACCGCCATTCGGCAGCGCCTTCAGCTCGATTGCCGAATCGGTGACCATCAACTCCGCGTGATGCGGCGCCACGCTTTCCCCTTCGACACGAATCTCGCAGTCTTCCGCCGTGCCAATCACGGCGCGCTGCTCGAGTTTCCAGGCCTGGTTGATGACCGCGCCCGAAGTGCCCTTTAAACGAAACAAGCTCATTGCAGTTCTTTATCCAATCTCTTCAACCTGGGCAATGGCCAGCGCGGCGATGCCTTCGCCGCGGCCGCAAAAACCCAGCTTTTCGGTGGTGGTGGCTTTTACCGAGACCTGTGCAATATCGATACCGAGTGCTTCGGCGATGTTTTGCCGCATCTGCGCCACGTGCGGCGCGATCTTTGGCGCCTCGCAGACAATGGTGAGGTCGCAGTTGGAAGGTTTCCACCCCTGGTCCGCGACCCGGTTGCCGACTGCGGCCAGCAGTTCCTTACTGTCAGCATCACGCCAGCGCTCATCGGTTGGCGGAAAGTGCGCGCCGATATCACCCAGCGCCAACGCGCCGAGCAAGGCATCGCACAGGGCATGCAGCGCGACATCGCCGTCCGAGTGGGCCACCAGGCCTTGTTCGAAGGGGATGTGCACGCCGCCCAGCACCACGTGGTCGCCAGGGCCGAAAGCGTGGACGTCAATCCCCTGCCCGATTCTCGTCATCATGCTCGTATCCCTTGCCAGGTTGGCGCGCAAATCCGCGCAACAACAGTTCAGCCAGCTTCAGGTCTTCCGACCCGGTGATCTTGATGTTGATCTGCGCACCCGGCACCAGCAAGGGCCGCGCGCCGATGCGCTCCATGGCCGAGGCCTCGTCGGTGGGCTGCTCGCCCGACTTCAACGCCTGCTCGAGCGCCAGCAAGAGCGCATCCAGGCGAAACATTTGAGGTGTCTGCGCGCGCCACAAGCCGTTGCGATCAACGGTGGCCGCGATGTGATTTTCAATGCCGGCGCGCTTGATGGTGTCGCTTACCGGAATGGCCAGGATGGCGCCGTCTTTCGACTTCAGGCCGGCGTCCAACAGTGCATCAAGCTGCGTGCGTGGCAGGCAAGGCCGCGCCGCATCGTGCACCAGCACCCACTGCGCACCGCCATCCTGCGCCCGAATGTGGCGCAAGCCGTTAAGAACGGTCTGTGCACGGCTGTCACCGCCGGTGGTGGTTGAAACGTCGGGGAAGTCCGCGCGCACCAGGGCATCGTAAATGCCATCGTCTTCAGCCAATGCAACCGTCACTGCCGCCACCCGCGGATGACTGGCAAGGAGGTCGATGGTGTGCGACAGCACCGGCCGGCCCAACAAGTGGGCGTATTGTTTCAAGGTGGTGCCACCAAAGCGCACGCTTCGCCCGGCGGCGGGGATCAGGGCGTGAATACGGGGTTGGCTCATGGGCTGGCCGGGCTGAAACCCGCGCTCAGTTGTCGCCGTCGTTGGCCGGTCGGCGGTTGTCGCCCTGCCCTTCGGGGGCCGGCACCACCAGGTAGAACTCTTCGCCTTCGCGGATCATGCCCAGCTCGCTCCTGGCGCGCTCTTCAACGGCTTCCAGGCCCTCGCGCAGGTCTTCCACCTCGGCCCGCAGCAAGTCGTTGCGCGCCTGCAGTTCGGCGTTTTCACGCTCCTGCTCCGCCACCCGCTCACGCAGGCGCTGGACATCGCGGTAGCCGCCGTCCCCCAACCAGAGCTTGACCTGCAGCATCACCAGCAGGACCAGCAGGATGGCCAGGAGACTGCGCATTGCGTATCAGGGATTCCAGTTCCGCACGTTGGGGAAAGCGTTGCGGCCAGCGTACGAGCCGCGGCTGCCCAAAGCCTGCTCGATGCGCAGCAACTGGTTGTACTTGGCCACGCGATCGGAACGGCACAGCGAGCCGGTCTTGATCTGGGTGGCGCTGGTGGCTACCGAGAGATCAGCGATGGTGGTGTCTTCGGTTTCGCCGGAACGGTGCGAGATCACCGAGCTGTAGCCCGCCGCTTCAGCCATGGCGATGGCGTCGATGGTTTCGCTGAGGGTGCCAATCTGGTTGAGCTTGATCAGGATCGAGTTGCCGATCCCCTCATCAATGCCGCGCTTGAGAATGGAGGTATTAGTGACGAACAGGTCGTCGCCAACCAACTGGCAGTCGTTGCCCACCAGGCCGGTCAGCGTGGCCCAGCCGCCCCAGTCGTCTTCCGCCATGCCGTCTTCGATGGTGATGATGGGGTACTGGCGCACCCAGGACGCCAGGTAATCGGCGAACTGGTCTGCGTTGTACGATTTGCCCTCGGCTTCCAGGTGGTACAGGCCATCGCGATGGAACTCTGAAGCCGCCAGGTCTAGCCCGAGGTAAACATCGCCACCGGCGCTGTAGCCAGCCTGGCCGATGGCCTCGAGAATCACTTCAACCGCCGCTTCGTTCGATGGCAAATCCGGCGCGAAGCCGCCTTCATCACCTACTGCAGTGGCCAGCCCCCGGCCGTGCAGCACGCTTTTCAGCGCATGAAAAATCTCCACGCCACAACGCAGCGCCTCGGAGAAGTTGGGCAGGCCCACCGGCAGCACCATGAATTCCTGCATGTCGACGCTGTTGTCAGCATGAGCGCCACCGTTGAGGATATTCATCATCGGCACCGGCAACTGCAGCGCCGCCGGATCAACCCCGGCGCCTTCCATGCCGGCGATATGCGCCCATAACGGCTCCGAGCGGTCTGCCGCCGCGGCGTGGGCGGTGGCCAACGAAACGCCGAGCAGCGCATTGGCGCCCAGGCGTGATTTGTTTTCGGTACCGTCAAGCTCGATGATTCTTGCATCCAGGCCACGCTGGTCGCTGGCGTCCATTCCGGAAACCTGCGGCGCAATCACGGTGTTAACGTTTTCGACGGCTTTGCGAACGCCCTTGCCCAGGTAACGCGATTTATCACCATCGCGCAGTTCAATTGCCTCGCGCGCGCCGGTGGAAGCGCCCGAAGGCACCATCGCCCGGCCAACCACGCCGCTTTCCAGCGTGACCTCGGCTTCCAGGGTGGGGTTGCCGCGGGAATCTAGTACCTCGCGGGCAAGAACGGTTTGGATTTGGCTCATTCGCCCACTCCTTGAGCATTTTTCTTGCTGATGATGTCGAGTTCTTTGAGGGTTTCCAGCAGGCCTTCCATTTGGCCCAGCGGCCAGGCGTTGGGACCATCGCTGAGCGCCTTGTCGGGGTCGGGATGGGTTTCGGTGAACAGGCCGGAAACGCCGACCGCCACCGCGGCGCGCGCCAGCACCGGCACAAATTCGCGCTGTCCGCCCGAAGAGGTGCCCTGCCCGCCCGGTAGCTGCACCGAATGAGTCGCGTCGAACACCACCGGGCAACCGGTTTCGCGCATCACCGCCAGCGAGCGCATGTCACTCACCAGGTTGTTGTAACCAAAGGAAACCCCGCGCTCGCAAACCATGATGTCCTGGTTGCCGGCGGCCTTGGCCTTGTCGACCACGTTCTTCATTTCCCAGGGGCTGAGGAACTGGCCTTTCTTGATGTTCACCGGCAGCCCTGCCTGGGCGACGCGGGTGATGAAATTGGTCTGGCGGCACAGGAAAGCAGGCGTTTGCAATACATCCACCACCTCGGCCACCTGGTTAAAATCGGTGTCCTCGTGGACATCGGTGAGCACCGGCACGCCGATCTGCTTTTTCACCTCGGCGAGGATTCTCAACCCTTCTTCCACGCCCAGGCCGCGGAAACTGTCCCCGGAAGAACGGTTGGCCTTGTCAAACGAGGACTTGAAGATAAACGGCACATCCAGCCGCTCACAGATTTCCTTGAGCGTACCGGCAGTGTCCATTTGCAACTGCTCGGACTCCACCACGCAGGGCCCGGCAATCAGGAAAAACGGGCGATCAGGCCCTACCTCGTAGCCGCACAGGTTCACAGGCGCGCTACCTCGGCAGGCAGTTCACCCTGCTGGTTGACCAGCGCTGCCTCGACAAAGCCCTGGAACAGCGGATGGCCATCGCGCGGCGAGGAGGTGAACTCAGGATGGAACTGGCAGGCGATAAACCAGGGGTGGTCGGGCAGTTCCACCATTTCCACCAGCATTTCATCGGTGGACATACCGGCCAGCATCATGCCGTGCTTCTGCACCTCGTCACGGTAGTGGTTGTTGAACTCGTAGCGGTGGCGGTGACGTTCGGTGATGATCTCCTGGCCATAGAGCTTGCGTGACAGCGAGCCCTCGCGCAGGCGGCATTTCTGCGCACCCAGGCGCATGGTGCCGCCCAGGTCGGAATCTTCATCGCGTTTTTCGACCTGGCCCGAGCGGTCCAGCCACTCGGTGATCATGCCGATGATCGGGTGTTCGCTTTGCGGGTCAACCTCGGTGCTGTTGGCGCCCTCGAGGCCACACACATTGCGCGCAAACTCGACCACCGCCGCCTGCATGCCGTAACAGATGCCCAGGTATGGAATGTTGTTTTCACGCGCGTAGCGAATGGCGTTGACCTTGCCCTCGAAACCGCGCTCGCCGAACCCGCCCGGCACCAGGATGGCGTCGGCCTGTTCCAGCATGGAAACATCGCCGTCGTTCAGGTCTTCGGATTCCACCGCCATGATGTTGACCTTGATGCGCTGGCGCAGGCCACCGTGGGTGACCGCCTCGGTCAGCGACTTGTAGGCATCGGCGTGTTCCACGTACTTGCCCACCATGGCGACAGTCACCTCGTGGCGGGTGTTGCGACCGCGATCGACCACCTCGTCCCAGTCGGCAAGATCAGCCTCGCGCTCGGCTTTCAGGCCCAGGCGCTCGATGACGATGTCGTCGAGGCCTTCCTTGTGGAGCATTCGCGGAATGTTGTAAATGCCCGCATCGCCGGCATCCAGCGCAGTGATCACCGCCTTGGTGGGTACGTTTGTAAACAACGCGATCTTCTGGCGCTCGGATTCAGACAGCTCCTTCTCCGAACGGCACAGCAATACATCTGCCTGGATGCCGATTGAACGTAACTCTTTCACCGAATGTTGGGTCGGCTTGGTCTTAATCTCGTCGGCGGCTTTCAAATAAGGCACCAGGGTGAGGTGCATGAACATGGCATCGCGGCCATATTCCACGCCCAGTTGGCGGATGGCCTCAAGGAACGGCAGCGACTCGATATCGCCCACCGTGCCGCCGATTTCAATCATGGCCACGTCGTAGCCCTCGGCTGCGCGTCTTACCCAATCCTTGATTTCGTCGGTGACGTGCGGAATGACCTGCACGGTGCCGCCGAGGTAATCGCCGCGGCGCTCCTTGGCAATCACGTTGCTGTAAATGCGCCCGGTGGTGCAGTTGTTGAGCTGGCTCATGCGGGTGCGCACGAAACGTTCGTAGTGACCCAGGTCGAGGTCGGTCTCGGCGCCATCGCCGGTGACGAACACTTCGCCGTGCTGGAACGGGCTCATCGTGCCCGGGTCGACGTTGAGATAGGGGTCGAGTTTGACCAGCGTAACCTTGAGGC
>JAUIBE010000043.1 GCA_030428105.1 Gammaproteobacteria bacterium
CGCCATGATATGTCTCCCTGGTGGCCCCGTGATGCGGGGCTGCGACTCGATATTGACATAAATGTCAAAAAAACGAAAACGCTTCGTCCCGCCTTTGATTCACAAAAACCAGGATGGTTCGGGCTGTTTTGGCCACGGGTTGCCCACGCAGGGGGCTAGCCGGTCATGACGATTCCTGCGGTTTGAATGCCGATTCCAGTTCCTGCTGCACGTTATGCGGCACCGGGTCGTAGTGCGAAAACTCCATGGTGAAGCTGCCCTGGCCCTGGGTCATCGAGTTCAGCTCGGCGTGGTAATCGCTGAGTGAGCTCAGCGGCATATCGGCGGTAACCGTAACCAGCCCGCCACTCATGCTTTCCGTGCCGCTGATGCGTGCACGCCGCCCGGCCAGGTTGCCGGTGATATCGCCCATGCTGGCCTCGGGCACAGTCACGTCCACGCTCACGATGGGCTCCAGGATCTGCGGGCCGGCGTTGCGGATGGCGTCGAGGAAGGCATTGCGCGCGGCAATCACGAAGGCAATTTCCTTCGAGTCCACCGGGTGGTGCTTGCCGTCGTAAACGGTCACTTCCACGTCCTGCAACTGGTAACCGGCAATCGCACCCTCGTCGACAATCTGTCGGATGCCTTTTTCCACCGCCGGGATCAGGCTGGTGGGAATCGAGCCACCCACCACCGCGTTGTTGAATTCGAAGCCATCACCGCGCGCCAGCGGCCGAATGCGCAGGTAAACCTCTCCAAACTGGCCGGCGCCGCCAGTCTGTTTCTTGTGGCGGTAGTGGCCTTCGGCGGGCCGGGTCACGGTTTCGCGGTAGGCAATCCGTGGCGGACGGGTGTCCACTTCCACGTTGTAGCGGTCTTTCATGCGCCGCATCATGACGCGCATGTGCAGTTCGCCCAGCCCGCGCACGACGGTTTCGTTCAGTTCCTGGTTGTGCTCGACCTTGAAGCAAGGGTCTTCCTCGGAAAGCCGGGTCAGGGCCTGCGCCAGTTTCTGTTCCTGGCCGCGGGTGCTGGGCTGGATAGCGAGGCCGAACATCGGCTGCGGGAAGTCCAGTGGCTTGAGGTAGAAACTGTCGGCGTCGTGCGAGTCGTGGAGGATGGCGTCGTAGTGGATGTCTTCCACCTTGGCCACGGCGCAGATGTCGCCCGGTATGCCAGCCTCCACCTCAACGTGCTTGCCGCCCTGCAGTTTGAACAGGTGGCCTACCTTGAAGGGCTTGCGGGCATCGCCGATGTACAGCTGCGAATCGGGTCTCACCGTGCCCTGGTAAATGCGGAACACGCTGAGCTTGCCGACAAACGGGTCGTTACTGATCTTGAATACGTGGGCAATGGCGTGCTCTGAAGCATCGGCCTTTATTTCCACGCGCTTGGCCTTCTCGCCTTCACCCTTCATGATCATCGGCGGGTTGCCCTCGGCCGGGTTCGGAAGCAGGCGCTTGCACAGTTTAAGGAACTCGCCAAGCCCGGCGCCGGTGCGCGCCGAGGTAAAGCAGATGGGCACCAGGTGGCCTTCGCGCAGGGCCTGCTCGAAGGCATTGTGAAGTTCCTCGCGGCTGAGCTCCGTGCCCTCCAGGTACTTCTCCATCAGGCTCTCGTTCACTTCCACCACCTGGTCGATGATTTCCTCGTGGGCGGCGGAAAGAGAAAAGATATCGGTTTCACCCTCGGTGCCAAAGAAGCAGTCGCTGACGGTAGTGAAATTTTCTGACGGCAGGTTGATGGGCAGGCACTCGGGGCCAAACTCCTCGCGCACCTGTCGCACCAGCGCGGTGAGGTCCGTGTCCTCGGCGTCCATCTTGTTGATCACCACCAGGCGGCACAGGCGGCGGCGCTTGGCGCGGCGCATCAGGCGACGGGTGGACATCTCGATGCCGGCTTGCGCGTTGATGACCAGCGCGGCTGTTTCGGTGGCGGCGAGGCCGGTAAGCGCCGGGCCACGAAAATCCGGGAAGCCCGGCGTGTCGATGATGTTGATGTGAATGCCTTCGAAATCGATGCTGGCTATCGCGGAGTCCAGCGAGCTCTGGAATTCTTTTTCCAGCGGGTCGAAATCGGTAGTGGTGGTGCCGCGCTCAATCGTGCCGGCTTCCCCGATAACACCCGACCTGGCGAGCAGCGCTTCGGTAAGGGTGGTTTTACCGCTTCCGGCGTGCCCGACGAAAGTGATGTTGCGTATGTCCTCGGTGCGATATTTAGGCATTCGAAACTCTCGTCAGTCGAAGGGACAATCATCCTAGTACAGAATGCCCGGGTCACCAAGCCCGCTCGATTGCACCGCTGGCGCGGCCGTCCGGCAATTCAGCTTCCATTCAGGAATCGCGCAGTAGTCTGTGCCCAACAAGCGAGAAATGACTCGCCTGTTTGGCGCAAGCAACCGCGCCAATGCGAAGGAGGATGAAATGAAAACCCGCAAAAAGATTCTGACCACAACTTGTTTGGCAGTGATGCTCCTTCCCGCCCTGTCCGCACATGCCGGAAGCAAGCAGGAATGGGCCCGCGTGATCGACGCACAACCGGTGTTCGAAAGCGTGCGTTACCCGGTGGAAGAAAAGGTCTGCTGGGACGAGCAGGTCTGGCATCGTGAGCCGCGGGCCCGCTCGGCCACGCCCATCATCGTTGGCTCGATTATCGGTGGCGTCATCGGCAACCAGTTTGGTGGTGGCAACGGAAAGGTGGCGATGACGGCGGCCGGCGCTGCGCTGGGAGGCTCGATTGCCGCCGATTCTGCGCGGCGACGGAACCCGGATGGCTACTACGCGGTCACAGAGAAGCGTTGTGAAATTGAAACCGATTGGCGCACCGAGCAGCGTGTTGTGGCCTGGGATGTTTCCTACCAATATGGCGGTGATATCTACCACACACGCATGCGCGAGGAACCCGGCGACCGCATCAGGGTCAGAGTAGATGTGGATCCTCTCGGGTACTGAGGAACGGTAGCCAGGGTACACCCTTACACACTCCTGGGAAATTGAAGATCACTCTCGATGTTCCCTCTTTGGGCGGCTCTCCGGAGCCGCCTTTTTTATGGCAAAGCAATGACTTTGCAACGCCTTGCCTGTACAGGGGCGGCGCGTTGGAGTACCGTTTCGGCGACTGATTTTTGGCGGGATCCCGGTTCGTGAATGATCGATGGCTGGTCTTAAAATTTGGCGGCAGCAGCGTACGCGGCGCGGCCCAATGGCGCGCCATCGCCGAGCGGGTTGGCGAGCGCCAGGGCGAGGGCTTCCGCATACTGTTGGTGTGTTCGGCCGTCCAGGGCGTCACCGACCTGCTTTCCGAGCTCACCCGCAAGCCCTCTGAGCAGGGCCTGGTGAATCTCATTGTCGAGCGCCATGTGCGCCTGGCTGGCGAACTCGAGATCGATGCGTCGTTGTGGATCGAGAAAGCCCGCCGGCGCCTGCAAAGCCTCTGCCAGCAGCTTCAGAACTCGAGCAAACCCTCGCTCATGGCCGAGGTCATGGCGCTGGGAGAGTGGTTGAGCACCCGTCTTGGCTGGGTCTACCTGCAACAGCGCTTCGAAACCGAGTGGATTGATGCACGTGGCCTGCTGCATTCGAGCGCCGACCCGGACCAGTCTGATCGCAGGCAGTGGTTGTCGGCCGATTGCAAGCCGGGGCCGGACAGTGCCCTGTTGGCAGGTTTGAACGCCTGTGCGCCGCTGGTCATTACCCAGGGCTTCGTTATTGCCCGTCCCGAGGGCGGCACTGCGCTGCTGGGGCGCGGCGGTTCCGACACATCGGCGACGCTGCTGGGCGGAAGAATCGGTGCACAGCGGGTAGAAATATGGACCGACGTGCCCGGTGTTTTCAGCTCAGACCCCAGGCGGCTGGCCGATGCGCGGCTGCTGCGCCAACTCGACTACGCCGAAGCGCTGGAAATGGCGGCCAGCGGGGCCGGCGTGATCCATGCGCGCTGCATTCGCGCGGCGGCAGCCACCCAGACCCCCATCTGGATTTTGGATACAGCCAGCCCGGGTCTGGAAGGCACCCGCATTCATGGCCAGGTGGAGTCGTTTCCCGGCGCCAAGGCGGTGGTATGCCGCACCGACATGGCGGTGCTGCTGTTACAGAACATAGACCCGCGCCAGCAGGTTGGATTCCTGGCCTGGGTGTTCGCCACCGTGGCCGAGCTGGGCATCTCCATCGAACTGGTAGCCACCTCGGAAACCACCACGACCATCGCCTTGAGCCTGCGCGACAATCACCTGGTGGATGCCGACATCGAGCGCCTGGCGGCCGATCTCAGTAAGCGCTGCAAAGTGGAAGTCTTCGTCGATTGCGTTGCGGTTAACGTGGTGGGGCGCGGGGTCAGCAAGGCCTTGCAACATCTTCAACCGGCGTATTCCGGGTTTGAGCATTACCCGTTGCTGATGGTCTCGCAGTCTGCCAATGACCTGTGTCACAGCATGTTGGTGCGGCGCGGCGAGGAAACCGCCCTGCTGGCGGCGGCGCACTCGGCGCTGATCGCCAACCAGCAAAACGCCGCGCTGTTTGGCCCGTGCTGGTCAGAGCTGGATATCGGCCAGCCTTTGGCGGCTGTGGGTGGTGGCTCTTGAGCAATCCCGCGCACTCCGGCCACGGCGCAGAGGCCTTCCGTTTTTTGCGCCGTGGTTATGACCCCATGACCGGCGTCGCCGAACTGGTTTACGCGCTGGACGATGGTCCCGAGCTGGTGGAGACGTTCACGTTTCCCTATGCGCCATGGCCGCCGGAACCGTCGCGCCAGGAGGCCTTCCAGGGCGCGCTCGAACTGCTTCACCTTGTTGCTGGCGTCAGCTACTACAAAACCAGGGTTCCGTCCCGAATGGAAGGTGCAGACATACCGGCGTCGTTGGCAGCGTTCCTGCGCCAGCTATACGTGCAGGGCCTGGCCGAATTTGCCCACGTCAATGAAATCGACCTCGCTGCGCGGGTGAATTTCGAAGCCATGACGGCGGCGGAATCGGCTCCGGCCAGGCACCCGCAGGAGCTGGTATTGCCAGACCGCGCATTGGTGGCCATGGGCGGTGGCAAGGACAGCCTGGTGGCGCTGGACATGCTTCAGCAGCGCGGAATCGAGGTGCAGCCGATCTGCGTGGGTGGCTCAACCCTGATTGAAGACACGGTGCGCGCCGCCGGCTTGCCGCTGATCCGTATTCAGCGCACCCTGGCGCCCGAGCTGGCGCAAATGAACCATGAAGGCGCGCTTAATGGACATGTGCCGGTCACCGCGATCAACTCGGCCGTTTTGCTTTGCGCCGCCATTCTTTACGGCTTTCGCTTCGTGGTCTTTGCCAACGAGCGATCGGCCAACGAGGCCACGCTGGAAACCGCCAGCGGGGCGGTTAACCACCAGTACAGCAAGAGCTCAGAGTTCGAGGCCGGGTTTCGCGCCATAATGGCGCAGCGGGTCAGCCCCGATATCGAGTACTTTTCCATCCTGCGGCCCTTGTCCGAGTTGGCCATCGCCCGGCGGTTTGCCAAACTTACTCGCTACCACCCGGTTTTTTCGAGCTGTAATCGCAACTTTCACCTCGATGGCTCGCGCAACACCGGGCGCTGGTGCGGCAACTGCCCGAAATGCCGCTTCACCGCACTGGCCCTGGGGCTTTACCTTTCGCCCGCCGAAGTGGTGGCGATTCAAGGCGTCGACCTGCTTGATGATCCGCAGCAGGTTGATGGCTTTCGCGCGCTTTGTGCGCTGGGTGCGGACAAGCCTTTTGAATGCGTGGGCGAATCGGGTGAGTCGCGCGCGGCCCTGGCTGCGCTGGTGCAGGATCCGCAATGGAGCCAGCACGCGGTGGTGGCAACCCTGGCCGGGGAGCTGGAAGCCGTCGAGGTGCCGGCAATGGCCGAGCTGCTTCGACCGTCGCCGGATCATCATATTCCGCCCGGCCTGCTTGAAGGCTAGGGGACAGCATGCCTGAGCTGTGTCTGCACGGGCGCGTCGCCATCCTGGGGTCGGGCCGCGAAGGGCTATCGGCCTACCGATACATTGATGCCCTCGGTACGGCCGCTGACTTGCAACTGATTACCGAGGGGCTTTCCCAGCGTCCGGGTGAGGCCGACCTTGTCGCCTCAGGCAAGCTCCAGTTGAGTCGCCTGGAAGACGCCGGCCTGGAGCAGTTCGACCTGTTGATTCGGTCTCCGGGTATCAGCCCGTACCGCCCGCCCATCCAGGCGGCAATAGACGCTGGCGTGAGCGTAACCACGCCAAGCTCGCTGTGGTTCCAGGCGCACCCGGCGGCGCGCACCATCGCCGTCACCGGCACCAAGGGCAAGAGCACAACCGCTTCGCTGTTGGCGCACCTGATGGCGAAGCAGGGGCTGTCCGTTCAGCTTGCGGGCAACATCGGCACGCCGCTGCTGGATTGCAGCGACCAGGCGGTCGACTGGTGGGTGATTGAGCTGTCGAGCTACCAGCTTGCCGACTTGCAGGGGCAGCCCACCCTGGGCGTGCTGCTGAACCTGGCCAGTGACCATGTTGATTGGCACGGCGGCGAGGCGCGTTACCGCGCCGACAAGTTGCGGCTGGCGGAGTTGGTGAAGTCCGGTGGATTGCTGGCCAATGCTGCGGACCCGGGATTGCGCGAGGCGTTGGCAGGGCGTGATGATGTGGCGTGGTTTGAAGTGGATGAGCTTGGCAGGCAGTGCGCCATGCCGCCGCGCCTTCCCGGCGCTCACAACCGCGTCAACCTGGCAGCCTGCCTGGCTGTGTTGAAACGGGTGGGTGGCGACAGTGCTGCCGCGCTGACGGATGTCGAGAGTTACGCGGGTTTGCCGCATCGGCTTCAATTCATCGGCGCGGTTGGTGAGGTGGATATCATCGATGACAGTATTTCCAGCGCGCCGGTGGCGACGGTTGCGGCCATGAGTGCGCTGCAGGGGCGCAAGGTAGTGTTGCTGGTTGGTGGCCTGGACCGTGGTGTCGACTGGCGCCCGTATGCCGAGGCGCTGGCTGCGCACCCGCCGGCAGCCGTGGTGACATTGCCCGATAATGGCCCGCAAATCCTGCGTGCCATTGAGAATGCCGGCATTCGGCCCGAACTGGGAACTAGCGAGGCGCGCGACCTGCAAGAAGGCGTGGAACGTGCGCGGGCGCTGGCGCCAGAGGGCGGCGTGATCCTGCTTTCACCGGGCGCCCCCAGCTTTCCCCATTTTCGCGATTTTGAAGATCGTGGCCGGCAGTTCGCCAGGCATTTCGGGCTGGAAGCGGAACAGGTTCTCCCCGACGCACTCCGTGCGCCGGGGAGAGAGGGTTACGAAAGACAGTAATGAGGCCGCGGGCCAGGGGGTGAGGAGTGCAGAATTCGCCCTGTCGGTTTGAGGGAGAGACCATTCCCGCGGCCTCGATACATATGACCGCAACTGCGGCCAAAAAGTTTCAAAATTCACACTGGAGATTCTAAAAAATGAGCGATTCCGTCGAAACCGTTACAGCGACGATGAAAACCAACAAGGGCGATATTAATTTGACTCTATTTGCGGACAAAGCTCCGCTAACTGTCGCCAACTTCGTTAATCTTGCAAATCGCGGATTTTACGACGGTTTAACCTTTCACCGCGTGATTGACAACTTCATGATCCAGGGTGGCTGTCCCAATGGCAGCGGCACCGGCTCACCGGGCTATCGGTTCGAGGACGAATGCACGGCGGAGGCTCGCCACGATGGTCCTGGCGTCCTCTCCATGGCCAATGCCGGGCCGGGAACCAACGGCAGCCAGTTTTTTATCACCCACGTGGAAACGCCCTGGCTGGACGGCAAACACACGGTGTTCGGACGCGTGCAGTCAGCCGCGGACCAGCAGACCGTCGATGCCATCGAGGGCGGCGACAAGATTGAGTCGGTCAGTGTTGAGGGCGGAGATGCAGTGCTGGCGCAAAACGCCGAGCGGGTCGAGGAATGGAACCGCGTGCTGGACGCCCGCTAGAACTCGCGCTGGTAGCTGTAATCGGCCAGGGTGCGCAGTGCTTCTACCCACTGCGAGTCGTCGAAGCCTTCGATGGCGTCCTTGGCGGTTGATGCAAACAGGCGCGCCCGTTGGCGGGCGCGCCGCAACGCACCGCTGGTCTCGATAAGCTTCATGATGGCGTCGAGGTTTTCCAGCGTACCGTCGCGAATTGCCTCGTCCACCATGCGCAGTTCCTGGCGTTCCAGGTCGCGGCGGCACAGGATCAGGGGCAGGGTGGGCTTGCCCTCGGCGAGGTCGTCTCCCACGTTCTTGCCCAGCTTTTCCCCGTCGCCTAGGTAATCGAGCACGTCGTCGGCCACCTGGAAGGCGGTGCCCAGGGCCACGCCGTAGGCGGCCATGTCGGCTTCCAGGTCTTTTCGGCCAGCAATCACCGCGCCCAACTGGCAGGCGGCTTCAAACAGCTTGGCGGTTTTCTTCTGCACCACCTTGAAGTACCGCTCCTCGGTGACTTCCGGGTCGTGCATGTTGAGCAACTGCTCAACCTCGCCCTCGGCGATCATGTTGGTGGCGTTGGACAGCACTTCCATGACCCGCATCGAGTCCACTTCCACCATCATCTGGAAGCTGCGTGAATACAGGAAATCACCCACCAGCACGCTGGCGGCGTTGCCCCACACCGAGTGCGCCGATTCCTGGCCGCGGCGCATTTCAGACTCGTCCACCACGTCATCGTGCAACAGGGTGGCGGTATGAATAAATTCGACGATGGCGGCCAGCGGGATGTGGTCCCAGCCGCGGTATCCGCAGGCGCGCGCGGACAGGCACACGAGGATCGGGCGCAGGCGTTTACCGCCTGAGCCGATGATGTATTCGGAAATCTGGCGAATAAGCACCACCTCCGAATCCAGGCTGTCGCGGATCAGGCCATTAACGGCGGCCATGTCCTCGGCGCAGATATCGAAAATGGGTTGAATGTCAGTTGTCGGATTCAATTCCCTGAATCTCCGAGTTATTTTTATCTGTCAAATGCTGACACGCCAAGAGGTCAATTGAGTTGCCCAATCAGGACACTATCTTACATGGAACGTGAAACGGCTGTGATAAACTTCGCACACCATTTCATCCCATTGTAAGTACGTTTTGAATTGGGCGCGCCAAATTTGGGTTGCGCCCTGGAGAGAGAATGCCTCATGGCGCGAGGAATCAACAAAGTCATACTGGTCGGAAACCTGGGCGCTGACCCGGAAACCCGATACACCGCCAGCGGCGCAGCCGTTACCAATATTCGCCTGGCCACCAGCGAGAGCTGGCGCGACAAGCAAAGTGGTGAGCAGCAAGAGCGCACCGAGTGGCACCGGGTGGTTTTTTTCAACCGCCTGGCCGAGATTGCCGGTGAGTACCTGCGCAAGGGCCGCCAGGTTTATATCGAAGGCTCCATCCGCACCCGCAAGTGGCAGGACCAGAGCGGCCAGGATCGCTACACCACCGAAATTGTCGCCAACGAAATGCAGATGCTTGGCAATCGCGAAGGCGACATGGGCGCGCCTTCGGGCGACGGCGGTTTCCGTGACAACGCCCCCAGGCAGCAGCCGGAGAAAGCAACTGCGGTTGCAGATGACGGCTTTGTAGACGACGACATCCCGTTTTAGTCCCGGGGCCCCAATCCCCGGGCCTTGAGCCCTGGTAGTTTTTCAATGACCACCCTGCTTGTGACCGGCGGCGCCGGTTTCATCGGCGGCAACTACGTGCTCCGCACCCTGGAGCAGAATCCTGCCTGCCGCATCATAAATCTCGACCTGCTGACTTACGCGGGCAACCTGGAAACACTGGCCTCGCTGTCCGGCGACGATCGCCACGTGTTTGTGCATGGCGACATTGGCGACGCCGAGCTGGTGGGTGGGCTGATCCGCCAGTATCAGCCCGATGCGATCATCAACTTCGCCGCTGAAAGCCACGTCGACCGTTCTATCGACGGCCCGGCGGCGTTTGTCCAGACCAACGTGGTGGGCACGCTCAACCTGCTGGAACAGGCACGCGATTACCATCGTGGACTGCCCGCAGAGCGGGCCGAACAGTTCCGCTTTCTGCATGTTTCCACCGACGAGGTCTACGGCAGTCTCGGCGAAACCGGGGCGTTTACCGAAGAAACACCGTATGCGCCCAACTCGCCCTACGCGGCATCGAAGGCCTCGTCCGATCACCTCGTGCGTGCTTACCACCACACCTTCGGCTTGCCGGTGTTGACCACCAATTGCTCCAATAACTATGGTCCCTACCAGTTCCCCGAGAAGTTGATTCCGTTGATCATCCACAACGCGCTCAATGGCAAGGCGCTGCCGGTTTACGGCGATGGCCAGCAGGTGCGCGACTGGTTGTTCGTGGAAGACCATGTTGATGCCATCAACCGCGTCCGCGCGTCGGGAAGGGTGGGCGAGGTCTACAACATCGGCGGCATGTGCGAGCGCACCAACCTCGAGGTGGTGAACGCCATTTGCGACGTGGTCGATGCCAAGCGCCCCGACCCCGCGCTGGGCAGCCGCCGCAGCCTGGTAACCCACGTGGCCGACCGCCCAGGGCATGATCGCCGTTACGCGATCGACTGCAGCAAAATCTGCAATGAGCTTTCCTGGCGCCCCGCGGTCAACTTCGAGGCCGGGCTGGAGCGCACCGTTAATTGGTACCTGGATAATCACGCGTGGGTGCAGCACGTGCAGGATGGCAGCTACCAGGGCGAACGCCTGGGCCTGGGAGAGAAACAATGAGCCGCAAGGGAATCATTCTTGCCGGCGGCAGTGGAACCCGTCTCTACCCGCTGACCCGCGTGGTCAGCAAGCAGCTGCTGCCGGTGTACGACAAGCCGATGATCTATTACCCGCTTTCCACCCTGATGCAGGCGGGCATTCGCGAGATCATGGTCATTACCACCCCGCACGAGCAGCACATGTTTACCAGCCTGCTGGGCGATGGTCGCCAGTGGGGCCTGGACCTGCAGTTTGCGGTGCAGGAAAAGCCCGAGGGCCTGGCGCAGGCCTTGCTCATTGCCGAGGAATTTCTCGACGGCGCGCCTAGCTGCCTGATTCTCGGGGACAATATTTTCCACGGCGGCGGACTGCGCGATGTGCTGGCCCGCGCCGCGGCGCGCGAAGGCCAGGCCACGGTGTTTGGCTACTGGGTGAGTGACCCGGAGCGCTACGGCGTGGTCGAATTCGACCGCGATTTCCAGGTGCTGAGCATCGAGGAAAAGCCGCAGCAGGCCAAGTCCAACTACGCGGTCACCGGCCTTTACTTTTACGATGAGCGGGCACCGCAGTTTGCCCGTGCTCTCAAGCCCTCACCGCGCGGCGAGCTGGAAATCACTGACCTCAACAAGTGTTACCTGGAGTGCGGCGACCTCTCGGTTGAGCGCCTGGGCCGCGGTTACGCCTGGCTCGATACCGGCACCCACGAATCGCTGCAGCAGGCCTCCAGTTTTATCGAGACCATCGAAACCCGCCAGGGCCTGAAAATCGCCTGCCCCGAAGAGATTGCCCTGGCCCAGGGGTGGATAGACCGGGCGCAACTGGAAGCGCTGGCCGAACCGCTGCGCAAGAGCGGTTACGGCGAATACCTGTTGCAGTTGCTGCACCGGGGGCGCTGATGCAAACCATCGAAACCGGCATCGCCGGGTTGGTGGTCATTGAACCCCAGGTGCACGGCGACAACCGCGGCTACTTCAAGGAAAGCTGGAACGCCAGGCGATTCGCCGAGGCGGGCCTGCCCGATCGGTTCGTGCAATCCAATGTTTCGCGTTCGGCGGCAGGCGTGCTGCGCGGGCTGCACTACCAGTACCCTAACCCCCAGGGCAAGTTGGTGCAGGTGCTGGAAGGGAGCATTTTTGACGTGGCAGTGGACATCCGCCCGGATTCGCCCACCTTTGGCCAGTGGATGGGAGTGGAATTGAGTGCCGAAAACCATCGTCAACTCTACGTTCCTGAAGGCTGCGCGCACGGTTTTTGTGTGCTCGGTGAAATCGCAACGCTTTCTTACCTGTGCACAGCCCTGTTCGAGCCTGAATATGACGCAGCAGTGGCCTGGGACGATCCCCAAATTGGCATCGAGTGGCCCATCCAGCCAGAGAGCCTTTCGCAAAAAGACCGCGCGGCGCCCCGCCTTGCCGACATTCCCCACGACCGCCTGCCGCGTTTACAGGCCTGAGCCAGGCGCCAGCGGGTTATGAACATTCTGCTGACCGGCGCTGCGGGCCAACTGGGAACCGAGTTGCAACGGACATTGCAGGGTCTCGGCGCCATTCACCTGGCAGACCGCGTGGCGCCAGAGGGGCTGTCGCCAGGGCAGGGTGAATTTTCCACCCTCGACCTGGCCGACTCTGATGCAGTTACAGCGCTGTTGCAGGCGCTGAAGCCCGCGGTGGTGATCAACGCCGCAGCCTACACCGCCGTGGACCAGGCTGAATCGGAGCCCGACCTGGCCCGAGCCGTGAACGCCGACGCACCCGCAGCCATGGCCAACTGGTGCGCCGCGCACGATGCCATCCTGGTCCATTACTCCACCGACTATGTTTTTGCAGGCGACCAGCAGCGGCCCTACCGGGAATCCGATGCCACCGCGCCCATCAACGTCTATGGCGAGACCAAGCTCGCCGGCGAGCAGGCCATTGGCAGCAGTGGCTGCCGTCATGTGATTTTGCGCACGGCGTGGATTTACTCATCGCACGGCAACAATTTCCTGCGCACCATGCTGCGCCTGGCCGGCGAGCGCCCGGAACTAAGCGTGGTTAACGACCAGCACGGTTGCCCCACCTGGGCGCGCAATCTGGCCCGGGTCACCCGCCAGGTCGCTGAGCACCTGCTTGGCAACCCCGATCAGCCCGGCGCCTCGGGTGTGTTCCACTACTGCGACAGTCCGGCAACCACTTGGTATGATTTTGCCCAGTTGATATTTCAGGCCGCGGAGGAGCAGGGCTTGCTGGACAAGGCTCCGCAAGTGAAGCCGGTGAGTTCGGCGCAGTTCAAGACCGCGGCCAAGCGACCGCAGTACTCGGTGCTGGATACCGGCAAGATTCGGCAGACATTCGGGGTGCGGCGGAGCGATCTCGCCACCTCGGTGGAAGCGTGCCTGGAGGAGCTTCAAAACAATGAATAATCCCAACGACAAGCGACCCCTGGTTCCGGTCATTCTTTCTGGTGGCGCTGGCACGCGCCTTTGGCCGGTTTCGCGCCGCGCCCACCCCAAGCCATTCATGCAACTAGTGGATGGTGAGTCACTGGCCGAGAAAACCTTTAACCGTGCACTCGGCGTTGCCGATGGCGCGCCGATCCTCACGGTCACAAGCCGCGACTATTATTTCTACACCCGCGACCTGTACAACCGCATCGTGGGCGAGGAGCACCAGCATCCCTTCCTGCTGGAACCCATGGGCCGCAATACCGCACCGGCCATCGCCATGGCGGCCTTGTACGTCAACCACCGCATCGGCCCCGAGGCCAACCTGCTGGTGATGCCGGCCGACCACCTGGTGCGCGATGTATCGCGGTTCCGCGCCGCGGTGGAAGAAGCTGTTGCGTTGGCCGACCGGGGCTACCTGGTGACCTTCGGCATCCATCCCACCCATGCGGAAACCGGCTACGGCTACATTCGCAAGGGCACCCCGGTGCAGAATTCGTCCGGGTTCGAGGTGGCGCAGTTTGTTGAGAAACCGGACGCGGCTACCGCCCAGGAATACTTTGAATCGGGGGATTACGAGTGGAACTCGGGCATGTTCAGCTTTTCAGCCGGAGCCTACCTGGAAGCGCTTGAAGCGCACGCCCCTGAAGTACACGGTGCAGCACAACGCTGCTGGGAAGGCACGGACCAGTTTCGCCAGCCGCTGGAAATCTCCGAAGAACTGTTCGCCCAGTGCCCCAGCATCTCCATCGACTACGCGGTGATGGAAAAGGCTGACAACTGCGCCGTGGTGGGCGCCGATTTTGGCTGGAGCGATATCGGAAGCTGGAAAGCGATCAGCGAACTGTACGAGTCCGATGCTGCCGGCAACCGGATCCAGGGCAAAGCGGTATTGGTGGAAAGTCGCGACTGCTTTGTCCAGGGTGAGAGCCGCCTGGTAGCGGCTGTTGGCGTGCACGACCTGGTGATCGTCGATACCGGCGATGCAGTGTTGGTGGCCGACCGCGAGCACGCCCAGGATGTAAAACAGGTGGTCAACCAGTTGGCCGAGTTGGAGCACGACGCGGCGGACTATCACCAGACCGTGCATCGCCCCTGGGGCAGTTACTCAATCCTGGAAGACGCTGACGACTGCAAGGTCAAGCGCCTGGTGGTGAAACCGGGGCAGGTGTTGTCGTTGCAGCTACATCACCGCCGCAGTGAACACTGGACCGTGGTTCGCGGAACCGCGAAAGTCAGGCTGGGGGATAAAGAGTTTCTATTGGAGCCGAACCAGTCCACCTACATTCCGGTGGAAACACTGCATCGGTTGGAGAATCCGGGGACCGAAGACGTGCACCTGATCGAGGTTCAGACCGGTGACTACTTCGGTGAAGACGATATCGTGCGCTACGAGGATATTTACGGCCGGGCGCCCTGATAGGAACCAGGGCTAGTTATCCTGGCCCTGGCTCTTGAACAGCAGGTAAAAGAACGCCAGCCACGGTGAAGCATAAAGTGGCGCTGAACGTGCGGGTAATTCGACTGAGTTGCCTTTCATGTCCTTGTTTCCCTCGTTAGGGTTGGTCTTTCCGGTCTGCTCTGGGTGTTGCATGCCTTGCATGTTCCTGTTCCCTTCTGTTGGTGAGACCGCTCACTCCAGTTTTGACCACGTTTTCTTAATAGTGTTGACGTTCGAAGTGGTCGTTTCGTTACTTTGAACCGAAAATAAATTCGCTTTGGCTCGTCGCGCTTCAGGTGCTACGGCCACTGTCCCTGGCGCGGTTCAGTTCCCGGTCAATCTCGAATTCTTTCGAAGTCACGAAGGCTTCCATGCGCTCCAGCCGCATGTTCAGTTCCTTGAACCGGTGGCTCAGGGAGCCGAATACGTCCGAGGGCGCATTGCTTACTCCGCGCCAGAATTCGGCCTGCTCCTGGGTTTCGTACAGGTCGCCGGGCTTCACCGGCAGGAAGATCGCCAGGATGATGTACGAAACGATCATGAACGGCGTGAACGGCGGGATCAGGCACAGCAGAATCGTGGCCACGCGCATGCCCTTGACGTTCCAGCCGAAGTAGCCGGCCAGGCCTGCACACACGCCCGCGATAATCGCGTTCTTCTTGTCGCGGTACAGCTTGTGCGGGTTACGTCGCTCGTAAAAAGCGTTCATCAACGCTGCCTCCAGTTCGGTGCTTCGATGTCCAGGATGCGTTCCAGGGTCTTGATGCGTTCTTCCATCCGGTTGGTGGATTCCCACACCTCGCTGAGCATCTTTTCATCCTCTGCAGTGAGGCCCTTGGAGGTCTTGATCTTGGTGATGTAGTGGAACACGATCCAGACCGGGGCTACGACCGTCAGTAACAGGATAGGGATGATGTCGCCCATGGTTTACTCCTTGGAATCGGCTTTGTCTTTGTTGTCGGATTTGCTGGCGGCTGCTTTGCCACCCACGCGGCTTTTCAGTTCCGCCAGTTCCTCGTCGACGCGATCGTTCTGCTCGAGGTCGGCAATCTCGTCGGCCAGCGAGCGGCCGCGGCCCATGGCCATGGATTCGTGCTCGGACTCGACGCGGTCAATCCGGCGCTCGGCGTTCTCGAAGCGGAACAGCAGCTCATCCATCCGGTCGTTGTGGATGTGCTTTCGCGCTGAAAGCTGCGAAGTGGCCGTCTTGTGGCGGACAATAATGCTGCGCTGGCGGGCCTTGGCGTCGTTCAGCTTGGTCTGCAGCTGGGTGATGTCCGAGTTGAACTTCTCCAACTGGCTGTCCAGCACTTCCTGCTCATTCTTGAGCTGGGCGACGTGGTCGGCGATGGCCTGCTTTTCGGCCAGCGCGGCGCGGGCCAGGTCTTCCCGGTCGCGGCGCACGGCCAGCTCGGCGCGCTGGTTCCACTCTTCCTGCTCTTTCTCCAGGTAGGCGATTCGGCGGCCGTGCTCTTTACGGTCGGCTATGCACTTGGCGGCAGCCGAGCGAATCTCCACCAGGGTGTCTTCCATCTCCTGGATCATCAGGCGGATGATCTTCTCGGGATCTTCAGCCTTCTCGAGTACGGCATTGATGTTGGCATTCACAATGTCGCTGAATCTTGAAAAAATGCCCATGGCGTGTGCTCCTGATCAAACAATTCCTGGGATATTAAATGCACACTCTGTGCCAACTCCTGGGTGCATTTTAAACCATTGAAAATAAATGGTTAAATTCAAGGAGAACCGGGGGGCTGGCCGGTTTGACCAGGCGTATTGGCGAAATCCACCAATACTTGGTTGGGAAACGCGCCATTCGTCGTGTCGCGAGGCGCCAGAACTTTAGCGGCAAGTTGGAAGTCAGAAATCCCCGAGGCCGCGCACATGCGGCGGCAAGGCATGACAGACGCATTGATGCTCCTGTAGAATAGGCGACTTTTCGCGCGCCAGATTGGCCCGCAAAAGCCCGCCCATCGCCACTCGGAAACGAGTCTGGATATTCTCAAGAACTTGAGCGGTGCGTGAAGAACTAGGTGATTTCACTCAGGAGGTTATTCCCCATGCGATTTGGTTTCGCAAAAGCGTTGTTGCTGGCCCTGGTTGCAGCGTTACTTACTGGTCCGGCCATGGCCCAGGACATCAGTACCGAAAAGGGTAAGCTCAGCTACGCCGTTGGTTGGGATATTGGCCAGGACATTTCCAAGCGAGGCGCTGAATTTGATGTTGAATCCATCATTGCGGCGATTCGTGATTCGGCCGCCGGCTCCGACCCGAAAATTTCTGAAGAAGAAATGGTCGCGATGCTGACCGCCCTGCAGCAGAAGGTTCGCCAGGAACAGCAGGAAGCCTTCATTGCACTGGCTGAAGAAAACAAGGCGCAGAGCGAAACGTTCCTGGCCTCCAACCGTTCCAAGACCGGTATCGTTGAACTCCCGAGTGGTGTTCAGTACCGCATCATCGAAGAAGGTGATGGTTCGCGTCCCGGCCTGGACAGCACGGTTAAAGTTCACTATCGCGGTTCAAAGATGGACGGGCTTGAGTTCGATTCATCGTTTGCCCGTGGCGTTCCGGAAGAATTCACGGTGAACACGGTGCTGCGCGGTTGGCAGGAAGTGCTGCCGCTGATGAAGACCGGTTCCACCTGGCAGATTTTCGTGCCACCGGAACTGGCATTCGGCGCGCGGGGCAACCCGCCGGTCGGGCCCAACGAGGCCCTGACCTTCGACCTCAAGCTGGTCGAAATCGTCGAGTAAGATTGACTGAGAACGGGGCCGCAACGGCCCCGTTTTTCACTCTGCCCCGCCCGGGGCGCACAGAACGAAACCGATGGAAGATTGGAAAGCCCGGCTGATGGCCGCAGTTTCGCCGTTTGAAGAAGGCGTTCGGCCTTTGCAGGTCGCCGGGTTCAAGCCCGCCGGCGAAAGCAATTACCGGCCCGGACGCACCGCGGCGGTACTGGTGCCCATCATTGAACAGGATGAACCCGAACTGGTATTGACCCTTCGGGCGCGTAACCTTGCGCACCATCCCGGCCAGGTCAGTTTTCCCGGCGGCGCGGTGGAGCGGACAGACGGCTCGGCCATCGACACCGCCAAGCGCGAAACGCGCGAGGAGATTGGCATTCCCGAGTCTTCGATTCGCGCCATCGGTTTCCTCGACCGCTTTGACACCATTTCCGATTACCGGGTGTTGCCGGTGGTAGGTCTGTTGCAGCCGGGGCTCCAGTTTGTGCCCGACACCTCGGAAGTCGAGGAAGTGTTCACCGTGCCGTTCTCGGTGATTTCCGACTTGTCCCGCTTCAAGCGCACCGAGCGTGAGCAGGACGGGGTCAATCACATCATCTGGTCACTCACCTGGCAGAACCACCTGGTGTGGGGCGTGACCGCCGCGATTATCCGCAACCTGGCGGAACGCATCAGCGGCGATCTTTAACGTTGTGCCGACCAGCCACGCGGCCGGTCGAAAACTTCAGGCAGACTTGTTTTTCAGGCTGGCCACCAGCTGACCGATGGTCTGCTGGGTTTCATCAGAGAACCACAGGTCGCCAAATGCCTTCAGTTCTTCCTCGCCCATGTCGCTGTGGATATCGCGCAGGTCTGCACGCATGATCTCGCGGGTGGTCAACATCGCCTGCCTGGGAAGGCGGATATGCTGCGTGCACCAGGCCACGGCGCGAGCTATGGTTTCCTCGTAGCCGTCGACAACCTCGTCGACCATGCCTTTTTCGCGGGCTTCTTCGGGCGTGAGCATTGCGCCGGCCACCAGCAGACGCTCGGCCGGGTAGGTGCCGACCAGGCGGGCCAGTACTTTTTGCACGCGCGGCGGCACGATCAGCCCCACCTGAACCTCGTTGAGGCCAATGCGATAGTCACCACTGGACATCACGCGGTAATCGCCGTGAATGGCCAGAACCGCCCCGCCGGCGGGGCTGTGCCCGGTAATCGCAAAGGCCACCGGCACTGGGCTTGCCGCCACGGCACCCAGCATGCCGAAAAACGAACCCCAGAAGCTTTCGATGCCAGGCCGGTCGAGTTGCAACAACCGCACCACGTCGAGGCCAGCAGAAAACATGCCCGGCTGGCCGGATATCACGATGGCGGGGTGGCTGGCGGCCTTGCTGTTCAAGGCCTCGATAAAGCCATCGCAGAACTCCGAGGCCATGGCGTTAACAGGCGGGTGGGCAAGGCGGATTTCGCACACCTCACCGTGCTCATGAAATTCAAACATAGGTTCAGTCTTTTCCGGTCCTGGCCAGGGCGGGCGATAACGTAAATTCGCGCCTGGCGGTTCAGTAGGGGTTCAGCAGTGGAAGTCTATTCTTTGCCTGCGAGGAGCGCAAAGGAGGACTGAAAATGAAACTGGTACT
>JAUIBE010000044.1 GCA_030428105.1 Gammaproteobacteria bacterium
ATGGCCACGATATTTGCACCGATTCGCTGGCCGCGCGGCGCAGCATCGGTTACCTGCCGGAGGGTGCACCCAGCTATGGTGAACTCAATGTTCGCCAGTTCCTGGAGTTTATCGCCCGGGCGCGCGGTTATTCCGGTGGCGAGGTATCAAAGCGCGCGGCGGCATCCATCGAGCGCCTCAACCTGGGCGCAGTGCGTGAACAGACCATCGAAACCCTTTCCAAGGGCTTTAAGCGGCGCGTGGGGCTGGCGCAGGCGATTTTGCACGACCCGGCCATCCTCATCCTGGATGAGCCCACCGATGGCCTGGACCCCAACCAGAAACACGAGGTTCGGCGCCTGATTCGCGACATGGCGCAGGACAAGATCATCGTCATCTCGACCCACATCCTCGAAGAGGTTGCGGCGCTGTGCAATCGCGCGATGATCATCGCCGATGGCCGCCTGCTGGTGGATGACACGCCGGCCGGCCTGGTGGCCCGGTCGCGCTACCACAACGCGGTAACGCTGGTGGTGGACACCCCTGAGAAAGTGGCGAGCCGCCTGAGCGAATTGCCGGGCGCGCGGAAAGTGGAACTGCGCGAGGGTGAACTCACGGTGTTCCCATCGGAAGGCACCAGGCTGCTGGAAGTGGTTTCCGACGCGGTGCGGGAAAACGGCTGGGCGGTGAGTGAGCTTCGCCTCGAGGCCGGCCGCCTCGACGAGGTGTTCCGCCAGATCACTCGCGAAGGCTCCGGGGAGGCGCGCTCATGAACGCAATCCTCAATGTAATGCGCCGCGAACTGACCGGCTATTTTGCCACCCCGGTGGCGTGGGTGTTTATCGTGATCTTCCTGGTGATGTCCGGGGTGTTCACCTTTTACCTGGGTTCGTTCTACGAGCGCGGCATCGCCGACCTGCAGCCGTTCTTCCAGTTTCACCCGTGGTTGTACCTGTTCCTGGTGCCAGCCATTTCCATGCGGCTTTGGGCCGAGGAACGGCGCTCGGGCACCATCGAACTGCTGCTCACCTTGCCGATCACCACCTGGCAGGCGGTGGCGGGCAAGTTCCTGGCGGCCTGGCTTTTTGTCGGCCTGGCGTTGGCGCTGACCTTCCCCACGTGGGTCACCGTCAATTACCTGGGCTCGCCCGACAACGGCGCCATTGCCGCGGCCTATATCGGTAGCTGGCTGATGGCCGGCGGTTTCCTGGCGATTGGCTCGTGCGTGTCGGCGATGACGCGCAACCAGGTGGTGGCCTTCATCATCTCGGTGGTGGTGTGCTTCGGTTTCCTGCTCAGCGGCTTGCCGATGGTGCTGAACCTGTTCTCGGGCTGGGCGCCCCAGGCGCTGCTGGATGCCATTGCCGATTTCAGCTTCCTGGCGCACTTCGCGGCCATCTCCAAGGGGGTCATCGACATCCGAGACCTGGTGTACTTCGCCCTGGTGATCGGTTTCTGGCTGGTGGCCAACAGCGTCATCCTCGATATCAAGAAAGCGGACTGATTCGCCATGACGACGACGAACGACAACAACACGGCTCCAAAGACCGTATCCGCCCGCAGCAAAACGTATTCCTACGGCTCGCTGCTGCTGTTGCTGATTATTTTCGTGGCCCTGGTGATGCTCAGCAGCCAGTTGCTCACCGGTATGCGGATGGACCTCACCGAAAACCGCCTATACACGCTCAGCGACGGTACCCGCAACATCCTGCAGAACCTGGAAGAGCCGGTAAACCTGTACCTGTTCTTCTCCGAGGACGCCAGCGCCGACCTGCCGCAGATTCGCAGCTACGCCCGGCGCGTGCGCGAATTGCTGGAAGAGTTTGCCAACCACAGCAGCGGCGAATTGAGGGTGCATTTTGTTGATCCAAAACCGTTTTCCGAAGAGGAAGACCTGGCCGCAGCTTATGGTCTGCAGGCAGCGCCGGTAGGCGCCAGTGGCGACACGCTTTATTTCGGGGTGGCCGGCACCAACGCCTTCGACGATGTTCAGTCGATGCCGTTCCTGCAGCCCGCCAAGGAGCAGTTCCTGGAATACGACCTGGCCAAGATGGTTTCTTCGCTGGGCGCGCCTGAAAAGCGCGTCGTGGGCCTGATGAGCAGCCTCCCCATGACCGCGGGTTACGACCCCGCCACCCAGCAGATGCGCGAGCCGTGGGCGATCTACGAGCAGATGCAGCAGCTGTTTGATGTGCGCGATATCGACCCGGCGGGCTCGGAGCTTCCCGAGGACATCGAAGTATTGATGCTGGTGCACCCCCGGGAGCTATCGCAAAGCCTGCAGTACCAGGTTGACCAGTTCGTGCTGGGCGGCGGCCGGGTGATCCTGTTTGTTGATCCCTTCGCCGAGATTGACCGTGGCGATCCCAATGACCCGATGGCCAGCATGTCGGCGGGCAGCGCTTCGCCGCTGCCGGATTTCGCAGCTTCCTGGGGCGTGAACTTTGACGCCACCCGTACCGTGGGCGACCTCGAATATGGCATTGGGACGCCCACTTCGCGCCACATCGGCATCATTTCCGTGCCAACCGCCGGGCTCAACGCCGACGATATCGTCAGCGCCGACCTGGAGGTGGTGAACTTCACCTCCACTGGCTGGTTCAGCCCGGAAGAGGGTGCAACCACCCGCTTTGAGCCGTTGATCCAGACCAGCGCCAATGCCGCGCCCTTTGACGCTTCGCAGTTCCGTTTCCTGACCGACCCGGCCACGCTGCTCGATGGCTTTACGCCCACCGGCCAGCGTTACACCCTGGGCGCGCGCCTGAGTGGGCCGGCCAGCAGCGCTTTCGAGGCCGCGCCGGAAGGTTTCGCGGCTGAAGATCACCTGGCCGAGGCCGGTGAAGAAGGTATCAACGTGCTGCTGTTTGCCGACGTGGATGCGCTTACCGACCGCGTGTGGGTGCAGCGCCAAGCCTTCCTTGGCCAGTCTATCCTGACGCCGTTCGCCGACAATGGCGCCATGGCGGTCAACGCGGTGGACAACATGCTGGGCAACAGCGACCTGATCAGCATCCGCACCCGCGCCAGCTCGAGCCGGCCGTTTGAGCGGGTGGAGTCGCTGCAGGCTGCCGCCGAGCTGAACTACCGCGAAACCGAGCAGGGCCTGCAGCAGGAACTGGCCGAAACCGAGCGCAAGCTCACCGAGTTGCAGGCCGCGCGTGGCGATGAAGACCTGATGGTCCTGAGCCCCGAACAGCAGGACGAAGTGCAGCGTTTTGTCGACCGCAAGCTGGAAATTCGCCAGGAACTGCGCCACGTGCAGCACGAGCTGCGCAGCGATATTGAAAAACTTGGCACCCGCCTGAAGCTGCTGAACATCGCACTGGTGCCGCTGTTGGTCATGGCTGCCGCCGGGTTGCTGGCGTTGCGCCGGCGCTCACGTTCGCGGTCCGCGAATGATGCCCAGGCGGCCTAAGGAACAGGTTTGAAGCAATGAGCAAGAAACACTTTTCCATTCTCCTGGTGGTGACCGTCGTGGTGGGGCTGGCCGTGTTCCTGCTGCCATCGCGAACCAGTGACGAGGCCTCGGTTGAGCCCGGCCTCTACCTGCCGGAACTGGCCGCCGCGATCAACGATGTTGACCAGGTGCAGATCACCACTGCCGGCGGCGAGGAAGTGATCACCCTGCTGCGCAGTGAAGGCGGCTGGGTGGTGCAGGAGTCGTACGAATACCCGGCCGACTGGTCGGTGCTGAGGCCGTTGCTGGCTAACCTGTCGCAGGCCGAGGTGGTGGAGGCCAAGACCGCCAACCCCGATTACTACCATCGCCTGGGTGTTGAAGACGTGAACAGCGCCGATGCGCAGGGAACCCTGGTTTCATTCCCGGGCAATGCAGCGCTGCCTGCAGTGATCATCGGCAACGCAGCGCAAGGCCGCGAAGGGCAATACCTCAGGCGCCAGGATGAGGCTCAAAGCGTGCTGGTTGACCAGGCCTTTCGCCTGCCAGTGAATCCGGCCGGCTGGCTGGATCGCGCCGTGGTAGACCTTCCTCAGGACGAAGTGCTGAGCGTGGAAGTGAGCCACGCCGATGGCGAATCAGTTCGCATCAGCCGCGTTTCCACCGATGTCACCGACTTCACCCTGGAAAACCTGCCCGAGGGCCGCACCACGCGTTCGGCTTACTCGATTAACCAGCTGGCCTCGGTGCTCGATGGCCTGCAAATGGACGCGGTTGTGCCGGCCGATGAAGTCAACTGGGAGGAAGCAAGCGAACTGCGCGTGTCCATGAACAGTGGCCTGCAGGTTACTGCCTTGCTGGCGGAGGACGAGGAGTATCGCTGGGTTCGGCTGGAGGCCAGCGGCGCCGATGAAGCGGCTGAGGTTGCCGACGCCATCAACCAGAAAGCGCAGGGCTGGGCGTACCAGGTGCCGTTATACAAGTACGACTCGGCCAACAAGCGCATGGAAGACCTGCTGGAGCCGCTCGAAGAAGAATAACCAGGAACTCGACTGGCTGGTTCGCATTCGGCCAGATGACCTTGGCCCCGTTGCGGTATATGCTTAGGGCACGACTAAACGCCAGCGTATGTCGACTGGCTCATGCTTACGGGGATGCCAATGACAAAGTTTGATTTGGCTGGACTACGCCTAGTGCCCAGCCGCCTGACCGCCTTCGCATTTCTTCTCAGCAGTCTGCTGATTCCGCTGACCACCCAAGCCGAGGAATTTACCTTCCCCGGGCTCAGTGAACCGGTTACCGTTCACGAGGACGCGCGTGGTGTTCCAACCATCATCGGCAGCAGCGAGGAAGACGTCGCGTTCGTGCAGGGCTTTATCCATGCCCGCGACCGCATGTTCCAGATGGATTACTTCCGCCGCCTGGGTTCGGGCACGCTGGCTGAGTTGGTTGGCCCGGCTGCGTTGAGCACCGACGTGCAACTGCGCACCTTTGGTCTGCGACGCGCGGCGCAGGATTCGTGGAAGATCCTCGATGCCCAGACCAAATCCATCCTGCAGTCCTACGCCAATGGCGTAAATGCCTGGCTGAACAGCCGTCCGCTGCCGCCGGAATACGCCGGGCTGGAGCTGACCCATGTTCAGCCGTGGACTCCGGTTGACACCATCACCTATGCGAAGCTGCTGGCTTTCAACCTGTCCTTCGACCTCGACATCGACGCCACCATCGATTTCGCCACCTACCAGGCCGTTGGCCAGTTCGTGGGTTTCGATGGCACCGCCTTGTATTTTGAGGATGTATTCCGCAGCCAGCCGCGTGACGGGCGCGTCAGTGTTCCGGGGTTCCTGTCCAGCATTGGCGGAGTTGGCCAGTCTTCACCCGAATCCGCGGGGCAGAATTCGCCCAAGGCCGCATCACCGAAAGCTGAGCGTCCGGGGCCGGTTTCTGACACCACCCTTGCGCTGGCCATGCAGGCGCGTGAGCTGTTCGCAGCCTCGGATTTCCTGAAAGACTCGCTCAAGCCGCTGGAACGAACCAAGGGCAGCAACGAGTGGGCCGTCAGCGGCGAACACACCGCCAGCGGCTACCCGCTGGTCGCCAACGACCCGCACCTGACGCTGGATACTCCCTCCACCTTCCACGAGTCCAGCCTGGTCTACCAGCTTGGCGACGAAGACAGCTACTCGGTTTCCGGGGTGCAGTTTGCCGGCGCGCCGGGCATCATCCAGGGCTGCAACAACTGGATTTGCTGGGGTTCCACCGTGCACCCCATGGATGTCACCGACATCTTCCAGGATGAAGCCATCCTGCTGCCGTTGCCCGGTGGCGGCCTGCCCACGCACACGGTGCACAACGGCGTGGCGGAGCCGATCAAGACCATTTTCCAGAGCTATTTTGTGAACAACGTGGGCGACGGCGAAGCGGACAACCTGACCCGCGCCAACCTGAGCCTGCTGGAAGGCGGCATCACCCTGGTGGTGCCACGGCGCAACAACGGGCCGATTCTTTCCATCAACGGCACCTCGGTGCTGACCCTGCAATACACAGGGCTGGCCGCTACCCAGGAATCGCGCTTTATCCTGGAGATGGACCGGGCGCGCAACATGGATGAATTCCAGACCGCGTTGCAGTACTTCGATTTTGGCTCGCAGAACTGGATCTACGCCGACGTCGAGGGCAACATCGCCTACTTCACCAGCGCCGAGAACCCGATTCGTTCCGACCTCGCTGAAGGCACCGTGGATGGCGGCGTTCCGCCATGGTTTATTCGTGACGGTACCGGTGCGCTGAACCACGAGTGGGCGCCACTGCAGAACCCGCAGCCGGGCCAGGCGATTCCGTTCGAGATCATGCCGCAGGCTGAAATGCCGCACTTGATCAACCCGGAGAGCGGTTACATTGCCAACGCCAACAACGACCCGATTGGCGTTACGCTGGATAACAACCCGCTCAACCAGTTGCGTCCTTCCGATGTGCCGGGTGCTGCCGGCATTTACTACCTGAACAATGGTTACGCCGATTACCGCATGGGTCGTATTGACCGCGTGCTGCAGGACCTGCTGGCCTCGGACGCGCCGGTGACCATCGATGACATGATGGATCTGCAGGCCAACGACGAGATTCTCGATCCCGAGCTGATCCTGCCAACGCTGCTGGCCGTGGTGCAGGGCGTTGACGTGCCGCCCGGTTCGGCCATGTCTGCCGCGGTTGACGTGCTTAGCACCTGGGATTACAGCACCCCGACCGGCCTGGCCGAGGGCTGGGATGCCGGTGACGACCCCGATCTCGCGGTCGAACCCGACTCCGACGAGGTGCGTAACAGCGCGGCCGCCACCGTGTACGCGGTTTGGCGCTCGATGCTGATTCGCAACACCATCGACGCCACGCTCAGCGCCATCGGCCTGGGTGATAACCTGCCCGGAAGCACTTCGGCGGAGCGCGCGTTCAGCTACCACCTGATGAACTACGGCACCAACGGCGGCGTGGGTGCATCGGGCATCAACTTCTTCTCGCAGGGCCTTGGGCCCGCGGTAGTGGGCAGCCTGCAGCAGGCGCTGGATTTGCTGGCCTCTGACGACTTTGCCGCTGCCTTTGAGAATTCCACCGACGTGATGGACTATCGCTGGGGCAAGCTGCACCGCATCGTGTTTGACCACCCGCTCAACATGGACCCGCTGAACGTGCCCAATGGCGGTGGTTTCTCCGACCTGGCGCCCGGCCTGCCCGGACTCGCCCGCCAGGGTGGTTACCAGGCGGTAGACGCCTCCAGCCACAGTGCACGGGCCAACTCGGTGAACGGCTTCATGTTTGGCGCCGGACCGGCGCGTCGTTTCGTTGGTGAGATGACGCCGGAAGGGCCGGTGGGCTACGAGGTGATTCCTGGCGGCCAAAGCGGGGTGTTCTTCAGCCCCAATTACTCCAGCCAGCTGCCGCTGTGGCTGACCAACAGCTATCACCCGTTGTCACTGGGTGAGGCCGACGGCCTGGCGACCTCGGCGCACACCACCATCTTTACGCCCGCAGAGTAAGCCGCAAAAACCAGGCCATGGGCCGGCCAAGGTACAGCAGGCGAGAGGCCCTCGACCATTTGCGGGGACAGTGTCCCCGCATGGACGGGTTTCTCGCCCAGTACCCGCCGGCGCGTCGCCCGCACGACCCGGAAACCAACCTGTTCCGCTACCTGTCGCGGGCCATCTGTTACCAGCAGCTTTCGGGCAAGGCGGCCAGGACCATTCATGGCCGCTTCGCCGAATTGTTTCGCCAGCAGTTGCCCGAGGCCAGCCAGGCGCAGAAGCTGACCATCGAGCAGATGCGCGCGGTGGGCCTGTCCAACAACAAGGCCCTGGCTATCCAGGACCTGGCGCGCAAAACACTTGATGGCACCCTGGCCACCCGCGCCCAACTGGTGCGGCGCTCCGACGATGCTGTGATTGAAAACCTCTGCCAGGTTCGCGGCATCGGCCCGTGGACGGTGCAGATGTTGTTGATGTTCAATTTCGGCCGCCCCGACGTCATGCCCGCCACCGACCTTGGCGTGCAGAAGGGCGTGCAGGTGGTTTACGGCCTGGATGAACTGCCGCCACCGAACGATGTGCTGGAGAAAACCGCGCACCTGGCACCCTTTCGCACCGTGGCCTCGTTCTGCTTCTGGCAGGCCGCCGACACCACCTTGATGTAATCGCGCTTGAAACCCGGCGCGGGTGCGCGCATCTAGTGGTTGTTACCGTTTTTCAGGCCGACAGATGTCCACCACCAACCTGCTCGAACATTTCATTCTCAAGCACCTGCAGCCTTCACGGCTGAATGCCGAGATCCTGCAACCCTCTGCCGAGGAAGCGCCAACCGATACCAAGGTGGAGCTCAACCTTACGCCACGCGTGCTGCAAGCCGATGGCGGCGCGGCCGAGTTGCCGCTCTACCAGGTGACCGCGGTGCTGAATTGCCGCGGTGCGGGTGAGGACGTGAAAGGTCCATCGTTCCGCGCCTCGGTGGCCTTCGAGGCGGTGTACCAGCAGGTCAGCGGCGAGCCGCTGGATTTTTCCGAGTTCACCACCAACCACGCCAGCCTGGCGAGGCAGTTATACCCCCTGTTGCAGAGCGAAATGCGCGGGCTGTTGTTCCGCTTTGGCCTTTCCCAGGTGCAAATGCCGTTTGACCTGACGGCGCGGGCCGAGCGTGGGGAGCAGGAATCGGTGCAGGTATCTGACTCGCTGCACTAGCCGGTCGCGGTCTGAAGGCCGGTCTAGGGCAACCAGGCCCAGTGCCAAGGCTCGTAGGCGATGCCGTGCAGATTCCTTTTGGGGAAGGAAAGGGAAAAGCCGTGGTTGGCGGCGTTGGCGCAAAGCCACTCAAACGCCGCGGTTTCCTCGAATGATTCTTCCAGCACCTCGGCGCCGGGCGTGGTGACGTCGATGGCGCGGCCGCTGTGGTGTTCGCTGTATCCCGGGGCGGCGGAAACGCGCAGGATTTCTTCTACCGACTGGCCGCGCTCAAGCTTGCGGCGCACGATGCCGGCCTGGTACTCCACGCTACGAAACGCCGAAACCGGCTGAACTTCAACACCGTCCGCCAGGGCGGCCTTCACCATTTGCTTCCAGGCACTGGCGGCTGACGGCGTCATGCGCTGGCTGCGCTCGTAGATGTCCTTGCCAATCGAAACCAGCTTGGTGGCCTCAGGATGCAGGCGCAACCAGTGTTTCGCAGCGTAATCGGCGGGAATCCCCAACTCCGTGTTCAAGGCACGGATCTGGCGGCCATAGCGGGTTGTGCGACGCACGATCGAACGGCTCAAACCGGAAGAGCCCGTTGCGACGTAGCCCAATTCCTGGAGTGGCTGGCGGAGCGAGGCGTGGTTCTCCGCCGTGAGCATGCCCAGGCCAAACTCGACGGCAAGCCGTTCTACGGCGGTAACCAGTTTTTGCCGCGCGATTTTGGCCGGGGCCCTGGGGGCCAGCCACGGACCCAGCATGCGCCGCGCCCTCGGGTCGAGTGCCGCCAGCCCTACCAGTCGCCCGCCCTGGTGAGCGCCAAGCACACAGCCGGTCTGGCCCATGCGCCGCAGCGTGGTTCGGGATTGGGCGGAATCGGCGGCGGCCTTGATAAACGCCTCGGCCTTGCCGGTCTCGCCGGCCGCGATGGGCCGAATCAGGATCCTGTATTTCATCAATGCACCGCAGTTGCTGGCCGCGGCTCGGCGGTCTTGCCCGGTATCACGCCGCGATCAGTCGATGAATATACCCTTGAACAGGTAGAAGAACAGCACCGCCAGGATGCCGCCTGCCGGAAGCGTAACCACCCACGACAGGAAAATGTTCGCAACCACGCGCAGGTTGAGCGCGCCAATACCGCGCGCCATGCCGACGCCGAGCACCGCGCCCACCAGCGTGTGGGTGGTGGAAATGGGGATGCCGGTTCCCGAGGCCAGCACCACGGTGGTGGCGGTGGCCAGTTCTGCGGCAAAACCGCGCGAAGGCGTCAGCTCGGTGATTTTTTGCCCCACCGTCTTGATCACGCGCCAGCCAAACGTGGAGAGACCAATAACGATACCCAACGCACCCAGCAGCAACACCCAGGTGGGGAGGGCGGATTGTTGGCCCACCTCGCCGGAGGCGACAATCGAGACCACCGCAGCCACCGGGCCAACCGCGTTGGCGACATCGTTGGAGCCGTGGGCAAAAGCCATGCCGCAGGCAGTGAAGATCATCAGGATGCCGAAAATGCGTTCAACGCTGGTAAAGCGGAACTCCTCGTTCTCGTTCTCTACTTCCTTGACGCGCCTGATGCCGATGATGCCAATGCCCATGGTGACCAGGCCGGCAAAAATCGCGATTACGTAGTTCTGCCCGGTGGTGAACTCCAGGCCCACGTGGGAAAGACCCTTGAGCAGCGTAACCAGCGCCATGATGAAGCCCACCAGGAAGATGTAGAACGGCACGTAACGGCGGGCGTTCTTCAGCGGGTCGTTGGTATCCAGGATCAGCCGCTGCACGCTCATGAACAGCAGGAAGGCGACCACGCCCGAAAGCACCGGCGAAATCACCCAGGAAATGGCGATCTGTCCAACCTTGCCCCACTGCACCGAGCTGATGCCGATGCCGACAATGGCAAAACCGACAATGGCGCCGACGATGGAGTGGGTGGTGGAAACCGGCCAGCCACGTTTCGATGCAATCAGTAGCCAGGTGCCGGCGGCAAGCAAGGCGGCCAGCATGCCCCAGACCAGCACATCCGGGTTGCCGGCCACTGAACTGGCGTCAATGATGCCTTTTCGAATGGTTGCGGTGACCTGGCCACCCGCCAGGAACGCGCCGGCGAACTCGAAAATGGCGGCGACGATAATGGCGCGTTTGAGCGTGAGTGCGCGGGCGCCCACCGAGGTGGCCATCGCATTGGCCACGTCATTGGCGCCAATACCCCACGCCATGAACAAACCGAATGCCGCTGCGAGCACCAGATACCAAACGGAGAATTCCATGGCTGTTCCTTTTTAGGGGTTGTCTTCGCTATTTCGCCAGCATGAGCTGGAATCGGCTGCCAACTCGCTGTGCGCGGTCGGCGATACCGCCGGTTCGGTCGATGATGTTGTACAGGAACATCACGTCGACCGGCTTGAGATCGGATTCCATCTGGAACAGCTTGCGCCGCAGGTTGACCTGCTGCTCGTCCGTTTCCGCCTCGATCACGTCGAGTTCCTGGAGGATGCCGTTGACCATCTCGACCTCGTTGGGGCCGAAACCGGTTTCCAGCAATTCGTCCAGTTCGCGAATGGCTGAATAGGCGGTGTTGCAGGCATCGATGCAGCGATTGACCAGCTCCATGTAATCCTGCTTGAGCGGTTCGGGGAAATTCATCTCGCGACCGACAAACAGGCCTGCCACGCTGCGGGCGCCACCGGCCACCCGGTCCTGGAAGGCCAGCACCTCCAGCACATCACGCCGGTCTACCGGCATGAACAGGCTCTTGGGCAGGTGCATGCGCAGCTCTTTCTTGAGTTCGTCCGCCTCGTTCTCACGCTCCACGATCAAGGCCTGCAGGCGGTCGCGCTCCTCGTGGTTGCCAACCAGCGCGGCCTCGGTGAACGGAATCAACTCCGTTACACAATCAATCACTTTTTCCATATGCTTTTGCAGCGGACGCACTGGCGAGGCGCCGAAAATGCCGCTCAGGTAACTGCTGGTCACTCTTATCTCCCACGATCGATCGTGCTGGAATGGACCCTGATTATCAGGGGCGGGGAAGAAATATCAAGGACATAAACAAAAAAAATCAAAAAAAATGATTGCGTAACAAACCTGTAATAATGCCCCATTAACCTGAAAGATCGGCCATGAACGCAGTCACGCCCGAGACCCCCGAAATCGCCATCCGGAAGCGCCCACGCTACCAGCTTTGGCGTGCGCGAAAGGATTCCATTGCGCGATGGACCATCTCCATCGGCGGCACCCTGGTAATCGGCGCGATCGCCATGATCTTCGTTTATCTGTTGTGGGTTGTATGGCCTTTGTTCACGCCCGCCTCGGTGGAAAGTCGAGTCGAGCTGGGGGCGAACAACGAAACAGCGCCCGCACCCGCCTGGCTGGCGCTGGATGAGCAGGGAGAAGTTGTTTCCGGCCTGTCCCGCACCGGTGTGGTTCACTTCCGCTCGGCCCACGGCGGCGAGATGATCTCGTCGCAGCCGTTGGCGACGGGTGAACTTGAAGTCACCGCCACGGCGTTTGAAGCCGGCAAGCCGGGCCTGGTGGCGGTGGGTTCCGCCTCGGGAGCAGTTCAGGTTTTCGAGCACCAGTACGCGATGGACTTCAGCACCGGGGTTGAAACCCGCCGGGTGGTTCCCAGCCTGGAATTTCCCTATGGCGAAGACGCGCTTTTGAGCTTGCAGGCGCCAGTCACGCACCTTGCCATTGCCGATGACAGCCGGGCGTTGCTGTTGGCCGCCCATGGCGCCGACGGTGACCTGGTGCTGCTCCGAGCCGCCAAGACGCAAAACCTGCTCAGCGGGGAAGTGCAGATCGACATCCAAACGCAGTCGCAGGGCATTCCCTTTGGCGTGACAGCGCTGGCGCTGAGCGGAGACCGCCGGTGGATTTACCTGGGTGATGCCAGCGGCAATATCCACCGGTTTTCCAGCGAGAACCTGGAGCTGCAGCAAACCATTGCCGTCAGCGAGCACGCCATTAGCGCGGTTTCCATGTTGCTGGGCGGGGTTTCCCTGCTGGTGGGCGACGAGTCGGGGGCGCTATACCAGGCGTTCCCGGTGCGGGACGATCAAAACCAGCTTTCGCTGCAGGCGATTCGCAGCTTTCCTGCCCTCCAGGCGGAAATCGTCCTGATCCAGCCCGAGCAACGCCGCAAGGGCTTCGTGGCGGTCGATTCCAGCGGAAACGTTGGTCTGTACCACGCTACCACCGGTGAGCAAGTCCTGGATATTGACGGCCAGGGGCCGGTGGCCGCGGTGGGGCTCTCCCCCCGCGCCAACGCCATCCTGCTTGCCGGCGAGGACGGCAGCATTGCGCTGTACGAGGTGGACAACCCGCATCCGGATGTTTCCTGGGCGACCCTGTGGGAGAAGGTCTGGTACGAAAACTATCCCGAGCCCGACTACGTGTGGCAGTCCTCCGCGGCGAACACCGATTTCGAACCCAAGTTCAGCCTGACGCCGCTGGTGTTTGGCACACTGAAGGCGGCCCTCTACGCCATGCTGTTCGCGGTTCCCCTCGCCCTGATGGCGGCCGCCTACACAGCCTGTTTCATGGCGCCGGCGGTGCGCGAATTGGTCAAGCCGATCATCGAAGTGATGGCGGCCTTGCCAACCGTGGTGCTGGGCTTCCTGGCGGGCCTGTGGTTGGCGCCATTCGTGGAAAAGCACCTGGCCGGGGTCTTCATGATCCTGCTGGTTCTTCCGCCGGGCGTCATTGCCTTCGCCTACCTGTGGAGCCGCCACGGTGGAGCGTTTCGCAAAAGGGTGCCGGCGGGCTGGGCGCCGCTGTTGCTGGTGCCGGTTGTGGTATTGCTGGTTGCGCTCGCCATGTGGTTTGCCGAGCCGGTGCAGGCGGTGCTGTTTGGCGGTGATCTTCGCGCCTGGCTGACTCGCGAGGCGGGAATCGCCTACGACCAGCGAAATGCCCTGGTGATTGGTTGCGCCATGGGCTTCGCGGTGATCCCGACCATTTTCTCTATTGCCGAGGACGCGTTTTACGGCGTGCCCCGTTCCCTGACCATGGGCTCGCTGGCGCTGGGGGCCACGCCGTGGCAAACCATGACCAGCGTGATCCTGCCCACTGCCAGCCCGGGCATCTTCTCGGCGCTGATGATTGGCCTGGGGCGTGCAGTGGGCGAAACCATGATCGTGCTGATGGCCACCGGCAACACCCCGATCATGGACTGGAACCTGTTTGAAGGCATGCGCACGCTGGCTGCCAATATCGCGGTGGAGATGCCGGAGTCCGCCGTGGGCAGTTCCCACTTCCGCGTGCTCTTCCTCGCCGCGCTGGTGCTGTTCCTGTTCACTTTCGTGGTCAACACGGGCGCGGAAGTCATCCGCCAGCGCCTGCGTGAAAAGTACTCGAGCCTGTAGGTGAGCAGCATGCGATTCAGGCAATGGGCAAGCACCGGCGCGCCATGGATCTGGCTGAACGCCGCCGCTGTTGCAGCCCTGTTGCTGTTGGTTGGCGGGCTGGTGCTGCTGATCGCGTTCCGCGGCCTGGGCCACTTCTGGCCAACCGGGGTTGAACGGATTGTCTACCAGGATGAAAGTGGTGCGCGCAGCACGCTGCTTGGCCAGGTGCGCGAGCGCGAAGAGATTTCCCGGCAACGGCTGGAGGAAGCTGGGCAGGAGGTACCCGGTGAGGCATTGGATCTGCAACGGATTCTGTTGAAGACGGGTAACCGTGATATTTCCGGGTCGGATTTCCGCTGGGTGCTGGAGGCGCGGATCGTCCAGCGGGACAAACCGTACAGCGCCGTGGTGGTGGAGCGCACCGAGTGGGGCGTGTTCATAGGCCATCTGCTGGGTGTGCGCCAGGGAGATTCGCTGGTGCCCGGTAATGACAGCTGGGGCGCGTTCCAGCAGGCGATCGAGCGCGCCAGTCGCTTGCGTGCCGAGATCAGCGAACTGGAGCGCGACCAGATCGGGGAGATCAATCACCAGTTGGAACAACTGCGGCTCCGTGAGCGTCGCATCGAGCTGGATGGGGGCGACAATCCGGTAGCGCTGGAAGAAATCGAAACCCGGAGACAGGAACTGCGCGAGCAGTACCTGGTGTTCGAGGCGCAACTCGAAACCTACTACGAGCAAATCCAACGCGACCAGGTGGTCCTTGAAACGGTGGATGGACAAAGGGTCGATCTGCCGCTGGCCAACGTCATCAAGGCCTGGCGTCCCAATGAAATGAGCCTGGGGAACAAGATCGGCCACTTCCTGGCGGCGGGCTGGGCCTTTGTTTCCGAGGCTCCACGCGAGGCGAACACCGAGGGCGGGGTGTTTCCCGCCATCTTTGGCACTGTGCTGATGGTGCTGATCATGACCGTGGTGGTGTTTCCGTTCGGCGTGATTGGCGGCATCTGGTTGCGCGAGTACGCGCGCCAGGGCTGGCTGACCCGCACGGTGCGAATCGCGGTCAATAACCTGGCCGGTGTGCCCTCTATCGTCTACGGTGTTTTCGGCCTGGGCTTCTTCGTCTACGCCCTGGGCGGCAGCATCGATGCGCTGTTTTTCGAAGAGGCGCTGCCCATGCCCACCTTTGGCACCGGCGGATTGTTCTGGGCCTCGCTGACGCTGGCCCTGTTAACCCTGCCGGTGGTGATCATCGCCACCGAGGAAGGCCTGGCGCGTATTCCCCGCACGGTGCGCGAGGGCAGCCTGGCCCTGGGGGCAACCCGCTGGGAGACGCTGTGGCGCACGGTGTTGCCGATGGCCAGCCCGGGCATCATGACCGGCTTGATCCTGGCAGTTGCACGGGCTGCAGGCGAAGTGGCGCCACTGATGCTGGTCGGAGTGGTCAAGCTGGCGCCTTCGCTGCCGGTCGACGGCCAGTTCCCTTACCTGCACCTGGAGCGCAAGTTCATGCACCTGGGCTTCCACATCTATGACGTGGGCTTCCAGAGCCCCAATGTGGAAGCGGCCAGACCGCTGGTTTACGCTACCGCCCTGTTGCTGGTGCTGGTGACCTTGCTGCTGAATGCGGTCGCCATCGTGGCCCGTAACCGATTGCGCGACAAGTACCGAGGATTGGAGACTTGAACGAAGCCAGCGAAATTCCCCAGGAACAGCTGGACCTGGACGTCGAGCGCAGCGCCGAAAAGGCGCAGGCGCCCGTGGCGGTGACGGTGCGCGACCTTAACCTTTATTATGGTGAAGTCCAGGCGCTGAAGGACATCAACCTCGAGATCCGGGAAAAACAGGTCACCGCCTTTATTGGCCCCAGTGGTTGCGGTAAATCGACCCTGTTGCGCTGTTTCAACCGCATGAACGACCTGATCGAGGATTGCCGCACCGAGGGCGAGATCGTCCTCCATGGCAGCAACGTGCAGGATCCGGGTATCGACGTGGCGGATCTGCGCCGCAGGGTCGGCATGGTGTTCCAGAAGCCCAACCCGTTTCCCAAGTCGATCTTTGAAAACGTGGCTTATGGCCTGCGCATCCAGGGCATCAACAAGCGCCAGACCCTGGAAGACGCGGTGGAGTGGGCCCTGCGCGGCGCCGCATTATGGGAAGAAGTGGAAAACCGCCTGGATGAATCCGCGCTGGAGCTTTCCGGCGGCCAGCAACAACGCCTGGTGATTGCCCGCGCCATCGCGGTGCAGCCCGAGGTGATCTTGCTGGATGAGCCGTGTTCGGCGCTCGACCCGATCTCCACCCTCAAGGTGGAAGAACTGATCAATGCGTTGAAAGAGAAGTACACCATCATCATCGTCACCCACAACATGCAGCAGGCGGCGCGGGTATCCGACCGCACCGCCTTCATGTACCTTGGCGAGATGATTGAATACGGTGAAACCGACCAGGTATTCACCAATCCCCGCGTCAAGCGGACCGAGGACTACATCACCGGCCGTTACGGATAGAAACCATGGACAAACTGAACCTGGGCCAGCACATCTCCAAGCAGTTCAACGAGGAACTGGAAGAAGTGCGCAGCAAGGTGCTGCAAATGGGCGGCATCGTTGAAGAGCAATTGCTTTACGCCACCCGCGCGCTGGTCAACGGCGATTCCGAACTGGCCGCCCAGGTGGTTCATGACGATGCCCGCGTCAACTCCCTTGAAGTCGAGATTGACGAGGAGTGCACCCGTATCGTGGCCTTGCGCCAGCCGGCGGCCTCGGACCTGCGCCTGGTGATGGCGGTGATCAAAACCATTACCGACCTCGAGCGGATTGGCGACGAGGCCAAGCGCGTGGCCAAGATGGTGGTAGACAAGCTGGATGGCTCAATGCGCAGCGAAGTACGCCACGAAATCGAGCACATGGGTGGCCTGGTTCGCCAGCAGCTGCGCATGGTGCTGGATGCTTTCGCTCGCACCGACGTGGACACCGCGATGGAAGTCGTGCGTACCGATGAAAAGGTCGACGATAAGTACCTCTCCATCACCCGCCACCTGATGACCTACATGGCCGAAGACGCCAAGAATATCCCCGCCATTCTCAACATCCTGTGGGCGGCGCGTGCCATGGAGCGCATGGGCGACCGTTGCGAGAACATTGCCGAGTACGTGTTCTACCTGGTGCACGGGCGCGACATTCGCCACACCAGCCTCGATGAAGTCATGAGCAAGGTCAGCAAAACCTAGACAAAAAAAGGGGCCGGATAACCGGCCCCTCGGGTACTGCCTGAAAGCGTCCGTGCTTTCTGAAGCTTCCGTGCTTTCTTTTTACTGTCCGCCGGTGACCTGGTGGGTCCAGCCGATGGTCCAGTCATTCATGCCGTCAAACGCACCCCGGTACTGGGTGTATTCAAACCAGCTGTCGTCGGTGATTTGCACGCCACCGTTGTTGGCCGGCGAGTTGCTGCGCGGCATGTAAACGTTGAGGCGCGGATCACCCGCCTGGTTGTTTGAGAACGCAGCGCTGTTGAAGAAGGTTGCAACAGAGTAGGGGGCCGCGTCGTCATCAACGAAGTTGGTGTCGCAGTTGATGATCACGCCGTTGAAAGCGCTCACGTCGGTGTTCGGCGTGGCCGGGGTGCCAGCGGCGTCGTAGGTTGCCGGGGCGTCGTCCCACTCGATGCAACCCGTCGGGAAGCCATCAACAATGGTGTTGTAGATCCGGCCACCGGAACCATCCTTGAACAGGATGCCGGAGTCGCCGTTGCCGTTACCCAGGAAGGTGTAGTTGGCAACCGTCGGCGTGGCGCGCGGCAGCGCGTCGAAGCTGTCCGGGTTGCTGGCGCCTTCGATACCGAAGTCTTCGCCGAAACCTTCACCGTGGATGACCAGGCCGTACTGCAGGCGGCCAGCCCAACCGAGATCCCAGTCGATAGCGTCGTCGCCACCTTCGGTCACCACCATGTAGCGCACGCCAACGGTGCCGCCGAAGAACTCAACGCCGTCGTCCTGACCGCGGTAAGCCTGCAGGTGGTGCACCTTGGTGCCGCTGCCCACGCCCTGGAAGGTGAACGAGTTCACCTCGGCGTTGGGCTGGAATTCGATACCCGCGAAACGCACCTGGAAGTAGCTGATTTCACCGCTGGACTCGAACGGATCATCGCCGCCGAAACGCTGGCTCTGGTCGAACTCGGAGAAGCAGTTGAACGGCGCGTCCGGGCAGGCGTTGGAGGGCGCGTTGCCGGAAACCACCAGGCCACCCACGTCGCCAGGGGCGGGTGTGGTGCCGGAGATGAAGCCGTCCTGCGGGCTGGTCAGCACGATCGGCGCCGTCGGGGTGCCGTTGGCGAAGATCTTTGAACCCGGGCTGACGTAGAGGTAGTCAGCCGTCTGGCCTGCGCCGATCAGCACGGTGCCGGGCTCGATGGTGACAATAGCCGAATTGGCGTTGTCATCACCGATGCGCACCAGGCCGTCGAGCACCCAGGTGGTGTCGTTGGTCAGGGTGACGTCCTGGGTGATCACGCCGTTCAGTTCGCAACCGCGAGGAACGATCGGTGAAGTAGTGGCGAAGGCCGGGCAACCGGCGAACTCGGCCTGGTAGACGCAGGAAGGTGACGCGCCGTCTACCGGCACCAGTTCACCCAGGTCTGAATCGGGAAAACCGGAGGAATCGTCCATGTCGAGATTGACGGAAATGCTGCCACAGGAGTTGATGGTGACAGAAGCCGAACCGACAGAAACGCCCTGGGCCGGGTTGAAGTCGCCTGAGAAGGCGCCACCGGTGTAACGCAGTACGTCCACCTCGGTGTTTTCAAACTGGTGCTCCAGGAACGGGGCAAACAGGATCAGCCAGGTCGGCTCACCTTCGTTGTCGTAGGTGAACAGTGCTCCGA
>JAUIBE010000045.1 GCA_030428105.1 Gammaproteobacteria bacterium
CCCTGGCAGACTCCTGCGCAGCACGAAGAATGCCACGCAGGATATTCATCTCGTTCTGGTCGGGCCGCGCGCGGTTGAACAGGCGTCGCAGGCGCGCCATCAGCTTCTTCGGCTGGTCGGGGTTGAGGAAGCCAATATCCAGCAGGGTCTGCTCCATGTGCTCAAACAGCAAGTCCATCTGCGCGCCGTCTACCGGCGTCCAGTCGGCTGGCGGTAACACCAGGCCGATTTCCCCTCCCTGTGCGGCAATCGCGGCCAGGCGCAACTCATACGCCAAAATCTGCACCGCCTGGGCGATATTCAGCGAGCCGTACTCGGGATTGGTTTGGATATTTACCAGGAAATTGCAGCGCTGCATTTCCTCGTTGGTCAAACCATGACGCTCGCGGCCGAACAGCACCGCAATCTCGTGACCTTCCGACTCGGCGATGGCCTGGGCGGCGGCCGCGCGGGCATCCAGCATCGGCATCGGCAAGCTGCGCAGACGGGCGCTGGTTCCCAGCACCAGGCCGCAGTTTTCCAGCGCCTCATCTAGTGTTTGGTGCACCCCGGCCCGCTCCAGGATGTCGTCTGCGCCCGAGGCGCGCGCGGTGGCCTCGGCGCTGGGGTAGGTCTTGGGCGAAACCAGGTGAAGCTTTGAAAGCCCCATCACTTTCATTGCCCGCGCGGTGGCGCCAATGTTGCCGGGGTGGGTGGTGTTGATCAAAACCACGCGGATGCGGGACAGGCTGGCGGCCACTTTGGCAGCGTCCGCTTCCTGGCCACCGCCGGCTTCTTCGCTAGGCCCTGCGGGTGTGCTTCTGGTATCCTGTGCCGCCTTTTCGTCCATAGACTATTCGCAATGTCCCAAGCCGCTTTGAATGTAGCTATCTCCGCCGCCCACGCGGCTGGAGAACTGATGCGCCGCCAGTTCGGCCAGGTTGCCGGCGTGCCCGTGGCGCGCAAGGCGCGGCACGACTACGTCAGCGAAGTCGACCACGCCTGCGAGGCCGCAATTGTACGGGAAATTTCCCGCTACTACCCCGACCACGCGTTCCTGGCGGAAGAAGGCGGGGAAAGCGGTGAGAGCGACACCGTGTGGGTGATCGACCCCCTGGACGGAACCAGCAATTTCCTCCACGGCGTGCCGCATTTCGCGGTCTCCATCGCCCAGCAGGTCAATGGCCGCACCGAGTGCGCGGTGGTCTACGACCCGATGCGCGATGAGACGTACACCGCCGTGCGCGGCCGCGGCGCGTTCCTCAACCAGAAACGCATCCGAGTCTCGCAGCGCACCGAGTTGGAATCCGCGGTTCTCGCTACCGCCTTCCCGTTCCGCCTGCGCGGCCTGATGCCGCGCTATGCAAAGGTGTTCCAGGCCGTGCTAGAAAAAACCGAGGACTTCCGCCGCCTGGGAACCGCCAGCCTCGATTTGGCTTATGTCGCCAGCGGCCGGCTGGATGGCTATTACGAAATTGGCCTGAAGCCCTGGGATGTCGCCGCCGGCGCCATGCTGGTGCGCGAGGCCGGTGGCGTGGTGCAAACCTTTGAAGGCAAAGACGATGTGGAAGAGGCCGGGACCGTGGTGGCCGCGCCGTACAAGATCATGACGCCGCTACAACGATTGATTGCTGCAAAGTGGAAGGCGCCCGCCAAGTAACTCTGTAGGAACGGCGCCCTCGCCGTGATACCGATGGTCGCGGCGGGGGCGCCGCTCCTACAGCACCACCGCTTCGCAGCGCTGGCGCGTTTCCTCAACCGCCGCCATCACGCTGATGATTTCTTTTTCGTTCTTGCGCCACTTTTCCGGCGCCGGCTCGGTTTGGGTGTATCGTGACAGGGGCAGTTCTTTCGCCAAACGCTCAGACAAACGCGAATCCACACTCACCCCGGCAAATTCGCACAGGCGGCCGATGGTGGCCGGCGCGTCGTCAAGCAGCGCCTGGTAGTCCACCGCCGTCCAGCGTTCGGCAGGCAGCTTTTCCAGGTCATCCAGGATGATGTTGTTGGTGGTGTTCCACTGGAATGCGCATACCTGCTCCAGCGGCGCCGCGTTCAGTTCTTCCCAGCCAGGCGGCAGTAACAGCGACCAGGGCAGCCCGTACCAGCCCGGCAGCCGTGGATACGTGACCCAGTTACCCGCGCGCCAGGCTTCCATCATGCTGGAAATATTTCCCTTCGGCTCGCGATAAAGATAGATGTACAACGCGCCGGGAAACACCTGCTCCAGGAACGGCTGGCGCAGCGCATTCTTGGGTGTTTTCTCAAGAAAGCGAAGTTTCTGGATACCGAGGTTTTCGATGTACTTACGCCCATCGCGGTCGCGCAAAAAGCGCGCAAAGCGCTGGCGCAAGGCGTGGACAAGCTCGGGGGAGATATGTCGCTCAGTCAGGCGGTTGGAACCCACCCGTCCAGCCACCGGGTGCAACTCGCGGATGCCCTCGATGAACTGGTGGCTTTCGCCGCCAACCGTCCAGAATTCCGGCGCTTCGGCCAGGGTTTCGAACAACAATGTGCTGCCCGAACGAGGAGCGGCCAGCACGATGACTGGCCGCTCGAATAACTGTTGCAGGTCAAGGGGCAAGGGGTTCGCCCGCCATTACCTACGGTGCCCTCGATCAGGGCATCGCGTCGAGGTTTGCGCCCTCTTTCTCCACTTCCAGCAGGTCGTACTTGCTCACGCCCAGGCGCAACAGCGAGGTGCTGGCCACGTAGATGGAAGAGTAGGTACCGACGAGCACGCCAACGATCAGCGTGAAGGCAAAGCCATGGATAATCTCGCCACCGAATATGAACAGCGCAATCAGCACCAACAACGTGGTCAATGAGGTCATCACCGTACGCGACAGGGTCTGGTTGACCGAACCGTTGACCACTTCCTTGGGCGTCGACTTCAACATGCGCGGGAAATTCTCACGGATGCGGTCGAACAACACGATGGTGTCGTTCAACGAGTAACCGATCACTGCCAGCAAGGCTGCCACCACCGTCAGGTCGAACGAGATCTGCACCAGCGAGATAATCCCCATGGTGATGGTGATGTCATGGATCAGCGCGATCACGGCACCGGCAGAGAAACGCCACTGGAAGCGGAACATCACGTACAGGAAGATGCCGATCAGGGCGTAAATCACCGCGAGGATGCCCTGCTCTGCCAGCTCTTCACCCACCTGCGGGCCAACGAACTCGACACGAAGCATTTCGACTTCGCCTTCCACCCCTTGCTGCAGGGCGGCCAGCACTTCGGTAGAAATTTCCGCTGTGCTTTCCTCGGCGCTACGCGGAGGAATGCGCACGGCGATGTCGTCGGGCGCACCAAATGTCTGGACAACCGCGTCGCCCAGGCCCGCTGCGCCCAGGTTTTCACGGATTTGCTCGGTGTCGGCCGCTTGCGGGAAACTTACTTCGATCAGGGTACCGCCGGTGAAATCGAGGCCGAAATTCAGGCCGCGCGTGACCAGCGATCCAACGCTCACGACAATCAGGATGGCGGACAGCACCAGGGCGATGCCGCTCTTGGACATGAAGTCAAAGCTGGTTTTACCTTTAAGAATTTGCATGGTTAACTCCTGCCCCGCCCGTCAAATGGCGAGCTTGGCAATGCGCTTCTTGCCGCCGTAGATGATGTTGACCAGGGCACGCGTTCCCATGATGGCGGTGAACATCGAGGTGACGATACCCAGTGAAAGGGTAATCGCGAAGCCCTTGATGGGCCCGGTACCAAACAGGAACAGCACGAAGGCCGCGATCAGGGTGGTGATGTTCGCATCCGCAATGGTTGAGAACGCCTTGTCATAGCCCGCGCGGATACTCGCCTGTGGCGTGTTGCCGTTGCGTAACTCTTCGCGTATTCGCTCAAAAATCAGCACGTTGGCATCCACCGCCATACCCACAGTCAGGACGATACCGGCAATGCCAGGCAAGGTCAGCGTGGCGCCCAGCATCGACAGCAGGGAGACCAACAGGACCAGGTTGGTGAACAGCGCTACGTCGGCAACCAGGCCGAACACACGGTAGTACGCGGCCATGAATACCAGCACCAGGATGAAGCCGATGATGACCGACTTGAAGCCTTGCTCAACGTTTTTCTTACCAGCACTGGGGCCCACGGTGCGCTCTTCCACGATCTCCATCGGCGCGGCAAGGGCACCGGCGCGAAGCAGCAGCGCAAGCTGGCTGGCTTCGTCAATGGAATCGAGCCCGGTGGTCTGGAAGCGCTTGCCAAACGGCTCACGCACCACCGCCACGCTGATGACCTCCTCGGTCTTCTGCGCGTCTGGCTTTTGTTCGATGTAGACCACCGCCATGCGGTTGCCCACGTTTTCGCGAGTAAAGTCCAGCATGCGCTTGGCGCCCACGCCGTCCAGCGTCACGTTGACCATCGGCTGGCCGGTTTGCTGGTCGAAGCCGCTGGAGGAGCCGATCAGTTGATCGCCGGAAACAATCAGTCGTTTTTTCAACAATACGGGCTGGCCGGTGCGCTCGAAGTAGAGACGCGATTCCGGAGGCACGCGGCCGGTCTGCATCGCCGTGATCGGGTCGTGACCCTCGTCGACAGCGCGGTATTCCAGGGTGGCGGTAGCGCCAATGATTTTCTTGGCTTCTACCGTATCCTGCACGCCAGGCAGCTGGACCACCACGCGGTCTGCGCCTTGCTGTTGGATCACCGGCTCGGCCACACCCAGCTCGTTCACACGGTTACGCAGGGTGGTGATGTTCTGCTTCAGCGCGGTTTGCTGCAGCTCAACCAGTTGCTGCTCCAGCACCGATGCTGAAATGCCAAAGTTGCCGCCTTGCTCAAGATCACGCAACTGCAGGCCCTGCAGGCTCTGGTCAGTACGCAGGATTTCCTCGGTACGGCTGCGGTCTTCGGCAGAGCGCAGCATCACCAGCAGGCCATTGCCTTCACGGCGCACCGAGATGTAGCGGATGCCCTCATCGCGCAGCGCGGAACGAATGTCGTCAACGTAACGGTCAAGCTGCTGGCCGCGGGCGGTGTCCATATCCACCTGCATCAGGAAGTGCACGCCGCCCTGCAGGTCAAGACCCAGGGTCATTGGCTTGCCGCCCAGCGCCCGCAACCACTCCGGAGTGGCGTGGGCCATATTCAGCGCCACCACGTAGGCATCGCCCAGGGCCTCTCCTACCGCATCGCTGGCTGCCGCCTGGGCAACCGTGTCGTGAAAACGGTAAAGCAACTTGTTGGCGATCTGCTCGCGGCTCTTGTAGTCGATCCCCTCGACCACCAGCGTATCGTCGATGACGGTTGCCAGGTCCGCAGGAATGGAGAACCCACGTGCGGACGTCACCTGCAGCGCAGGATCCTTGCCGAACATGTTGGGCACCGCGTACAACGTGCCCACGGCGAGGATCAGCACAATGAGTACGTACTTCCAGGCTGGATATTGATTCATGGTGTGTAACTCAACTGAGGCCGCTTCTTGCGATAGTTGCCAGGGCGGCTCTTATGAATGCCTTGTTATTCCGCGGATTTCACGGTGCCTTTTGGCATGACACTGGAAACCGCATGTTTCTGCAGCTTGATAACCACGTTGTCAGCCAATTCCAGGGAAATAAAGGTTTCCCCCACTTCGATAATTTTCCCAAGCAGGCCGCCGTTGGTTACCACCTCGTCACCCTTGGAAAGGTTGCCCACCAACTCGCGATGTTCCTTCGCGCGCTTCATCTGCGGGCGAATCAACAGGAAGTAGAAAATAACGAAGATGATGATAAGCGGAAGAAAGCTCATCAGGCCGCCACCCGGGGGTGCGGCATCCTGCGCATATGCACTGGCGATAAGGAAGTCCATGGATAGCCTCTAGGTTGTTCTGTTCAGCCGATATGGGGGTGCGCGCTGCGGTTTCAAACCGTTGGCGGCCCGCAAAATTGGCAAGCCGGCGATTATAAAGCATAGGCGTGGGGAAACATATGCTTGGCCGGTAGGTACCGCCAGCGCCTACGAACCCGTGTATTCCTGCAAGAATGCGTCAGCAAATTCCTGTAACCGCCCGTCGGCAATGGCGTCACGCATGGATTGCATCAGTTGCTGGTAGAAATGCAGGTTGTGGATGGTCATCAACCGCGAACCGAGGATTTCGTTGCAGCGGTCGAGATGCTTCAGGTAGGCGCGGGAGTAGCCGTGCTGACAGGTGTAGCACGCGCATTCGGGGTCAATCGGAGAAGTATCGGCTTCGAACCGGGCGTTGCGGATTTTCATCACGCCCTGGCGGGTGAACAGGTAGCCGTTGCGGGCATTCCGGGTGGGCATTACGCAATCAAACATGTCCACGCCGCGCAGCACCGAGGCCACCAGGTCTTCCGGCTTGCCGACACCCATCAGGTAGCGCGGCCGGTCGTTGGGCAGGGCCGGAACGGTGTAATCGAGCACGTGGTTGCGCTCATCAAAGGGCTCGCCCACCGCCAGGCCACCGATGGCGTAACCATCGAAGCCGATATCCACCAGCGCAGCGGCGGATTCCAGGCGCAGCGATTCATGCACCCCGCCCTGGACAATACCAAAAAGCGCATTGGGGTTTCCCTCGTGGGCCTTTTTCGAGCGCTCCGCCCAGCGCAGTGACAATTCCATCGAATCTCGCGCTTGCTGCTCGGTGGCCGGGTACGGCGTGCACTCGTCGAAAATCATCACGATGTCGGAATTCAGCGAGCGTTGTACCGCCATCGACTCCTCCGGCCCCAGGAAAATGCGGTCGCCGTTCACCGGCGAGGCGAATTCCACGCCCTTTTCGCTGATCTTGCGGCGTTCAGCCAGGCTCCATACCTGGAAACCACCGGAATCGGTGAGGATCGGGCGATCCCACTGCATGAAGCCATGTAGCCCGCCGTGGGTTTCGATGACGTCGGTGCCGGGCCGCAGCAGCAGGTGGAAGGTATTCCCCAGCAGGATGTCCGCGCCCGTTGCGCGCACTTCTTCCGGGGTCAGGGCTTTGACCGTGCCGTAGGTGCCCACCGGCATGAACGCCGGGGTGCGTACCACGCCGCGTGAAAACTCGAGCTGGCCGGCGCGGGCGGCGCCATCGGTATGTGCAATCGAAAACTTCATGAATCTAACCCGGCAGAATCAACATGGCGTCGCCGTAGCTGAAAAAGCGATAGCGCTCGCGCACCGCGTGCTGGTAAGCCGCCATCACGGGTTCAAACCCGGCGAAAGCGCTGACCAGCATCAGCAAAGTGGACTCCGGCAAATGAAAGTTGGTGATCATGCCATCGACGGCGCGGAATTGATAACCCGGGTAGATGAAAATGCGGCTGTCACCGGAAAACGGCGCCAACTCGCCGCCCGCAGCAGCGGTTTCCAGGCTGCGGACTGCGGTGGTTCCCACTGCAATCACGCGGCCTCCCCTGGCCCTGGTTTCCGCCACCTGGGTGCACAGCGCTTCGCTCACATCGATGCGTTCGGCGTGCATCTGGTGGTCTTCCACCTGCTCTACCCGTACCGGCTGAAAAGTGCCTGCCCCAACGTGCAGTGTCACGAAACCCCGGTGCACGCCCTTGTCGGCCAGGCGGGACAGGATGGCGTCGTCGAAGTGCAAGCCAGCCGTCGGCGCCGCCACGGCGCCAGGTTCACGCGCGTAAACGGTCTGGTAGCGCTCTCGGTCCCCGACCTCGTCTTCACGTTCGATGTAGGGAGGCAGGGGCATATGGCCCTCTGTTTCCAGCAGGTCCATGAACGGCTCGTCCACACTGCGCAGCCTGAAAAACGACTCCTCGCGGCCCAGCACTTCCAGCCTCGCCTCGGCGTTCTCAACCATGAGCACGGCGCCGGCCCGGGTCGGCTTGCTGGCGCGAAGCTGAACAACGGCTTCATCAGCAGAGACCATGCGTTCTACCAGGATCTCCACCCGTCCACCGCTTTCCTTGCGCGCAAACAGCCGCGCCGGAATGACGCGGGTGTCGTTGAACACCAGCAGGTCGCCTTCGCGGAGCATTTCCGGCAGGTCGGCAAACATGGCATCCATGGTTTTCCCGCTGGCGCGATCGAGGTGCAACAAGCGGCTGTCCGAACGCTGCGGCAAAGGCCGCTGGGCAATCAGGTCTTCCGGGAGCTCATAACTGAAGTCGCTGACTTTCATGGCTGGGCAATTTTACGTGGGTGGGCGGGTTTGCGCACGGTGGCAAAGCTCGTACATGGTCGCGGGATGGGAAGGCCTTATCAGTTTGGCCGCCCCAACCAGGGGTTTCACCCGCGTGTCTGCTCAAATGGCCTCAAGGCGCACTCAAAGCTTCGCTTCTTATTGGCCTTGGCCTACCCGCCCAGATCGTTGGAGACATGGGCGCGTCCATACAGTGCCCGCGATGGCCATTTGCTGGCGCTTCTTTCCAAGAACCGAAAGCCGCACCAGCAAATGAAGCCGCGCTTCCCTGCACTGGATGGCCTAACCGGGCGTCCCTGCCCGGTTGCCCAGTCTCTTCACACTCCCTGAGCGGCATCCGAGCTTAAGGCCACGGGGTAAAACCCCTGGTTGTGACGGCCACAGTTGCACGGCTTTCCCGGGCCGCGGGATGGGGTGCTTCTTCCGCGACCTTAAATTACAGGGACGTAATTTAGGAGCCCCATGGACGGGTTTATGCGTGTCGTGGAAGGAGTACCCCTCCCGCGGCCATGATCGCGGCGAAGGCACGCGCAGCGGCCAATTGCAGGCACTTCTTTCCAAAAGACGAAAGCCGTACCTGCAATTGAAGCGTGCGCTGCTCTTACAGCACACCTAACGCAGGGAACACCTATAATTCCTGAATCAACATGAACGACACCGCCACACAGACCAAGCTCCTGCGCATCGACATGCACAGTCATGTGCTGCCCCCGTCGTGGCCAGACTTTAATGAGCGGTTTGGCGTGAGCGGGTTCCCGATACTGGTGGAGGAAGACAGCCGCACCATCATCATGCGCGACGGCAAATTCTTCCGCCAGGTCTGGCCCAACATCACGGATATTTCATTGCGTATCGAGCAATACGCCAGCCACGGCGTGGATGTGCAGGTGATATCGACCGTGCCGGTGATGTTCAGCTATGACCAGGCGCCCGAGCATGCGCTGGCGATGGCGCAACACCTGAATGACCACGTGGCCGAACAGCAGGCCGCGCATCCGCGCCAGGTGATTGGCCTTGGCACCATCCCGATGCAGTGCCCTGAGACTGCCATAGGCGAGCTGCGGCGGCTCAAAGAACTGGGCGTGCCCGGCGTGCAGATTGGTTCTAACGTGAATCAGGAAAATCTCGGCGAGGAAACATTCTTTCCCATTTTCGAGGCGGCTGCCGACCTGGAAATCGCTGTGCTGGTGCACCCCTGGCAGATGATGGGCCAGGGCGACATGCCAAAGTACTGGCTGCCATGGCTGGTTGGGATGCCGGCCGAACAAAGCCGCGCGATGTGTTCGCTGATTTTTTCGGGAACGCTTGAGAGGCTGCCCGCGCTGCGGATCTGCTTTGCCCACGGCGGCGGTTCGTTCCCCTACACGATTGGCCGCATTGAGCACGGCTTCAACATGCGCCCCGACCTGGTTGCGGTGGACAACGATGTAAATCCGCGCGAGTACCTCGACCGTGTTTGGGTGGATTCCGTCACCCACGACCCGCAGGCGCTGCGCTACCTGATGGATGTGATGGGCGAGCGACGAGTGATTTTCGGCACCGACTACCCCTTCCCGCTGGGCGAACAGACGCCTGGCGAGGTAGCAGCGCAACTCGACCTGGACGCCGCTGAGCAAAAATCACTGTTCGCCGGCGCGGCGCTCGAGTGGTTGGCGCTGGATGAAAAGGACTTTGTGTGAAAGCTCAGATTGACTGTCGCGGCCGGGCATACTCGGTGGATTTTTCGCGCGGACGTTCGCTGGCCATCGAGCTGGACCCGTCCGGAAAGCACCCTTCGTTTTTCTCGGAATCCAGCGTCCGCTCCGAACCGCTTCGCCTGGGCGGGTTCATTGGTGACATGAAGCAAGGTGGCAGCTGCAATGCGCACGTCATCACCTTCAGCGCCCATTCGCACGGCACCCACACCGAATGCATTGGCCATATCGACCCGCGACACCAGGCGGTTACCGCCACGGTGGACCAGCGCCCCACCCTGTTGCGCCTTGTGAGCGTTGCGCGCGAATCACTTGACGGGGTTTTCATCACCCGCGAAACCATCGAGTCGGCTGAAGTTGAACATTGCGGCGCCCTGGCCATTCGAACCCTGCCTAACGCCGAAAGCAAACTCGCCTGTCGCTACGATGACGCCCCCGACTTTCCCGTGCTGTCACCACAGGCGATGAAAGTACTGGCGGAAAGCACCCTGGTGCATTTGCTTCTGGATACGCCATCGCTCGACCACCCCGAGAGCAAAGGCCTGGAAAACCACTCCATGTGGTGGGGCAAGAACGCTTCGGTGGTGGCTGGCGCCCCGCAGCCTGCCATGCGCAGCGTAACCGAGATGATTTTCGTCCCCGATGACATCCCGGACGGCCTGTACTGGCTGGATTTGCAGCTGGCCCCGATCGTTTCAGATGCCGTGCCCAGCCGGCCGATGATTTACCCTGCACAAGCGATTGACCGGCCAGGAGAAGAAACCCAGCAATGAGCACCGACCCAAGCCAATCAACCATGCAATCTGCCTTGAACAAGGCGCGCGAACTGGATGCCCAGGACCCGCTGGCGGAATTCCGCGACCGCTTCTGGATTCCCAGGCACAGCGATGGCTCCGACCAGCTTTACTTCTGCGGCAACTCGCTGGGCCTGCAGCCAAAGGCGCTGGCCGGGGAAATGGAACAGGAGCTCAAATCCTGGCAGGAGCTCGGGGTAGCCGGCCACTTCGAGGGCCCCTACCCGTGGATGCCCTACCACGAGTTCCTGCGTGAGCCGCTGGCTCAACTGGTGGGCGCAAAGCCGCATGAAGTAGTGGCGATGAATTCGCTAACCGTCAACCTGCACCTGATGATGGTCAGCTTTTACCGGCCCGAAGGTGAACGCCGCAGAATCATCATTGAACAGCAGGCATTTCCCTCCGACCGCTATGCCGTCACCTCGCAGATTCGCTTCCATGGCCTTGACCCGGATGATTGCCTGGTAGAGCTGGCCCCTGCCGACGGGCAGCGCTATATCGACGAATCGCAGATCGAGGACTTCCTGGCCGAACACGGCGACACGGTCGCCCTGGTGCTGTGGCCCGGGGTGCAATACGCCAGTGGCCAGGTGTTCGACCTCAAGCGGATTGCCGCTGCGGCCCATGCAGCCGGTTCGGCGGTGGGTTTCGACCTGGCGCACAGCGCCGGCAACGTGCCGCTGGCGCTGCATGACTCCGGTTGTGATTTCGCCGCCTGGTGTAGCTACAAATACCTGAATTCCGGCGCAGGCGGCGTGGCTGGCTGCTTCGTACACGAGCGGCACAGCCAGCGAAACGACCTGCCCCGCTTCCACGGCTGGTGGGGTCACCACCAGCAAAGCCGCTTCAAGATGGGCCAGCAGTTCGTGCCGTCGCCCGGCGCGGATGCCTGGCAGCTTTCCAACCCGCCGATTATGGCGATGGCGCCGGTGCGTGTTTCACTGGCCGAATTCGAGGCCGCGGGCATGGAGCGCCTGCGCGCCAAGTCACTGAAGATGACCGGTTACCTGGCAGAGTTGATCCAGGCCGAACTGGATGATGTTCTCGAGATCGTCACCCCGCTGGAAGACTCCCGTCGGGGCTGCCAGCTTTCCCTGCGCGTGCGCGCCGGCCGTGAGCAGGGCCGCGCCCTGTTCGAATACCTGGAAGCCAATGGCGTGATTACCGACTGGCGTGAGCCCGATATCGTCCGTGCCGCCCCGGTGCCCCTGTACAACCGTTTTGAAGATTGCTGGGGATTCGTCAACCACGTGCTGAAGTGGACGCAGAAATGAACACACCCCAGGGCCCTGTCACCATCATCGGCGCCGGCATGGCGGGCGTGGCGCTGGCCATCCTGCTGGCAAAGCGCGGTTACCGGGTTGAATTGTTTGAGCGCAACCCGGACCCGCGCCTGGGCGGAGCGCCGGCCGGCCGTTCGGTAAACCTGGCGCTGGGCGAGCGCGGGCTGCACTGTCTCAAGCTATGCGGCCTGTTGGAAACAGTTCACGAGTTCGCCATTCCGATGCGCGGGCGCATGCTCCACGACCCTGCCGGCAACACCCGCCTGCAACCCTACGGCAAGGATGACAGCGAGGTGATTTACAGCGTCCACCGCGCGCGCCTCAACGAGTGCCTGCTAAACGCTGCTTCCGCCCTGGACAGGGTTTCCCTGAATTTTGATCGCGAACTCCAGGAGATACGCTGGGATGAGAAAGAGGCGCGCTTCGTAAACCGCAAGACAGCCGGTGATCAACAATGGAGTGTCATCCGCCACCGCTTTGAGACCCTGATTGGCGCCGATGGCGGCGGTTCGGTGGTGCGCAAGCACCTGGAGAAGGCGCTGGGCATCCGCTTCAGCGAGGAACTGCTGGATACCGGCTACAAGGAGTTGACCATTGCCGCGGCCGCCGATGGCAGTCACCAGCTCGACCCCAACGCCCTGCATATCTGGCCGCGCGGCGGATTCATGCTGATTGGCCTGGCCAATGCCGATGGCAGTTTCACCATGACGCTGTTCCTCGATAACAAGGGAACCCCGGAACAACCCGGGTTTGACCAGCTTGAAGACTGGCCGGCGCAAAAAGCCTTCATGGAAAAAGAGTTTCCCGATGCGGTTCCGTTGTTGGCAGACCTGGAAGAAGAGTTTCGCGACAACCCGATCGGTTTGCTGGGCACGGTGCGCTGCCGCCTGTGGCATCTCGGCGGCAAGGCCTCGCTGATTGGCGATGCGGCACATGCAATCGTGCCGTTTCACGGCCAGGGCGTGAACGCCGCGTTCGAAGACTGCGTGGAGTTCATTGACTGCCTGGAGGCCGGTAGCGAGTGGGATGCCGTGTTCGAGGAGTTGCAGTTAAGGCGACGCGACAACGCCAACGCCATCGCCAACATGGCGCTGGAAAACTACGACATCATGCGCGAGTCGGTGCGCCACGACGGTTTCCTGCTGCGCAAGGAACTGGAGCACGAACTGGAGCGGCGCTTCCCCGGGCATTTCGTGGCGCGCTATTCGCTGGTGATGTTCCACCGCATTCCTTACGCCGAGGCGTACCGGCGCGGAGAAATCCAGGCGCAGATCCTGGATGAGTTGCTGGCCGATGCCGACGCGCTGGAAGATGTCGATTTCGCCCTTGCGGGCGAAATCATCAACACTCGGCTAAAGCCCCTGGTCGCGCTCTAAAGCCTGCTCCTACTCGCAAGCCAGGGTATCGGACAACTTGACGATGTTGTCGCTGCGGTCAATCGACTGCACCAGCGGCGGCGCCAACACGAAGTCCAGCGTCCAACTTCCCTCGGTTTCGCTGTCGAACGCGCGCGTCACCATGCCCACGGTCTCCCAGGTTACTTCCTCGACATCGCATACCGCGCAAAAACCATCGAACTGCAGCAGCGGAATTTCCGGCGCGTTGGCCGACTGGTTGCCATCATCCGCAGCGATAATCCAGCGCGGGTTGCCCGAGGCATCAAACAGGTAGTGAACCTGGGCCTGGGCGGCCTCGTAGCGCAGTACGGTGCTGCCACCGAGGCCGGGAACACCACGGTACCAGTGCCCCGTCACGCTTGGCGGCGCCTGCTCTGGGCAGGTGTTGGCGCCGTTGGGATGCATCGGGTCGAAGCCGGAAGCGCCCAGCAGCGAGTAGGCAAATACCGCCTCGTCTTCCGCCAGGAAGGTGATCGATACCACGCCTACCCGTTTTTCCTGCTGATCGGCGCCATCATTGGTCACGCGCAGCAGGTCGGCTACCCATACATTGCCTTGCGGTGACGGGCCGCTGGCGATATACCACACCGGCTGGCCATCGTAGTCGTAGGCGTACCACACCAGGAAGCTGAAATCTCCGGCGTTGTTCCATTCAGCGCCCTGGAAAACCGGCCGGGTGAAATCCCACAGGCCCTTGTGTGGGCCAATGGTGGAAGCGTCTGATTGCAGGTCAACCTGCAGCGTGACGGAAGAAGCCGCACTGCGCGTGTTGCTTACTTCCACGAAATAGCGACCGGGCTGCACGCCATCATTGATCGACAGGCTGGGGCCGCTGCCTCCACCGCCCGCGACCGAAGCCACCAGGTTGGCGGCGCCGGGAAGAACGTCAAACGGTGGATTGTTCAGCGCGCCGGGATAGTTCTGGCGGTACAGGTCGAGCGAGAGGTTGTTGCTCTGCTGGTTGCCACGGCCTGAAACGTTGATCACCATGGTGCTTACGCCCGCCGGGATGTCGATGAATGCCCGGTCATGGCTGCTGTTTCCGTCCAGGGCAAACTTGTGCTGCCGGCCGGCCATCAGCGGCAGGGTTTCCGGCGCTGCGATGGCGCTGCGTTTGAACACAACCGGAACCACGCCGACATTGTTCGGGTCATCCCGATCGGTGCCTATGCCAACGGCGCCATACAGGGTTTCACCGTCGACCGCATTCACGTTGTTCCAGCTAAGGCGAAGGTCCAGGTCATCCTGGGCCGCCGCAATGCCGGGGCCGCTCACCACCAGGTCAGAAGATTCCTCGCCGGTCACAACCGCTGACACCAGCGTGGCCTCGTCACCTTCCGCGTTGTCCGTGTCCCAGTTCTGGACAATGATCCAATAATCGCCAGCCGATGGCGTAAACAGGTCACAAAGCTCCCGGTCAGTGGCGGTGATGCTTTCGCAAACCAGCTCGAACTCTTCGGTAATACCGTTCTGGTTGTCGTCGCGGCCGACAAACAGGTCGAGGTCGTTGGATGTCGAAGCCAGGGTCTCGGCATGCAGCCAAAGCGCCCCTTCGGGCACCGTGTGCCACACCGTGAAAGTGCCTTCTCCGCCGTCGAACGGATCTTCATTCTGGGTGGTTGGGTCGGTGGATGTTGGGTCCTGGATGATGGTCTCCACCGTCACCGTGGGGCGCACAAAGCCGCCGCTGGTGAAGGTGGCGTCCGGCAGGGCGACCAGGCCAGCCAGGGTTTCATCCATGCGACCGGCATCCTGGTCGCTGTTGATCGTCCATTGGTCGGGTAAGGCCCCACCGTCGTAGAAAACAGCCACGGTCAGGAACTGGTCCGGCAGGCCGGCGGAACGCAGGCGAACCTGGCCGTAAACCCACTGCCCCACGGCATTGCTGCCTCGCAGGTCAAGGTCGATGTCCAGCGATTGCGTGGCGCCATTGCCCAGGTTGAAATTGGCTGGCTGGATGGTGACATCGACCCCCGCCGGGAATCCGATGGCAGCCGTCTGCCAGCTGGCGCCTCCGACCATGTCGGTCACCTCACGGGTAAACCCGCAAGTGCCACGACATGAGGAATCGGCCAGGCCAAAGAGATTCAGTTCTTTTGGATCACCGCCGATAAACGGATCGGCGGCCTCGAACTCATCGCCGCTGACGTCCAGGAACAGGCCGGCGTCCGCGGCCTCGCCCAGTTGTGGACGGCCCGCGCCACGCTCATGCGGCCCGGCCACGGCGCCAGTTTCGGTGGTGGCCAATTGCGGGGTCGAAGTGGTCTCAATCGCCGAAGCGATCTGCGAAGGGGTCCAGTCGGGGTGCAGCGATTTCAGCAAAGCGGCCGCGCCGGCAACGTGAGGCGAAGACATCGAGGTGCCACTGAGCAGCACGAAGTCGGTGCCCTCATACCAGGACGAAATGATGTCGGTGCCCGGTGCGATTACGTTTGGCTTGAGAACATCCTCCACCGGCGGGTCTACCGGACCACGTGAACTGGTGGCGGAAAGCTGGTCAGCGAATTCGTCGCCGTGCGCCAGGGTGAAGCCGGAAAGTGAGCCCTCGTGGCCGCTACCGAAACTCAGCCAGTGACGCAGGGCATCGCCATTGGTTCGGCCAAGATGGGTGGCCGGCAAGCAATGATCATCGGCAACAATGGCCTCGCCATCCGCAGCGGTATTGGCCAGGATGAACCCGCCGGCGCCCGCGAGCATCACGTTTTTGCCCTTTTCAATGCGACCGTAAGTGCCGCGGTCGCAAACAACAATTTCGCCGTTAAAGACCGGGTTACCGGCCCACGGATTACTGGCGCCGGTGTTGGCGGCGCAGGTGGCTTCGAGTTCCGCGGGGCCGGTGCCGCACAGCGGAAAGCCATAGTCGGCGGCATGCACGATCGGCCGCACACCAACGCCATCGCTGAGGCTGGCGCCAATCAAGTCACCCGGAGAGGGCGCCGATCCGCCGCTGAGGTTTTCAACCACGCTGCCAAAGACCCGGTCGTGGGTGGCGTTGCCCACCGAAACAATCCAAGGCGCATTCGCCGGTGAACCGATGGTTCCCGGGTTGGGGCCCTCGTTGCCGGCCGATGTAGCCACGAAAATGCCCGCGTTACGCGCATTCAAAAAGGCCATCGGCGTGGTTCCGCCGGCCCAGGGGTCGAACGCATTGGTGCCGATTGAATAATTGATCACGTCAACGCCGAGGTCGATGGCCTCATCGATCGCGTCCAGGATGGCTGAGCCCTGGCAGCCCCCGCCCTCGGGATCAGGCGGCTCACCCACGTAACAGACACGGAACGAAACCAGGTTGGCATGCGGGGCCACGCCGGAAAGCTCGGCGACATCGTTGTTGATTTCTACGCCCAGGAAGTTACCTACCGCGATGCCCGCCACGTGGCTGCCATGGCCGGAGTTGTCACGGCCGTCGGTGTTCTCTTCCACCACGTCATTGGTGCCGGGGTTGTCCTCGACAAAGTCGAACACGCCAATCAGCTTGTCGTTGCATTCGACGCTGGGCATGCTGCACAAACCCTTCTGGCTGCCCAGCGGGTTGCTGTGGTTGTAACCGTCGCCACCGACATCGGCAAAGGAGGGATGCTCCCAGTTGATGCCCGAGTCAATCAGCCCCACCACGATGCCTTCACCGAGGGCGTCACCCGAACTGGTCTGGCCATCCCAGATCGCATCGGCGCCGATCCACGATGGGCCGGCATCGGTGAGCAGCTTGTGCTTGCGATCGGGGTGGATCATTTTCACCATCGGATGGGAGGCCATGATGGCAGCCTCGGCCGCTGTCAGGCGCACCGCCATGCCGTTGGTGGCGAATCGGTAAGTTCGCTCGGGCTGCACCTGGCGCCCCAGCGCCACCGATGCCTCGAGCTGGAAGGAATCATGACGACCCCGGAGGTAGTCCAGGTAGGCCACGGATTCGGCCGACTTCGTGTCCAGCCTGCGTTGGCCACTCTTTTCGCGACTGGTCGCCTTGAGCCTGGCCCGGCCGTCCACCAGGGGCGATGACAAGGCGCGCCCGTCATAGACAGCGAGCGGTGGATCCTGGAGTTGGATAATGTAGATCTGCTCGCCAGCCCGCTCGACTGCAGGACGCGCGATGGCCGCCATCGGCCAACACACCACCGCCATCACGACAACAATCAGCGCCCAGCGCGCGGTGTTCAAAAGCTTGAATTCATTCTTCATCAGGATTCCTCGTCCCTGGGTCCCGGGACAGCTCTGGCCGATCGCATGGTCACCAATTCCTCGGCGGCCGTGGGGTGTATGCCTATGGTTGCGTCGAACTGTTCCTTGCTGAGCCCCGATTTTACTGCCACGGCAAAGCCCTGGACAATTTCCGG
>JAUIBE010000046.1 GCA_030428105.1 Gammaproteobacteria bacterium
ATCTCGCCGGAGTCCCCAAAGGCGCTTCTGGCCTCGCTGGAAATACGCGCATCCAGGGCCTGCCTGAGCACGTCGAGGTTGGTCTCGCCGCCGCGCTCCTCGATGGAAAAGTGAGAGCCCTCGAGGGATACCAGTGAAACCGACTGGCTGCGGATATCCAGCTCGACATCTATCGCGCCAAACACCATGGCGTTTTCACTCTGGAAGCCGGGCGGGTTGCCGATCTCCAATTCATCAATACGCATCTTGCCGTCGAGCACGCTCAGGCTGGCATCCTTGAAGCGCACGTTGGTGCCCAGCAACTCGCTGGCCGCCTGCTCAATTTCCGATTCCACCATGGCGTCGAAGCGGTGGGCCATGAACCACCAGCCAGCGCCCGCGGCCACCAGGATCACCAGCAGAATTGAAAGGAGGATGGCTTTCTTCATACCCGCTCCATCGCTTCCTGCTCGGCGGAGCCATTGTTGGCGCCATTGTCGTCGCCGTTTCCTTTGTCGTTCTCGTCACGGCGCGGCCCCAGGCTCACCACCGTCCAGCCGGGCTGTGGCTCCACTGGCGGCTCGCCACCGAAAATGCGCAGACGGCCCGACTCGTTCAGCGCAAACAGGTTGACCGAAGACTCATTCTGGGTGGCGTGCAGGGCCTCGTAATCAAACTCTTCGGTCAGTTTGGTGGAGCGCACCACCGCGCCCTGGGCCATCATGCTGGCCAGCTTGGTCCACGAAACCTTGTCGCCAAACATCGGCTTGGCCCGCAGCGCGGTAGCCAGCACCCGGCGTTCGTCCTTCTCGTCGGTGCCCACCGGACGCAGGCTGAACACGTTTTTGGGTCCGAAATCGTGGCGGAAGCGGGCACACACCATGGCATTGGCCTCGGCATTGCGCGAGGTGGCCATCAGGGTGGTGTAACCGGTGAGGTCCATGTGGCGGTCGGCGTACTCGGAAAGCGGGTCGCCGTAAAAGGTCTTGAAGTCCTTCATGCGCGCGTCCTGCAGGCTCTCGCGGTTGGTGTCGGAAACCATCACCTTGATGCCGTTGGCCAGTAGCGCCTCGCCGATCATCAGCGACACCTTGTCCGCCGAGGTCATCAACACGCCCTGCTCGCCGTGGCTCGAAAGCCCCAGCCGTTTGGCAAGCCAGCCGGCGGTGAGGCTCTGGAACACCACCGTGCCAAGGATCAGGGTGAATGTCAGCGGCACGATCAGTTCGGCTTCGGGAAGCTTCTCGGAAAGCTGAAGAGCGAACAGGCTGGCAATGGCGGCAGCCACGATGCCACGTGGCGCAATCCACGAGAGCAAAGTGATTTCCCGCCAGTTGATGCTGGTGCCAAACGAGGAGACCAGCACCGAAAGCGGTCGCGCAATAAACAGGGCAACCGCCAGCACCAGCAGCGCCGGAATGGCAATGGCCTGCAATTCCGCAAACGAAAGCCGGGCGGCAAGCAGGATAAACAGCATCGAGATCAGCACCACGGTGAGGTGCTCTTTGAACGACAACAGGTCGTCGATATCAATGTTCGAGCTGTTGGCCATCACCATGCCCATCACGGTGACCGCGATCAGGCCCGATTCCGCGCCCAGCGAGTTGGACGCGGTAAACACCAGCAGGACAAAGGCCAGGCTGGCGAAATTTTGCAGATACTCGGGGAAAATATGCCGTTTCAGCACCTGCGCCAGTACCGTGCCACCGGCCACGCCCCAGACAGTGCCCAGCATCACCACCTTGCCAAATTCGAGCAGCGACTCGGATTCATGGCCGGTGTTGATGAACTCGAATACCAATACCGCCAGCACGGCGCCAATCGGGTCCACCAGGATGCCTTCCCAGCGCAAAATGTTGGAAATACGCGATGACGGCTGGATGCTGCGCAGCATCGGCACCACCACCGTCGGCCCGGTCACCGAGACGATCGCGCCAAACAGCAGCGCAACCGGCCAGCTGATTCCGGCGAAGTAGTTTGCCGCCGTGGCCATCACCGCCCAGGTCACCAGCACGCCCACCGTGGTGAGGTTAAGAATGATGCCCTTCACATTGCGGATGTCGCTGAAGCGCAATGTGAGGCTACCCTCGAACAGCACGATGGCCACGCCAAGCGAAACCACCGGGAACAGCAATTCACCGAGGAACTGGTCGGGGTTGACCAGGCCCAGCCACGGCCCCAGCGCGATGCCGGCGAGCAGCAGCGGCAGGATGGCGGGCAGCCGCATTCGCCAGGCGATCCACTGGCAGGCGACGCCAAGCGTCAGAAGTAGCGCAATCAGTAGAGCAAGGTCGACGTGGTGCACGGGTGCCTGCGGCCTCATTTGATAGGATTGCCCGCATCTTATCACCCGCGCCTTGTCGCCCGCGCGGGCTTGGATTGCAAACCGCCGGGACAGGTACAATAAGCACCATCATGGCAAACGATCAGCAACAGGACGCCACCACCCACTTCGGCTACCGCGAGGTTCGCACCAGCGACAAGGCGGGGCTGGTACGTGGCGTATTCGATTCGGTGGCCGACAACTACGATGTCATGAACGACCTGATGTCGCTGGGCGTGCACCGGCTGTGGAAGCAGCACTTCATGGCGCGCAGCGGCATCCGCACCGGCGACCGCGTGCTGGATCTTGCCGGCGGCACCGGTGACATCGCCGCCCTGGCTGCGAAGCGGGTTGGCAGCAATGGCCGGGTGATTTTCACCGACATCAACCAGGCCATGCTGGTGCGCGGCCGCGCCCGACTGGAAGACCGCGGCGTCGTGGGCAACGTTTCGCCAGCCATTGCCGACGCCGAGGCCCTGCCTTTTGCCGACCGACAGTTCGATGCAGTCACCATCGCTTTTGGCTTGCGCAACGTCACCAACCAGCCAGCGGCGCTGGCGGAAATGCTGCGGGTGCTAAAACGCGGCGGTCGTGCGCTGATCCTCGAGTTTTCCCGCGTCCAGTCCGAGCCGCTGCGCAAGCTGTACGATGGCTATTCGTTTGGCGTATTACCGGTACTTGGCCGGTTGGTGGCCGGTGATTCCGACAGCTACCAGTACCTGGCCGAGAGCATTCGCAAGCATCCGCCGCAGGAAGAACTGGCGCAGATGATGCGTGATGTTGGCTTTGAGAGCGTGCGTTACCAGGATTTGTCGGGCGGCATCGTCGCCATTCACAGCGGCGTTCGCGCCTGACCCGCCATGCCAGAGTACCGAACGCCCCTGCCCGCCATGCTGGCCGCCACCCTCCAGAGCGGCCTGAATGCCGCACTTTCGCTGGACGATGATTCCGAAGCGCGCCTGGCGCGTATCGAAGACCGCGTTCTCAAGCTGGAGTTGGAAGGCGCCGGCATCGATTTGTTTTTCTCCGGAACCCCGCATGGCATTCGCGTTAGCCTGGAATCGCCGCGCGAAGAGCCGGTTGAGCCCAATGACCCGCCACAGGTGGACACCACCATCAGCGGTACGCCGGCTGCCCTGCTGACCATGGCCGCGGCTGAGTCTGGCGAAGGCTGGAGCGGCCCCAAGGCGCGGGTTTCGATTGCCGGCGACGCAACCCTGGCGCGCGATTTCGAGCGATTGTTTTCACGCCTTGACCCCGATGTCGAAGCCGCCTTGTCATCGATACTCGGCGACGTGGCGGGCCACCAGTTGGCCTTTGGCCTGAAACAGGGCGCCGGGCACCTGCGCCGCTTCGCTGAGGAAGCACGCAACGTCCTGGGCGAGGTGTTGAAAGACGGCAGCCGCGGCAACCAGTCCGGCCCGCTGGTGGGCTCGGCCGAAACTTCCGCCTTTGCCGATGGCGTCGATGCGCTGCGCGACGCCGTCGACCGCCTCGAGGCAAAAATCTCCCGCCACGAAGCGCGCACAGCAGCCGACGGGAGTGACGCGTCTTGATCCATTCACTGCGCCAGTTCGGCCGCGCCATGAACATCAGCGCTATCCTGGTGCGTTACCGCCTGGATGAACTGCTGCAGGAAGCCCAGGTTTTTCGGCCGATGCTGGTCACCCGCCTGTTCTCGTTTTTCCCGCGCAAGAAAGTGGCCAACATGCCACGCGGCGAGCGCCTGCGCCTGGCCTTGCAGGAAATGGGCCCGGTGTACGTCAAGTTCGGGCAGATACTCTCCACCCGTCGCGACCTGGTGCCACCCGACGTCGCCGATGAACTGGCCCTGTTGCAGGACCGCGTGCCGCCGTTTTCCGGCGAGCAGGCGCGCGAGATTATCGAAAACGCACTGGGCGGCAGCGTCGAAGAGCTGTTCAACACTTTCGAGGTCGAGCCACTGGCCTCGGCCTCGATCGCCCAGGTGCACGCCGCCACCCTGCCCAATGGTGATGACGTGGTGGTCAAGGTGGTGCGCCCGGATATCGAGCCGCAACTGCGGCGCGACATCGACCTGCTGAAATACCTCGCCGGCCTGGTTGAGAGGTACTGGGACGGCAGCCGCCGGGTGCGGCCGCTGGAAATCGTCCGCGAGTTCGAGACCTTCGTGTTCGACGAACTCGACATGCAGCGCGAGGCAGCCAACGCCTCGATGCTGCGGCGCAACTTCGAGAACTCTGAAGAGCTGTACATCCCCGCGGTGTACTGGCCCTACTGCAAAGACCGCGTACTGGTGCTGGAGCGCATCAAGGGCCTGCCCGTCAACGATATCGAGGCCCTGCGGGAAGCCGGCGTCGACCTGCCCGCCCTGGCGCGACGCGGCATCAAGGTGTTCTACACCCAGGTCTTCCGCGACAACCTGTTTCACGCCGACATGCACCCCGGCAACATCATGGTGGATGTCAGCGACCCGGCCAACGCCAGCTTTATCGCGCTCGATTTCGGCATCGTCGCCAGCCTCACGCCAAAAGACCTGCATTACATTGCCGAGAATTTCCTGGCGTTGTTCCGGCGCGATTACTTCCAGGTGGCGCGGCTCCACGTCGACGCCGGATGGGTGCCGCCGGAAACCCGCCTGGATGAACTCGAAGCCGCGGTCCGCTCTGTGGGCGAACCCAACTTCACCCGCCCCCTCAACGAAATTTCGTTTGGCAAACTGCTGATGAAGCTGTTCCAGGTGGCGCGGCGCTTCAACCTGCAGATCCAGCCGCAGCTCATCATGCTTCAGAAAACCCTGCTCAATATCGAGGGCCTGGGGCGGCAACTGCACCCCGACCTCGACATCTGGGCGGTGGCGAAACCGGAACTCGAAGCGATCATGGCCGAGAAGTACGGCATCGACCAGACCGCCCGCCGCATGGCCCAGCGCATGCCGGGCTGGATTGGCAAAGCGCCGGAGATGCCCGGCCTGGTCCACGATTTCCTGCGCCAGGCCACCAGCGGCCAGTTGCGCACCCGGCTCGAGTCGGCCGACCTGGAGGCCATCCGCAAAACCCAGCAAACCACGGAACGCCAGCGCTGGAAGCGCTTCAGCGGCGGCGTGGTGCTGCTGTCCGGCGCACTGCTCGCCGGCCTGCAGGCCGGGCCGTGGCAGCTTGCCGGCTGGTCGGTTAGCGGCTTGCTGCTGATGCTGGCCGGCGGTTTCATGCTATGGAGGGCCAGGCCTTGAACGCCAGTTTTGGAAGTGGCAGGCCGGTACAGCCGGCCAGCCAGGAAGAGATTCGCCAGACGCCGCTGTGGCACCTGTTCAATTACGACCTCTCGGCCCAAACGCTGACATTGATGCGCATCGAGGAGCGCCTCTACCGCGAGGCCAGCTTCCTTGACCACCGCATCGGCAGCTACAACTGCCCCTCGGTGGCTTACGAGTTGCGCCACATGGCGGAAATTTTCCCCCGCCTCGGCGAGCAGCGCGGCCAGATGGGTTTCATCTTTCATATCGGCCACTGCGGCTCCACGCTGCTCTCGCGCGCCCTGAGCGACGGCGAGCGCGTGTTGCCGCTGCGTGAACCACAAACCCTGCGCAACCTTTCGGCGGACCAGCGTGAACTGGACACGCCGTTGAGCTTCCTCGGCGCCAGCGATTGGAACTGGCTGCTCTCAACAGTGATCGACACCCTCGCCAGGCGCTTTCGCAGCGACCAGTTCAACATTGTCAAGGCAACCAGCACCGGCAATAACCTGATTGCGCCCATCCTCGAGGAAGATCCGCGACACAAGGCGCTGTTACTTTATGTGCCGCTGGAGTCCTATCTCGCCACCATGCTGGGCAAGAAGGCCCGTGGCGGCGACCTGTGGGGCCAGGGCAAAACCCGCATGCAGGATTGGCTGAAGCTGGAGACAGGCGCGCAATTCGCCTTGCACGAGTTGGATGAGCCGCGTCTCGCCGTGCTCTCCTGGATGACCAGCATGCATTACATGTTGAGCGCCAGGGCCAGCTATCCGGACCGCACACAGCTGGTCAGCTTCGAAGACCTCATCGAAGCGCCGGACACCGGCCTGCCCCAGGCGGCCGAGTTCTTTGGGCTGGCTGACCAAAGCGAAACCATCGTCGCCCGCTTCCCCGAGATTTCCTCGTCTTACTCCAAGCTGCCCGGCCAGCCATTCACCCCGCAAACCCGCGAGGACCGCCTCAACCGCACCCGCACCAGCCATCCGGAGCAAATTCGCGCCGGCCTGGAGTGGTTTGAATCGCTGGCGGCGGTGACGCCGGCGCTGGAAGCCTGCCGCGAATTTGTCGACTAGCCAAACATTTTTCTTGCATTGCGAAGATTTGCGAGTATACTTACCTACCAGTAAGTTAGTTTTTTTGCTATCGGAGCAAGTGGAAAGCACGCAATGAATGCAGCAGTTGACACCAGGAGCCGGATTATCGACCGGGCCAACGAGCTCATGATGCAACGCGGATTTAACGGTTTCAGTTACCGCGACATCTCCGAGCCGCTGGGCGTCAAGAATGCCGCCATTCATTACCACTTCCCCAACAAGATCGACCTGATCGCAGCGCTGATCCAGGACAACCACGAGCTGTTGAAGAAAAGCACTTCGCGGTTCATGGAAAACGGCGGGCCGGCGCGCGAACAGTTGGAAGGCCTGTTTGCCTTCACCGCCGGCCAGTGCAAAGCCGGACGCCCGGTTTGCGTGGGCGGCGCTTTGGCGGCCGATTACGACCAGCTTCCCGACGAGATCCAGGGCGCCAACCAGCGTTTCATGAACGAATCGGCGAAGTGGATGACACGCGTGCTGGAACTGGGCCGCGAGCAGGGTGAATTCAGCTTTGAAGGCGACCCAGCCAGCAAGGCCCGAATGATCCTCGCAGCCATCCAGGGCGGGCGGCAGTTGTACCGAATCCAGGGCGAAGCCTACCTGCAAGACCTTTTTGCGCAGATTCGTCGCGACCTGGGAATCAAATCGTAAAAAAATTTGGCCCTTGATCTTACTTATTAGTAAGTATGTTTAAACCTGAACCCGAATTTGAAGAGACAGTAACGGAGAACACCATGGAAACCTCGAGCATTTTCCTGTACGAAATTGGCGCCGGCTCAGCCCGCCAACCTTATGATTTCAACCTGCCGCGCATCGACGTGGCTGACCTGCTGGCGCGCGCTATCCTGGCCGTCCTGGTCCTGGTCATCGCACTGATGGCCAGCATGTGGGCAGCAAACATCCCCGAGTTTGCGCGCTATTTCGGCGTGCTGATGTGGGCCGCTGGATTCGTGTTTTTCGCGCTCGCCCTGGAACCCGGGATCAAGCACATCTGGCCCTATATCGCTACCGGCTTCGCGCTGCCGACGCTGGCGCTGCTGGGCAATCAAGCCAGCCCGGGCTTCCTGGCCCTGGCAGGTGCAACACTGGGCGTGTGGCTGGCTGTTGCTGCCGCGCTGAGAAAGTGAACGATTACTCGGTTCCGATGCGGAACGCATTCAAGCTGAGCCCGGGCTGCCGAGTTGCGACTGCGGCAAGGTAGCCCGGCTCTGGCGACACCATGGCAACTTGCCAGCTGTCGTTTGGCAGGTCCAGGTCTTCGACAACCGAGGGCGGCGCGTCAGCGCCCGCCGAAACCACGAAGCGGCAAAAACGATTGGCAATGCCGTGCCCGGAAGCCTTGGCGACCGCCTCTTTGCACGCCCAGGTGCGCATAAACGCTGCGCGTTGTTCCGCGGCGGGAAGGTTGGCAATGCACCCGGCTTCTCGCGGGGTGAAAAAGCGTCGCGAGAGGCTTACAACCTTGCGCAGTTTGCGCGTCTCAAGTTCCAGGTCCACTCCCACCTCGGCGGCTCCCGAAACACCGACAAGGATGCGCCGGCCACTCTTGGCCAGGCTGAAATGCATGGCCTCGCCGTGTACCGATGAATCCAGCACCGGCTTGCCGCGCTCACCGCGCACCAGGGAAACATCCTTTCCCGGCACGCCGAGGTAAGAACCCAGCAAAGTTCGCAGGTAGAAACGCCGCGCGAAGCGAAGCTGCGGCAAGGTAGGCTCCGGCACATCCTGCGGCAACGCCGCTTCCTCGCCACCCAGTGCCGAGGTCAGCGTGAGCCACAAGCCGCCCAGGTCGAGATACCACAGGTGCACCTCGCCCGCCGCGGGAATCGTGTTGTCGCGCAGGGGCAGGGATTGCGGTTCGAACGCAATACTCGTCTTCCAGGCCTCGCCGGACAATTTTTCTTCACCCTCCCCCAAAGACCACTCCTGATCCCACTTCGGACTCCGAGAATAACCCGTACGCCGGCGAATTGCGCCATTGCCGCTTGAATGCGGTCGCGCCCGCCCATACTGTTACGGCTCACTCTAGCCGGTTCCAATCATGCATTTCCAGAACGTCTCTGTTCAGTCGCTTGCCGCGATTGAGCCGCCTGTCCGCCTGCTGTCCTCTGAAATCTGCGCACGCTTGCGTCCAACGCTGCAACGACTGGGCCTGGGCGAGGACATTCTCGAAGCCAGGACCGGCATCCGCGAACGCAGGATCTGGCCGGAGGGCACCCAGCCATCAGACGCCGCCACCCAGGCAGCCGAGAAGGCGCTGGAGCAGTCCGGGGTGGAGCGCAGCAAGATCGGCCTGATCATCAACACCTCGGTATGCCGCGATTACCTGGAACCCTCCACTGCCTGCATCGTGCACGGCAACCTGGGGCTCAGCGAAGACTGCCTGAACTTCGATGTGGGCAACGCCTGCCTGGCGTTCATGAATGGCATGGACATCGCCGCGCGCATGATTGAACGTGGCGACGTGGAACACGCCCTGGTAGTGGACGGTGAAACCAGCGGCCCGATCACCGAGGCCACCATCGCCCGACTGCTCAGCGAAGACCTGGATGAGCAGCGTTTCCGCGCCGAGTTCGCTTCGCTGACCCTGGGCTCAGGCGCCGCCGCCATGGTGATGTCCAGTTCAAGCGCTGCAAACCAGGGCCACCGCTACACCGGCAGCGTCACCCGTTCGGCCACGCAGTTCAACCAGTTGTGCCGCGGGCAGATGGAATGGATGCAAACCGATACCCGCGTGCTGCTCAAGGAGGGGCTAAAACTGGCCCAACAGACCTTCGAAGCGGCGCGGGAGGCCATGCAATGGGATGTCGAAGAAATCGACCACTTCGTCATTCACCAGGTGAGCAAGGTGCACACCGAATCGCTGGCGCAACTGCTTGGCCTCGACCCGGCAAAGGTGCACACCATTTACCAACGCCTGGGCAATATCGGCCCGGCCTCGGTACCGATCACCCTGGCCAGCGCAGTGGCGGAAGGAAGGGTTTCGCAAGGAGACCGCATCGCCCTGATGGGAATCGGTTCCGGCCTCAATTGCTCGATGGCTGAACTCGCCTGGTAAAACAGCGCCTTCACCCCGGCCAGGTTAGCCCTGGTTTTATCCATCTTCTGAAAGAGTTATCATCACTTGCTGGTGCAGAATCTGCGTGCTTGGAGCACGCCGCGCCCTCTGCGCTCGCAAGTGCGCAAACTCACATAGACGATTTCAGGGATGAATCGAACCATGGACAGTCCAGTGACCAAGCCTTGGCATACCGCGAACTTCTGCAACATCGCGGGCGCGCTCCGCTGGCAGGCGGAACGCCAGCCCGGCGCTACTGCCGTCCACTTTGCCGACTACCGCTATCTCGGCCACTCAAAAAACTCCAGTCTCAACTACCTGCAGTTCAATGAACTGACCGACGCCCACACCCGCAGCCTCAAAGCGGCCGGCCTGGGCCTCGGAGATCGCGTGGTGCTGATGCTGGAGCCGGGTTTCGCCACCATTGCGCTGTTCCAGTCGCTGCTCAAGCTTGGCGCTGTCCCGGTGATGATTGACCCGGGCCTTTCGAGCGCCGAAATTGGCGCCTGTATCGCCGAAACTGAACCGCAGGGCTTTATCGCCTCGCCCGGAATGAACCTGAAGGCGCGCACACGGGGCTGGGGAGGCAAGCAATGCACGGTGCGAATTTCCACCGGCCAGGGCGTTCCTGGCGTTGCCATGGGCCTGAAGGCCTTTGACAAGCTGGGCAAGGGCAGCGGCGAAGCCATTTTTCATCATTCCCGCCCCGAGGAAATCGCCGCCATCCTGTTTACCGGCGGCAGCGGCGGCCAGCCACGCGGCGTGGTTTTCCGTCATCGGCACCTGGCCTCGCAGGTGGAGATGTTCCAGCAAGGATTCGACATCACCCCCGAGGAGATCAGCCTGCCGACCAACCCGATGTTCGGCTTCCTCGACCCGGCTCTCGGCATCACCACGGTGATTACCAGGATCGACCCGAATCGCGCCGGGCCTGCCGATGTAAAGCGCATGCTGTCGGCGGTTGATCGTTTCAGGGTCAACAACATATTTCTCAGCCCGCCGATGCTGGAGGCGCTTTCCAACACGGTAGAGAGCGACGGCACCCGCCTGCCGCTGGTGCGCCGCCTGATCACGTTTGGCGTGTCACCCCGGCTGGAAACCATCGCCCGGCTTGAAAAGGCGCTGCATGACGAGGGCCGGATCCAGGCGCCGTACGGCAGCACCGAGTGTTTCCCGGTGAGCACCATCAACAATTACGATGTCGACAGTTCGCTGGAAGAAATGATGGAGTGCGGCGAGGGCATCTGCGTGGGCAGGCCGGTAGAACCCAACGATGTGAAGATCATCGCGCCCAGCGCCAATGCTTTCCAGAGCATTGACCAGACCACCGAGTTACCGCCCGGAATGCCCGGCGAAATCATCGTTTCAAGCCCGGCCTGCTCCGACAGCTATTGGCGGCGGGATGACGATACCCAGATGGCGCAGATTCCCGATGATGACGGCCGCCTGTGGCACCGCATGGGCGATATCGGCTCCATCGATGGCATGGGCCGGCTATGGTTTGCCGGCCGAATCAGCCAGTCCATCGAGACCGGCCAGGAAACCATCTTCCCGGACCAGGCCGAGGCGGTGTTCAACCAGCATCCCGACGCCAGGCACACCGCGCTGGTTGGCGTGGGCCCGCAAGGCAGCCAGATGCCCGTGCTGTGCGTGGAACTGAAGCACAAGCTGCGTCCGGCAGACATTGAAAGGGTGCACTTCGACCTGCTGCAACTGGCGCAAACCTTCAGCCTCACGCGTTCGGTGAAAACCGTCTTGTTTCACCCCGGTTTCCCGATGGACCCGCGCAGCCCCACCCAGTACCAGCGCGACACGCTGACCCACTGGGCCGAACGGAAAACCAGGGGCTGAACCAGGGTGAAAATATTGGTGACAGGCGGCGGCGGCTTCCTTGGCAGCGCCATCTGTCGCCAGTTGGCAGCCATGGGCCACCAGGTCACCGCGTTCCAGCGCACGCCCGCCGAGCACCTATCCCGGCTTGGCGTTAAGAGCGCCACCGGCGACATCCGCAATGCCCGCGAAGTAGCCGAGGCCCTGTCCGGCCAGGATGGCGTGATCCACTGCGCCGCCCGCGCAGATATCTGGGGCGATTCCGAGCGCATCAACGAGATCAACCTCGGCGGCACTGAAAATGTCATCGCCGGCTGCCGCGAAACCGGCGTCTCCAGCATGGTTTACACCAGCTCACCCAGCGTGGTGCTGACCGGTGAAGACATCGAGGGTGGTGACGAGTCGCTGCCTTACGTCCAGCAACCGCTAACTGCCTACGCGGCCTCGAAGATTGCTTCCGAAAAAGTGGTGCGCGCAGCCAACGAGCCGGGCCTCAAAACCGTGGTGCTGCGCCCCCACCTGATGTGGGGTCCGGGTGACCCGCACTTTTTACCGCGCCTGATCGACCGGGCCATGCGCAACCGCCTGTTCCTGCCAGCGCCGCAAAAGCAATCCGACCTGGTCTACGTCGAGAACACCGCGCGGGCGCACGTGCAAGCCATTGGGGAGCTAGCAGCCTCGGGCCGCTGCGCGGGAAACGTCTACTTTGTCACCAACAATGATCCGCAGGTGCAGGGTGAATTCGTCATACGCCTGCTGCAAGCTGCCGGGGTGGAGGCGAAGGTCCGCAAACTGCCGCCGGCGGTGGCCAAGATTGCGGCCGGCCTGATGGAAAGAACCTGGCGCTTGTTGCGGGTTGAATCAGAGCCGCTGCTCACCCGCTTTACCGCGCAGCAACTGTGCGCATCGCACTGGTTTGATGGCAGCGCCGCACGCCGGGACTTTGGCTACGTGGCGCCGATCAGCATCGACCAGGGCCTGGAAGCCGTGGCCCGCGAAGCGCAGGCCACCCATCAAAGCTAGCCTCAAAGGCGCCTAGTCGGCGCACTCCAGGCCAATAATCCCGGCCAGGCGCACCGTTGAACTGTTCTTGCTGCCATCGTCGCCATTGAGCACGATGGTGACGTGACCGCAATCATCCACCGTGATGGTCAGGGTGCCCCACTGCACCAACTGGCTGCTTGGCACCGGGTTGGCAAAACTGCCCTGCACCGCCTCGTAAACTTCGATCTGCACACCCACGCCGGGCTGCAATTCCTCGCTGATCAGGTCGCTGATCAGCCACAGGCGTTTGCCGTTCGACTTGAATCCGTAGAAATAGATAATCACCCCGTTGGGCGCCACCACCACGTTGTAGCCCTCGCCTTCCAGCGCCAGGGCGTACCAAAGGCCCGACCAGGCCGCATCGGCGCGTGTACCGGCGCCGGTACAGGACGTGCCCGCCACCCCGGCCAGTTTGATGAGTTGCGAAACCTTGTTGCCATCAACCCCGGATAGCACTGCCTCGGCGTTATTGCAGTCGGAGAACTCCAGGATCAGCACGCCCCAGACCGAAAGCCCGCGGGTGCTTGGGACCGGCGAACCAAAGGTGCCGCCGGTGGACTCGTACATGGTCACCTCGGTGATCGTTCCCGGGCCAAACTTGCCGGGAATCAGGTCGGAAATCAGCCACAAGCGATTGCCAGAGCTGTCGCTGCCATAGAAATAGATGATGGTGCCCGAGGCCGTGGTGACAAAGTTGAAACCCTCGCCATCCAGCGATGGATCGAAGAACAGCCCGTTGGCGGCATTGTTCGCCACCGGCACGTTCGCCGGCCCCGGCGGGCCTGAGTTGATGTAGAAAGTATGTTGTTCGGTCTTGCCGCCATAGTTCACCCGGAAGGTGTACGCGCCGGCACTCGCATTGCCCGGAAACTCGATGCCCCACACAAGCATGACCGCGGGTTCGTGGTCGCCGTCCTGGTAGGCATAGTTCCACTGGACAACGGGCACGCCGTTGGGGTCGCGAACTTCCAGGCTGGCCAGCTCGTCTCTCAACAAGTCACGGAAGAACGCACCGAAATACGCGGTATCACCCGGCGAGAAGGAATCGGCGTAGTGAGGAATTTCGTTCGACGGACAGGGCGGAAACTCGGGGACGGCCGAGTGGGTGGAGACCATGTTCAGGCTCGGCACGTAGTAGGGCTCCTGGTTTTGCCACCAGGAATCAAAATTCAGGTCGTTGCAGGCGCCCTCGTGCGGCTCAACCAGGTTGCCGAAGGAGTCGTACACGCCGAAATGCAAATGCGGGCCGGTCGAGAAACCGGAGCTGCCGACCACGCCCAGGTAATCGCCCTGCTGCACCATGTCGCCCACGCCCAGCGAGGTAACGCTGTTCTTCTTGAGGTGGGTGTAGACCGTGGCTGAACCGTCGGCATGCTCAATGATGATCTCGTTGGCGTCGATAAAGCCGTCCAGGCTGCAGCTGCGGTCATTCTCGCCGTCATTCCTGTAAACGATCTCGCCATCAGCCGCCGCCACCGCGATGGAGGCGTCCTGGTCCATAGCGATCCACGAGAACGGAAAATTGAAATAGTCGATGCCATTGTGGTTAAAGCCATCATCCAGGTCGTAGGTGCGCTCACCGCAGTTGTAGTCCAGCAGCATGTCTGGTGCGGCCATGTCCTGGTCAACATAATTGGAGATGCCATAGAAACCGGGGTTCGCGTTGGTGATGCCCTTGCGCAGCGGATGACCCAACAGGATGGCGCCCTCGACAGCCTGGGGCGTGCCCTGGCTGGGATCAAGTTCGACGTAGTTGTCTGGAATGGGCTTGGCGGTTTTCAGCCGCGAGGGCAAGCGGTGCGGCTTGTCGCTTGGCGGGGTAAATTTCCGCACCAGCACCGGTTCGCTGCTGACCAGCTTCGCCCCCTCGGCCATCACCGGGCTGGTTCCCAGCCCGCTTGCCAGCACTGCCGCCAGTGCGACCCACACCAAATTGCTCTTGCCAGTCCGTTGCCTGTTCATTCCCCTGCTCCACCTTGGCTTGCTTCCTTGAGCGGTTCATCTTACTCCTGCGCCACGGATTATTTCCACGCAGGGGGGTGGAGTCAGGAAATACTGCTGCCGCCCCGCACTTTGCGTACCACCCGCTCCACCCAGGAATAGCGCAGGATCTGGCGATCTTCTTCCGACGCATCCTGGTAACGACCGTGGTACTTGTGCTTCACCCAGGCATTGAGGTCCATGCGCTTGCCGAACTCGAAGAAGCGGTTGTTCAGTGGGTGAAAGCCTTCCTTGTGGACGAAGGCCGTGCCGAAGTCGATGACGCAAGCACGCTCGTCTTCGGTCACCATGATGTTCGATTTTGATTTCAGGTCGCCGTGACTCACACCGCGCTCATGGAAGGCGCGGATCACGCCCAGCAATTCTTCGAACCAGCGCTCGCGGTCGCTGAATTGTGCTTCCCGGTACGGCTCGCCGCGGATAAATTCGATAGCCAGGAACTGGCCATCCACCAGTCCGTAGCACTCAGGCACGCCCCCAAGACCCGCCATGCGCTGGTAGGCCTGGTGCTCCCGCAACAGGGTTTTCTGCCTGGCGCGCAGCACCAATCCCCGCCCCATTGGGCACTTGACCAGCAGTTCCGCGCCATCGCCCCGGAAGTGCAACACGGTGCCCTGGTTACTGGTGGCAAGAACGTTTTCGCCCTGCTCCAGGCTACGGCGCACCCAGCGCACGAAGTCGGGCTGGTTGATCAGGGCCTGCATCAGGATTTGTGGCCGTGCAAAAACATTCGCGCATCATAGCCCAGGCGCGAACTGGCTGGAGATTTCAGCGCGGATGATTTGTTACTATCCCCTGGTTTCCAAGTAATTTATCCAGGAAGAAAATGACAACGATCCGAATGATGATCGCGGGGGCGGTCGCGCTTGCATGCGCAGCCACAAGCGCCCACGCACAAGAACCCTACCCCTCGACTTACCAGGCGCTGTCTTCGCGCCCCACCCTGATTGAAAACGCCACGGTTCTAACCGGAACCGGCGAGCGCCTGGACAACGCCAGCGTGCTGATGGCCGATGGCCGCATCCAGGCGGTGGGCGCGGATGCAGCCACTGCCGCGGCGGCCTACCCGGACCTTGAAACGGTTGATGGCGAAGGCCGCTGGGTCACCCCCGGCCTGATCGATGTCCACTCGCACCTGGGTGTTTACCCTTCGCCGGGCACCGACTCACACTCCGACGGCAATGAAATGATCACCCCGGTTACCCCCAACGTGTGGGCGGAGCACAGCGTCTGGCCGCAGGACCCGGGCTTCGCCCGCGCCATGGCCGGCGGCGTCACTTCGATGCAGATCCTGCCGGGTTCAGCCAACCTGTTTGGCGGCCGCTCGGTCACCGTCAAAAACGTGCCCGCCACCAGCTACCAGGGGATGAAGTTCCCGGGCGCGCCGCATGGGCTGAAAATGGCCTGCGGCGAAAACCCAAAGCGGGTCTATGGCCATGGCATGAAGCGCGCGCCGGCAACCCGCATGGGTAACGTGGCTGGCTACCGCGAGCAATGGATCAAGGCGCAGAAATACCAGGAAAGCTGGGATCAATATGAACAGGCCGTGGCCGATGGCAAGGAAGACGCCAAGGCGCCCGACCGCGACCTGGCGATGGAAACCCTGGCCGGCGCGCTCAACGGCGAAATCCTGGTGCACATGCATTGCTACCGCGCCGATGAAATGCTCCTGATCCTCGACATGGCTGAAGAGTTTGATTACCAGGTCACCGCCTTCCACCACGGCGTGGAAGCCTACAAGATTGCCGACGAACTGGCCGAGGCCGGCGTTTGCGCAGCAATCTGGTCTGACTGGTGGGGCTTCAAGATGGAGGCCTACGACGGCATCCAGGAGAACATTCCCATGGTGGACCGCCCCGAGGGCAGCTGCGCGATTGTCCACTCCGACTCATCGCAGGTGATCCAGCGGCTCAACGTCGAGGCCGCCAAGGCCATGACCCGCGGCCAGCGCATGGGCATGGACATCACCCCGGAGCACGCCATCATCTGGATTACCGCCAACCCGGCCAAGGCGCTGGGCGTTGGCGACCAGACCGGCACCTTGGAGCCCGGCAAGATGGCCGACGTGGTGATCTGGAACGGCAACCCGTTCAGCATCTACGCCCAGGCAGAAAGGGTGTTCGTCGATGGCGCAGCGGTTTATGACCGCGATGACCCGGCGCTGCAACCGGTGAGCGATTTCGAGCTTGGACAGCTGCTGGAGGTGTCACCATGAAGCGCTTTTCACTGGCCTGCAGCGGGCTGGCCGCTGCCACCTTCGCCGGGCAACTGTTTGCCCAGACCCTGTTTATCGACGACGCCACGGTGCACACCATGCTCGAGGCAGAGCCGATGGAGAACGCCGATATCCTGATTGTCGACGGCGCCATCGAAGCGGTGGACTACGGCCTTGAGGTACCGGCCGATGCCGAGGTGATCGAGGCCGAGGGCCGCCCGGTCACGCCTGGCCTGTTCGCCGGTATCAGCGCACTGGGCATCCTCGAGGTGGGCGCCGAGTCGTTTACCGTCGACAATGCGCTCACGTTTGGCGCGGCGCCCGCAACCACCAAGCTCCACCCCGAGTTTGATGTCAGCCTGGCATTCAACCCCAATTCGGCGGTCATCCCGGTCACCCGCATCG
>JAUIBE010000009.1 GCA_030428105.1 Gammaproteobacteria bacterium
TTCCCCAAGTTTTAGCTGCTGAACCAACAGGGTCGATTGATGAATTACGGGGTAACCATTGCCGGCGTTATCGCCGCACTTGTCGTTGTTACGGGCTGCGGCCCATCCGAGGCGCCGCCCGAGGCGGCCCCTCCCGCGGTTGAATACAAAGAGGTCCGGCCCGGCGCCGTGGCCCTCACTTCCGAGTTCGTGGCCCGAACGCGCGCCCAGGAAGACGCCGAAATTCGACCGCGCATCACTGGCAACATCATTGAGCGAGACTTCGAAGAGGGCATGGAGGTGGAGAAAGACGCCTTGCTCTTCAAGATTGATCCGCGCCCCTACCAGGCCACCCTCGAGTCGGCGCAGGCCTCGCTGGCCAACGCCGAGTCTTCGCTGGATGTGGCGGAAAAAAACCTGACCCGCGGCAAGGAGCTGGTGCCCCAGGGCTTTATCAGCCAGTCCGAACTGGACAAGCTGAGCGACGAGAAGAACCGCGCCCAGGCCTCGGTGCAGTCGGCCCAGGCCGCACTGGAACAGGCCCGTCTTGACCTGGAGTTCACCGAGATCCGCGCACCGTTTTTCGGCACCGCCGGACGCTCAAACTTCAGCATCGGCGACCTGGTCAGCCCCTCGAGCGGGCCGCTGGTGACGCTGGTACAGCGCGACCCGATGCTGGTCGACTTCGACGTCGATGAGCAGTCGCTGGCCGAAGCCATGCAGGCCAACCAACGCCGCACCGCTGCCGGCGAAGAGCCGATTCACTACATTCCGCGGCTCAAGCTGATTTCCGGGGACATGTACCCACACGATGGCACCATCGACTACGCCAACAATCGGGTGAACAGCGCCACCGGCACGATTACCGTGACCGCCAGCTTTCCCAACCCCGACAACACCCTGCTGCCCGGCCAGTTCGGCCGCATCATCGTGCAGATGGGCGAATCGCAGATGCGCCTGACCATTCCCCAGCCGGCCGTGCTGGAGGATATGCAGGGCCGCTACGTCTATGTCATCGAGGATGACAACACCGTGCGCCGCCAGAACGTCACGCTGGGGCAGCGCGAGGGCGTTGACTGGGTGGTGGAAGAAGGCCTGGATGAGGGCGACAAGGTGATCGTCAACGGCATCCAGAAAGTACGCCAGGGCATGACCGTCAGCGCCACGCCGGTGCAGTCGACGGCCTTCGTTGAAGAAGACTCCGACTGAGCGCCGGGATGATTAGCGAAACCTATATCCAGCGCCCCAAGCTCGCGATGGTGATTGCCATCGTGATTGTACTGGCCGGCGCCATTTCCATTCCGCTGCTGCCGGTTGACGAGTTTCCCGATATCACCCCGCCGCAGGTGATGGTCAACACCAGCTTCCCGGGCGCCAACGCCCAGACCCTGGTCGACTCGGTGGCCGGGCCGATTGAACAGCAGGTCAACGGCGTGGAAGACATGCTCTACATGGAGTCGACCAGCGCCAACGACGGCAGTTACAGCCTGCGCGTCACCTTCGATTACGGCGTTGACCCCGACCAGGCCCAGGTCAACGTGCAGAACCTGGTGAGTACGGCCGAGCCGTTGTTGCCCGAAGAGGTGAAACGCCAGGGCGTGCAGGTGCTGAAACAAAGCACCAACATGCTGATGGTGATCAACGTTTATTCACCGGAAGGCAGCCTCACGCCCGAGTTCATTTCCAACTACAGCTCGATCAACGTGGCCGATGTGCTGTCACGCATCAAGGGTGTATCCGAGGCCCAGAACATGGGCGCGCTCGATTACGGCATGCGCGTGTGGCTGGACCCCGACCGCCTGGCGGCGCTCAACCTCACCTCCGATGACGTGGTGAACGCCATCCGCGAACAGAACGTTGAAGTAGCGGCTGGCCAGATCGGCAGTCCGCCGGTTCCGGCCGGGCAGCAGTTCCAGTACACCCTCACTACCCAGGGGCGCCTGACCACGGTGGAAGAGTTTTCCCGCATCGTGGTGCGTTCCGGCGAAGACCAGGGGCTGGTGTACCTGCGTGATATCGCCCGCATTGAGCTGGGTTCGCAAAGTTACTCCTGGTACGGCGAGCTCGATGGCAAACCCTCGGCGGTGATCGCCATCTACAAGCTGCCGGATGCCAATGCGCTGGACGTGGCCACCAATATCGCCGAGCGCATGGAGGAATTGAAAGCCGAATTCCCCGACGACCTCGACTACGGCATTCTCTACGACACCACCCGCTACATTCGTATCTCGATCGACGAGGTGGTGCGCACGCTGTTCGAGGCCGTGCTGCTGGTTGTGCTGGTGGTGTTTGTCTTCCTCGGCAACTGGCGCGCTACGCTGGTACCCACCATCACCATCCCGGTCAGCCTGGTCGGCACCTTCGCCTTCATGCTGGCGACCGGCATGAGCATCAACACGGTGTCGCTGTTCGGCCTGATCCTGGCCATCGGCGTGGTGGTGGATGACGCCATTATCGTGATCGAGAATACCGAGCGGCATGTACGCGAGGGCTTGAGCGGCAAGGAGGCGGCGATCAAGTCGATGCGCGAGGTGACCGGGCCGATTGTCGCCACCACCCTGGTGCTGCTGGCAGTGTTTATCCCGGTGACCCTGATGCCCGGCATCAGCGGTTCGCTGTACCGCCAGTTCGCGGCTACCATCTCGGTGGCGGTGGTGATCTCGATGATCAACGCGCTGACGCTCAGCCCGGCGCTTTCCGCCATCCTGCTGAGCAAGCACCACGAACCGCGCGGCCTGCTGGCGAAATTTTCCCGCTTGCTGGATCGCGCCACCGAGCGCTACCAGCGCATGGTGCGCCCCACGGTTCGCCGCCTGCCGGTGAGTGGCGCGGCTTACGTGGTCCTCATCGGCGTGATCGTGTTCCTGCTGATGCGCCTGCCCACGGCTTTTGTTCCCAACGAGGACAAGGGCGCGTTTTTCGTCGACCTGCAGCTTCCCGATGGCGCCTCGCTGGAACGCACCGAGGCGGTGGTGGAGCAGATGACCAGCCTCATCGGATCCGACCCGGAAGTCTCGCACGTGGTGACGGTGACTGGCTTTTCCATCCTCAAAGGCGTGGTCAGCACCAACAGTGCATTCTTTATCGCGGTGCTTAAAGACTGGGAAGACCGGCCAGAGCGCGCGCAGAACCTGCGCGCCGTGGCCACCCGCGTGCAGGGGCAGTTGCTGGCAGTTCCCGGTGGTACTGCGCTGGTGTTCGCACCACCGCCCATACCCGGTGTTGGCAATGTTTCCGGCCTCGACTACCGCCTGGTGGACAGCCTGGGCCGACCACCGGCTGACCTGGCCGCGGTGGCGCTCACGGTGGTGACCAAGGCCAACGAGGCGCCCGAAATCGCCCAGGCCTTCACCAGCTTTCGCGCCGCGATTCCGCAGATCGAGGTCGAGGTGGACCGCGTCAAGGTCAAGGACCAGGGCATTCCGCTAAGCAGCGTCTACAGCACCCTGCAGGCGATGCTGGGCTCGCTGTACGTCAACGACTTCAACCTGTTTGGCCGAACCTTCCGGGTGATGGTGCAGGCCGATGGCGCGTTTCGCGACAGCGAGGAAGACATCGACCGGCTGCACGTGCGCAACAACAACGGCGACATGGTGCCGCTATCCACCCTGATCAACACCAGGCCCGTGCTGGGGCCGGAGATGCTCAACCGCTACAACCTGCAGAACTCGGTCACCATCAACGCCATCCCGGCGCCCGGTTACAGCGAATCGCAAGCGCTGGCGGTGATGGAACGGATTTCGGCTGAGCAGTTACCGGCAGGCTACAGCTATGAATGGTCGGGCGTGACTTACCAGTCGCTGGCAGCCGGCAACCTGGCGCCAATCATCTTCAGCCTGGCGCTGGTGTTCGTTTACCTGTTCCTGGTGGGGCAGTATGAAAGCTGGCTGATCCCGGGAGCTATCCTGCTGTCGGTTCCGTTTGCCATGATCGGCGCCTTCCTGGGGCTTAGCGTGCTGGGAATCGCGCTCAACCTCTACGCCCAGATCGGCTTGATACTACTAGCCGGCATGGCCGCAAAAACCGCCATCCTGGTGGTGGAGTTTGCCAAGGAACTGCGCGAGCGCGAAGGCCGCAGCGTAATGGACGCCGCGGTGGAAGCGGCCGGTTTGCGTTTTCGCGCCGTGCTGATGACTGCACTTTCTTTCATCCTCGGCGTGCTGCCCCTGGTGCTGGCTTCCGGCGCCGGCGCAGCATCACGCGTCTCTCTGGGCGCCACGGTATTTTTCGGGATGATTGCTTCTGCGATTGTCGGCACGATGATGGTGCCGGCCTGTTTCGCCGGGGTGCAATACCTGCGCGAAAAGCTGAAGGGCTCGCCGGACACCGCTGGGTAGACCGCGTTTGAAAAGAGGAGGGGCGGGCTGTGTGTGGGTCCCGCCCCTCCGCGCGACCGGGCGTGCATCATGCCACCCGAACCGCACCCGCTCCCTGCACCACCGCAAGCGTTTGGACATTGCGTCCAACATGTCAAGGCAACGGGACATGTGTCGCTGAACGGTGGTGGCAACCAGCCAATCCTGGCCGCCGTGTGCAAGCAGGTCACCGCACCAACCCAAAGCACTCCTGCAACACCCCGCTTATTAGTCGTACTTCTTGGGGGCTATAAGCCGAAACGCTATTGAGCCGGGCGCCTGACCCGCGGGCCCGGGCAGGCGCAATCTAGGGACATGAACAAATGGAGACAATTGGGGAGGCCCCTAGGGGCCGGTCCTGGCGCATAGGGGATACCCCTAAGGCCTGACCAAAACATGAAAAATCAGTGGTTTGCTGGCCTCACTCTTGCGGTGAAACGAGTCTCGCCCGCACCGCCAGCCGCACCAAGCCCGGCACATCGTGGATGTTCACCCGCTCCATCAGGTTGGCGCGGTGCGCTTCTACGGTCTTGATGCTGACCTCCAGGATGTCGGCGATCTCGCGAGTAGAGTGGCCCTCGGCAATCAACTGCAACACTTCCTTCTGCCGCGGCGTCAGCATGGAGAGCTCGGTTTTGCCGCCCAGGGCCTGCTCCAGGGCCTGCTCACGCGCCTTGGCCAGGCGGCGAATTTCAAACGCATGGCGGCTCTTGCGTCGCAGCTTGACGCTGTGAAGCTGGAATCCGATTGCGGCCAGCAGTAGAGCAACGCCCAGCCAAAACCACGCGGTGTACCAGAACGGCGCAACGATGTTCAGCTCCAGCGTATCGGACTCTCCCCAGCGGCCAAACACATCGCGCCCGCGCGCCTGGAACGCATACTCGCCAGGCGGAAGGCCGTGAACGATTACCCGGTGCTGGCGGCCGACATCGGTCCACGCCGCCTCGGGATGCAGGCGGTAGCCGTATTCGTGGGCGGCCTCGGAGAAATCCAGCGCGGCGTATTCCAGCGTCACGATGTTGCCGTAAGGCACGGCCAGGCGGCCATCCACCGGCCACACGCGACTGGGCTGCTCTTTGCGAACCGCCGTCTGGATGCGGGTGATGCGCACCGGCGCCGGTTCCCGTTCAATCAGCAGGCTGCCCTTTTCGATGCTCAACAGGCCCTCGACCGAGCCGAAGTAGATGTAGCGATCATCCGCTGCCGATGCGTTGGTATTGAAGTGACTGACCGGCAGGCCGGACGCCGCCACGAAATTCGCCACCCGGCCCGACCCGGGGTGAAAGCGGGATACGCCGTGGCGGGTGCTGAGCCAGAATGACTCGTCAAGGTCTTCCTCGATGGCCATCACGCCGTTGCGCAGCAAACCGTGGCTTTCGTCGAAACGCTCGAAGCCCTGTACTTGTCCGCTTTCGTCTTCCACCACGCGGGCAATGCCGCCGCCATCGGTTGCCACCCAGACACGCCCGCGGCGGTCTCGCTGCAACGCCGTTACCCGGTGCTGGCCCAGGCTTGGGCCGGGTTTCGCCTCGGGCCCAAACCGCTCGCAGGACCAGGGTGTCTTTCGGCAACGGTTCAGCCCGCTGGAGCGGGTGCCAACCCAAAGCCGCGCCGGGGGGTCATCCAGCAGGGCAGTAATGTAGTTGCCGCTGATGGAGTCCGGATTGGCCGGGTCGTGAACATAGCGATCGAAAGCCTGGCCGCCCGGCGCCCGGTAGTAGAGCCCTGCCCCGCCAACCGCCAACCACAGGCCGCCGTTGGGCTCGGTGAGCAAGTCATTGACATAGCCTTCCCCCAGTGCGCCGGCGACATCCGGGTTGTGGCTTTCAAAGCGGGTTTCGCCGCCAAGGGGGTCGAAGTTGTACAGGCCACTGGTGCCGCCGGCGAGCAGCCGGTCCTGGCGTGTCGCGGCCAGGCTGAGGATTCCGGAGGTGGCCAGGCGTTCTTGCGGGTCGGCCAGCGTTTGAGCGGCCCTTGTTTCAACATCAACACGGTACGGACCGCCGCCAAATGTGCCGACAAACGGCCTGCCCGCCTGGTCGGAGGCCATGACCGCGGTGGTGTTACGAATGGAAAGACCGCCCTGGTTGGTATCGCCGCCAACCAGGCTGAATGGCAGGTCGGTCAGGGCAGCGCGAAAGACCCCGCCGCCCCAGGTGCCGATAAACACCAGGTTGTGTCCGATCACGGTGCTGACCTGGGGCAGCGAAGGCAGGTTGCCTTCCGTTCCCAGCTCGCCGCGGCGCGCCAACTGCCACTGGCGGGTTTGCGGGTCGATGATCACCGGCCCTTCGAAACCGGTCAGCCAGAGGCGCCCCAGCATGTCGACCGCGCCGTCGGTCACCAGCGGGTTGACCCCGTCTCCACCCACCGCAAGGTGTTCGGCAACCCGGCCCTCGGGATGCAGCACCACCACGCCGCCACGGGTGCCCAGCCACACCTCTCCGTTGTCGAATTCGTGGACGAAAAACACGTCGTTGACGCGCTCGGCGCCTGCGGTCATGGCTGATAGGTCGTAGCGGGTGAAGCTTTGCTCCACTGCGTTCCAACGGTTGACCCCACCGCCAATGGTGGCGGCCCACAGGGTACCGGTGGGTCCGACATGAAGCGAAAACACCCAGTTGTGGGACAGCGACGCGTTGTCATCCGGGTTGTGAACAAAGACCTCGAAACGGTCTTCGCCCGGCATCATCCGCGCCAGGCCACGCTGCGTGCCTACCCACAGGCTCCCCTCGGCATCCTCCGCCATGCCATAAACACCATGGTCAGGCAGTGAATCGGGACGGGACGGGTCATGCTGGAAGTGGCTGAATCGGCCACCGGCCGGCTCGTAACGATTCAGGCCGCCGCCGTTGGTGCCAATCCAGATGGCGCCGTCGCGGGTTTCGAGCAGGCTGCGGATATCGCTGTCGCTGATGCTGTTGGACGCGTCGGGGTCAGCCTTCCAGCTTTGCGCAAGGTAGCCATCAAAACGGAACAGGCCTTCCCGCGAAGCAACCCACAGGTAGCCATGCTGGTCGATCAGGAGATCGGAAATGACCCTGGCTTCAAGACCGCGGGAGGCGCCAACCTGCTGGTAGACCCTAGCCTCCGCCAGGCCCGCGCAAGCCAGCAGCAAGGCCAGGAGGAAAATTGCCCGACCTGGCCAACCCACCATTACCTTCCCCTTGCCACCGATCGGCGTCTAGCCGCCCAGCCCGGCGAGGGTGAGATACTTGATCTCGATAAACTCGTCGATGCCGTACTTTGAGCCCTCGCGGCCGGTGCCGGATTCTTTCATGCCGCCGAACGGCGCCACCTCGGTGGAAAGTATGCCGTCATTGATACACACCATGCCGTAATCCAGCGCCTCGGCCACTCGCCACACGCGGCCAATATCGCGCGCGTAGAAGTACGAGGCCAGGCCATACTCGGTGTCATTGGCCATTGCGATCACGTCTTCATCGCGCTCGAAGCGGAACACCGGCGCCAGCGGACCGAAGATTTCCTCGCGCGCGAAGGCCATGTCGGGCGTGGCGTTGCTGACCACGGTGGGTTCAAAGAACAGTTCTCCCAGGGCGTGGCGGTGACCGCCGTGGGTCACTTCTCCACCTTTTTCGAGCGCATCCTTGAGCAGGGATTCGACCTTTTCCACGGCGTTCTCGGAAATCAGGGGGCCGACACTGACACCCTCCTCATCGCCACGGCCGACCTTCAGGCCGGCTACCGCCCGGGTGAATTTCTCGATGAAGGCGTCGTAAACCCCGTCCTGTACGTAAATACGGTTGGCGCAGACGCAGGTCTGGCCGGCGTTGCGGTACTTGGAGATGATGGCGCCCTGGACCGCGGCATCGATATCCGCATCGTCAAAAACGATGAACGGCGCGTTGCCGCCCAGCTCCATCGAAACGCGCTTCACCGTCGAAGCGCATTGGGCAATCAGCTTCTTGCCAATGGGCGTGGAGCCGGTAAACGAAAACTTGCGCACTCCTGCGCTGGTCGTGAGCTCTTCACCGACCTCCTGGGATTTGGTGCTGGTCAGAACGTTTATAACACCGGCCGGAATGCCCGCCTCTTCGGCCAGCACGCACAACGCAAGCGCCGACAACGGCGTTTCTGAAGCCGGTTTGCACACGAACGGGCAACCGGCAGCCAGCGCGGGCGCGGCCTTGCGGGTGATCATGGCGATCGGGAAGTTCCACGGTGTAATCGCCGCCACCACGCCCACCGGCTGCTTGATCACCACGATACGCCGGTCGGCCATATGGGTGGGAATGACATCGCCATAGATGCGCTTGCCTTCCTCGGCAAACCACTCGATAAACGAGGCGCCGTACGCCACTTCACCAGCGGACTCGGCCAGCGGCTTGCCCTGTTCAGCAGTCATGATGGCGGCAAGGTCGGCCTGGTTGGCCATGATCAACTCGTACCAGCGGCGCAAAATGGTGGCGCGTTCCTTGGCGGTCTTGCCGCGCCAGTCATCCCAGGCCTGGCCGGCCGCTGCGATAGCGTCGCTGGTTTCCGCCTGGCCCAGGTTCGGAACCGTGGCGATGAGTGCGCCGTCGGCCGGGTTGGTTACCTCGAAAGTGTCGCCGTCGTTGGCGTCAACCCACTGGCCATTGATGTAGGCTTGCTCGCGCAGCAGCGTGGGGTTGTTCAGGTTCAGCGATGATTTTGCGTGGTCCAGCATGGGGTGGTCTTTATCCTTGAGTGGGCCAACTACCTTCCGATTTCACCGCCAGGTTGTCAACAGCCAGGTTGGTGGCTTACTTGCCGATACAGAAACTGGCGAAAATTTCGCCCAGGAGGTCGTCCGGGGTGACCTCGCCCGTGATCTCACCAAGCGCGTGTTGGGCGAGGCGCAGTTCCTCGGCGAGCAACTCGCCCGCCTGGTGGCTTTCCATTTGTTCGCGGCCGGTTTGCAGGTGGAGGACCACACGCTTGAGGGCATCTATATGGCGTTGCCGCGCAGTGAAAGCGCCTTCTGCGCTGCCTGGGGCTTTGCCTGCACCGCCGGCTTTCTCAAGAATGAGCTGACGCAGCCGATCCAGCCCTTCGCCGGTCTTGGCTGAAATGGCCACGGCGCCCGGGGGTGCCTCCAGTGGTTTATCCAGCAGGTCAATCTTGTTGAATACCAGCAGTTCGTGGGCGGCCTTTTCCGAGCGCTGGGCTCGCTCCGCGCCAGGTTCCGTGACATCCAGCAGGTTCAACACGATATCCGCCGAGGCCAGCGCCGCCCGCGCCCGGCGGATGCCCTCGGCCTCGATGGCGTCATTGGTGTCGCGAATACCGGCCGTGTCCACCAGGTGCAGGGGGACGCCGTCGATGTGAACCTGTTCGCGCAACACGTCGCGGGTGGTGCCAGGCACCTCGGTGACAATTGCCACATCGGCGCCGGCCAGGGCGTTCAGGAGGCTGGACTTGCCGGCGTTGGGCTTGCCGCTGATCGCCACCACGATGCCATCCCTGAGCAAGCGGCCCTGGCGGGCATTGGCCAGCAATTCGAATAGTTGCTTCTCGATTTTGTGCAGACGTTCAGTGACATCGCTTTCGGCCAGGAAATCGATTTCCTCGTCGGGAAAATCTATCGCTGATTCCACGAACACGCGTAGCCCGGTCAGGGCAGCCTGCAGTTGCTGGATGGCGGCTGAGAACTCACCTTCCAGCGAGCGTTGCGCGGCCCGCGCTGCAGCCTCGGTACCGGATTCGATCAGGTCGGCGACGGCTTCCGCCTGCACCAGGTCGATGCGGTCGTTGAGGAAAGCGCGCTCGGAAAATTCGCCGGCGCGCGCCATGCGTGCGCCCAGCCCCAGCACCCGTTGCAACACCAGGTTGAGAATGACAGGGCCGCCGTGACCTTGCAGCTCGAGCACGTCTTCGCCGGTAAAAGAGTGCGGTGCGGGAAAAAACAGGGCGAGGCCGCTGTCCAGTGTTTCACCATCGGCGCCGGCAAAATTGCAGAAGGTGGCGAAGCGAGGGCGGGGCAGGCGGCCCAGCATGGCCTCGGCGACAGGCTTCACCGCCGGGCCGGAAACACGCACGATACCGATGCCACCCACCCCGGGTGGCGTCGCTATCGCGCAAATGGTGTCCGAATCATGCATAGACTTGCATTAAAACACCTGTTGGAGCGGTGCCTCGCCGCGATCATTGACCCTATCGCCGCGGGGGCGCGGCTCCTACAGTTTAGCTGCGTTCGATTTTGCGGGTGATGTACAGCTGCTGCGCCAGCGAAAGCCCCGCATTGGTGGCCCAGTAAAGGACCAGGCCCGCCGGGAAGAACGCGAACAGCAGCGAAAACACCACAGGCATGGCGGCCATCATTTTGCGCTGCACCGGGTCCATGCCCACGGTCGGCGTCAGTCGCTGGGTGGCGATCATGAAGATCGCGTTCAGGGCCGGCAAAATGAAATAGGGATCACGCGCGCTGAGGTTCTGGATCCACAGGATAAACGGCGCCTGGCGCAGTTCCACCGACTCGATCAGAACCCAGTACAAGGCAATAAAGATTGGGATCTGCACCAGGATGGGTAAACAGCCGCCCAGCGGGTTCACCTTTTCCTTCTTGTACAACTCCATCATCGCCTGGCTCATGCGCTGGCGGTCATCGCCGTAACGCTCCTTGAGTTGCTCGATACGCGGCTGCAGCTTGCGCATGCGCGCAGTGGAGCGGAACTGCGCCTCGGTAAGTTTGAAGAACGCGAGCTTGATCAGGATGGTCAGCAGGACAATCGACCAGCCCCAGTTGCCAACGTACTCGTGGATTTTCTCGAGCAGCCAGAATAGGGGCTTTGAGAACACCGTGAAAATGCCGTAGTTGACGGTGTGCTCCAGCCCGGGCGCGATGCCGGGGAGGGAGTCCTGCAGCTTGGGACCCACGTACAGTCGGCTTTCAAAGGTGGTGGTTTCTCCCGCGGCAAGCTGCCGGGAAGGGGAAACATCACGCGCTATGTAGCGCGGCAGGCCCGAGGTGTTGAGCTGCTGGGTGGAGTAGGTGGTCTGCTCTTCACCCGGCGGAATCCAGGCGGCAAAAAAGTAATGCTGCACCATCGCCAGCCAACCCTGGGTGGTGGTTTTCTTGAAGGGCTCGTCGGCCACGTCGTCGAAATCCACCTTCTGGAACTTGTCCTCGGGGTCGTAGAAGGCAATGCCTTTGAAGCTGTAGCGTTCCGGGTTGTTGAATCCGCCGCCCTTTTCATCCGGCAAAACGGAGCGCTGGAGCTGGTCGTAGCGGCTGCCCAGCCAGCTTGCGCCGGACTGGTTGCTAACCTCGTGGCGAACCGTGATGTCGTAAGCGCCACGCGCCAGGGTGAACGTCTTGGTCACCGCAACACCATCGTCGGAGCGCCAGGTCAGGGGAACAGTGAGTTCATCCTGGCCATCCTGCAGCACGAACTCCGTGCCGGCAGATTGGTAGACGCTGGCATGATTCGGCGCTTGCTGGTGGCTAAGCAGGCCCGACTGGGCAATGTACATTTCCGGGCCAGAGGGTTGCAAAAGCACAACCTTCTGCTCGGGATCCTCCACCGTCTCGGCGTAATCCAGAAGCTCGGATTTCACCACCGTGCCACCCTTGAGGTCGATTTCCAGGCGCAACACATCGGTGGTGACCGTGATCAGCTGCGCGGGTGGCGTGGCAGCGCTTTGGCTTACTTCCGCCGCAGGCTGGCTGGCCGGCGCGGCATCACCCAGGTCAGGCAAGTCGGCGGGCTGGCCCGTTTCTGCGTTTTCAGCGCTGAACGCGGGAACATCCGGCACCCCGGCGCCAGGTTCGGACTGCGCCACCGGCGTCTGCGCCGGGGTCGGCTGCGGGCCGTAGTCTTTCTGCCACTCCAGCCAGATGAGGTAAGCCAGGAATACCAGGGTGATCAGTAGAATCGGGCGGGTGTTTGCCATCAAGCGCTACTCAGTCTTCTGTTGTCGTGGGTCTGCGTTTCGTGGGGTTGCGGTTTCGGCGTGGCCGATCACTGGTGCTTAAACGTGCCTGCTCATGACGCCTCTTCAGCCGCTTTCGGGGCCAGCTTGCGCGCCAGGTTTGCCCAGTGCTTCTCAAGCGAGCGGCTTAGCGCCCGGTTGTTCGCAGAAGCGGCGGCGGCGCTTGCCAGCACAACGTAGTCCACGCCTGCCCCGTCAGTGGCCGGTGATCCGGCATTGGGGTGGTTGGCCCTGAAGCTCTCGCGAATCACGCGCTTGATGCGATTGCGACCGCAAGCGCGTGCATCCACTTTTCTCGAGACTGCCATGCCCAGGCGGGCGGTGACGCCCTCGCCCCTTCGGGCCAGGACCCGAAACATCCGGTCAGATGAAACCTGCGATCGCTTGAAGACCCGCTTGAAATCGGCGGGCTTTAGCAAACGGGCCTGGCGCGGAAACTCGTGCCGCGCAACTGAGCTCATAGGCACCGTGAAGCCCGCCGGAGATCAACCCCTGGCCAGGGCCGGTCAGGCCGAGAGGCGCTTCCTGCCCTTGGCGCGGCGTGATTTGAGCACGGCGCGGCCGGCGCGGGTTGCCATGCGGGCGCGAAAACCGTGGTTGCGCTTGCGCTTCAGATTGCTTGGTTGGAATGTGCGTTTCATGGTTTAGTCCAAAATCGTCGACAAAAGAGGCGAATTGTAACCAGAACAGGCATTTGAAACAAGAATTTCCCGGCAATTGGCTGACGCCGCCCGCTGCCAGTGGCCAAGTTATCCACAGCACGTTAGACTACTCCCCCGCGATCAATTTCGCCTTGCCCTCAACGAACCTGACCACGCCTGCAAATGGCCCAACAGCACTGGGAAACCTGCCTCAAATTCCTTGAAAAGGAATTGGCTTCTGAAGAGTTCAACACCTGGGTTCGCCCGCTGCAGGTCAAGTCTCGCAAGGATCAAACCGTCCTCTCCGCGCCCAACGAGTACGTGCGCGACTACATCGCGCTGCACCACCTGGAGCGGATTCGCGATATTTTCGAGCACCTGGGGCACAGTCGCGAGCAGGTTCACATCGAGGTTGGCAGCGAAGAGCCGGCGATTGCGCCGGTTGCCGGCAAGGCTCGGCAGCCGCTGCAAACCGGCCTCGACCCGCGCTACAGCTTTGACAACTTCGTCACCGGCAAATCCAACGAGCTGGCCTTTGCGGCCGCCCAGCAGGTGGCGCAGAAGCCGGGCACCACGTACAACCCGCTGGTGCTGTATGGCGGCACCGGTCTTGGCAAAACGCACCTGCTGCATGGCGCCGGCAACTTTATTCACCGGCGTAATCCGCGGGCCAAGGTGCTGTACCTGCATTCCGAGCGCTTCGTGAGCGAGATGATCCAGGCGCTTCGCCGCGACACCATCGAACAGTTCAAGCAGCACTATCGCTCGGCCGAGGCGCTGCTGATCGATGACATCCAGTTTTTCTCGGGCAAGGACCGCACCCAGGAAGAGTTTTTCCACACCTTCAACGCCCTGCTCGACAGCAAGCAGCAGATCATCCTGACTTGCGATCGCTATCCGAAAGAGGTGAAGGGCATCGAAGCGCGGCTACGTTCGCGTTTCGGCTGGGGGCTGACTGTTGCCATTGAGCCGCCGGACTTTGAAACCCGCGTGGCCATCCTGCTGAACAAGGCGCAGGAGCGCGATATTGCCCTGGATGACGCGGTGGCGTTCCTGATTGCCAAGCGCATGCGCTCGAATGTGCGCGACCTGGAAGGCGCGCTGAATTCGCTGATTGCCCACTCGCGCTTTACCGGTCGACCGATCACCGAACCGTTCGCAAAAGAGGTGCTGCGCGACTTGTTGATGGTGCATGATCGCCTGATCACCATCGAGAACACGCAGAAAACGGTGGCCGAGTATTACAAGATCCGCGTGTCGGACCTGCTTTCGCGGCGCCGCTCGCGAAATATCGCGCGGCCGCGGCAAATGGCAATGGCGTTGACCAAGGAGTTAACCGAGCACAGCCTGCCAGAGATTGGCGATGCATTTGGTGGCCGCGATCACACCACGGTGTTGCACGCCTGTCGTAAAATTGCCGAGTTATGTGATACCGATGGCCGCATCCGGGAGGACAAGGCCAAGCTGGTGCGGTTGTTAACTGCTTGATTGCATGGGTCCGTTGACAACCTTCAACCCGCCCGTTGAATAAGTAGTGAACAAGTTTTGGAAACGCTGTGGATAATTGTTGAATAACTTGGAAAAGTAGCGATATCCACATTTCATCCACAGGGTTCCAGCCAGGTTATGAACCGGAAGATTTTTTGTAAAGAGTTGATACTAAAGAGAAATTCGCATCCAACCAGATGCTAACAGGCCTTACTACTACTACTAGATATATATAAAGACTTAGTAAAAGCAAAAGGAAACGTCTTCATGAAATTCGACATCCAGCGCGAAGTATTCCTCCAGCCTCTCACCCAGGTCATCGGCGTGGTGGAACGCAAACAGACCCTTCCCGTGTTGGCCAACTTCCTGATCTCGGCAAGAGACGGGGAAATCACCATCACCGGTACGGACATGGAAGTCGAGCTCATCGCGGCAGCGCCCGCCGATGTGAAAAGCGAGGGAGAAATCACGCTACCCGCCCGCAAACTGGTGGATATCGTGCGTGCACTCCCCGATGGCGTTTCGATTGGGGTCACGATCGAAGGCGACAAGGCCACGGTTTCCTCAGGAAGGAGCCGCTTCACACTGGCTACCCTGCCGGCCACGGAATTCCCGGCCACGGACCAGGTAGAAACACTAGAAACCGTTAAAATTCAAGAACTTGAACTGAAACGGCTGCTCGACAAGACCTCGTTTGCAATGGCCAACCAGGATGTTCGCTACTACCTGAATGGCTTGCTGTTCGAATTTCGTGATGGCCAGCTGCGCACCGTGGCTACCGATGGCCACCGCCTGGCGATTTGTGACCACCCCAGCCCGGTGCAGCTTTCCAGCGACCGGCAGCTGATCGTGCCGCGCAAGGGCGTGCTCGAGCTGGCCCGCATGTTGGCCGATTCCGAGGACGAGGTGGAGTTCGCCCTTGGTAAGAACCACGTTCGCCTGGTTCGCGGCAAGGCGGTACTCACTTCAAAACTGATTGATGGCCGTTTCCCCGATTACGAAGCGGTAATCCCGGTTGGTACGGATCGCGAGATCAAGATCGATCGTGACGCCTTCACCCACGCGCTGCAGCGCGCCGCCATTCTTTCCAACGAGAAGTACCGCGGCGTGCGCCTTGAGGCCAACGGCAACACGGTGAAAATCATTGCCCACAACCCCCAGCACGAAGAAGCCGTGGAGGAACTCGAAGCCGATATGAACTTCGAGCAGATGGCGGTGGGTTTTAACGTGACCTACCTGCTGGATGCGCTGATGGCGCTCTTGACCCCGAATGTCAGCATGGCTTTGCGTGATGCCAACAGCAGCTGCCTGATTTCCGGCCTGGACGAGAGTCCGGATCGCCACGTGGTGATGCCGCTTAAGCTGTAAGCCAGGTCACTCTTGAGCAGGCTTTGCCCGACGATTGATCATCCGCAAATTACAGATCAGCAACCTGCGCAACCTGGCGCAGGTTGAACTGGCGCCCCACCCTTCACTCAATATCCTTTACGGCGAGAACGGCGCTGGCAAAACCAGCGTGTTGGAAAGCCTGGCGGTGCTTTCACGCGGCCGCTCCTTTCGCAGCAACAAGATCGCGCAGCTTATTGGGCCAGAGAAGGACCGCATTTCAGTTTTTGCGGAGTTGGAAGAAACCCACGACGCAGACCAAGCTGCAGCCTCGGTACGCCTTGGCCTCGAACGAAGTGCAAGCGAGTGGCAGGCCCGGCGCAGTGGGCAGGATCTGCAACAACTCAGTGAATTGGCGGATAGCCTGGCCGTGGTGGTGATGGAACCAAACAGCCATGCGCTGATCAGCGGCGCACCTGACGGCCGGCGGCGCTACCTCGACTGGGGTGTGTTCCACGTGGAACCTGAGTACCTTTCCGCGTGGAGACGCTATTCCCGGGCGCTGAAACAGCGCAATGCGGCGCTAAGACAGGGCGCACGGACATTGTTGGAAAGCCTGGACCCGGTTTTGGCGGAAGCGGGCGAAGCGATGACCAGCCTGCGAACCGCCTACACGGCAGAGTTATCGACCCATCTTGAGCAATTGATGCCCGAACTTAGTCCCAGGCTGGATTCCGTGGCGGTGGAGTATCGCCGAGGCTGGGCCAACGGCAGTTTACGGGAATCCCTGAAAGAGCATCGCGAAAGAGATTTGGAGCGGGGTAGCACGCATCCCGGGCCGCATCGCGCCGATCTTGCGATATCCCTGCACGGCCACGCGGTACGTGATTCCGTATCCAGGGGTGAGCAGAAAATACTGGCTACCGCCCTGGTGTTGGCGCAAGCACGTCGCCAGTGCGAGACCGGGAGGATGCCCTTGTTGCTTCTGGATGACCTGGCTTCCGAGTTTGATCGATCACACTTCAACGCGGCGCTGGAAGTAGGCCGTCAACTGGGCGTGCAGGTGTGGATTACCGGGGTCGAAGCGGCGAGCCTGGACAGCGACCACGGCTTGTTCCACGTGGAACACGGCCAGGTCCGGAAAATGGTATAATTTGCAGGCTGTTTGACGGATCATTTCGGACATCATCGCAGCCGCGCCGCGGTTTGCGCGATCCTTCCAGAAATTTCAGTAAATCAGTAGCTTAAGATGCCGCCCCTCAACGCGGCAGTGACCATACTTATGACCGATATCAAGAACTACGACGCCAAGAATATTAAAGTCCTCAAGGGCCTGGACGCAGTACGCAAGCGCCCAGGGATGTACATTGGTGACACCGATGACGGCACCGGCCTGCACCACATGGTGTTCGAGGTGGTGGACAACTCCATCGACGAGGCCCTGGCCGGGCACTGTGACACCATCGTGGTAACCATCCACGATGATGATTCAGTCAGTGTCGAGGACAATGGCCGCGGTATTCCGGTAGACCTCCACGAGGAAGAAGGGCGTTCCGCCGCCGAGGTCATCATGACCGTGCTGCATGCTGGCGGTAAGTTCGACGATAACTCCTACAAGGTGTCCGGCGGTTTGCATGGCGTGGGTGTTTCCGTGGTGAACGCGCTGTCTGAAGAGCTGCACATGCGCATCCGACGTGATGGCCAGGTCTGGCGCCAGACTTACCACATGGGCGTGCCCGAAGCGCCGCTGCAGGCCACGGGCGAAACCGAGGAAACCGGCACCAAGGTGCAGTTCCGGCCCAGCCACGAGGTGTTCACCAACGTCGAGTTCCATTACGACATCCTCGCCAAGCGCCTGCGGGAGCTGAGTTTCCTCAATTCCGGGGTACGCATCGAACTCCACGACATGCGTACTGGAAAATCGGATGTCTTTGAATATAAAGGCGGAATCCAGTCTTTTGTCGAGCACCTGGGGCGCAACAAGAACCCCCTGCACCCGACGGTGATGTACGTGACCGCCGAGGGCAATGACATCCAGGTAGAAGTGGCCATGCAGTGGACCGACGCCTACCAGGAAACGGTGTTCTGCTTCACCAACAACATTCCGCAGAAAGATGGCGGCACGCACCTCGCCGGCTTTCGCGCTGCGCTGACCCGCACCATCAACAACTACATCGAGGAAACCGGCGCCGCCAAGAAAGACAAGGTCGGCACCACCGGCGATGACGCCCGCGAAGGGCTGATCGCGGTGCTTTCGGTGAAGGTTCCCGACCCCAAGTTCTCCTCGCAGACCAAGGACAAGCTGGTTTCTTCCGAGGTGAAGCCGGTGGTGGAATCGTTGGTAGGCCAGCATCTGCGCGACTTCCTGCTGGAAAACCCGGGAGAAGCCAAGACCATTACCGCCAAGGTGGTGGAAGCCGCCCGTGCCCGAGAGGCTGCCCGCAAAGCGCGCGAGATGACGCGCCGCAAAGGCGTGCTCGACGTGGCCGGCCTGCCCGGCAAGCTGGCCGACTGCCAGGAAAAGGATCCGTCGCTTTCCGAGCTGTTCCTGGTGGAGGGTGACTCCGCTGGTGGCTCCGCCAAGCAGGGCCGCAACCGTAAGTACCAGGCCATTCTGCCGCTGAAGGGCAAGATCCTGAACGTGGAGAAAGCGCGCTTCGACAAGATGCTTTCCTCGGCCGAGGTGGGCACCCTGATTACCGCGCTGGGCTGCGGCATTGGCAAGGACGAGTTCGACGCCGACAAGCTGCGTTACCACCGCATTATCATCATGACAGACGCCGACGTGGATGGCTCGCACATCCGCACCCTGCTGTTGACGTTCTTCTACCGGCAAATGCCCGAACTGATTGAGCGCGGCCATATCTATATTGGCCAGCCGCCGCTGTACAAGATCAAGCAGGGCAAGCAGGAGCAATACCTGAAGGACGATGCGGAGCTGAACGACTACCTGCTGGCGCGCGCCCTGGACGGCGCCGAGCTTCAGTTCGACCCGGAAGCGCCGCCTTTGAAAGGCGAGTCGCTGGAACAGCTGATGCGCGATTTCCTTGCCGCCAGCCAGGCCAACAAGCGACTTTCGCGACGGTTTGATCCGGAGTTCTTAGAGCAACTTATTGATTCTGAACGCTTTTCTCAAGACTGGTCCGTTGAAAAGATCACCGAGTGGGCCGCTGGCATCGCCGAGGGCATGAACGCCCGCAATGGCGAGAGCGTGCGTTTTGATATCGAGGTGGTGAAGGGCGAAGAAGGCTACGACCTGCTGCTGCAGAAGCGGGTGCACGGCGTGGTCGACGAGAAGCGCGTTGGCCCCGAGTTTTTCCTCGGCCCCGACTACCGCCTGATTGGCCGCCTGGCCGACACATTGCACGGGCTGGTCCAGGAGGGCGCCACGGTGCGCCGCGCTACTTCAGAATCCGAGATTGCCTCGTTCCGCCAGGCCTACGACTGGCTGATGAATGAAAGCCGCAAGGGCCGCACCATCCAGCGCTTCAAAGGCCTGGGTGAAATGAATCCGGAGCAACTGTGGGACACCACGGTGAACCCGGAAACGCGCCGTTTGCTGCAGGTCACCATCGAGGATGCGGTAGCCGCTGACCAGATCTTTACCACCCTGATGGGCGATGAAGTGGAACCGCGCAGGGAATTCATCGAGCGCAACGCGCTGGAAGTGAGCAACCTCGACGTCTAGGTCGTTCAGGCCTTTTCGGAGCGGGCCTTCAGGCGCGCCAGCTCAGGTAGCAGGCGCTCGGCCTTGTCCAGGAAGGTGGCCTGGATATCCAGCTCCAGCGCGGCATCCGCCCATTTCTTGCTGGAACTGAACAGGTAAGTCGACGCCGGCGACACCGAGTAACGCTGCATCATGTCCCGCAGCGATTCGATGCGGTTGCGGTGCTGGGTCAGCAAAGAGCGGGGCACGTAATAAACCCCGTCTAACGTGCCGCCCGCTTCATCGATGCGGCTGCGAATGCTCTCCGGACCGACCAGCGAGGCATCCCCCCCGCCCTTCAGCCAGCTGTCACGCGAATTGCCATGATCGGGCATGGCGGCGGTAGCCAGCAGGTGATAACCGTGGCGTGTCAGCCAGGCAATGTGGCGAAACAGCTCCTTCTGCCCCGGGCTTTCCGCCACCTCGAGGATGTCGTTGCGGCTGATCATCAGCAGGCGCTGTTGCGACGGCATGGTCTATCCCAGCACCGAAAGGTCGGCGATTTCGTCGAACATGCCCTTGAGTTGCGCCAATAGCGCCAGGCGGTTGCGGCGCAGGTCCTCGTTCTCGTCCATCACCATTACGGTATCGAAAAACGCGTCGACCGGCGCTTTCAATTGCGCCAGGATGGCCAGGCTCGCGGGGTAGTCGAACTTCGCCAAAAGAGGATCAATTTCCGCCGAAACACGCTTAACATCCTCGAAAAGCGCCCTTTCTTCTGTTATGTGCAGTAGATCTGTCTGCACTGTTTCAGTGGCCGCTTTTTCCGACTTGCGAAGAATATTGCCGATCCGCTTGTTGGCCGCGGCCAGGCTGGCGGCGTCCTCGTTGTTCATGAACGCAACCAGCGCAGACAGGCGCGCTTCGAGATCCGGGATGTGCTTCCACGGCGCACCAAGCGCTGCACTGACCAGGTCGGTGGAATAACCCTGTTCGCGGTAATGACCGCGTGCGCGCTGCAGGACAAAGTCTTCAACTTCGCCAAGCAATTCCTCGCTGCATTCAATCTGGCCTTTCAGGCTGTTCGCGGCCCATTCCAGAAGGTTGCTGAGAGGTACTGGCAGTGCGGCTTCCGAAAGAATGCGCACCATGCCCAGGGCGGCTCGCCGCAGGGCAAAAGGATCCTTGTTGCCGGTGGGCGCCAGGCCCGCGGCGAAGATGCCCACCAGCGTATCGGCGCGGTCGGCGAGACTCACAATCACCCCTGTTGCAGAAGCCGGTATAGAGTCACCGGCGAAGCGCGGGGCATAGTGTTCGGCAATCGCTACCGCGCAGGCATCTGGCTCCCCAGAAACGCGGGCGTAGTGCTCACCCATGATGCCCTGCAGCTCGGGAAACTCACCGACCATCTGCGTCATCAGGTCGCATTTGCACAGTTCGGCCGCGCGTGCAGCCAGTTCGGTGTCCTCGCCAAGAAAACCACTCAAATGACGCGATATCTCGGTAATGCGCCGCCTTTTGTCGCCAATGGTTCCGATTTTCTTCTGAAACACGACGTTGTCCAGCAGCGGTGCGTAGTCGGCCAGTGGGGTTTTCTCGTCTTGCTTCAGGAAAAACCGGGCGTCGGCCAGTCGTGGGCGTATCACCCGCTCGTAACCCGTGCGTACCTGGTTGAAATCGGTGCTGTCGACGTTGCTGATGGCGACAAAATGGTTGGAAATCGCGGAGCCGCTATTGTCGGCAGACACCGGGAAAAACTTCTGGTGATCCTGCATGCTGGCGATCAGCGCGGCGTGCGGCACTTCCAAGAACTCTTCATCGAAGCTGCAAACCACGGCAACCGGCCACTCGACCAGGTTGTTGACCTCGTCCAACAACGCCGGATCGATGAGCACGTCTGCATGTGCAGAAGACGCCTGCTCCTGGATGCGCTTCTTGCGCGCTTCGGGATCAGCAATCACATGGGCGTGCATCAGGACATCGGCGTAATCGCCAGCGCTCGTCACTGAATGCACGCCGGGAGCGTGGATGCGATGGCCGCGGGTCTCGCGGCCGGCCTTCTGGCCCAGTAATTCACCATCGAGCACGGTTTCACCGTGCAGCACGACCAGCCAGTGCACCGGGCGCACAAAAGTAAATTCATGGTCGGACCAGCGCATTGGTCGCGGAATGGGTAACTGACGTAGTGCACCCTCAAGGATTTCGTAAACCAGTTCACCCAGGGAACGGCCTTTGACCTCCTGCTTGCAGTACAGCCAGGCGCCCTTGTCGGTTTCCATGCGCTGCAAGTCGCCAACCTCCATCCCCACCGAGCGCGCAAAACCTTGTGCTGCCGGGGTTGGGTTGCCATCGGCATCAAACGCGGCGTCCACGGCCGGGCCGCGACGTTCCTGCACCTGGTCAGGCTGGCCGGCTTCCACGCTGGAAAGCACCATCGCCAGGCGGCGTGGTGAGGAATAGCGTCGGCTGGCGGCGCGGTCGAAGCCGATATTGGCTTTCTCGAGGCCATCGCAAACGCCGGCGAACAGCGCTTCGGAAAGCGCATCCACCGATTTCGGCGGCAGTTCCTCGCAGCCGATCTCAATCAGCAGGTCTGCGGCTGCGTTACTCATGGCCACCTCCAAGCGCGGGGAAGCCCAGGGCCTCGCGGCTGGCGTAGTAGGCCTCCGCAACCTGGCGCGACAGATCTCGCACCCGCAGGATGTAGCGCTGGCGCTCGGTGACCGAGATGGCCTTGCGCGCATCCAGCAGGTTAAAAGTGTGGGACGCTTTCAGCGTCTGGTCATAAGCAGGAAGCGGCAGCCCGGCTTCCACCAGTTTCTGGGCCTCGCGCTCGCAGACATCAAACCACTCGAACAGGCTGGCAATGTCGGCGTGCTCAAAATTGTAGGTCGACTGCTCCACCTCGTTCTGGTGGAACACCTCGCCATAGGTCACTGTGCGGCCGCCGCTGCGGGTCCACACCAGGTCGTAAACGCTGTCCACTTCCTGCAGGTACATCGCCAGGCGCTCGGTGCCATAAGTGATTTCGCCGGTGACCGGCTTGCACTCCAGCCCGCCGGCCTGCTGGAAGTAGGTGAACTGGGTCACCTCCATGCCGTTCAGCCACACTTCCCAGCCCAGGCCCCAGGCGCCCAGGGTGGGAGATTCCCAGTTGTCCTCGACAAAGCGGATGTCGTGCACTTTCGGGTCAATCCCCACCGCCTTGAGCGAATCCAGGTAGATTTCCTGGATGTCGTCGGGTGACGGTTTCATTACCACCTGGAACTGGTAATAATGTTGCAGGCGATTGGGGTTTTCCCCGTAACGGCCGTCCGTGGGGCGCCTGCAGGGCTGAACGTAGGCGGCATTCCACGGCTCCGGGCCAATGGAACGCAGGAAAGTGGCGGGGTGGAAAGTGCCAGCCCCCACCTCAAGGTCAAGGGGCTGGACAATCACGCATCCGCGTTCGGCCCAAAAGTCTTCCAGCTTCCTGGTGAAGTCCTGGAAGGTTAATGTCGTGTTATCTCGGTTCACCGTGCTCTGATTGGTGGCGGGAAAAGCGGCATAGTAATGTGAATTCTGACAGAAGGAAAACGACAAAGCATGACCGAAAGCCAATCCACCGCTCCCGTTGAGGTAAACAGCGAAACAAAACCGGTGTTGCTGATCAAGACCGGGGGCACCATCCCCGACACGCAAAACGAGTTTGGCGACTTCGAACACTGGTTTGCGCGCGGCCTGGGGCTGACCGGGCTGGAACAGGTCAATGTTTACCAGGAGCAGCGTTTGCCAGCGCACCTGGAGTTCCGCGGCATCGTGGTAACCGGCTCGGCCTCGATGGTTTCCCACCGCGAGGAATGGAGCGAGCGCACCGGGGAATGGCTGGCCAATGCGGTGCAAGCAGGTCTGCCGGTGCTGGGTGTGTGTTTCGGCCACCAGCTGCTGGCCCACGCGCTGGGTGGCAAGGTAGGGCCGAACCCGCGTGGCCGCCAGATTGGCACCACGCCTATCGAGATGCTGCCGGCGGCATCCAGCGATCCGCTACTGGCCCACCTGCCCGCTTCGTTCCAGGCGCAAACCACGCATGTTGAAAGTGTGCACGAGTTGCCAGCTGGCGCGGTGCGCCTGGCCACCTCACCGCGTGATGAAAACCATGCTTTTCGCTTTGGCCAACGCGCCTGGGGTGTGCAGTTTCACCCGGAATTCGGCGCCGACGTGATGCGCGGCTATATCAGGGCGCGTTCAGAAGTGATTCGCTCGGAAGGCATTTGCCCGGATGAACTTACGACCAACGTGAAGGAAACGCCCCTAGCGCATGGACTGCTGGCCCGGTTTGCCGCGCTGGTGGGCGGCTGGAGTAGTGAAAAAGCGCGGGAGAACGCGCAGGCGGCCTAGCCAGTACCCTGGCGGTGCCTGCGCCAGCCAACGGCGGCCACAACGGTTAGCAGGCCGAAAGCCAACAACTGCAGGCCTACCGCCATGGCCGGAAACGCCAGCACCAGGAAGCCAACGGCCACGGCGCCGATGGAGAGCCACAAGAAAAAGTAGTTGGGCGCCAGTAGCTCAATCACCAGCAACAGGCCGGCGAGCACCCACCAGTGCCAAAATACGAGTTGTCCCAGCAGTTCCATGGTTCAGTTCAGTTCCTTGGCTATCCCAGGCTAGTTTCAAATTTGGGTGGGCTTGTCCATCCTGGATCAGGGATCGAAAATACGTCCTGAATGCAGGCAGGGAGCCCACGGCTACACTGTAGCAAAAGCCATTCGGGGCCATATCGGCCAAAAGTCACACGAGCAAGCAAATGAGCCAGAAAGACCAGATTTACCGCGACGGTAGCCTGCAGGCGGATGATTTCGTGTTTAACGACCGCGTGGTGCGGGTTTTTCCCGACATGATCCGCCGCTCGGTGCCCGGTTACGGGCTGATTGTGCCGTCGATTGCCTTGTTGGCCAGGCGTTACGCGCAACCCGGTACGCGGATCTACGACCTCGGAAGCTCGCTGGGCGCGGTTTCCCTGGCCATTGCTGATGCCGTGGAGGAGCCTGGGGTTGAGATTGTCGCCGTCGACAATTCGCCGGACATGGTCGCGCGTTTCAGGGAAATCATTACAGAACGCGGCACATTGGCCGAAGATGGGCCGCGAATCCAGGTGATCGAGGGCGATGTGCTGGATACCAGGTACGAAAACGCCTCGGTGGTGGTGCTGAACTTCACCCTCCAGTTTATCGACCGCGAGGTTCGCGCTGACCTGCTGCAAAACATCGCCAATGGTATGCGGCCGGGCGGAATCCTGGTGCTGTCCGAGAAAATTCGATTTGAAAGCGAGGCGGAACAACAGCTTCAGAATGCCTGGCACCACGACTTCAAGCGCGCCCAGGGCTACTCGGACCTGGAAATTGCCCGCAAACGCGACGCGCTGGAGCAAACGCTGCGTCCCGACTCCATGGACAAACACATCGAGCGCTTGCTGGCTGCGGGTTTTTCGCAGGCCTACCGCTGGTTCCAGTGTTTTAACTTCGCCTCGGTTGTCGCCGTCCGCTAGGTCGCGTCAATGTCCTTCGCGCCCTACAACGATTTGCGCAGGCATTGTGCAGCGCTTGGATTCGGCAACCAGTGGACAGAAGCGGCATGCGCGCTGGGCAATGAACGGTTCGCGGCCTGCCCGCACGGCGACTATCCGCGCTGGAAAGCGGCCCTTGATGGTCTACCGGCCGTCCCGCCGGCATTCAGAATGCGGGAAGGCATGCCCTGCCTCGGCGAGGACTTCCAGGACCAGCAAGGCCTGGCGGACGAGTTGATGACCTTTCATCCATGGCGCAAAGGCCCGCTGCAGCTTGCCGGTGTAACCATCGACACCGAGTGGCGCTCTGACTGGAAGTGGTCACGCATCGCTCCGCACATCGATCTTTCAGCACAGCGCGTCCTCGATATCGGCTGCGGCAACGGCTATTTCGGCTGGAGAATGCTGGACGCCGGCGCCGAGCTGGTGATTGGTGTCGACCCCACCTGGGTGTTTGTCATGCAGTGGCTGGCCTGCCGCCACTTTGCCGGCGACCTGGCCAACTTTGTATTGCCCCAGGGCATCGAGGACCTGCCCGAACAGGAAGTCGCTTTCGACAGCGTGTTTTCGATGGGCGTGCTGTATCACCGGCGCGATCCGGCGCACCACCTGGCCCGTTTGCACAGCCTGTTGAAGCCGGGTGGAACACTGGTGCTGGAAACCCTGGTGTTGCCCGACGACCAGGCGGATGGGGTGCTGGTGCCGGAAGGCCGCTACGCACGCATGCGCAACGTGTGGGCGGTTCCTGGTTGTGAACGCCTGTTGCGCTGGGTCGCTGAGGCGGGGTTTTCCAATGCGCAGATTGTCGACGTCAACCAGACCACGGTGGAAGAGCAGCGCAGCACGCCGTGGATGACGTTCGAGTCGCTGGACAAGACGTTGGACCCGCAGGACAGCGCCCGCACCATCGAGGGTCACCCCGCCCCGCGGCGGGCGGTGCTTATTGCCCGGTCGGCTTGAGGGCGATCCAGGTAGCCCTGGCGCGCGCCAACACTTCGCCCTCGCTGCTGTAAAGCGCAGAGCCGGTGTGGCGCTTGCGCCCGTCGCTGGCGCTGAGCCAACCGGCCGCGATGTATTCCACGCCGCACTCCAGCGGCGCCAGGATCTCGCTACTCATCTCGCCAAGCAGGGCAATCTCGTCACCCTCCGCCAGGAATGACCAGCCGCCCGGGCAATCGAGCGCTGCCCAGATAATCTCCGTTGGCACCCGGCCATTGTCATCGCAAAGGTTGTTGTGCGGCGTCCAGGTGCAGGCAACCATCTCGTTAGCCGGTGAAACCGGGCCGGCAAAGATTCGCAGGCCGTCGCCGGGTTCGCGCTCCAGGCCGCAAACAAAGCAGCCCGAGAACTCGTGGTTTGTCTCCCCCTCGTAGCCGCCGGCCGCCGCGCGCGCAGATTGAATCGAAGGTGCGGGCGGCACCGAATACTGAACATCGGCAGACCAGGCGCGGGCGATGACTTCGCCGCCTGACTCGAGGCGCACCTCATCCTTGTCGCGGACAACATCAAGCGGCACATCCAGCGGCGGTGGTTTCATCAGCCGAACCGTGGCGTTGCCACCCAGGTATGCGGCAAGTCGACCGCTGGTGTAGCCGCCGTTACCGGACTGGCTGGGGCCGCGAAACCGGCGTTCAATGACCAGTGAATCGGCAGCGGGCTGGTTGAGCTCAGTCACCGGCGCGATCACTGTTGGCGTACTCAAAGGCCTCGACGCAGGGTGGGAGGTCGTAAAACAGCGGTGCGCGCGTGCCAGTGGCCGCACCATAGTCGGCGTAGTAGGCCTCGCACTCCTCGCGGCTTTCCTGTTCCTGCTGGCGTACGCACTCTTCGACGAACTTCTTGCGCATGGGCTCCAGCCGTTGCTGCCGGGCCGCTTCGCAGGCTGCGTCCAGTTCCGCCTGCTTGGCTTCACGCACATCCGCTGCCGCCGGCGCGGTGACCAGGCCCAACGCGAGCAGCACAACAGCGCTGCGATATCGTTTGGCTGACATAACTGACCTCCATGATCGTGCAAAGAACAGGAGATATTACGCTATCCCGGGCTTTCCACGGTCGATAGGCTGGTTTGCGTGACTACCAGGGCAAACTCTCAACACATGCGATGCCGGCCACGAGCCAGGTACATCACTGGCCTGGTGTTTGGCGCCCTTGGCCTGCTGCTCACCGCACAGCTCGCGGTTGCGGACAGTTTCCGTTGCGGGCGCAAGGTGATTCGCTCGGGCGATTCTCCGGCCTCTTTAGTCCGCTATTGCGGTGAACCCAGCTACCGCGGACGGGGTTACGCCGATGTGGATACTGGCGACGGCCAGCGCCAGGTCAAAGTCGAGCAGTGGCACTACAAGCTGGGTGAGCGCAGCCTGGAGCACATTGTCTATGTTTACCGGGGCAGGATTGTGGGAGTGGAGGTGGGCCGGCGTTAGGCCGTCACGCGCGCCAGCCCGCAGCCAGCCATGACCTCGTCCCAGGGAAACATCACGCCCGGGTCACGTTTGCGGCGCACTTGCAGTTGCGGGCGATCCGTGGCGCTGACCGTGGCGGTATCCAGGTCTTCGTGGCCGGCTATTCGTCGCAGTGCGGGGAGGCGCTGGCGCAGGTGGATAAGCAACTTGCCAAGCGCCTCGAGCTGGGGCGCGGGATAAGCCTCGGACATTTGCTGGTGACGGCTGTCCAGCCAGTTCGGAAAGCGGCCCAGGTTAACCAGCTCAATGCCGATGGAGCGCGCGTTGAACCCGCGCACGTGGTGCGCCATCCGATGATCCGGCAGCCAGCGCTCAATGCACCCATCGCGATCGATGTAATAGTGGCCCGAGTTACCGGTGCCACTGGCCTGGTAGTGAATCCGCTCGCCATATTGGCGGGCGGTGGCCAGGTCGGGTAGCTCGGTACAGTGGATAACGACCAGGTCGATGGCATCCAGCGGCCGGGTCTTGAGCCGCGCCGCATAAGGCAGCCACCGCGTGGTCATCTCGAGCTTCGGCGAAAGGCCGGCGCTTTCAGCCATCGCGCAGCAACTTGCGCAGGTCGATGATGGCGGCGTTGGCGCGCGCGATATAGTTGGCCATCACCAGCGAGTGGTTGGCGAACATGCCGAACTTGCTGCCGTTCAGCACCATGGGGCTGTGCAGCGGCTCCTGTGTGGATTCCAGCTCGCGAATGATCTGGCGGAAGCTGGCCATGGCGTTCTTGTCGTTCAAAACCTGGGCAAAGTCGGTTTCCATGGCGCGCAGGAAGTGAATCAGGGCCCAGGCGCTGCCGCGGGTTTCATAAAACACATCGTCAATCTGTGTCCACGGCGTTTTCACCGCGATCACCCCCGGGCTGTCGGTGGACTGGCGCGCCACCACCTCGCCGGACAGGTCGGTGTTGATGCGCTGCTGGCCAACGCTGGCGGAAAGCCGCTGCGACAACGAGCCCAGGCGCTTTTCGACAATGCTTAGCCAGTCGGCCAGGTTGTCGGCGCGGGCGTAAAACTGCGCATCGGTGTCAGCCGGGTCGGCCAGCCGCTCGAGGTAGGCATCCAGCGCCTGTTGGCCTTTTGCATAGCGCCCTTCGGTGTCGGGTGGAATCCAGCGCTCGCTGTCGTAGTGGAACAGCGGGTCGGCCTCCGACAGGTTGGGGTCCTCGGTGGACTGGGTCTGCGATCGACTGAAATCATTGCGCATCGCCCGGGCCAGGTCACGCACCTGGGTGAGCACGCCAAACTCCCAGTTGGGCACGTTATCCAGGAAAACCCACGGCGGCATGATGTCGTTTGAAAGATAGCCGCCGCGCTTGTTCAGCAGCACTTCCACCGTTTCGATCAGGGTGGCGGTGGTGACGTAGCCAGTGACAACATTGCGGCCGCTTTCCTCGGCATGGGCTTTGGCGCGGCTTTGGGGGTCAAACATGGCGGGTTCATGGTTGAGGTAGAACATCGTCACGAGACAAACCACCACCAGTGCGGCGGGGATGCCAATGTACAAGTATTTTCGCGTGCTGAGGCTGGTAATAAAGCGGTTAAGCAAGCCGTTCTCCCGCGGCGAATCGCCGACCCATGACCGTTATGAACACAAAAGATATCAGATGAACGCGCCGGCGCTCATGTCAAAGGTCATGGCGGGACTGGATTGGCCAGGCCGGTCTAGGAGGCGGGCTGAAGACCCTCGCGCGCCATCGCGTACACCGCGGAAATGATTTCCTCGTTGGGGCCGAAAAGCAGCGCTGAGCCGCGCGGCAGGGACAACGTGGCGGCGACCTGGTCGCCAAAAGGCCGCACGTGGCCATTTTCGGTTTGCACCTTGGGCATAAAGATCAGCGTCACTGGCCCTTGCTCGGTAATCACTACCATGTGCGCCCCGCGGGCATCGGGCGTGCGGCACTTATGCAGGACATCGATCTGCGCAACAAGAGCTGAGGAGGCGTTCATGCCCACGCTGGCCAGCAATTCTCTTGCCTCCGAGGGATCCATCGGTTGGCCGTCGGCCTGCTCCAGCATCATGGAGCCATCGTGGGTCCAGATTTCGCTGGCGAACGCCTCGACCGACTCCCACTGGAAGGTGGATTCATACCAGCGCATGCTGGCAAACCCTACCGTCACCACGATGGCCGCGGCGGCAGCCACCCAGCGCCACGTTTGCGGGCCAGCGGAGCCATCCCTGCGGGCTGACTCCTGTGGGATACGCGTGATGCCTTCGAGCAACCCCAATGGCATCTTCATGGAAAGGGCAGCGTCGAGCCTGTCCTCGAGGCGCTCCGCCTCTTCGGCGGCAGCACGGAACTCGGGGTTGGCATCCCGCGCGGCCAGGAACTCTGGATCCTGGTTGCGGGGCTCTGCCCCAAGTTGCCTTTTAAATTCAGAAAAGTTCATGGACTTTTCCCGTTACACCGTCTTTTTGCAGTTTCAGTTTCAATTGCTCGCGGGCCCTGAACAGTTGGGTCATGACAGCGCTTTTGCTGATACCCAGTTCGTCCGCAATTTCCTGACAGCTAAACCCCATTACAACCTGCATCAGCAGGGGTTCACGGTATTTGGGCGCCAGGGATGCAATCCCCTGCCTGAGCAGGCGTATTTCCGTCTGGTCTTCGGGGGGCAGTTCCTGCTCCTCCTCAACCACGACATGATCAATATCGCTGAACTTGGGAACCTTGCGCTCAAAGGTGCGCGCATACTCCCTTCGCAGGATCGTGATCAGCCAGCTCTTTACCGCGCCGCTGTCCTTGAGCTTGTCCAACGCTTTCCAGGCCCTCAGGAACGTTTCCTGGACAAGATCCTTTGCCAATGCGTCATTACCGCAGATCCACATAGCATAGCGGTACAGGTCGATCGCGTATTGTCCCGCGAGTCGCTCGAACCGCGCCTGCTTGTCGGATTCAGTGCTCATGACCGGAAAAAGCGTCACTCGATTGCAGTAATTTCAACAAAATAGTCCCCAATGCGACCAACGGAATAGGCCGATTCGGCCCCCGTCTCAGGCTTTTTTATAGACTTTTGCGCCTTGTGACCTGAACTCTTCGGATTTTTCCGCCATGCCAGCGGCAAGCGCGGATTTTTCGTCCAGGCCTTTGTCCCTAGCGTAGTCACGAACGTCCTGCGTGATCTTCATCGAGCAGAAGTGTGGCCCACACATCGAACAGAAGTGTGCCACCTTGTGCGCGTCCTTGGGAAGGGTTTCGTCGTGGAAGCTTCTTGCCTTCTGCGGGTCGAGACTCAGGTTGAACTGGTCTTCCCAGCGGAATTCGAAGCGTGCTTTGCTGAGTGCATTGTCACGAATCTGCGCCCCGGGGTGGCCCTTGGCGAGGTCCGCGGCGTGGGCCGCCAGGCGGTAGGTGATGATGCCTTCGCGGACGTCATTCTTGTCCGGCAGGCCGAGGTGCTCCTTGGGCGTGACGTAGCAAAGCATGGCGGTGCCGTACCAGCCAATCTGCGCCGCGCCGATGGCCGAGGTGATGTGGTCGTAGCCCGGCGCAATGTCGGTGGTCAGCGGCCCGAGGGTGTAGAAAGGCGCCTCGTAGCAATCGGAAAGCTCCTTGTCCATGTTCTCCTTGATGAGCTGCATCGGCACGTGGCCAGGGCCTTCGATCATCACCTGCACATCGTGCTCCCAGGCCACCCTGGTCAGCTCGCCCAGGGTTTCCAGCTCGGCGAATTGCGCCGCGTCGTTGGCGTCGGCAATCGAGCCCGGGCGCAGGCCATCACCCAGCGAGAAGGCCACGTCGTATGTCTTCATGATTTCGCAGATTTCGGCGAAGTGGGTGTAGAGGAAGCTTTCCTCGTGGTGCGCCAGGCACCACTTGGCCATGATTGAGCCACCGCGGGAAACGATGCCGGTCACCCGGCCTGCAGTCAGCGGCACGTAAGGCAAACGAACGCCGGCATGAATCGTGAAGTAATCCACGCCCTGCTCGGCCTGTTCGATGAGCGTGTCGCGGAACATCTCCCAGGTGAGCTCCTCGGCGCGACCGTCCACTTTCTCCAGTGCCTGGTAAATGGGCACCGTTCCGATGGGCACCGGCGAGTTGCGGATGATCCATTCGCGGGTTTCGTGGATGTGCTTGCCGGTGGAAAGGTCCATCACGGTATCCGCGCCCCAGCGCACCGCCCAGACCATTTTTTCCACTTCCTCGGCAATGCTGGAGGTGACCGCCGAGTTGCCGATATTGGCGTTGATCTTCACCAGGAAGTTGCGGCCGATGATCATCGGCTCGGATTCCGGGTGGTTGATGTTGTTGGGGATAATCGCGCGGCCGGAAGCCACCTCGTCGCGGACAAATTCGGGTGTAACGAACTCGGGCAGCTTCGCGCCGAAGCCCTGGCCGGGGTGCTGCTTGAGCAGCAGTTGATCGCGCACTTCCTCGCGGCGCAGGTTTTCGCGAATCGCCACGTACTCCATCTCCGGCGTGACAATGCCGCGTCGTGCGTAGTGCATTTGCGTTACGTTTGCCCCGCCGCGGGCGCGCAGCGGCTTGCGCGGCTCGCCAAAACGCAGGTGCGCCGTTTTGTCGTCCACCAGGCGCGCCCTGCCGAATTCAGAGCTTGGGCCATCCAGCGATTCGGTATCGTTGCGCTCGCTAATCCAGCCGGCGCGCAATGGCTCAAGGCCGCTAACCAGGTTGATGGTGGCGTCGGGGTCGGTGTACGGCCCGGAGTTGTCGTAAACCGTAATCGGCGGGTTCGGCTCCGCGCCGAACATCGCGGGAGTGTCGTGCTGGGTAATTTCCCGCATCGGAACGCGCAGGTCGGGCCGGCTGCCTGTGACGTAGATTTTCTTCGAAGCAGGAAACGGTTCGGTTACTTCTGCGCTGAGCTCAGTGGCCTTCAGTGCGAGGTCTTCGGGGACGGCGATCATGCAAATTCCTTAACAATAACAATCCGGATTTCTATGGGGGGCAGTTGGCCGGGAATTACCTCGGGGAAGGAGAACAGTAACGTTTTCGGGCCGCTTGCGTCTAAGGGTTATGGTACCAACATGGGGTTACGACCGCATACCGTCGAAACTGCCGGTGTTGGGCCAACGAGGGAATTTGGCGCCATTGCGGCTGTTGTGACTAATGGCACTTAATCGCAGCCCCTCCAGGACGCAACCTTTGTCCTTGATGCGCCCCACGAGAGGGCTTACTCTTGGCGGTTCGCATTTTTGGCTGGTGACGGATAACAACCACATGAACATGAATTTTGAACGAGCGCGCTTCAACATGGTGGAACAGCAGGTTCGCCCATGGGAAGTCCTGGACGAGCGCGTTCTGGCGCAGATGGAAACCATCCAGCGGGAAGATTTCGTTCCCGTGCGCTACCGCAAGTTGGCGTTTGCCGACCTCAGCGTGCCGTTGCCGCACGGCCAGTCGATGATGCGACCGAAAGTGGAAGGGCGCATGCTCCAGGCGCTGGGCCTGGGCGAAGACGATACCGCGCTGGAAATCGGCACCGGCAGTGGTTACGTCACCGCGTGCCTTGCCGGCCTGTGCAAGCACGTGGTCAGCGTGGAATACCACGAGGACATGCACCGCGATGCGGCCGCTCGCCTGGGCGAGAAGGGCATTGCCAATGTCGAGCTGTACCACGGCGACGTGATGGCCGGCTGGCAGCCCGAGCAGGCGCACGACGTGGTGGTGGTGACCGGCTCGGTGCCGGATGTTCCCGAGGCGTTTCGTGGCTGGGTCAATCCGGGCGGCCGGATGTTCGTGGTCACCGGCGAAGGACCGGCGATGGAAGCGCGGCTGCTTACCCGCCTTGGTGTCAGTGACTGGACCGAGGAAAGCCTGTTTGAAACCGACCTGCCACGGCTGATCAACTCGCAGCCGCCACCCGAATTCGAATTCTAACCTGGAGTCCGACATGATGATCTCTGTGCAACCGGTCAGGGTCCTTGCGACCGGCGTGTTCGTCCTGGCCCTGGCCAATACGCCCGTGGCGATGGCCGTTGACCTGGTGGGGGTACACGACCTCGCCATCAAGAACGATCCCATCCTGCAGGCCGCCGAGTACCGTCGCGACGCCACTGGCGAGAACAAGCGCCAGGCCTGGGCCAACCTGCTTCCGCAGATTGACCTGAGCGGCCAGCTCACCCGCGGCGACAGCGAGACCGCGATCCAGAGTGAAACCGTTTCTGACGTCGACGTCGACAACGAAAACTACCGTCTCGAGCTTCGCCAGGCGCTGTACCGCCAGTCGAACTACGAGCAACTCGATATCGCGCGCAGCCAGATCACCCAGGCCGACGCCGAGTACCAGTCCGCGTTCCAGGATTTCCTGCTGCGCGTGTCTGACTCGTACTTCCTGGTGTTGACCAACATCGACAACGTGACCTTTGCCGAGGCCGAGGAAGAAGCCCTGCAGCGCCAGTTTGAACAGGCCGAGCAGCGCTTCGAGGTGGGCCTCACGGCGGTGACCGATGTGCACGAAGCCCGCGCCAGTTACGACAATGCCCGCGCCCGAGCCATCGTTGCGCGCAACAACCTGGAAGACGCCAAGGAAGGGCTGCGCGAACTGACCGGCACCTACTTTGAAGAATACGACCGGCTGCAGGATGAGCTGCCGCTGGTGGAGCCCAACCCCAACAGCGCTGAAGACTGGGTTCAGTTTTCACTCACCGAAAACCCAACGGTGCTGGCGCAACAGGCTGCGGTTGACGTGGCCGAAGGCTCGGTTCGCCTGGAGCGGTCCGGACACTTCCCGACCCTGGACTTCACCGCCAGCTACAACGAGTTCACCAACAACGAATACCTGCTGGTGGATGATGAGCAGAACCCGCTGGGCCTGACCTCCCTGCAGGTGGATGACACGCGCTTCGGCGTGGTGCTGAACATTCCGCTGTACCGCGGCGGCCTCACCAGTTCGCGCACCCGCCAGGCACGTTACCTGATGAACGCCGTCACCCAGGATCTCGACCAGGTGCAGCGCGCCGCGGTGCGCAACACCGAGAACAGCTACCGCGCGGTGCTGGCCGGCATCCAGGAAGTGGAAGCCTTCAAGCAGGCCGAGGTATCAGCCGAAAGCGCGCTGGAAGCTACCCAGGCCGGTTTCGAGGTGGGCACCCGAACCATCGTCGACGTACTGATCGCCAACCAGCGCCTGTTCCAGTCGCAACGCGACAGCTCGGCGGCGCGCCACCAGTACATCCTCAACCACCTGCGGCTGAAGGCCAATGCCGGTCGTTTGAGTTCTGAGGACTTGCAGGTGGTTAACCAGCTGCTTGAGTAGTGATTCGCGGCGAAGCGTCGCTGCTACCGTAACAGGGAATCGATGATTTGCAGGGTGCGGGAAACCGCGCCCTGTTCTCGTTCTACCAGGGCTAAAGCGGCCTTGCCCATCTGCTCGCGCCGCGAAGCATCATCGTGAAGTGCGCTCCACGCAGCGTGTAGCCCATTGGCGTCTGTAACTTCGACGGCGCCGCCAGAGGCCTTGAGCTCGGCCGCCAGGTAGCGGATATGCGCGCAATGCGGGCCGAACAGGATCGGCCGCCCCAGCGCGGCGGCTTCCAGCGGGTTATGCCCACCCACCTCGGCCAGGGTGCCGCCGATAAATGCGATATCGGCTGCCGCGTAGTAATTCAGCAATTCGCCCATGGTATCCACCACCAGGCATTGTGTTTTCGAGTCCGCCCCGGATGCGCTGGCCGTTTCGCAGCGCAGCCCGGCCTGCATGGCCAGCCGGGTGGCTTCATCAAAACGCTCGGGGTAGCGCGGCGCCATCACCAGCAGGGCCTCGGGTTGCGCGGCCAGCAACCGGGAAAAAGCCGCCAGAAGCGCCTGCTCGTCGGCCGCGTGCGTGCTTCCGGCAACCAGCACCACGCGGTCAGCCCCCCAACCCTGGCGCAAGGAACCAGCGCGTTCGGCCAGGTCGGCTGGCAGGGAAATATCAAACTTCAGGTTTCCGATGTTGCGGGTCCGCTCCGGGCTGGCACCCAGTTGGACATAGCGTTTGGCGTCGTCTTCGCTTTGCGCTGCAACCATCGCCACGCCGGCCAGCGCTTCGGCAACCACCGAGGCAAACCGAGACCAGCCGCGCGCGGAACGCTCGGTCAGCCGGGCATTGGCGATGATCAGCGGTACGCTGGCTGCCCTCGCCCGGGCAAACAGGTTGGGCCACACCTCGGTTTCCATCACTACCAGCAGTTTCGGCTCCAGCCGGTTCATGAAGCGCCGGACCGCGCCGGGTAAATCCAGCGGCGCGTAGACATGGTGGACGCGCCCGCCGAACAGCGATTCGATACGTGCAGAGCCGGTTGGCGTGAAACAGGTGAGCGTGAGGGGCAGCTCCGGATACTGGCGAATCAGCGCCTCGATCAGCGGTGCGGCCGCGTTAACCTCGCCCACCGAGGCGGCGTGTACCACCAGCCCACCCTTTTGTTGCTGTGCATCGAAAAATCCAAGCCGCTCGCCCCAGCGCTGCAGCCAGCGACGGTCGCGAAAGCCGCGCACCACGAAGTACCCCAGGAGGGCGGGTGTCAGCAGGTAAACGAGCAGGGAATAGATCAGGCGCATGGGTTCGTGTGGTGACTCGGCGCAGCCATTGCACCATCACCACAGGGCCGGTGCAATAATACGCGCCATGATCGAGCAAGCCGGAAAGCGCCCTTCGCTGGCGCCGCGCAACTGGGGCGGATGGTTCCTCGTGGCCATCCTGTGGCTGATGGGCAAGCTGCCCGTACGCGTTGGCCTGTGGATTTCCCGCCCACTGGGTTGGCTGCTGTACCGCACCATGGGGCGACGTCGGGCGGTGGCGCAGCGCAACCTGGAGCGCTGTTTCCCTGAATGGACACCGCAGCAGGTCGAAGCATTGCTGCGAAATAACTTTCGCGCCCTGGCGCGCACCGTGTTCGAGATTGCCTGGTGCTGGGGCATGAGCGCCCGTCGCTTCAAGCAACTGTCCCGGGTTGAGGGGCTGGAAAACCTGCTGGACGCGGAAGAAGCCGGCAAAGGCGTGTTATTGATCACCGCCCACATGACCTGCATGGAAGTGGGTGGACGCATGAGTTGCGAACAGGCGCCAACCACCGGCGTATATCGTCCGCTGAACAACGCGGTGCTCGAGTGGTACCAGAATCGCGGCCGCCTGGCGTATGCGCACGGCATGATCAGCAAGCGCGATATGCGGTCGATCATTCGTTACCTGCGCAAAGGCGGCGTGCTGTGGTACGCGCCTGACCAGGACTTTGGCCCCGACCGCAGCGTGTTCGCGCCGTTCTTTGGCATCCAGACCGCCACCCTGGAGGCCACTCACAAGCTGCTGAGAATGACCGGCTGCGCCCTGGTGCCGATGTTTCCCGAGTTCGAGGAAGAAACAGGCCGCTACGTGATGCGCGTTTTACCGGCTGTTGACGGGTTGCCCAGCGACGATGCGGTGACCGACCTGGCGCGGATCAACGCGGCGATGGAAGCCCATGTCCGCCGCCTGCCCGAGCAGTACTGGTGGATCCACCGGCGCTTCAAGACCCGACCCGAGGGCGAGGCGCCGTTCTATGAGTGAGCATTCTGCGGGCCTGGGTGCGCCACGGGGGGTGCTATGATCGCGGGCAAACGGGCGAGGCCATGACCAAGCAGATCATTCGAGTGTTTTTTATCCTGACGGTGGCGATCATCACCATCGCCTACCTGCGCACCATGGTGGGTATCGCCTGAGTCCTACCCGGCGGGCTCCGTTTCCACGGCGCTTGCCTTGCGGTCATCCGGCCAGCCCACCGCTGCGCACAGCCCAACGATCATCCACATGTTCGACATGGTGAACACTCCGAAGGCGGAGAACCACGAGTTGAGCGGAAAGATGATGGTAGCCAGCGCCAGCGCGTAAGGCAGCGCCTCGCCACGCAAACCGGGGCCAAGCCGGCGCCACCACCACAGGCAGAATCCGTAACTGAGCAACAGGCCGACCAGGCCGATGGTGCCCGTATCCGACATGAACTCCAGCACGATGTTGTGCGCCTGGTGAGCGCGCATCTCGCCTGCGGTTGCCGGCATATGCGGATCATCGTCGGCGGCGTAGTTTGGGTAGGCCGCGCGGAAGGCCCGCACGCCCACGCCATTGACCGGGTGGTCGCGATACATTTCCAGCGCGTGGGTAAACAGCGGCAGGCGGTAGGAAAGCGCCTCGTCGAGTGCCTGTTGTGAGCCCAGCCCGGCCTGGGCGCTGTCCTCGATGCGCTCCTTGAACAGCGGGGAGGCCAGCATCGCCACGGCAATCATCGCAACGGCGCTCACGGGAAGCACCAAGCCCAGCCAGCGTTGCTTGCTATTGCGCAGCGCAACGATCACGAAGACGCCGGTGATCACCAGCATCATCAACCACGCCGCGCGCATGCCTGAAATCATCACGGCGCCGAATATCAGCGCAAACCCGGTGATCCAGGCCGGCGCGGCCCAGTTGCGCCGCATGTAATCGATGGCCAGCGGTGAAAGAAACGCCAGCGTTGGGCCGAAGTACTGGTAGCGGCTGTAGAACAGGGCATTGAGGCGGTCTTCGTGCAGCGGCACGCCGAACACGTCATGGCCCAGCGCCAACTGGACAAAGGCGTCAGCGGCCCAGAACAGCAGCATCCAGGTCATGGCGCGCAGCAACAACTCGCGCGAAGACCACGCTTTGAGCCACACCGCCACCGCGATTGCGGCCAGCGGATAGCGCAACGACGCCATGGTCTGGCCCCAGCTCTTGGAGGCGTCCATGGAGTCGAAACACGAGGCCAGCATCGGAATCCAGAAAAACAGGAACAGCGGCAGGATAAAGCGGCACGCGCTGCGCACCTCGGGGCGACGGGCTTTGCTGGCGGCCAGGACGATGCCGCCAATGGCCAGCAGGCTTAGTGGAATTTCCATCTGCCGCCGCATCGGCAGCAGGGCGAAAAACGCAAAGGTGAGCCAAACCGGCCAGTGCCGGACCAGGCCCTGCAGCAGGCGGTTGCGGGATGCGCTCCCAGCAGCCATGTCAGGCGTGCGCCGGGGCGGCGCGGTCAGTCAACCAGCTTGTAGCGGGCGCCACAGTAGGGGCAAACGGCCTCGCCGGTTTCTTCTATGGGTAAGTAGACGCGTGGGTGCGAATTCCACAGCTTCTGGTCGGGCATCGGGCAGGAAAGCGGCAGGTCGTCGCGCGTCACCTCGTACTCGGCCTGGGTGCTGGCCACTTTCAGGTCTGGATTGGTGGCGTCTGTTGGGTGCGACACGGGACTCTCCAAAAAATTTCGTGTGGTTCTCAGGGGCGGCTATTTTACACCGCCGGGGCCGAGTTTCCTGCTGCGCGTGCAAGTTGCCGAAACAAGTCGGCGATCGCGGCGCCATCGCTGGTGGCCAGGCCAGGGCTGCTGGCCCGGTTGAGGGCATCCAGCTCAAGGCAAAATCGTTTTTCGCCCAGCGTTCGCAACTGGTCAAGCAGCAGCGTTAGCGACGCCGTGTTGAACCAGCCGGTTTCCGCCAGCGCCGCAAGCTGTGCCTGCACTTCGGTATGACGCGACACATCGGGATAGCGGGGTGCGGCCAACAGCACGCCCAGCTGCGCGATGAAGCCAATGTCCACCAGGCCGCCAGGCGCCTGTTTCAGGGCCGCGGTCGGGTCGCCGCCGGCGCCATGCGACTGGGCAATGCGCTCGCGCATTTCCAACAGGTCCTCGGCAATTTTGGCCGGGTCCCGCGGTACGGACAGGCAAGCCAGGCGGATGCCTTCGAACTGTTCACCCAGCGCGGCTTCTCCCGCGATGGCGCGCGCCCGGGTCAGGGCCTGGTGTTCCCAGGTCCAGGCGGAATCCCGCTGGTAAGCCTCGAAGGCGTTGATCGAGCTGACCAACAGGCCGGATTGGCCATTCGGGCGCAGCCGCGCATCGATCTCGTAGAGCTTCCCCGAGGGCGTAAGCGCGGTGAGCAGACCCACCATGCGCTGGGCCAGGCGCGCAAACCAGTGCTCGGCGGCCAGCGGCCGCTTGCCATCCGACACCTCTGCGCCGGCACGGTAGAGGAACACCAGGTCGAGGTCAGAACTGAAAGTCAGCGCGCGGGCGCCCAGTGAGCCGTAGCCGATCACGGTAACCGCGCCCCCGGTAATTTGGCCGTGCTTTCGGACCAGCTCCCGTTCGGCCAGGGTCAGGGTGGCGCCGAGCATCACTTCGGCCAGGTCGGTAAGCGAGGCTTGCAGCGCGGTGGCGTCAATGCGCCCTTCCAGCCAGGCCACTGCCAGGCGCAGGCCATGGGCCTGCTTGAGGTAATTGAGCGCGCTCAGCGCCGATTCCTCATCGGCGTGCTCAATTTGCCGGCGCACCGACTGCTCAAGGGTTTCACGCGGCGGGATGTGCTGCCCGAGCGCGGGGTCGATTAACTCGTCTAGCAGCTCGGGAAAGCGTGACACGCGTTGCGCCACCCAGGCGCTGCGGCTGAACAGGTCGATGGTGCGGTCGAGCGCACCCGGGTTTTCACTCAGCAAGGCCAGGTAGGCGCTGCGCTGCGTGATGACGAGCACCAGGTCGAGCAGGCGGGAAACAATAGCGTTGTCCAGCTCGCGCGCATGCAAGCCTTGCAGCAGCATGGGCATGAACCGGTCAAGCCGGCGTGCGGCGCGCTCACCGGCCGGGCGGCGGGCCAGCCGGCCCAGGAAGCCATCGAAGGGTGGTGGCGCGTGAGAAGGGTCCTGTCGCCAGCGATCCCATTGCTGGCGCCACTCTCCAGCTTCTGGCTGGCTCTCAGCCGACGATTCACCGGCCGGGCTTTTGCCTGCAGGGCCCGCCCAGGTGTCGTCGAAGGCCTGGGCCACGGCTTCACGTACAGCGGAAACCTGCGCCAGCAGGGCCTGGCCGGACTCCGCGCCCATGGCGTGCGCCAGGCGTTCCAGGTCCTCGTCCTCTGGCAGGGTGTGGGTTTGCTGGTCGCGCATCGCCTGGATGCGGTTTTCCAGGTGCCTAAGGGTGCAATAGTGGTCCGCGAGTTGGTTGACCAGCGAAGGCGGCAACAGCTCCAGCTCGGCAATGCCTTCCAGCGCTTCAGCCAGGCTGGGTGTCTGCAGGGTCGGCTCGCGGCCACCGCGCAGGAGTTGAAACCCCTGGGCCAGGAATTCGATTTCGCGGATGCCACCACGCCCGCGTTTGATGTCGTTGTGCCGCTCGCGGCGTCTGGTTTCAGCGCGCACCAGCGCCTGCATGTCGCGCAGGGCCTCGATCGCGCCGAAATCGATGTAGCGACGGTAAACGAAGGGATGCAGCCGGTTCAGCAGTTGCTCGCCGGCTTCGATGTTTCCCGCCACGGCGCGCGCCTTGATCAGGGCGTAGCGTTCCCAGTCGCGACCCTCGCGCTGGTAGTACTGCTCGAGGGCGGAAAAACTGCAGGCAATGGGGCCGGCGCTGCCAAACGGCCTCAGCCGCGCGTCTACACGGAAACAGAAGCCGGTGGCGCGGATTTCGCCCAGCGTGGCAATGACTGCCCGGCTGAGCCGCGCGAAGTAGGTCTCGGCGCCCAGCGCGCGCGGCCCGTCGCTGCGGCCCTGTTCGGGGTAGCAGAACATCACGTCGATGTCCGAAGAGAGGTTCAGTTCGCGGCCGCCCATCTTGCCCAGGCCAAGCACCACCAGGTCCTGGGCCTCTCCGTCTTCGCTGACCACTCGACCGAACTTTTCGGCCAGCGCGGCGCTTTGTGCTTGTACGGCTTTCCCCAGGCAGACCTCGGCGAGCGTGGTTAGATCAGCCAGCACCTCGCCCAGGGGGGCCAGGCCGTTGAGATCGCGCCAGATGATGCGCAGCATTTCCTGGTTGCGAAAGGCGCGCAGGCCGTCATCCAGGCCGCGCGATGCGACCCTCTCGTCAGCGCGGCGCGGGTGCGGCGCTGATTCGTTATCCAGCCGGCCGGAGGCCTCGAGTTGCTCCAGCCACTCGGGGTGGCGGTCTACCAGGTTGGCTGCGTAGTCGCTGCACTGGCGCACCATGGCCAGCCGGTCGCCAGGCTCAACGGGTTCAATGGCGCGCTTGCGCCACGGGGTTCGCTCACGGTGCATGCAGCGAGTATACCGGGCCGCGGCGCAAGGCCCGCGCCTTACCCGGGCGGTTTGGCCGGCGCGGCGTACCAGTTCTCCGGCGGCACGATCTTGGGCTTCTCGGTGTCCGAAACGTAGCGCGGCGACATGATCTGTACGCCATGCTCGTTGAACACATCCTGGATGTTGCCGTGCAGCGCAGAGTAGAGCTTGAGCATCTGGCCTTCGTCGGCGCAGGCGGCGTTCAACTCGTAAGTGACGGCGTAGTCGCCCAGCTCTTTTTGCAGCACAAACGGTGGCGGTTTCTTGAGAATCCCCTCGGTGCGGTCCGCCGCCATCAGGAGCAGCGCTTCCACCTGGCGCCAGGGGGTGTCGAAGCCGATGCCCACCGTGGTGTGGAGCATCAAGCCCTCTTTCCTGGCGCGCGACGAGTAATTGATAACATCGGTATTGAGAATATTCGAGTTGGGCAGGATCACCGTTTCGTTCTTCGGCGTGATCACCCGGGTCACCATCAGGCGAATGTCATCGACCCGCCCCACGACATCACCAATGCGCACCATGTCGCCCTCCTTGAAGGCGCCGCGGTAAGTCATGGTCAGACCGGCGATGGTGTTGGCGATAAACGAGGACGAGCCCAGCGACAGCAACACGCCCAGGAACACCGAAACGCCCTTGAACGCCAGCGAGTCGGAGCCCGGAATGTAGGGGTAGGCAATCACCACCGAGAACGCGATGACCAGGATGCGAATGATCTTGTAGGTGGGCATCGCCCAGTCGGCATCAAAACTCTCGAAACGGATGCGCCGGTGGTGAATGCCGGTAAAGAAGGCGCGAATCAGCTTGAGGCCCGCGCGCACCACCAGGATCAGCACCAGCAGGAAGAACAGGTCGGGCAGTGCGGCGACGAAGCCGGTTCCGATGGCCTTCAGCGGCGTCAGGACCATGCTGAGCAGGGTCACAGCCAACGGCCGGGTCCAGGGGAACAGCCCCAGCACCGCGTTGAGATAGAAATAGGCGATGACCGCAATCAGCAGCAGGCGTAGCAGCTTGAGCGCGGCCGAGAAAATTCGCCACATCTGGCCGGCATGGAACAGGTTGTAGGACTTGCCCGCCAGCGCTTCAATGCTCTTCTGCACGCGGCGCTCTGACCAGCGCGCCAGGAACTGGTAGCCGCGCAGAACCCCCCACAGGGCGAGCGCGAGAATCAACGTGGTTACCAGGGCGACACCGGCATTGGTGAGCAGGCGTTCGCGGCTGCGCTCATCGCGGAACTCGGTAATCGCCATGCTGATGCGGGCCGAGTAGGACTCGGCCAGCAGCTTGCGGCCTATGCCTTCGATCTCGGCGTCGACATCGGTGACGCCCAACACGGTGTAGTCGCCGGCCTGGATCTCGGTGACGTCGTCACCACTCTTGAGCGTCAGCGAGTCGGGGTCAATGGAGCGATCGCGCGCCACGCGCAGGATCCGCCCGCGCACCGTGGCTGCCCTGACGTGCGCAGGGTAAGAGGTAATGCCGCGCAGCCGGAACAGGGTCTTGCCGTCAATGACCACGGGCGCCAGCTCGAGCTGACCATTGCTGTCATCCTGGGATCCGGCCTGCGCAGCCAGTAACGCGGCATGTGTGATCAAGACGGAGGCAAGCAATACGCGCAGGAAAAACGGCATGGGGTTCAACTCCATCGGCGCTGTCGCCGCGGGTGGTGTACAGAGGCGAAGAATAGCATTGCGCACAGTGGTCTCACAGGTGGCGAAGCGCTGAAGCCCGGGGTCACTTCGCGGTAAAATGCGGGACTGACTTGAAGAGGCTCCAGATGCGCAAATCCAACTCCTTTTTCCCTTTCGTGATCGTCGCCTTGCTGGCCGCAGGCGGCGGGCTGTGGTTTGCACAGGCCAGCCTGAACCAATCCGCCCCGGAGGCGCCGGCGGCGCCGGTCGACCAGGCCGAACTGCGTGACGGCCCCCTGCTGAGGCTGCCGCAAGCCAAGGTGCTGGCTGATTTCGCCTTGTACGACCACGCCGGCGAGCCGTTCAACAAGGCATCATTGGACGGCCAGTGGACCCTGGTGTTCTTCGGCTTCACATCCTGCCCGCACATTTGCCCCAGCGTGCTGTACAAGCTGAACGAGGCGTCAGCGGCGCTGGATGAGGGCCTCGAGAAACCGCGCGTGCTGCTCATTTCCGTTGACCCCGAGCGTGATACGCCGGAGGTCCTGGCCAGTTACCGGGAACGCTTCGATGGCAAGATCGAGGCCGTGAGCGGCCCTGACCCGCAGTTGCGCGCGCTGGCGATGCAACTCGGCGCGCATTACGTCATTCCCGAGCACGAGCCTGATGAGTGGTACAACGTCGATCACTCGCTGAACGTGATGGTGCTGGACGCAGAAGGGAACTGGGTGGGGGTGTACTCCGCGCCGCATGACATCGAGGCCATTGCCGGTTCCCTGTCGCGCTTCCTGGCCGACAGCCAGGGTTAATACCGCGAAGGCTCCCTCAAGCGGCGAGCGTTATCCGAGTGGCGTTGCAGCGCCAGGCACCAGCGGCTGACCGGCCCTGGCGGCCATCCACAGCCAAAGGGTGAGCGCGGTATACAGCGCGGCCACGCCCGCCACGGCCAGGCGCGATCTCCAACCCAGCGCGCCCAGCGCCAATGCGGCGAAGGGCATCGCCTGCTGGGCGTGGATACCCAGGAAATGCGCCACGCGCAGGTCGCCGCCGGCCTGGTTCCAGGCAAACAGGGGTATGGCGCTGGCGTACTCGCCGATCACGCTGGAAGTGTTGGCGCTGATGGTGCCGCCCAGCGCGCCGCCCAGCGCAAAGGTCAGCACCAGGCCAACCACGACAGCAAAAACGTAAGCCGGATCCAGGCCCGGCGCGGGGCGCCGGGCGATCTCCCAGGCCAGCGGCAGCGTGGTGGCGACCAGCGACACCGCGCCCACGCCCATCAGGGCATACATCAGGGCGTAGAACGGGGTATCGAAATTGAAGTGCGAGCGAAGCCCGTGTGCGCCCTGCCACGTAATCCAGAACAGCTCAAAGCCGGCTGAAACGATCAGCACTGCCACCGTGATTCGCATCAACCAGGCGTGGCGGCGCTGGGGTTGAACATAGCCAAAGAACCACGCCGCAGTGGCCGCGAACACGCCGATGGAAAGCGCGAACTTGAGCGGTTTGAGCCACACGGAAACCCCATCGATGGTGCGCGGGTCGAGCCAGCCGGCTATCACCGCCAACACGCCCACGACCAGGCACAGCAGGGCGAACCCGCCAAGCCATCGCTGCCGCCGCAGCATTTCGCGAACTAAGGGCAGTGGGGCGTAGGCGCTCATCGGAAGCGTCAAACGCTAGGGCGACAGGCGCCTGCGATCGCCAAAGGCCAGGAGAACAAGAAACGTCAGCAGCAGGCCGGCGGGTCCCAGCATGAAGGTCAACGGCAGGCAGGGAAGCAACAACAGCGGATGCACACCCACCTCCAGTCCGTGGCGCGCTATCCAGGTGCCGATAAACAGGTCGAAGGCCAGGTAGTGCAGCCAGCCGGCCGCCAGCGCCGGGTCATCGGAGAACAGCGCCCGCACGGCCTCGATCGACCCGAAGCCGCCATCCGGATTGGCGTTGGTGTTGCTCAACAGCAAGGCAACGTAGGCCACCGCCAACACGCCGGGAATGGCGATGCCGGTGATGCGCCAGGTCCAGGTTCGGATGGGTTCAAGGAACAGCGAAATTGCCAGCGCCAGCCAACCCGCCATCGCCAGCAAGCCGCCGATTGAGAAAAACTGTTCCGCCATCTGCCGCACCTCCTGCTCATGCCATCCTGTGCCAGCGAATATTCGCCGGACGCAAACACCAGCAAGTCTATACTGTCGCGCCATGAGACTGCTTGCCGCCATCACCACCCTGCTGTTGCAGCCTTTGCTGCTCGCAGCGCAGGAGCCGCCACCCTTTTCACTGGGCTCGCCGCTGGACGCGAAAACCAGGGAAACCCGCTGCGCGCCGTTGCCGGAAGGCGCTCCGCCCGCTTTAGGCCCTGTGCTCGAGTTAATGCAGGCCAGCGAGCCCCTGGCGGTGGCCTGCGCAGAGCTGCTCGACGCCCAGGTCCCGGGGTGGCATCAAAGCCCCGAAAGCACGGTACTCGTGGTTCCGCTGGTGAACTACCTGCTTGGCGATGGCCGTGCCCGCGGCATGGAGCGCCACGCGGTGTTTATCGACCTGCTGGGTCACCTGGAAAAAATCGAACCAGGCTGGCGCTTTGACCCTGCGGTTGCCCCGCTGATGGAGCAGATGATCCTGGGGAGCCTTGTGGAAGATCCCTTCGTGGCGAATTTCTGGGCGACGTCGCTCCAGGAGATGGACCCGGAGTGGAAGCAAAGCGAAACCGCCAGCGCGCTTAAAACCACGGTGTACCAGTTAGCGCGAGAGCAGGCGGACAAGGAATCGGGGCCTGAAAATACCCGCCCCGCCGAATTGCTCCGCGAGATCTCGTGGCCCGCCTATGCCCGTTTCGTGGTGGCGGAGCGGTGGCTGGATGACTGGCCCAAGCGCGCGCTCGCGATTCTTCTCGTGCTGGGGGTGATCTACCTGGCCGTGCGCAGGTCTAAACGGCGCAAGAAAGCCTGTGAGGAATAACACGCGTAAAAAAAGAAAAGGCCCCGCACTGCGGGGCCTTTCCGGAACAGCTTGCTGAAGTAATCGAAGCGATTACATCATGCCTCCCATTCCGCCCATGTCGCCACCGTGCGGCATCGGCGGCTCTTCCTTCGGAAGCTCCGCAACCATGCACTCGGTGGTGATCATCAGGCCGGCGATGGAAGAAGCGTTCTGCAGCGCGGAACGGACCACCTTGGTCGGATCCAGGATGCCGGCTTCGATCATGTCGGTGAATTCACCGGTGGCCGCGTTGAAGCCGTAGTTGCCCTCGCCATCCTTGACGGCGTTGAGCACCACGGAGCCTTCGCCGCCAGCGTTGGTGACGATCTGGCGCAGCGGCTCTTCCATGGCGCGACGGGCAATGCTGATGCCGGTGTTCTGGTCATCGTTGTCACCCTTCAGCGACTCGATGGCAGACAGGGCGCGAACCAGCGCCACGCCACCACCGGGGACCACGCCTTCTTCGACGGCGGCACGGGTCGCGTGCAGCGCGTCTTCAACGCGGGCCTTCTTCTCTTTCATCTCCACCTCGGTTGCCGCGCCAACCTTGATGACGGCAACGCCGCCAGCCAGCTTGGCCACGCGCTCCTGCAGCTTCTCGCGATCGTAGTCAGAGGTTGACTCTTCGATCAGGGCGCGAATCTGGGTGACGCGTCCGGCGATGTCGTCGTGCGAGCCAGCGCCGTCGATGATGGTGGTGTTTTCCTTGGTGATCTGGATCTTCTTGGCAGAACCCAGGTCTTCCAGGGTGGCCTTCTCCAGGCTCAGGCCCACTTCCTCGGAGATCACGGTGCCGCCCGTCAGGATGGCGATGTCTTCGAGCATGGCCTTGCGGCGATCACCGAAGCCAGGCGCCTTCACGCCGGCAACCTTGACGATGCCACGCAGGTTGTTCACCACCAGGGTGGCCAGGGCTTCGCCCTCGATGTCCTCGGCGATGATCAGCAGCGAACGGCCGGCCTTGGCGACTGCTTCCAGTACCGGCAGCAGGTCGCGCACATTGCTGACCTTCTTGTCGTGGAGCAGGATGAACGGGTCGTCCAGCTCGACAGACATCTTGGCCTGGTCGTTGATGAAGTACGGCGACAGGTAACCGCGGTCGAACTGCATGCCTTCAACCACGTCCAGCTCGTTGGCCAGGCCCTGGGCGTCTTCAACGGTGATCACGCCTTCCTTGCCCACCTTCTCCATCGCCTTGGCGATGATCTCGCCGACCTCGGTGTCGGAGTTGGCGGAAATGGAACCAACCTGCGCAATAGCGCTGTTGTCGGTGCACGGGGTAGACAGCGATTCCAGTGACTCAACGGCCTTGACCACGGCCTTGTCGATGCCGCGCTTGAGGTCCATCGGGTTCATGCCGGCGGCAACGGCCTTGAGGCCTTCCTTCAGCATGGCCTGGGCCAGCACGGTGGCGGTGGTGGTGCCGTCGCCGGCCACGTCAGAAGTCTTGGAAGCGACTTCCTTCACCATCTGTGCGCCCATGTTCTCGAACTTGTTCTCAAGCTCGATTTCCTTGGCCACGGACACGCCGTCCTTGGTGACGGTCGGTGCGCCGAAGCTCTTTTCCAATACCACGTTGCGACCCTTCGGGCCCAGCGTGACCTTGACCGCGTTGGCCAGGGTGTTTACGCCCTTCAACATCTTGTTGCGGGCGTCCTCTCCAAATCGTACGTCTTTAGCACTCATTGTCTTGAATCCTCTATTACTGCTTTTAGCCTTCGATAACGGCCATGATGTCGTCTTCGCGCATGACGAGCAGTTCCTCGCCATCCACCTTGACCTCGGTACCGGAATACTTGCCGAACAGGACGGTGTCGCCTTGTTTCACATCCAGGCCACGCTGTTCGCCGGAATCCAGCACTTTGCCGTTGCCGACGGCCACGACTTCACCGCGGATGGGCTTTTCAGTCGCGTTGTCGGGAATCACGATGCCTCCTGCAGAGACGCGCTCTTCTTCCATACGCTTCACGATCACACGATCATGCAAAGGACGAAGTTTCATTTGGAATCTCCCAAAACTTTCAATTCAAACCGTAAATGACTCCGGGCCGCGGCTGCGCCCCGAATATCGTTCTTCTGCAACGGCTCTCGCTAAGTTGCAGCCTGTCTCGGCATGTGGGGATGGGGCCTGAAAAACTCAAGGCAAGTGTTTGTGGCGATGGTTGTAACAAAACCGCCAGCCACGCGTTTATCCTCATGAGATGAGCAGGAGATACCGCCAGTGGGTTGAAGAATTCCAGGACCAGGCCTGGACGCTGGCGCGTTACATCCTCAAGGACCCCGCGGAAGCGGAAGACGTGGTGCAGGAGTCATTCGTGAAGCTGTGGAACAACCAGGACAAGATCGACCTCGACAAGGTAAAGCCCTGGTTGATGCGCGTGGTGCGCAACGGCTGTCTCGATCGCCTGCGTCGCCGCCGCCCGGAAACCGAGTACGACGACTGGATGGAGGTCGACGCGGCCCCGGGCCCGATGCAGGGCGCCGAGCAGCGCGATACCGGGCGGCAACTGAAAGCCGCGATCCAGGCGCTGAAAGAACCGTACCGCACCCTGGTGGTGTTGCGTGACATCGAGGAACACAGCTACTCGGAAGTGGCCGGGACGCTGGACCTGAGCATGTCGCAGGTCAAGGTTTACCTGCATAGAGCGCGCAAACAGTTGCGTGAACAACTCGCGCCGATGGTGGCGTAGGAAACGCTTATGAACATTCTTGATGAACACTGGGAAGCACAGATCAACGCCCTGCTGGATGGCGAACTCGGCGCGGAAGAAACCGCCGAGCTGCGCCGCGAGGCCGAGCACAACGCGGCCCTGGCCAGGGCCATCGTAGATGCCTACGCCCTGCAATCCAGCCTTGATGCTTTGCAGCTTGAGCGTGCCCCGGATTCACTGCGCGCCCGGCTGGCGGATATTCCGCAGGCGGAAAAAGCACGCACAAGTGCCGAACCGCGTTTGAGTTGGTTCGGTATGCCGCGCTGGGTGGCGGCAGGCGCCATGGCGGCGGTGCCGCTGGCGGTGGTGGCCATGCTGATGATGCAGGCCCCCGAAACCGGCCCCGCGCCGGAGCAGCCGCAATTTACCCAGGAACAGATTGAGCAGGCGGCCAGGGACGTGCAAACGGCCTTCGCCTACCTCGACCGGATTGGTGAGCGCACGGGCCTGGAAATCCAGGGCCAGCTTGCCAAGGAACTCAGCCACGGGGTGAACGACAACGTGGCGGAACATATGCCATTTACCAGCCGCAACAAGCGGGAGGAAAACTCATGAAACGTATGATTTTGACCCTGGCGAGCGCAGCGTTCCTGACGCTGTGCAGCGCCACAACCTGGGCCCAGGAAGATGAACTGAAAGCATTCCCGGGCTATGTAGACTTTGGCCAACTGGGCAGCGTGTTCGGTGAGCCCACGGTGGAAATTTCGCTGGGCAAAGGGCTGCTGAACTTTGTCGGCGCCTTTACCGCCGACGAGGATCCGGAAGTCGCCAACCTGTTCAGCCGCCTCGACGGCGTGCGCGTCCAGGTTTTCGAAGGCGAAAGCATGGCCAGCGGCGCGGTCGACCTGGTGAAGGGCGTTGCCTCCAACCTGTCGTCCTCCGGTTGGGAGTCGGTGGTAACGGTGAATTCGCAGGAAGAACAGGTCCGCGTGTTCATGAAGCTCAACCAGGACGTGGTGGAAGGCATCACCGTGATGGCCCTGGATGAAACCGAAGCGGCGTTCATCAACGTCATCGGTACGCTGGACCCGGCCGAACTGGCCAACCTGATGGATCATTTCGACGTGGACGTCAACGGCGTGGAGTTCGGCAGCGATGCGGACTAAGGCGGTGCTGCTGGCGGCAGGCTTCTGCCTGGCGCTGTCCGCATGCAGCTTCACCGCGCCGCGTGGTGGCCCGGGTTACGCCAACCTGGACTCGCCCGGGGTGATGGACACCGACCGCGAAATGTCGATCTCGCTGGGGCGCACCATCCTGCGGTTTGCCGCCAACCACATCGAAGAGGATCCGGAGACGGTTGCCCTGCTCCGCTCGCTGGACGGCATCCGCATTCGCATCTACGAGATCGACGGCAGCGCCGCCCGGGTGGCGCACAAGATAGACCGCATGCAAATCAGCCTGCAAGACGATGGCTGGCTGCCGGTAATGCTGGTCCGTGAAGACAACGAACGCACCCAACTCATGCTCAGGGCCACGGGCAGCACCATCCACGGCCTGACGCTGATTACCAGCGATGGTACCTCCGAGGCGGTGGTGATCAACCTGATTGGCGATATCGCACCCGAGCACTTCAGCGATGTGATGGTCGCCCTGGATATCGATGACGGCAACGCCCAGGACATCGAGGTCGTCCAGCCGGCCGGCTGAGCGGCATTCCACAGCAGCAATTCGCTGCAGCTTTGGCCGCCCGGCGTTGCTATCATGCGGCCATGTCTGCAAACCCAGGAAAGTTGTTTTTTGTTCGCGCCCTGTGCCTGGCCGCGGTGCTGGCATGCTGCACCGCGTGCATGGCCCAGGGTCCGCACGTCAAGCTAAAGGGCAAGACCTACTCGGTTGAAGTGGCCGACGACCCGCGCGAGCAGCAGCTGGGCCTGATGTTCCGCGAAAGCATGCCCGAGGACCACGGCATGCTGTTCGTCTTCGCCGGCGAGACCCGCCGCAGTTTCTGGATGAAGAACACCCGCATCCCGCTGGATATCATCTACTTCGATGCCGACCTCAAGCTGGTCAGCGTGGCCAACGCCAAACCCTGCAAGACGCCTCAATGCCCCAGCTACCCCAGCGACGGACCCGCCATGTACGTGCTGGAGTTGAACGCCGGCCAGGCCGAGGCCCTGGACCTTCAGCCCGGCGACGAGCTTGAAATTCGGCTGTGAACGATCGCAAGCGCCGCCATGGCGGGGTTTCCCGGCGGCGCATCGCAAACCGGCCAAACAACTGTGTTAATCTGATCACCCCATACACACCGGAGGAGTTACACCATGCCAGGCAAATTCGTGATCTCTAAGGGGAAGGACGGCCAGGATTATTTCGTGCTCAAGGCGGGCAATGGGGAAACAATTCTCCAGAGTGAAGGCTACAAAACACGCAAATCCTGCCTCAATGGCATCGAGTCGGTGCGCAAGAATTCGCAGGACCCCAAGCGTTTTGTCTGCAACACCGCCAAAGACGGCCGCACCTATTTCGTGGTCAAGGCAACCAATGGCCAGGAAGTGGGCCGCAGCCAGATGTACAAGTCTGACAGTGGTTGCAAGAACGGCATGAAATCGGTGGCGCGCAATGCGGCCGACGCTGCGGTAGTAACTCCCGAATAGCTTTACCCGAACTGCGCCCCCGTCCCATGGAACGGGTGGCCTCGAAAAAAGCGGGCCTTGCCCGCTTTTTTTGTTTGCGCTTCAATTCCAATTTTGACAGCAGACCTGCCGATGGGCCTTCGAGTCTTACAACTCAGCGATTGTCACTTGTCGGCAAAGCCCGACAAGCCTTACCGTGGCATCAGCGCGGACGCCAACTTCAAAGCCACGTGGAAAGCTGCCCGCGATTGGAACCCCGACCTGGTGCTGCTCACCGGCGACCTCAGCGAGGACGCCAGCGACGCTTCCTATGAGCGCCTTGCCTCCTGGCTTCCGGCCGAACCCCCTTGCCTGGCGCTGCCCGGTAACCACGATGACCCCGCCACCATGGCGCGGTGGTTTCCACGCGGCCCGTGGGATGGCCCCCTGGCGTACGAGTCGGGTGAGTGGTTGATCGTGATGCTGAACTCGGCGCTGCCGGGGCGGGTGGAAGGCGGATTTTCTGCGCAGGATATCGAAGCGCTCAGGGATGTGATCTCAGCCAGTACGTGTCCTCACGTGCTGCTGGCGCTGCATCACCAACCGATACCGGTTGAGGCGCCGTGGATCGATCGCTACCCATTGAGCGATCCGCAGCCGTTCCTGGACCTGGTCGATTCAGAGGCGCGCATTCGCTGCGTGATCTGGGGACACATCCACCACCACTTCGCCCGCGAGCGTAATGGCGTGCTGTTCCTCGGCTCGCCCTCCACTGCGGCCAATGCAGTGGCGAACGCGGAACGGTTCGAGGCAGACCCGGCGGGGCCGGCTTGTCGCACGCTGGTCCTGGAAGATTCGGGGTCGGTGACCTACGGGCAGGTATTCGCGGCCACTCTTTAGGGGTTACTGCAGGTCAGACCTCGATCATCTCGAAGTCCTGTTTCATGGCGCCGCAGTCCGGGCAGGTCCAGAACTCGGGCACATCGTCCCAGCGGGTGCCGGGGGCCAGGCCTTCCTCGGGGCAACCATCCGCTTCGCTGTAGATCCAGCCGCAGATGACGCACATCCAGGTCTTGTAGTCGTTGTTGTCGCTCATGAATTCCAGGGATTTTGATTAGAAACAGGGTTGAAGCGGGTTATGCGCTTTAAAATGGGCGCATGAACCGACGATTCAAGCCGGGCCTGTACGTGCTGACGCCGCAGGTCTACCCCGACACCCAGCGCCTGGTGGCCGAAACCCGCGCGGCGTTGGCCGGCGGCGCTGCCATGGTCCAGTTCCGCGACAAGTCAGGTGACGCCGACTGGCGCCTGGCCGCTGCCACCGCGCTGCGCGCCGAGTGCGAGGCGTACGATGCGCCCCTGATCATAAACGACGACGCGCGGCTGGCCGCATCTTGCGGCGCCGCCGGCGTGCACCTGGGCAAAGAGGATGGCAGCGTTGGCAGCGCCCGCGCGCTGGCGGGAGACGCCGCCCTGATCGGCGTTTCCTGTTACAACAACATCGACCTGGCACGCCAGGCCGCAGCCGATGGGGCCGACTACCTGGCATTTGGCAGCGTGTTTTCCTCGGCCACCAAACCCGCGGCGGTTCACTGCCCACTGGACGTGATTCGCGCCGCCACGCGCTTTGATCGTCCACTGGTTGCGATTGGCGGCATCACCCCGGACAATGGCCGCGCCGTGATCGAGGCCGGGGCCGCCAGCCTGGCGGTAATCGGCGCCGTGTTTGGCGCCGCGGACATTCAATTGGCGGCCAGAACCTTCTCCGGCCTGTGGGCCGAATAATCAATACGGATCGTTTTTCATGACTGCCAGCAACCAGCAACACGACCTGCTCAGCCGCGCTCGCGCGGTCATTCCAGGTGGGGTCAACTCGCCCGTCCGCGCGTTCAACGGAGTGGGCGGCGACCCGCTGTTCTTCGACCGCGCCGAGGGCGCCTGCCTGTACGACACCAACGGCAAGTCCTACATCGACTACGTGGGTTCGTGGGGGCCGATGATTGCCGGCCATGCGCATCCGCGAATTATCGAGGCGGTGCGCGAGGCTGCCACCCGCGGCCTGAGCTTCGGCGCGCCGTGCGCCGATGAAGTGCGGCTGGCGGAAAAGGTTTGCGAGCTGGTTCCGGGCCTGGACATGGTGCGAATGGTGAACTCCGGCACCGAGGCAACCATGAGCGCCATCCGCCTGGCGCGTGCGGCCACGGGGCGCGACCGCATCATCAAGTTCGAGGGCTGCTACCACGGCCACGCAGACAGCTTCCTGGTCAAAGCCGGTAGCGGCGCCCTGACCCTGGGTGTGCCCAACTCACCCGGTGTACCGGCGGCGCTGGCGGACCTCACCCTCACCCTGCCCTACAACGACCTCGAGGCGGTAGAGCGTTGCTTTGCCGAAAACGAGGGCAAGATCGCCGCCATCATCGTTGAGCCGGTGGCTGGCAACATGAATTGTATTCCGCCGCTGGAGGGCTACCTCGAAGGGCTGAAGCGATGCTGCGAAGCCAATGGCAGCATCCTGATTTTCGACGAGGTGATGACCGGCTTTCGCGTGGCCCGCGGCGGCGCGCAGGCGCTGTACGGCGTTCGCCCGCATCTTTCTACCTTCGGCAAGGTGATTGGCGGCGGCATGCCGGTGGGCGCCTTCGGTGGCCAGCGGGCGCTGATGGAACAGGTAGCGCCCTCGGGCCCGGTGTACCAGGCCGGAACGCTTTCCGGCAATCCCGTGGCGATGGCAGCGGGGCTGGCCAGCCTGGAGCTGATTTCCGAGCCGGGCTTTTACCAGGCCCTGGCTGAAAAAGCGCGGCTGTTGTGCGAAGGCCTGCAGGCGGCGGCCGACTACTCAGGTGTTCCCTTCCGTACCACCGTGGTGGGCGGCATGTTCGGCCTGTTCTTCACCGCAGATGACACGATCATCAACTTTGACCAGGTCAGCCGTTGCGACATCGAAGCCTTCAAGCACTTTTTCCACCGTATGCTGGAAGGCGGCGTTTACCTGGCGCCGTCGGCCTACGAGGCCGGGTTTGTTTCCTCGGCCCACTCCGAGGAGCACATCAACGCCACCATCGCCGCGGCGCGGGAGTCGTTTGCCAGGCTTTAAGGGCTTGCCGGTCAGTACTCGGTATCAAGGTGGCGGCGCCAGGCGTCGATGCGCTGGCGCGCGATGTACTGCAACACTTCCTGCTGGCGCTCGGGCTCAAGGTCTGTGGCGCCGGTGAAGCGGGTCTGATCGCCATCCAGCATCACCTGGCCGTGGCCATCATCGCAGATGACCTCTACCAGTCCGCGCCGGTCACTGCGCTCGTGGAGCGCGCACTTTTTCGAGTGCATGTCCGGGTCGAACATCACCGCTTCGAACGGCTCCAGGGTTACCTCGCCAGCCGCCCACCAGGAAAACGTCGGCGCAAGGTCTGATTGCGAGAACACCGAAGCTGAAACCGAGCCGGGCTCGAACCCTTCACCGATAACGAACGCCGGAATCCGCGAATGCGCGGTCGTGCCCCAGGTGTCCAGTTCGAGCCGCGACATGGGGGTCATCGAGCGGTGGTCGCTGACCACTACCAGCACGCCGTCGTCAAAGAAGCCACTCGACTCAAGCTGCTCAAGGAAGGCCCCGAACTCGCGGTCGGCATACTTCATCACCCGTTCCAGGGAGCGCTCATCTGTGTCCGGGTCGCGGTAGGGTTGGTGGGTGCTGACGGTCTCCAGCGCCAGGAACCAGGGCGCTTCTGCGGCGCTCATCCAGCCCAACGCACGTTGATACAGCGCCCGGTCGGAAGCCGCGCCAAAAGCGAATCGCTTCCAACCCTGGTAGAAAGGGTGCTCGTTACCCTCAACCTCGGCAAAGCCGATGTCGACCATCCACTCGCCCTTGCGGTACAGGGAGGCCGGGCCCGAGGTCAGGAAAGCGGTGTGGTAGCCCGCGCGGTTGAGCGCCTGCGGCAAGGTGCCTTCCAGCCCCCACATGGAATGAAACGGCGGGGTTTGGAACCAGTGCAGAAAGGGTGCCCACAACGGCTGGCCGCCCAGGATCCCCACCAGGCCCTTGTCGGTTGAAAAACCGATGCTGTGGAAGTTGTCAAAGCGCAGCCCCTGCTGTGCGGCGGCGTCCAGCCGGGGCGTCCAGTTCTCGAAACCGCCAAACAACTCGCTGTGCCAGGCCGACCAGGACTCGACAATGACCATGATGACATTGCGGCCCTGGCCCGGTGGCGTTGCGGCGCGCCATGGCATGGTCGGGACATCGGCGGAAAGCACCCGCTGCTGGGTTTCGGGGGCGTAGTGATTGCGGGCCGGGGTCGACATGTTGGCGACAAACACGTTCTCCACCGCCCAGTCGTTGACGTACTGCGACCCCTGGAAGTACACCGATGCCGCCAGGCCAGTGACCATGACAACGGCCATCAGTCGGCGAAAGGCGCGTGTGGGCACGCTGGGCAGCCACCAGAGGAAGACGAACATGCCGCCAAGAGCCAGCAAGACCAGCAATGCCTGCGGCGTTCCCCCCATGCCCGAGGAAAACTGGTCCCACACCGCGGCGCCTTCCCCGGCAAACAGCGCTGCATCGGCCATCAGCAGGCGGGAATTGAACAGCGAAAACACAACCAGGTCGGCGCCATAAACCAGCACGATCACTCCCCAGGCGAAGTGGGGAATGCGGGTCAGGGTTTTTGTGCGCGCGAAGCTGGCGATTAGCAGCAGGCTGGCGAGTGTGCTGAACAGCACCAGGTCGGCGAGCAATACGTCGCGGTGAAAACAGCCGGGGCAGGCGATGTAGGTGCCCACCTCCTTGTCCACCAACCAGGCGCGCAATGCGACCAGGACGCAAAGCGCCAGGAACAGGGCGAGCGCGCCCCACCGACCCGCGTTAATGCGCCGATCTGTGTCTTGCCGGGTCATGAAAAGCCTGTGCGCGGGGCGAAGCAGCGGATCAAATGGGGAAGTCCCTTGCGAGGTCAGGATTTGACGCTTGGTTGCCGTATTATAGCGGCTCGCTTTGGCCCCAAAAGTTTTTGCCTCATGGACTCTGGCTGGATACACGACCTGCTCAACTGGCTTGCCGCGAACCCCGGGTGGGGCTGGGCGCTGGTGTTCGCGGTGGCGTTTATCGAGTCGCTGGTGCTGGTGGGGATCCTGCTGCCCGGCATCATGATCCTGTTTGGCGTGGGCGCGCTGGTGGGCCTGGGCGTGATGCAGATGGTGCCCATCTGGCTGGCGGCATCGGCTGGCGCCTTCCTGGGTGACGCCATCAGCTACTTCCTGGGCCGGCGCTATCGCGAGCGGTTGATGGAAGTTTGGCCGTTCTCGCGTTTCCCCAACGTGATGCAGCGCGGGCGAAACTTCTTCAACAAGTACGGTGAGAAAAGCGTTTTCGCGGGGCGCTTTATCGGCCCGCTGCGGCCGATCATTCCCGCCATCGTCGGCATGCTCGACATGAAGCCTGCGCGCTTCCTGGTGGCCGACTTTGCCGCCAGCATTGCCTGGGCGCCGGCCTTCCTGCTTCCCGGCCTGTTCTTCGGCGCCTCGCTGGAAGTGGCTTCCGAGTATGCCGGACGCCTGGTCGTGGTTCTGGTGCTTGTATTGCTGTTGCTGTGGGCGGCCTGGTGGCTGATGCGGGCGGTCTACATGTTCTTTGCCAGCCGCTCGGCGCGCTGGTTGCGCAAGACCATCACCTGGTCGCGACGGCACCCGGTGCTGGGGCGCATCGCCGGCCCGCTGCTCGACCCCTCGCAGCCCGAAGTGCTCTCGGTCACCATGCTCGGCATCATCCTGGTGATCCTGTTCTGGGGTGTCATCATGCTGGGCTTCATGGGGCCGTTTGCACCGCAGCCCGCCGCTTTCGATGCGGCGGTGGCCGATTTCGCACTGGCGCTGCGCAATGACCTCACCGACCCGGTGATGGTGGCGTTCTCGCAAATCTCCCGCTGGCAGGTCACGTTGCTGGCGGCGGTTGCGGTTTTGCTGTGGCTGTTGGGTGCGGGCCAGGTGAATGCTTCTGTGCACTGGCTGGTGGCCATTGGCGGCGGAGTGCTCATCCAGGCTTTGCTGGCCTGGGGGCTGCGCGCCACGCCACAGGTGGCGGCGCTAGGCAGCGAGAAATTCCCCGGGCCCAGTTCGGCGATGAGCCTGGCGACCGTGATCCTGGTGTTTTTCGCCGTGCTGGTGGCCAAGGAAATGAAGCGCACCCATCGCCAGTGGCCCTACCTGGCCTCCGGCCTGCTGTTGATCGTGCTGGGTATTGCGCGGGTCTACCTGGGGCTGGAATGGTTCAGCGGCGCGCTGATGGGCGTATTGCTGGGCCTGGCCTGGGTGAGCATCGTGGGTATCGCCTATCGCCAGCGTCGCCTGGAGCCGTTCTCGGGCACGGTGGCGGCCACCATTTTTTACTCGGCGCTGCTGTTCCTGTTCAGTTGGCAGGTGTCGCGACACGGCGAAGAAGACCTGGCCAGGCTGCAATCACCCGTGGTGGTTCGCGAGATGCCCGCGGCTCACTGGTGGCAGGATGGCTGGGGCGAGCTGCCGGTCGAGCGCACCCGGCTGGTCTCGGTGGCTTCGCGCGGGTTTAACCTGCAGGTCGCGGCGCCCATCGAATCACTCCAGGCGCAACTGGCCGAGCAAGGCTGGACGGCGGTGGAGCCAGCCGACTGGCGCTGGTTCGTCCAGGCGCTCAACCCATCGCCGACCGAGGACAACGTTCCACTGGTCGCGCGCTCTTACCTGGGCCGTTCCGAGGCGCTGCTGATGCAGAAAGACCTGCCGGGCGACCGCCGCCAGCGGACGATTCGGTTCTGGGATTCCGGCCTTCGCCTGAGCCCCGGTGGCGACACGGTCTACCTGGTGCAGATTTCCGACGAGGAACTGGTGCAGCGCTTTCGGCTCATCAGCTATTGGCGTTCGGCCTCCATTGGCAGCGATGCATTGCCCAAGGCGCGGGCGCTGTTTTCCGGCCTGGAAGTGCGCGACACCGGTTCGGGCATCGTGCTGGTCAGGCAGGCCCGTGGCCCTGGAATCGAGGCAGCAGGTCAACCAGGTTCTGAAGGCGGTCGATCGGGTCGCTGAATTCCAGCAGGTGCTGTTTCTCCAGCCCGGCCAGGGGCAACAACTCGGCAAGTCGGTAACCCACCCAGGTGGCATCCTGCAATCGCTCCGGGGTGAAGTCGGGGTAGTGTTCCGAGGCTTTTTCCATGTAGCGCGCCAACACCTGGCTAAGCACATCAAAAGCCACCGGGACATCGGTTTCGGGCGGCTCGGGCAGCCAGTCGACCTCGCCCATCATCAGTCCGGCATCGGTCACCCGGTTGTTGCCCAGCACGAAACGTGAAGTGCCCAGGGTGGTGAGGCCCAGCAGGCCGTCTTCCATGGTGTACCAGTCAACGATGCGGGCCAGGGTGCCGACCCGGGCCGAACGCGCCAGGGCGCCGGTTTCCGAACCTTCCACCAGGTAACAGACACCGAAGCCGGTATCGGTGCGTGCGCAGTTGCGCACCATGTCCAGGTAGCGTTGTTCAAAAATGCGCAGCGGTAGCTGGCCACCCGGGAACAGCACGGTGCGCAGGGGGAAAATGGGAATTTCTGGCATCTGTCTAGAAGTTTAGACGGGTGGGTGGGGATTGCCAGCGCGGCGGGGCGCCGCTCCTACAGGGTTATTGGCGTGGCGTGGCGCCGATTCTACAGGTTGGCCAGGCCCTCGCAGAACCGGGTTGGAACGGCTTCAAAGCCGCCGTTGCTCATAAACACCACGCGGTCGCCCGGCTGCACCGTATCCAGCATCTGCGACAGCAGCTCCGAGGCGCGGGTCACCACGCGCCCCCTGCCCTCCAGCGGCGCCAGGGCCTCGTGCGGATCCCAGTTGATGCCCTCGGAAGCGAACAGCCAGGCGCGATCGGCCGGCGCCAGCGCGGGGCCAAGTTCGTCGATATGCACGCCGGCCTTCATCGTGTTGCTGCGCGGCTCCAGCGCCACCAGCAGGCGCGCGGAGCTGTGCTTGCGGCGCAGGCCTTCCAGGGTCAGGCGAATGGCGGTGGGGTGATGCGCAAAGTCGTCGTAGACCTTCACATCGTTGGCGTCGTGAATCATTTCCAGCCGACGCTTCACACCCTTGAACTGTGACAGCGATTCGATGGCTGCCGCCGGGTCGACACCTGCCGCAGCGGCGGCGGCAATGGCGGCGCAGGCATTCATCGCGTTGTGCCGTCCGCTCATTTCCCAGCCCAGGGTGCCGAGGACTTCACCGTCGCGGCTGAACTCCAGTTCGCTGCCATCCGGGCGAAGCAGCTTGACGCTCCAGCCGCCCTCGCCGTCGAGGTGGAAATGTTCCAGTTGGCTCCAGCAGCCGCGCTCGAGCACCGATTCCAGGTTCTGGTCGGCGCCGTTGCTGACAATCACGCCCTTGCCGGGAATGGTGCGGATGAGGTGGTGGAACTGGGTCTTGATGGCGGCCAGGTCGTCGTAAATATCGGCGTGGTCGAATTCCAGGTTGTTCAGCACCGCGATCTGCGGGCGGTAGTGGACGAACTTGGCGCGCTTGTCAAAAAACGCGGTGTCGTACTCGTCGGCCTCCACCACGAATACCTCTTCGCCATCACGCGCGGAAAGGCCGAAGTTGCCAGGCACACCGCCAATCAGGAAACCGGGCGCCCGTCCCGCGTCCTCCAGGATCCACGCCAGCATGCTGGAGGTTGTGGTTTTGCCGTGGGTGCCGGTAACCGCGATGACGGTTTTGCCGCGCAGGTAGTTCTCGCCCAGCCAGCGCGGGCCGGAGGTGTATTCCAGGCCCTGGTCCAGCACGTACTCGACGGCGGGGTTGCCGCGGCTCAGCGCGTTGCCGATGATCACGAGATCGGGATGCGGCTGCAGGTGCGCCGGGTCGTAGCCTTCGCGCAGGTCGATGCCTTCGTCACGCAACAGCGTGCTCATTGGCGGGTAGGTGTGCTGGTCTGAGCCGGAGACGTTGTGTCCCGCACGGCTGGCCAGCACGGCAACGCCGCCCATAAAGGTGCCGCAGGCGCCAAGAATGTGAATGTTCTGTGTGGTCTTTTTCATGCGGCGGTTGTGCAGCACCTGTGTAGTGGCGAGTTAGAATTATCGCCGTGACTCGATCAGGGTTAAAGAGCAGCGGGCAGCCTGCCGCGATAAATTCTTTCGGGACGGTGGATCAAACCATCGATGCCCGCGGCTTGCTGTGCCCCGAACCCTTGTTGCTATGCAGGAAAGCGCTGGATGCCCTGGCATCGGGTGGCCGTGTTCACGTGACCGCTACCGATGCCCATGCCGAGATCGATTTCGAGGTGTTCGCCAGGCGAACCCGTCACCAGGTGCTGTACAGCGGCTGGGACGGCGACACCTTTCACGCGCTGGTGGAGAAAGCCTGAGCCACCAGGCCGCAGGCAATCCGCACCAGCGAATCAGGCTTCAGTCTGCAGCACCGCGCGGATGCGGTGATTGACTTCCTCGATGGTGCCCTCGCCCAGAACGCGGGTGAGCTGGCCCTTGTCGGCGTAGAAATCCACCACCGGCGCGGTCTGCTCCTGGTACACCTGCATGCGCTTGCGTACCGTTTCCTCGCTGTCGTCGCTGCGGCCCTCTTCCTGCGCGCGCTTGGCGATGCGCGCCACCACCTGCTCGGTGTCGACGTCAATCTGGATGGCCACGTCCAGCGGCTGGCCAATGCGCTCCAGCACCACGTCCAGCGCGCTGGCCTGGCTCAGGTTGCGCGGGTAACCGTCCAGGATAAAGCCGCCTTTGGCGTCTTCCGCCTGCAGGCGTTCTTCGATCAGGCCCAGCATGATGTCGTCGGAGACCAGTTCGCCGCGGTCCATCACCGCCTTGGCTTTCTGGCCAAGCTCGCTGCCGGCTTCAACGGCGGCGCGCAGCAGCACGCCGGTGCTGATGTGCGGCACCTGCAAATCTTCGGTCAGGATGGCGGCCTGGGTGCCCTTGCCGGAACCCGGCGCACCCAAAAGGACAATACGCATGAAAGAGGTCTCAACGTCTACTAAAATAGGGCGCTAACGCTAACCGCTCCCATGGGCCAAGTCAACGCGGCCGCGGCCCACGCAAGCGGCACCCAACCTGACCTGCGAGCCTGGCCCATGAAGCAAAACATCCTCTATGCCCAATCCGGCGGCGTAACCCCCGTCATCAACGCAACCGCCTGCGGTGTCATCGAGACCGCGCGGGAAAACCGAGCGAAGATCGGCAAGGTGTATGCCGCCAAGGACGGCATCATCGGCGCGCTGCGCGAAGAGCTGATCGACACCAGCAAGGAACGCAAGGCGGATATTGCCGGGCTGAAGCACACCCCGGGTGGCGCCTTCGGCTCCTGCCGCTTCAAGCTAAAGAGCCTGGAAGAAAGCGCGCGTGAGTACGAGCGCCTGGTGGAGGTGCTGAAGGCGCACAACATCGGCTACTTCTTCTACAACGGCGGCGGTGACTCCGCCGACACCGCCTACAAGGTTTCACAGATCAGCGACAAGCTGGGTTACCCGGTGCAGTGCATCGGCGTGCCCAAGACCATCGACAACGACCTGCCGATCACCGACTGCTGCCCCGGCTTTGGCTCGGTGGCGAAGTACGTGGCGGTTTCCATCATGGAGGCCAGCCTCGATGTGGCGTCCATGGCATCCAGCTCCACCAAGGTGTTCGTGCTGGAGGTGATGGGGCGCCATGCGGGCTGGATTGCCGCGGCCGGCGGCCTGGCTTGCCGCGAAAAAGGCGACCCGCCGCACGTCATCCTGTTCCCCGAGATTCCGTTCAAGCAGCGCGAGTTCCTCAAGAAAGTGAAAGAGGCGGTTGAGACCCACGGTTACTGCTCCATCGTGGTTTCCGAGGGAGTGCGCGATGCGCGCGGCAAGTTCCTGGCCGACCAGGGCACCAAGGACGCTTTTGGCCACGCCCAGCTGGGTGGCGTGGCGCCGGTGGTGGCCGGTTTGGTCAAGGCCAAGCTGGGCTACAAGTACCACTGGGCCGTTTCCGACTACCTGCAGCGCTCGGCGCGCCACGTGGCCTCGGAAACCGATGTTGATCACGCCTACTCGGTGGGCAAAGCGGCGGTTGAGCTGGCGCTGGCCGGTAAAAACGGCGTGATGCCGGTGATCAAGCGCCTTTCTGACGACCCGTACAAATGGACGGTGGATGAAGCCCCGCTGTCGCGCGTGGCCAATCGCGAAAAAATGATGCCCCGGCGCTATATCACTAAGGACGGGTTTGGCATCACGCCTTCTGCGCGCAGGTACCTCGAGCCACTGATTCGTGGTGAGGCCTACCCGCCCTACGGCAAAGACGGCCTTCCGCAGTATGTGCAACTCAAGAAAGTGCTGGTTGACAAGAAGCTGCCTGCCTTCAAGGTGTAGTTTGTTTGCAAAAGGGGAGTATTTGCCTGCTTTTGGCCGCTGATTCACTGCAATGGGCTGTTTTAGGTGATATATTCCCCGCGCGAGAAAAGGGGTCAGAGTAAAAATTGACCCTGGGACATTTGCTGGTTAAGGCCGCCGTGTTCCAATTTTTACTCTGACCCCAAAATTTTAAGAGAATCTGAAGCAGGAATTGCCGGAAACTCGTTCCGGCCGTGGGAGGAAATCTAATGAGTAACGAAATGGCGCTCTGGCTCGCCCTGGGCGCGTCTATCCTTGCGGTTATTTATGGTGTCGCCACTGCGATGTGGGTGCTTGGTAAGCCCGCCGGCAGCGACAGGATGCGCAACATCGCCGCGGCGGTGCAGGAAGGCGCGAAGGCCTACATGAACCGCCAGTACGGCACCATCGGACTGGTTGGCATCATCCTGTTCTTCGGGGTTGGCCTGGCACTGGACTGGGCGACCGCCGGCGGTTTCGCCATCGGCGCGATATTCTCGGCCCTGGCTGGTTACATCGGCATGTTTGTCTCGGTGCGCGCCAACGTGCGTACTGCCGAGGCGGCCAAAGACGGCATTGCCCCGGCGCTCAAGGTGGCATTCCGTGGTGGCGCCATCACCGGCATGCTGGTGGTTGGCCTGGGCCTGCTCGGCGTGGCCGGCTACTTCGCACTGCTCGAATCCATGGGCTTTTCTGACGATGCCACCCTCCATGCCCTGGTTGGCCTGGCTTTCGGTGGCTCGCTGATTTCCATCTTCGCGCGACTGGGCGGCGGTATCTTTACCAAGGGCGCCGATGTGGGCGCCGACCTGGTGGGCAAGGTTGAAGCCGGCATCCCCGAGGATGATCCGCGCAACCCGGCGGTGATCGCCGATAACGTGGGCGACAACGTGGGTGACTGTGCTGGTATGGCCGCCGACCTGTTTGAAACCTACGCCGTGACACTGGTTGCCACCATGCTGCTTGGCTCGCTGGCCGCAGCCGAATGGGGTGTCAACGCGGTGATCTACCCGATGGTGCTTGGCGGGCTGTCCATCATCGCCTCAGTGCTCGGCACCTTCGTGGTCAGCACCAAGGAAGGTGGCAAGATCATGGGCGCGCTGTACAAGGGCGTCATTGCCTCGGGCGTGCTCGCGGCGATTGCCTTCTACCCGGTCACCAACATGATGATGGGTGAAGGCTCCACCAACCTGTATTTTGCATCGCTGATCGGCCTGGGCCTGACGGCGGCGATGGTATTCATCACCGAGTACTACACCGGCACCGAGTTTTCGCCGGTGAAGAAGGTGGCCGAGGCATCCACCCTGGGTCACGCCACCAACATCATTGCGGGCCTGGGGATTTCCATGAAATCCACCGCCCTGCCGGTGCTGGCAGTGTGCGCCTCCATTTGGGGCGCCTATGAGCTTGCCGGCCTGTACGGCATTGCGATTGCAGCCACCTCCATGCTCAGCATGACCGGCATGATCGTGGCGCTGGACGCCTTCGGCCCGATCACCGACAACGCCGGTGGCATTGCCGAGATGGCCGAGCTTCCTTCCGAAGTTCGCAACAACACCGACGCGCTGGATGCAGTGGGTAACACCACCAAGGCAGTCACCAAGGGCTACGCGATTGGTTCAGCCGGCCTGGCCGCGTTGGTGCTGTTTGCCGATTACACCCACAGCCTCAACAGGGCCGGCTTCGAAGGGCTGGCCTTCGACCTGTCCGACCACCTGGTGATCATTGGCCTGTTTATCGGTGGCCTGGTGCCCTACCTGTTTGGCGCCATGGCGATGGAAGCCGTGGGTCGCGCAGCGGGCTCGATCATCACCGAGGTGCGTCGCCAGTTCAAAGAGATCCCCGGCATCATGGAAGGCACCGGCAAGCCGAATTACGCCAAGTCGGTGGATATCCTGACCAAGTCGGCGATCAAGGAAATGGTGATCCCGTCACTGCTTCCGCTGCTGGTTCCGATCATCGTCGGCGTCACCCTTGGGCCCAAGGCCCTGGGCGGCGTGCTGGTGGGCACCATCGTTACCGGCCTGTTCGTGGCGATCTCCATGACCACCGGCGGCGGCGCCTGGGACAACGCCAAGAAGTACATTGAAGATGGCAATTTCGGCGGCAAGGGCACCGAGGCGCACGCCGCCGCGGTTACCGGCGACACCGTGGGCGACCCGTACAAGGATACGGCTGGTCCCGCGATCAACCCGCTGATCAAGATCATCAACATTGTTGCCCTGCTGATCGTGCCTGTGCTCTAAGCGCAAGCGCATGATCGACCGCAGCTTGGAACGAAGGTCCCCGACTGCGGTCTGTAGCGTAATCTCATGAATACGCTGATTAGAAGAATAGGTGGCCTGTTGCTGGCAGCATTGATGCTGCCGGCAACAGCCGCCGCCATCGAACCAGAAGACGTCCGCGAGTATGGCGACGTCTTTATCATTTCAGGGGAAGCGCCTGACCGCAGCCGCATCGAGGTGAGCTGGGACATCGCGCGCGATTACTTCCTCTACAACAACGAATTCCTCAGTTTCTCTTCCGGCACCATGGGCGTGGTGCTGGGCGAACCCATCCTGCCGCGCGGCAAAGTCAGTTACGACGAGCTGCTGGGCCAGGAGGTGGAGAAGTACGAGGGCGAAGTCACCGTCGAAATTCCGGTGCGCTCGATCGACGCGGGCATCCACGCCATGCAGTTGCGGGTGCGCTCGCAGGGTTGCCTGGAAAAAGTCCTTTGCTATCCGCCCACCACCCAGGTGGTGCTGGTTGGGTTCCCCGCCGAGGCCGCTGCGCCTAAAGCGGCTGCGCCCGTGGCTTCGGAGCCGCAAAGCGCGCCCCCCAATCCGCTGGCTGGCCTGGTTAACGATCCGCTGGCCGGCCTGGCCCGCGCCGACAACGCCGCGCCGGCGCTGCAGCCTGAAGAGGCATTTCGTTACGAATCCATAGGCCTGAGCGCCGAAACCGCACTGGTGCGGTTCACCATCGAGCCGGGCTACTACCTGTACCGCGACCAGTTTGCCTTCCGCGTTCTGTCGCCAGAAGGTTTTTCGGTGCGTTCGGTTTCCTTGCCGGAAGGCACCATCAAGGACGACCCGGAATTCGGCCTGGTGCCGGTTTACTACGACCAGATCGAAATTCCCGTGCGCATTGCGCGGCCCGCCGGCTCCGCCACCGAGGTAGTGCTGGAGGCGGATTTCCAGGGTTGCCGCGACGGCGACATCTGCTATCCGCCAATGACCCGCTCGGTGGCCTTTGGTATGGACGCGTCAGGGGCAGCAACCGGCCAGGGTGAGCCAGCAAGCCAGCCCGAGGCTGTTGAGGTTGCGCCCGCAACGCCTGCTCCGGTTAGTGAGGGTGTGGGCGCCCCCGTGTCTGAGCAGGACCGCCTGGCTGGTGTGCTGACCGAAAGCCCCGGCCGCGCCATGTTCGTATTCTTCCTGGCTGGCCTGCTGCTGGCATTCACGCCCTGCGTGTTCCCGATGGTCCCGATCCTGTCGGGCATCATCGCCGGCGAGGGCGAACAGATCAACACCATGCGCGCCTTCTGGCTGTCGCTGGTTTACGTGCTGGCGATGGCGGTCACCTACACCATTGCCGGCGTGCTGGCCGGCCTGTTTGGCCAGAACCTGCAGGCGGTGTTCCAGAATCCGTGGATCCTGTCCGGTTTCGTCGCCATCTTCGTGCTGCTGGCGCTTTCCATGTTCGGCTTCTACCAGCTGCAGTTGCCAGCCAGCCTGCAAAGCAAGTTGGCGGGTGCCAGCGAGAAGCAGGGCGGCGGCAAGCTGACTGGCGTTGCCGTGATGGGCTTCTTCTCGGCGCTGATTGTCGGCCCCTGCGTGGCTCCGCCGCTGATGGCGGCGTTGATCGTGATCGGCGCCTCGGGTGACGCGGTGCTTGGTGGAGCGGCCCTGTTCGCGCTGTCGCTCGGCATGGGCGTTCCGCTGATCGTGTTTGGCACCTCGGCCGGCAAGCTGCTGCCCAAGGCGGGACCGTGGATGACCAGCATCCAGGCCGTGTTTGGTGTCGGCCTGCTGGCGCTCAGCATCTGGATGCTCGAGCGCATTCTGCCGGGCGGCTTGATCATGGTGTTGTGGGGCGTGCTGACGATTGCCTGCGGCGTGTACTTGCGTGCTTTGGACCGCCTGCCGGAACAGGCTTCCGGCTGGAGCAAGCTGTGGAAGGCGCTGGGCGTGGTGCTGCTGCTGTTTGGCGCCATGCAACTGGTGGGCGCCGCTGCGGGTGGCGATCGCTGGACCAGGCCGCTGGAAGCTGTGGGCGGTGCTGGTTCCTCCGCCGTGGCGGAGTCCCACGTCGAGTTTCGCCGCATCAAGTCTTCCGAGGACCTGGACAGCGCGCTGCAGCAGGCGGCCGCTTCCGGACGCGTATCCATGCTGGATTTCTATGCCGACTGGTGCGTGGAGTGCATTCGCATGGAGCGCAACACCTTTCCCGACCCCGGTGTGCAGGCCCTGCTTGAGCAAGTGCAACCCTTGCAGGCTGACGTGACGCCCCACGATGAAATTGACCAGGCCCTGATGAAACGCTTTGGCATCATCGGCCCACCCGCCATCCTGTTTTTCGATAGCCAGGGCCGCGAGATGAAGGCCTACCGCCTGGTGGGTTACTTCAAGCCGGACGAGTTTGCCGGCCACTTGCAGGCCGTGTTGGCCGCCCAGTAAGGTTTCCTTGTCATGATGCGAGTTGTTCTGATTATTGTGGTTGCGCTGTTGGCCGGCGCCGGCGGCTATTTTGCCTACAGCGTCACCCGTGGTGCGCCGGAAGGGCAAGTGGCGGCCGCCACCGATGCGCGCTCCGTGAGCGGCGACCCGATCGTTGGCCAGCCGCGTCCCGACTACACCCTGGGCAGCGTCGATGGCTCGCGGGTTTCCGCGTCTGACTTCGATGGCAAGGTGGTGCTGGTGAATTTCTGGGCCACCTGGTGTGCACCGTGCCGCGAGGAAATGCCCATGCTGATGGAGTTGCGCGAACAGCACGCGGCCCAGGGCCTCGAGGTGGTTGGCATCGCCATGGATGATGTCCAGCGCGCGCGGGATTTTGTCGCCGAACTGGGCATCGAATATCCCAACCTGGTGGGCGCCACCGACGTGATGGCCGCCATGCAGCTATACGGAAACGCCTCGGGCACCCTGCCCTACAGCGTGCTGGTGAATCGGACGGGTGAGATTGCCTGGGTGAAACTGGGAATTCTCGAGCGCCCTGAGCTGGAAGCGGAGATTTCCGCGCTTCTCGCCGAAAATTAACGTTTCGTTAAGGCAAGTGCGCCGATCAGGCGCGTAATTCGCAGGAATTAGGGCCGAAATGTAGACAAACGTGCCTGCTTCCTGCAAACTTGGCCACCCCTGAACATCTTATTCGCACCCGGATCGGCCTGGGTCAAGGCCGTGCCAAGCGGTGCGCTTAATCGTCGGTGGAGTAAAGGTTTTGGCCAGGATTCTTGTTATCAACGGACCCAATCTCAACCTCCTGGGCAACCGGGAGCCCGAGCAGTATGGCTACCGCTCGCTGGAAGAGATCATGGGCGACCTGGTGCGCTTTGCCGGCGCCTGCGGCCATGAGCTGACCCACGTGCAAAGCAATGGCGAAGGGGAACTGGTCGACATTGTCCAGGGCGCGGCAACCAGCGCGGTGGACTACATCATCATCAATCCTGCGGCGTACACGCACACCAGCGTGGCGTTGCGCGATGCCTTGATTGCGGTGGGCATCCCCTTCGTTGAAGTGCACCTTTCCTCGGTGCAGGCGCGCGAGGACTTCCGCCACCGATCTTATTTTGCAGATATCGCCATGGGCGTGATTTCCGGCTTCCAGGGAGAAAGCTACATGCTGGCCCTGCAGGCGATTGTGAACCGAATTGAGCCCCCGGCTGGCTAGGAGCATTCGAATGGACATCCGAAAAATCAAAAAACTCATCGAACTGTTGGAAGAATCCAGCTTGTCGGAAATTGAAATCGTGGAGGGCGAGGAATCACTGCGCCTGTGTCGCGGCGGCGGTTCAGCGCCGATGCCCATGCACTATGCGCCGCCTCCCCCACCACCCGCCGCCGCACCGGCGCCTGCGCCTTCCGTAGCGGCGGAAGCTTCTGCGCCGCTGCCGGCAGCGCCGAGCCAGGAAGAAAGCATTCCCGAGGGCGAGCTCGTGCGCGCGCCGATGGTAGGCACCTACTACGAGGCCTCCAGTCCCGAGGCGCCAGCGTTCGTGACCAAGGGCCAGCAGGTTTCCGAGGGTGACACGCTGTGCATCATCGAGGCGATGAAAATGTTCAACCAGATCGAGGCCGAGGTTTCCGGCACGGTGGTGGCGATCCTGGCCGAGAACGGCCAGCCGGTTGAGTTTGACCAACCCCTGTTCGTGATTCGCTGAGGCCTGTATGGCAGTCATGGACAAAATTGTCATCGCCAACCGCGGTGAAATCGCCCTGCGCATCCTGCGTGCCGCGCACGCCATGGATATCAAGACAGTGGCCCTGCACTCCACGGTCGACCGCAACCTGAAGCACGTCGGTATGGCGGACGAGTCGGTATGCATCGGCCCGGCGCCAGCTTCCGAGTCTTACCTGAACATACCGGCCATCATCGCCGCCACCGAGGTCACCGACGCCATCGGCGTACACCCCGGCTACGGCTTCCTGGCCGAGAACGCCGATTTTGCCGAGCGCGTCGAGGAAAGTGGCTTCGTGTTCATCGGTCCACGTCCTGAAACCATTCGCCTGATGGGCGACAAGGTTTCCGCCATCAAGGCGATGCGCGAAGCCGGCGTGCCCTGCGTACCTGGCTCGGACGGCCCGCTGGACGATGACCTGGAGCGCTGCCACAAGATTGCCCGAGAAGTGGGTTACCCGGTGATCATCAAGGCCGCCGCTGGCGGTGGCGGCCGCGGCATGCGCGTGGTGCACACCGAGGCGCACCTGCACAACGCCCTGCAGCTGACCCGCCAGGAAGCGAAAAGCGCTTTCGGCGATGCCACGGTTTACCTGGAGAAATACCTGCAGAACCCGCGCCACATCGAGATCCAGGTGCTGGCCGACACCCACGGCAACGCCGTGCACCTGGGCGAGCGTGACTGCTCCACCCAGCGCCGCCACCAGAAGGTGATCGAGGAAGCGCCGGCGCCGGGCATTAGCGACGAACAGCGTGAAGAAATCGGCACAATTTGCGTCGAGGCCTGCAAACGCATCGGCTATCGCGGTGCGGGCACCTTCGAATTCCTGTTCGATGACGGCAACTTCTATTTCATCGAGATGAACACGCGCATCCAGGTGGAACACCCCGTCACTGAACGCATTACCGGTGTCGACATCGTGCGCGAGCAGATCCTGATTGCCGCCGGTGAGCCACTGTCGTTCACCCAGGAAGACGTGGCCATTCGCGGCCACGCCATCGAGTGCCGCATCAACGCCGAACACCCGGAAACCTTCATGCCCTCGCCGGGCGTGGTGGAAGGCTTCCACACCCCGGGTGGCCCCGGAGTGCGGGTGGATTCGCATATTTACGACGGCTACCGCGTGCCGCCGAACTACGATTCGATGATCGGCAAGCTGATTGCCCACGGCCAGAACCGCGACCAGGCGATTGCGCGCATGCGCGTGGCGCTGGACGAAATGGTGCTGAACGGTATCACTACCAACATCCCGCTGCACAAGTGGGTGTTGCGCGACAACGGCTTCCTCAAGGGCGGTTTCAACATCCACTACCTCGAAAAGCGTTTGCAGGAACGCGAAGCCTGAGCGCGGGAACTGGGCGCTGCACGTGGCCTGGCTGGAAGTCAGCATTCGGACATCCAGGGACCTGGCCGAGCAGGTGTCGGCCACCCTGGAATCGCACGATGCCCTGGCGGTAACCACCCAGGCGGCCAGCGAACCAGGCGGCGCGCCGCCACCCCCCGAGAAGGAAATCTTCGAGCCCGAACTGGGCACCACGCCGCTGTGGTCAGAAGTGGAGGTGCGCGGCTTGTTTGACGAGAGCGTGCAACGCGGCGCGGTCATCGAGGCCCTGCAGGAAAGCGTGGCGTTTTCCACCCCCGAACAGATCCAGTGGCGCCGTATCGAGGACCAGGCCTGGGAACGCGCCTGGCTCGATCGCTTTGAGCCGATGCAATTCGGCAAGCGGCTGTGGATTGTGCCGCGCGGCATGCGCGCTGAAACCGGCCGCAACGCCACGGTTATCCGCCTGGACCCCGGACTGGCATTTGGCACCGGCGCCCACGCCACCACCGCGCTGTGCCTGGAGTGGATAGACGCGGCCAAGCTGAAGGGCAAGTTCGTGGTCGACTATGGCTGCGGTTCCGGCGTGCTGGCGATTGCCGCCGCACTGAAAGGCGCGCGTCGCGTCATTGCCGTTGATAACGACCCGCAGGCCCTGGAGGCCTGCGACATGAACGCCCGCGCCAACCATGTGCACGGCCAGGTGGTTTCCTGCCTGCCGGAGCACTACCCGGCGCTTCTGTCCGATACACTCAGGGGCCTGGATGGCGTGGACGTGATGTTGGCCAACATCCTCGCGCGGCCGCTCAAGCAGCTGGCGCCGACCCTGGGCGGAAGCCTGCGCCCGGGCGGCCAGTTGGTGCTTTCGGGCCTGTTGGATTCACAAGCCGATTCGGTGCGCCGGGCCTACCTGCGCGATTTCGGCAAACTGGCGGCAACCCGCCGCGATGGCTGGGCGAGGCTGGATGGCAGCAAACGCAAGCGGCCAAGGGACTAGGCATTTGAACAACGCGAAAATCAACCTGGGTTCAGGTCATTGGAAGTTTGAAGGATGGGTCAATGTCGACCTCGACCAGGACAGCCGCCCGGAAGTGCTGGCCGATCTTTCCCGCGCCCTGCCATTCCGCGATGGCTGCGCGGCTTTCATGCACACCGAGGATTTCATCGACCAGCTCGAGCTGGATGCTGCCGCTGCTTTCCTGCGCGAGTGCCACCGCATCCTGCGCCCCGGCGGCGTTTTCCGCGTGCTGACACCCGATGTCCATCAACTGTGCGAGATGTACGTCAACCGGCCGGATGACTTGAAGGCCTTGTGGCGCGATCACGTGCGCGTGCCCCTCACCTTCGGCACGGCTGCGGAAATCGTCAACGTGGGCATGCGCTTTGCCGGCCACACCTTCCTCTACGATGCCGAAACCTTCACCCGCCTGGCCGAGGCCTGCGGCTTCGAGGCGCGGCGCGTGGGTTTCAATGAAAGCGAGTTCGAGGAGCTGCGCGGCCTGGACCTGCGCAGCCCGGAAACCGCAATCTCCCTCTACTTCGACCTCTACAAGCTGTAGGTAGGAGCGGCGCCTCGCCGCGATTCTCGTCATCCCGGAAGGCCGAATAGGCCTATCCGGGACCCACCGGTGGAGCAGAAGTGTTGCATGGGTGGCAGAGGTGGAGCACCCCATCCTACGGCTACGGAGCGCATGCGCCTACCGGGCCGTCTACAAACGATCGGTATCGCGAACAAACCTTGCCAGGTCGTCGCGGAATTTCTCCATGGAAGGCTGGTGCAGGTACATCATGTGGCCCGCCTCGTAGTATTCCATCTGGATGCGTTCGCGCGCTTGCGGGGTAATGTCGAGGTGGTCGATGTCGTACTTGGTGGCGCCGGTGGGCGTCGCCAGGTCGTAGTAACCCTGCTGGATGAGCAGGTTCAGCCCCGGATTCATGGTCAGCGCCATGGCGAGGTCGCCGCGCAGGTCTGCCCACGGCATCTTGAAGCCTGAATTCGGCGGTGCGTGGCCCCAGTCCCACTGGCCCCACAGGCCGCCGGAGGGCACATATTCTTCATCGCGGCCGAAATCCAGCGTGTTGTGCATGTAATCGAGGAAGGCCGCGGTAAAGGCCGGGCCAACCGAGGGGAAGAACGGATCGTAATCCATGTTCTCGCCCAGCGGGTTGACTGCTGGGCCGATGAAGCGCGAGTCGATGCGCCCTGCAATCATGCGTTCGTCACGCTTGAGTTCCTGCAGGAACTGGCCATGGCTGACGCGCAGGTCGGCCTTCACCCAGTAATCGGCGCTGGTGCCGGTGTAGGCGCCCAGCTTCTCGGCGATGGCGCGCTTTTCCGCGTCGGAAATGGCGTAGCCCTTCATCAGCGCGGGTGCGTACTCGTAGTAGGCAAAGGCGTCGACCTCGGCCAGGAACGCCTCGAGGTCATCCGGGCGGTTATCCAGCATGTCGTGGTACCACGCGGTAGCAGCCAGGGTGCTGAAGAACAGCACGTGCGGCATGTTGATCTCTGCGCCGTCAAAGCCGGAAACCATGTTGAGGAACGGCGAGACGATGGCCACGCCGTTGAAGTTCATGCCGTGCTGGCTTTGCAGGTGCCATACCAGGCCGGCGGAGCGCACGCCGCCGTAGCTCTCGCCGAGGATGTACTTGGGTGAAGCCCAGCGGCCGTTCTCGCTGACATACTTCTTGATGAAAGCGCCAACGGATTCGATGTCCTGGTCCACGCCCCAGAACATGTCGCCCTTGCCCTCGCCAATCGGCTTGCTGTAGCCGGTGCCCACCGGGTCGATCATCACCAGGTCGGCAACGTCGATGATGCTGTATTCATTGTCGACCAACTGGTTCGGTGGCGGTGCGGTAAAGCCTTCATCGGTGACCACCACGCGCTTCGGTCCGAGAATGCCGATGTGCAGCCACACCGAGGCCGAGCCGGGCCCGCCGTTGAAGGCGAACATGATCGGTCGCGAGGCCGCCACGGCGCCCTTCTTGGTGTAGGCGGTGTAGCCAAAACGCGCAATCGGCTTGCCCTCGTCATTTTCCATGATCAGCCAGCCGGTGGTGGCGTTGTAATCCACGTTCTGGCCATCGATGCGCACCGAGCCGCTGGTGGTTGAAGACTTTGCTTCAAAGTTTTCGGCGGGTTTTTCCGCCGGCTTGTCGCCCCCTTCTTGCTGGGCAAACGCGGGAACGGCCAACAGCAGGGCGGCCAGGCAAAGGGCAAAGGAAAAGCGCGTTGTTTTCATGGAAAAGCCTCGTTTTTGTTGTTCAGGCGATCTTGGTACCTGCGAATCGTTGTTCCAGGTTCTCGGGTAGTTCCTTGAAACCCACCAGCACGCGGCGGTTGTAGGTATTGAAGGTGGCGATGCCGTCTTCCACCTGGTTGCTGCCGGTCAGTTCGTAGACATGCTCGAAACCTACCGTCTTCATGGCCAGCGCCAGGGCGCGGTAGGTGGGCAGGAACTCGGCATGGGATTTGCCTTCGCAACTGTAGCTGATGTCCTTGCCAGCCACCATGTAGAAACCGGCGAACGGAGAGTTATAGACGTTGGTATCCACCACGCAAGCCACGCGGCAGCGGTCGTAGCACTGCTGCAGAAGCTGCAACGGGAAGGTCACGTGGTACAGCAGCCCCAGGTTGAGGATGATGTCGTACTCGCGGTCGGGCAGGTGTTCGGCGTCGCCCACCTCGAAGTGGCAGTTTTCAACGCCGTAGAGCTGCTTGAGGAAGTTGGCCTGGGCCACGTTCTCTTCGCGCAGGTCAATGCCGTGCACGTGGCGCGCGCCGCGCGCGGCCAGGTCGAGGCTGAACGGGCCGCAGTGGCAGGCCACATCCAGCACATCCAGTTCGTGGAAACGCTCGGTGTACAGGCGTTCGAGCATGCGGTTAATCAGGTCTACCCGGAAGCGGTGGAAGCGCCACTCCGATGTCGTGAGCTCATCCAGCGGGCGGGTGAATTCGCCGCTCAGGTCGAAGGTGTACTCCCACGGCTCGTTGCGCTCGATCTGCTCACGAATTTCCTGTGGGTTCATCGTTGGCGGACGCGACAGGAACGAGAACTCGGTAATGTCGATTTCACGCTCCAGCAGGGGCAGCAGGAACTCGGGTTGTTCCAGGTTATTGTCGTTGCTGAACGCGAGCCAGTCGTGGAACACATCCACGCTGTTCTCCACGGTCAGGCCCTCTTCGGGCAAAGGTTTTTGCTTGATCATCGGGTGTAGAAAGACAGGGTATCGTTGGTTTGTATATTAGCCGAGCAGGGTTACCAATGCCTGTGGTGAATCCCAATCCCGGCCGCAGACGAATCGCGGCATATTCCAGCGGCTGGTTTCACGCGTGACCACGCCGGGCTCGGTGCCCAGGGCCGCCCTGCAGCGGTGCTGGTTGGCATATTCGGGAAAGAACACGTCGCGGATGTAGTCGCTGGACTCGCCAAAGGGATAACAGAAGTAAGCCGGGTGCCGGTCGGTGTGGCGTTCGATCTCCAGCGCGGCGCGCACAACTTGCTCAATGCACTGTTCGTGGGTGTCGACGGTATGGAAGTTGCCGTGGTTTTCGTCTTCCGGCTCGCTATCCCCATCGTCATCAGCGGCGCCAATTACATCAGGATGGTTGTGGTCCCAGCCGTGGTTCTCGATCGCGATCAGGCCGGCGGCATCGACCGCGCCCCACCAGTCGTCGCTCATCCAGCCCTTGCCAAACAGCGAGCCGGCGTCAATCTTCCGCCGCGCCTCGGCGCTGGCGATCACGAACGAGGTGGCATGCAGGGCGGGGCGCTCGTCGGCATGAAAACAGCCGAGAAAGTCCAGCATGATGCCGGCAAAGCTGCGTTGCAGTCCGTGTTCAGGGTACTCGATGTCGCGCACATCAAAATCGCAACCGTCGTCGAAGGTGAGTACCACCGCGTTGTCCACGCTGTGGTCATCGGCCTTGCCTTCCACCCAGTCGAGCAACGCATCCAGCGGAATGACCTTCTTGCCGGCGGCGTGCAGGGCGTGCAGGTCGGCTTCCAGGGCCACGTGGTCGTTGTTGGCGGTCTCGTTCCCGCAGATGTTCTGCGAGTGGTAGGTCAGGATAGGAACCATGCCGGGCTGCTGATGATGGGCCGAACGCGTCTGGCGCCTGGGCCGTGCTCAGTAGTTGGGCTTTTCCGGCGCGTTGTTGAAGCGCTCGATGGATTCCATGATCTCGCGGCGGGCCGAATCGACGTCTTCCCAGCCCTCGACCTTCACCCACTTGTTGCGTTCCAGGTCCTTGTAGTGGGCAAAGAAGTGCGAAATCTGCGCCAGCAACAGCGGGTCGACATCGTCCACCGAGTGCACATCGCGGTACAGGCCGGTTACTTTCTCAACCGGCACGGCAATCACCTTGGCATCGTCGCCGGATTCGTCTTCCATCCGCAGCAGGCCAATCGGGCGGCATTTCACCACCGCGCCGGACTGCACCGGCATGGGCATCACCACCAGCACATCCACGGGGTCGCCGTCGCCGCAAAGGGTGTGCGGAACGTAGCCGTAATTACACGGGTAATGCATGGCGGTTTTCAGCATCCGGTCCACGTAAAGGGTGCCGGAAACCTTGTCCACCTCGTACTTGATGGCCGGGCTGTTCATCGGGATTTCGATGATGACGTTGATGTCGTTGGGGACATCGGTGCCGACCGGGACGTCATGTAGGCTCATAGGGGTTTTCAACCTTCAAAATGCAGCCGCCTAGTATACACCGTAGGCCCTATAACCGTTACACTAAGCGGCTTTTCGCTATTGAGTCGCTCCATGCCCGCAACACCTCCTTCCCAGAATCAGCGCGGATATCTCATTCCCATCGGCGGGGCCGAGGGCAAGCGCAAGAAGGATCGCCAGATCCTGGAAAAGTTTGTCGGCCTGTGTGGCGGCGACGATGCCCGCATCCTGGTCATTCCCACCGCTTCCCGGCTGGAAGAGACCGGTCCGGCCTACATGGAGATCTTCGAGCAGCTGGGCGCCCGTTCGCGGTGCATTCCGGTGGAACGGCGTGAGGACTGTTTCGGCGAGGAGATTCTCGAGGTGCTGGAGCGCACCACCGGCATCTTCATCACCGGTGGCAACCAGCTTCGCCTGTCCACCATCTACGGCGGCACGCCGGTGGCGCGCGCGTTGCGCGCCATGAACGCCAACGGTATCCCCCTGGCGGGCACTTCGGCGGGCGCCGCCATCATGGCTGAGCACATGATCGCGGGTGGGCGCAGCGGGCCCTCGCCACGCGAGAGCGGGGTCGAGCTGGCGCCTGGTCTGGGGCTCACCAACCGGGTCATCATCGACCAGCACTTCAGCCAGCGCGGACGCATGGGACGGCTCTTGTCGGCGCTGTCGTTCAACCCCTTTGTTTGCGGCCTGGGCATTGACGAAAACACCGCCGCCTTTATCGGCCCCGATGGCGATGCAGAAATCGTCGGGCGTGGTACGGTGACAGTGGTGGACCCGTCCGGACTGCGCCATTCCTCCATGAGCTATGTCGGCAAGGCCGAGGCGGTATCGCTGATTGGCCTGAAGCTGCACGTGCTGGCCGCCGGCGCGCACTTTAACCTGGAAACCCGCAAAGCCCGCATGGGCGGAGACGAAAGCTGATGAAAATCCTTGCGACCAATGTTTACGTGGGCCCCAACCTGTACGCCCACTTCCCGGTCATCCGCCACCAGGTGGACATCGGCGTGCTGGAGCAGTGGCCATCGGCAAAGCTGGGGGAAGATTTCATCAACGGCCTGGTTGAAGCGTTGCCTGGCCTGGAACGCCACGGCTGTTCCTACGGCGAGCCGGGTGGTTTCCTGCGTCGCCTGCGCGAGGACGAGGGCACCTGGATTGCGCACGTGTGGGAGCACGCCACCCTGGAACTGCAAAACATGGCCGGTTCCGATGTTTCCTTTGGCCGCACCCGCAACATCCAGCCTGCCGAAGACCACGTGGGCCAGTACAACATGGTGTTCGAGTACAAGCAGCGCGATGTGGGCCTCGAAGGCGCGCGCATCGCTCGCCAGCTTCTGCTCAGCCTGTTGCCGCAGGACCTGAAGGACGAGCTTTCCGATGAAATCGAAGCGGAGTTTGAGTTTGAAACCGAGCGTGATGATTTTATTCGTTTCGCCCAGCGCAAGGAGCTGGGGCCATCCACTGCTTCGCTGGTGCGGGCGGCCGAGGAGCGCGATATTCCCTGGCAGCGCCTGAACCAGTACTCGCTGGTGCAGTTTGGCCACGGCAAGTACCAGCAGCGCATCCAGGCGACGATTACCAGCAAGACGCCGCATATCGCGGTGGAAATCTCCTGCGACAAGGAAGACACCCACAACCTGCTCAAGGACCTGGGCCTGCCGGTGCCGCAGCAACGCGTGGTGTATCGCCAGTCGCAGGCGGTGCGCGCGGCGCAGCGTATTGGCTACCCGGTGGTGGTGAAACCGCTGGACGCCAACCACGGCCGCGGTGTTTCCATCAACCTCACCACCGACGAGCAGGTCGAAGTGGCCTACGAAAAGGCGCTGGAAAACGCCCGCGGGCGCAGCGTGCTGGTGGAAAGCTACATCGAGGGCTTCGACCACCGCATGCTGGTGGTGGATGGCGAACTGGTGGCGGTGGCCAAGCGCGTGCCCGGCCACGTGGTGGGTGATGGCAAGCAGACCATCGAGGCGCTGATCGACGAGGTCAACGAGGACCCGCGCCGCGGCATCGGTCACGAAAAAGTGCTCACCCGCCTGGAGCTCGACCACCAGGCCGAACGCCTGATGGCCAAGGCCGGTTACGACAAGGACACGGTGCTTCCCGAGGGAGAAATCTTCTTCCTGCGTTCCACGGCCAACCTTTCCACCGGTGGCACGGCCATCGACATGACCGACGTGGTGCACCCGGACAATCGCGAGATGGCCGAACGCGCGGTGCAGAGCGTGGGCCTGGACGTGGGCGGGGTGGATTTCCTCACCGCCGATATCACGCGTTCCTACAAAGAGGTGGGCGGCGCGATCGTCGAGGTCAATGCCGCGCCGGGCTTCCGCATGCACGTGGCGCCCTCGGAGGGGCAGCCGCGCGATGTGTCCGGCAAGGTGATGGACATGTTGTTCCCGGCCGGCACGCCGCGACGCATCCCGATTGCCTCGATTACCGGCACCAATGGCAAGACCACCACCTCGCGCATGCTTGCGCACATTCTGAAAACCGCGGGCCACACGGTGGGCATGACTTCCACCGATGGCGTCTACATCGACGGCAAACTGTCGGTGAAGGGCGACATGACCGGCCCGGCCTCGGCACAGATCGTGCTGCGCGATCCCACCGTCGACGTGGCGGTGATGGAAACCGCGCGCGGCGGCCTGCTGCGCTCGGGCATGGGTTACCGCAAGAGCCATGTTTCGGCCTGCCTGAACGTGGCGGCCGACCACCTGGGCCTGAAGGGCATCGACACCCTGGAGCAACTGGCCGAACTCAAACGCATCCCGGTGGAAATTGCCCAGGACACGGCGGTTCTGAACGCCGACGACGAACACTGCCTGCGCATGGCCGATTACAGCCAGGCCCAGCACCTGTGTTACGTGACCATGAACCCGGCCCACGCCCTGGTGCGCCAGCACGTGCGCAGCGGCGGCCGCGCCCTGGTGCTGGAGCAGGGCATCAACGGCGACATGATCACGCTGTACGACAACGGCGCGCAGTACACCCTGCTGTGGACTTACCTGATTCCGGCCACGCTGGAAGGGCGGGCCACCCACAATGTGCAGAACGCGATGTTCGCCGCCGCCATGGCGCACGCCCTGGGCAAATCGCTGGATGACATCCGCCACGGCCTGCGCACCTTCGACAGCACCTTCTTCCAGGCGCCGGGCCGCATGAACGTGTACGACGAGCACCCCTTCAAGGTGATCCTCGATTACGGCCACAACCCCGCCGCCATGCGCGCGGTGTGCCAGTTGGTAGAGCGCCTGGATGTGGGTGGCAAGCGCATCTGCGTGCTGGGCGCACCCGGTGACCGCCGCGACGAGGACATCCTGGCGATTGCCGACGAAACCGCCGATCACTTCGATCACTTCATCTGCAAGCCCGACGACAACCTGCGTGGCCGTGGCGAAGAAGAGATTCCGAATATGCTGCGCGCGCGGCTCGAAGAAAAGGGCGTGGACCCCGCCAGCATCGAGATCAATACCCACGAGCGCGAGGCTGTGGCCAGGGCGCTGGGGATGGCCGCGGAAGACGACCTGCTGGTGATCTTCGGCGACAACATCACCCGTTGCTGGAAGCAGATCATCAACTTCGAGCCCGAGGGCCTGGAACCGGCCAAGTCGGACGACCGGCCGGTGCACAGCTTTGTCGAGGAAGACCCCGATGCCTTCACCCTGGAGCCGGGCACCGAGTTGATTGCCGATGAGCGCGGCGTGCGTATTGCCCGCGATGATGAAAACTCCGACTAGGGCCTGAACGGTGGCGCGCTACAGCCTCAACGACAGCCGGCGCCTGACTGGCGCCAACCTGTACTGGCAGCGTCCTTCGGCGATTGTTGACGTTGATATCGAGGGGGATGACCCGGCAACAGCGGAGGCGCTGGTGCGTGCCTGGACCAACTCGGCGAAGAACCTGCTGCGTGGCGTTGGCCACGAGGATGAGCAACTCACCCAGCGCCTCTACGCTGGTGGCGCCAGCCTGCTGATCAGCGCGCCCATCGACGCGCTGTATTCCATGTGTGAACTGAACGAGGCGGCCTTCGCCCAGGCCTGCTGGGCGCTGGAATCCGGCCCACCGGTGGGTGTGCCGCAGGAAATCGCCCGCCTGAAAAAGCTTTTCGCCCAAGAAGCCTACCCGCCAGTTCTGGCCATGCAGAAGGCAGCGGCGGCGCACGGGGTTCCGTTCCTGTGGGACGACGACGATGTGTCGGTTGGCTATGGCCGCACCGCCGTGGTGTGGCCCTCGAAAGAAGTCCCTTCGCCCGACAGCGTTGACTGGCCTTCGATCAGAACCATTCCGGTAGGCCTGGTGACCGGCACCAACGGCAAATCCACCTCGGTGCGCATGGCTGCTTCCATCATTCGCGCAGCAGGCTTGAGCGCCGGCCTCACCAGCACCGACTGGATCCGCGTGGGCGGGCAGATCCTGGATACCGGCGACTACTCCGGCCCCGGTGGCGTGCGCACCCTGATGCGCCACCCCGAAACCGAGATCGCGGTGCTGGAAGTGGCGCGCGGTGGGCTGCTGCGGCGCGGCCTGGGCGTGGAAGACGCCGCTGCGGCGCTGGTCACCAACGTTGCTTCCGACCACCTGGGCGAGTACGGCATCAACACCGTCGAAGAACTGGCCGAGGCCAAGTTCATCGTGCGCAAGGCGCTGAAGGGCAGGGCGCCGCTGGTGCTGAACGCCGGCGATGCGCGCAGCGTGGCCCAGGCGGGCAGGCTGGAAGGCGCGTTTGCGGATAACGCGACAGAGAAATTGATCTGGATTGGCCTTGACCCGCAAAACCCGGTGATTGCCAAGCACCTCGCTGCCGGCGGTCGAGCATTCGTTTACAACCAACCCTGGCTGGAATTTCGCCAGGGCGACGCGGCCCGGCCCATCGTCAAGGCCGCCGATATTCCCGCCACCATGGGGGGCGCGGCGCGCCACAACATCTGCAACGCCCTGGGTGCGATGGCGCTGTGCCACGCCATGGGCATCGAAGACACCCACCTGCGACAGGGCCTGGAAGCGTTCCAGGGTGACGAGAACGATAACCCCGGGCGCGGCAACTGGTTTGAACACAATGGCGTGCGCATCCTGGTGGATTTCGCCCACAACGAGCACGGCATGACCGCGCTGGCCGACATGGTGGCCGCGGTTCCGGCTGAACGCCGCGTGCTGTTGATGGGCCAGGCTGGTGACCGTTCCAACGATGACATCCGCGACCTCACCGTGGCCGCCTGCCGGCTTTCGCCCGATCGCCTGCTGGTGACCGAGGTGCCGGGCTACGAGCGCGGCCGCGCCCCCGGCGAAGTACCGGGCCTGATTGCCGCCTCGGCCATGGCCGCTGGCGTCGGTCGCGAGGCAATCAGCACCTTCAACGCGCCGGTCGAGGCCGTGAAAGAAGCCCTCGAGAATGCCCAACCGGGCGACTTGCTGGTATTGCTGGCGCTGACCCAGCGCGGCGAAGTGCTGGAACTCATTCACCGCTTCACCGGAAACGACTGAGATGGCCAAGTTGTACTTCAACTACTCCACCATGAATGCGGGCAAGACCACGGTGCTGTTGCAGTCGGCGCATAACTACCGCGAGCGCGGCATGAATCCGCTGCTGTTTACCCCTGCGGTGGATGACCGTGCCTCGGTTGGCGTCATCAAATCGCGCATCGGGATCGAGTCCGAGGCGGTGCCGTTTACACCGGAGGACGACCTGTTCGATCGCGTTCACTCCGCGCTGGAAACCGACAACGTGCACTGCGTGCTGGTCGACGAGGCCCAGTTCCTCACCCGCGAACAGGTGTTTGAACTCACCGAGGTAGTCGACCGGCTGGAAATCCCGGTGCTGTGTTTCGGCCTGCGCACCGACTTCCAGGGCGAACTGTTCACCGGCAGTCGTCACCTGCTGGCCTGGGCAGACGAATTGCGTGAGCTGAAAACCATCTGCCACACCGGCCGCAAGGCCACCATGGTGGTGCGCGTGGACGAGGCGGGCTACGCAATGCGCGAAGGCGCGCAGGTGGAGATTGGCGGCAACGACCGCTACGTCTCGGTCAGCCGCAAGGAATTCAAAAACGTGTTCCACGGCGGAAAGAAGGTCCGCCTGATCGACCCCGCTGTCCACAACCCTCCGGCCAGCAAAGCCGGCGAAGAAGAGGAAAAGCAGGGAGACTTGCTAGAATAGAAGCATGATCCGACTCCTTCTGGCGCTCGTCATCGTGGCCCTGCTGCTGACCAAGGTCAGCGAGATGCTGGGGACGAAGAGCGATTCAGAGTCACCCCCCTCGCCCGAAGAAACCATCGTCGGCAAAGCCTACGAGCCTTACACCCGCGCCCAGCAGTTCAGCGAAGAAGACTACGAAGAGGCGCTGGATGCCAAGCGGAAGAACCTCGACGAACAAATAGACGGCGGTCGTTGACCGTCATCCCGGAATTTCGATCTCCGTCATCCCGGAAAGCCGAATAGGCTTATCCGGGACCCACCGGCGGAGCAGAAGAGTCACCTGAGTGGCACAAAAGCAGCCGCCCCAACCAAGGGTTTCACCCGCGTGTCTGCTTGAATGGCCTCAAGGCTTGCTCGAAGTTTCACTTCTGGTTCGCCTTGGCCTACCCGCCCAGCTCGTTGCGTTTTGTGGGCGCGGCCATACAGCATGTCCCTATGCTGGATGGCCTAACCGGGCGTCCATGCCCGGTTGCCCAGTCTCTACACTCCCTGATCGGCATCCAAGCTTAAGGCCACGGGGCAAAACCCCTGGTTGTGTCGGCCGTGGCGCGCCGGTCAACCCCTACCGCTGACACCCCACGCAAAAATAAGTCGCCCTTTGCCCAAGCACCTTGCGGCGGATCTCCCCTCCACACTTGAAACACGCTTTTCCGGCGCGGTCGTACACGCGCAAATCTTGGGCGAAGTAGCCTGGTTGCGCATCGGGCGCGGTGAAATCGCGCAGGGTGGTGCCGCCCTGGCGAATCGCGCTTTCCAGCACTTCGCGTATGACCTGATCCAGTACCTCGTAACGCGCCAGCGAAATACGCCCGGCTGGCCTCGAGGGATGAATGCCGGCCAGGTGCAGCGCTTCGGAAGCGTAGATATTGCCCACTCCAACCACGACCTGGCTGTTCATGATGAAGTTCTTCACCGCCACGCGCAGATTGCGTGAGCGGGTGTACAGATACTTGCCGGAAAAATCGGGGCCAAGCGGTTCGGGGCCCAGGTGGGCGATCAGGGAATGGTCTTCGGCCGGCGCATCCCACCAGGTGAAAATGCCGAAACGGCGCGGGTCGTTAAACCGCAGGCAGGCGCCGCTGTCCATCACTAACTCAACGTGATCGTGCTTGCGCGGCGCGGTGGCCGGGTCGGTGATTCGCAGCGAACCGGACATGCCGAGGTGAATCATCAACCCGCCTTCCGGCTGGCCGGTTTCGAGAGGTGGCGTGTCGAGTAGCAGGTATTTCGCGCGGCGACGCAGGCCCACAACCGAACGCCCGCGAGCATGCTGGATGCTGCGGGCGACGGGGATTCTAAGTGCGGGGTTGCGGACCTTGATGTCCGCGATCTTGCGATCCAGCAGCGCGGGTTCGATCCCGCGCAGCGTGGTTTCTACTTCCGGTAGTTCAGGCAAGCCGAGTGGCTTACTTGATTTTCGCTTCCTTGTACATCACGTGCTTGCGGACCACGGGATCATATTTCTTGATCTCCATCTTGTCCGGCGTGTTCTTCTTGTTCTTGTCGGTGGTGTAGAAGTGCCCGGTACCGGCAGACGATACCAGCCGAATCTTGTCTCTTGCGCTCTTGGCCATGACAAATACTCCAGTTAAGCCGTGAGGGTTATACGCGTTCGCCGCGGGCGCGGAGATCCGCCAGCACCGAATCGATGCCTTTCTTGTCGATGATGCGCAGACCCTTGGTTGAAACACGCAGTTTCACCCAGCGGTTCTCGCTCTCAACCCAGAAGCGATGGCTGTGAAGATTGGGCAGAAAACGACGCTTGGTCTTCACATTTGAATGCGACACGTTGTTTCCGGTAAGCGGGCGCTTGCCGGTGACCTGACATACTCGTGACATGGGACTGTTCCCGGTTAATCCATAGTAAAAAGCAGCCGCACTTTATACCCTAAGCCCACTTTTCCTGCAACCCCTGGAGCGACGGGGTCAGAGTAAAGGGACAGAGTCGCGGAGATTAATGGGGTCAGAGTAAAGGGACAGAGTCGCGGACTCCGCGACTCTGTCCCTTTACTCTGACCCCGACGTTACCAACGTTACATCAGGCCGCGGGCTGCCATCGACACCGGCTGGCCGTCACCCACCACGAAGTGATCCAGCAGGCGGATATCCAGCAGGTCGAGCGCGTCTTTCAGCCTGCGGGTGATGGCCTGGTCGGCCATGCTTGGCTCGCACACACCCGAGGGGTGGTTGTGGGCGACGATAATCGCCGCCGCGCCCAGCCGCAGCGCGCGTTCGGCCACCACGCGTGGGTAAACCGTGGCCCCGTCGATGGTGCCCTGGAACAGCTCTTCGAACGCAATCACCCGGTGGCGGGTGTCGAGGAACAGGCAGGCAAACACCTCGTGCGGCTTGTCGCGCAACACGCTGCGCAGGTAACGGCGGGTGTCGCCTGGGTTCTGCAATGGCGTGCTGCGCTCGACAACCTCGTACAGGTGACGCCGCGCCAGCTCGATCACCGCAATCAGCTGCGCCGCCTTGGCCGGCCCCAGCCCCGGCTCCGCCAAAAGCCGGTTCCAACTGGCGCGAAACAGGCCGCGCAGGCCGTCCAGGCGCTGCAGCAAGCCCTGCGCCAGTTGCTGCACCGGGAGGCTGCGGGAGCCCGAGCCCAGCAAAATGGCCAGCAGTTCGGCGTCGGACAACGCTTTCACCCCGCTTTTCTGCAGTTTTTCGCGTGGCAGCGGTGGGTTGTGTGTGGTTGAGTCGACCGGCATAAGCACGCATATCTTGCCTGTAGCGCGCGCCGCCCAATACGGAAAATTAGCGGTTGTGCATGTAAGCTAAACCCCAGGAAACACGTACGCACCATGAATACGCAACGGAGCCAGCTATGAGCGCGGAAAACCCGCAACTGCCCGTGGGACTGGGCGGTCAGCAGATCCTGCTGGGCGTCACCGGCGGCATTGCTGCCTACAAGTCGGCCGACCTGGTGCGTCGCCTGCGCGATGCCGGCGCCGATGTGCGCGTGGTGATGACCGAGGGCGCGCAGGCCTTCGTGACTCCGCTTACCTTCCAGGCCGTTTCCGGCCATCGTGTCCACACCCAGCTCCTGGACGAAGACGCCGAGGCCGGCATGGGCCATATTGAACTGGCGCGTTGGGCAGACCACATCCTGGTGGCGCCGGCCACCGCAGACTTCATGGCGCGCCTGGCCAGCGGCCTGGCCCCCGACCTGTTAAGCACACTGTGCCTGGCCAGCGCTGCGCCGGTAAGCATCGCGCCAGCGATGAACCAGCAAATGTGGGCCGATACAGCCACCCAGGCCAACCTGGCCGTGCTGCTTGAGCGTGGCGTCAATGTGCTGGGCCCTGGCACCGGCGACCAGGCCTGTGGCGACGTGGGCCCAGGCCGCATGCTGGAGCCCACCGAGATTGTCGCGGCATTGTCCGCCGGTCGCGAAGCGCCGTTGGCGGGCAAGACCGTGTTGATCACCGCCGGCCCCACCTTTGAAGATATCGACCCGGTGCGCTTTATCGGCAACCGCTCCAGCGGGAAGATGGGCTTTGCGGTGGCCCAGGCAGCGCGCAACGCTGGCGCGAGAGTCCTGCTGGTAGCCGGCCCCACCGGCCTGGAAACCCCGCCAGGCGTGGAGCGAACCGATGTGCGCAGCGCCGGTGACATGCACCAGGCAGTGTTCGCACACGTTGACCAGGCTGATGTATTCATCAGCGTGGCCGCCGTGGCCGACTACACACCCGCACGCCCGGTGGAATCGAAAATGAAGAAAGGCCTGCCCAAGCAGCGCGTTGACCTGGTGGCGACCAAAGACATCGTGGCCGAGGTGGCCGCGCTGCCAAACGGTCCGTTTACCGTGGGTTTTGCCGCCGAAACCGACCAGGTGGCGGAGTACGCGCGCGGCAAGCTTTTGCGAAAGGGCCTTGATATGATTGCCGCCAACCAGGTGGGTCGGCCGGGCGCCGGTTTCGCCGGCGACGAAAACGAAATTCTTCTCCTGGTCCGAGACCCTTCCGGGGATGGCCTTGCCGCCGATGGCGAGCGCAACCTGGGAGCAGGCAGCAAACGCGCGCTGGCCGCACGGATCATTGCAGAAATCGCGCGCGAGCTGGGGGAAAAGCCAGGCCTTGAAAACCATTCAGATCAAAGCACTCGACCCGCGTCTGGGGGGTGAAATTCCGCTACCGGAGTACGCCACCGATGGCTCAGCGGGCATGGACCTGCGCGCCTGCCTGGATGAGCCACTTTCGCTGGCCCCCGGCGAGACCACGCTGATACCCACCGGATTCGCCATGCACATGGGCGATTCGGGGCTGGCCGCGGTGATTCTTCCGCGTTCCGGCCTGGGCCACAAGCACGGCATCGTGCTGGGCAACCTGGTGGGCCTGATCGACAGTGACTACCAGGGCCAGGTATACGTATCCTGCTGGAACCGTTCGCAGGATGCGTTCGAAATTTCTCCGGGCGACCGGATTGCCCAGTTGGTGTTCGTGCCGGTGATTCAGGCAAACTGGGAAGTGGTCGATTCGTTCGACGCATCAGAGCGCGGCGCCGGCGGCTTCGGCCATACCGGCAAGGGTTAAACGCCAGAACCAAAGCAGGAAGCGAAATGGCAGCGAAAGACAGGCAACTAGAGAAACAGGGCGGGCTCAAGGAAAAGCTGGACGTCCGCAGAATCTTGTCGGAACTGCTGGAATCAGCCGACAAGCCTTCCGCCGACCCGCGAATGATCTCCCTGCTGGGCATAGTCGGCCTCGGGCTGATCGTGATCGCGGTGCTGATCAAGGTGTGGGATGGCTGGGCCGGTTGGACCACCTCCCAGGCTTCCAGCGCCGGCCGGGAAGTGGTGACACAGCTTACCGATGCGACCCAGCCATATGTAAACCTGGCTTCCGCCGCAGAAATCCAGGCGCTTGGCTCCGCTGCGTTGGACGACCCCGAGGCCTTGCCCGCATTACAGGAATTCATAGAGGGCCGGATTGGCGCGGTCAGTGACGTGACCGTTTATCCCGGCACGGCCCTCGACCAGAAACCCCAGGAAATGGGGCCCAATGGCTTTGCCCTGGTTTCGATGATGTACGTGGCCCAGCAGGGCGCGCAGCCGCCGCTGCAAATTCACTACTCGCTGGAGCCGCCGCGCCTGGTGCAACTTATTGGTGTGCGCGGCGAAGACCAGATCAAGGGCTTCGTCAGTTACACCGCAGACCCGGCTCCAGTGCTGAATGCATTCAACCCCTCGGTGGGTGGCGAGTCCTACATCGCTTTGCGCCAGGACTACGGACGCCAGTCGAACAAGCCGCTCAAGGCTGCAGGCAACCCGGAGTTCGCGCCTTCGCAGCCCGACCGCGTGATGGTGGCCGGCACCCTGTTCCGGGTGGAAATGCCCTTGCACCAGGCCAACGAATTGCTGCCCTGGGGACGATTTTTCATGGTCTTGCTGGCCGGCGTGTTGATGCTGGTCGCTGCCAAGTTCCTGCATGAGAAGAACCGTCGTTGGCTGATTGCCGCCGACCGCCAGGTGCAGGAGCGCCGCGAACGCGAGTCGCAGGAAGCCAAGGAAAAAGCCGAGCAGAAAGAACGAGAGCGCGCCCGCGAGCGGGCAGCCAGGCGCCAGGCGGCGGTGGCCGACGAAGCGGGGCAAGAGTCCACGGTGCCGCAGACCGTCGCCGCGGTAGAATCCGGGGAGTCCGTGGTCAACAAAGAGGCCGGCGCCGGCACAGCCGATGCGCCGCCGCTGACATTGCGTTACGACATTGCTGAACGCTGGAGAAAAGGCATCGACATTCCATCTGTAGAACTCACCGAAGGGATCTTCCGCGCCTACGATATTCGCGGCGAGATTGGCAAATCACTGGACGTGGACATCGCCTACAAGGTTGGCCAGGCGGTAGGCAGCGAGGCGCTCGACAAGGACGCGGCCCCCGTGGTCGTTGCCCGCGATGGTCGCCTTTCCGGCCCGCAACTGGTGGAAGGCCTGATTGATGGCATCAAGTCCACGGGTTGCGATGTGATCAACATCGGCATGGTTCCCACCGGCGTGCTCTACTACGCCACGTTTGAGAAGGGCGCGGGCACCGGCGTGATGCTGACCGGCTCGCACAACCCGCCGGCCTACAACGGCTTCAAGGTCATGGTGGGTGGCAAAACCCTCTACGGCGACGACATCAAGGATCTCTACCGCCGCATCCAGGAAAACGACATCCAGTTTGGTTCCGGCGAGGTCACCGAACTGGACGTGGTGGAAGACTACTGCCAGCGGGTTGCCGACGATGTGCAGCTTGAGCGCCCGCTCAAGGTGGTGATCGACTGCGGTAACGGCGTGGGCGGCGTTTGCGCCGCACCGGCCTTGCGTGGCATCGGCGCAGAGGTGTTGCCGCTGTTCGACGAGGTGGACGGCACTTTCCCCAACCACCACCCCGACCCCAGCGAGCCGCACAACCTGGAAGACCTGATCGACTCGGTCAAGCTGATGGGCGCCGATATCGGCCTGGCCCTGGATGGCGATGCCGACCGGCTGGGCGTGGTCACCCGGGAAGGCGAGGTTATTTTCCCCGACCGCGTGATGATGCTGCTGGCCAAGGACGTACTCGACCGCGTACCCGGCGCCACCATCATTTACGACGTGAAATGCACCGGCAAGCTGGGCAAGGCCATCGAGGATGCCGGCGGCAAGGCGGTGATGTACAAGACCGGCCATTCGCTGATCAAGGCGCGGATGAAAGAGCTCGACTCGCCCTTTGCCGGCGAGATGAGCGGTCACTTTTTCTTCGAAGAGCGCTGGTACGGTGTCGACGATGGCATCTACGGCGCCGCGCGCCTGCTGGAAATCCTGGCCAGGTCCGAGGAGCCGCCCACCGAGATCCTCAAACGCCTGCCCACTGGCGTGAGCACGCCGGAGCTGAAGGTGGAGATGGAAGAGGGCGAGAACCACGCCTTTATCGAGCGGTTCCGGGATGAGGCGACGTTCGAGGGCGCCGAGGTCAGCACCATTGACGGCCTGCGCGCCGATTTCGCCGACGGCTGGGGTTTGTGCCGGGCTTCAAACACCACGCCGGTGGTGATCCTGCGCTTCGAGGCTGATGACGATGCGGCGCTGAAGCGCATCCAGGATGCCTTCGCCGAGCAAATGAGAGCGATTAACGCGGAAGTGAAGCTGCCGTTTTAGCGGAGCGTAATTTTTGATAACCCCTGAGTAGGCGCTGCCTGCTTAGACTGCACTGGAGTTGGCACTACCGGTAGGGGTTCCTTCTTCCAGGAACCGCAAAACCCGCCGTCCATGGCCGCTTGTCTTGAAACATCCCTGTTTCAAACATTCCTGGAAGAAGGAACCCCTACCGGCAGTGCCCAAAGGCCTGTGCCCGTTGGCGAGGAAAGAGGTGAGCGGTGGGCTCAGTACATGCACTCGCTGAAAATCGGGTCGACGCTGCCTTTCCACTCGTTGTTGAACTGGTTCAGCTTGCGCTCCGCGGGTGTGATTCCGCTGTCGGCAATCTCCTGCAGCGGCTCCAGGAACCCACTTTCGTTGTCGCCGGAGGCGTTCAGGCGGCCGCGGGCAGCCAGCCCGGCGCGGGCCAGGTCCAGCAATTCGAGTGACAGGGATTGCAGCGACCGGCCGCGAATCTCGGCCTTCAGGCCCAGTTTCGGTGCGTCCTGGCGCAGCGCCAGCCGCTCTTCCATGGACCAGTCCTTGGCCAGGTCCCAGGCCGCGTCCAGCGAAGGGGAGTGGTACAGCAGGCCGGCCCAGAAAGCGGGCAGGGCGCACAGCCGTCGCCACGGGCCGCCATCGGCGCCGCGCATTTCCAGGAAGCGCTTGAGGCGCACCTCGGGGAAAGCGGTGGTGAGGTGGTCTTCCCAGTCCTTGATGGTGGGTTTCTCACCGGGCAGGATCGAAAGCTTGCCCGCCAGGAAATCGCGGAATGAAAGGCCGGAGGCGTCCAGGTACTCGCCGTTTCGGTAGACGAAGTACATCGGCACATCCAGCATGTAATCGGTGTATTTCTGGAAACCCATGTCGCCATCAAACACCCACGGCAGCATGCCGGTGCGGTCGGGGTCGGTGTCTTCCCACACGTGCGAGCGGTAGCTTAGGAAACCGTTGGGCTGGCCATCGGTGAAGGGCGAGTTCGCGAACAGCGCGGTGGCGATGGGCTGCAGCGCCAGCGAAACGCGGAATTTCTTCACCATGTCGGCCTCGCTGGAGAAATCCAGGTTGACCTGCACGGTGCAGGTGCGGCTCATCATGTCGCGGCCCAGGTTGCCCATCTTGGCCATGTATTCGCGCATGATGCGGTAACGCGCCTTCGGCATCCAGTTCATCTCTTCGCGCCGCCACTTGGGCTGGAAACCCATGCCCAGGAAGCCGACGTTCAGCGGGTCGCACACCGTGCGCACCTGCTCCAGGTGGGTGTTCACCTCGTTGCAGGTCTGGTGCAGGTTGTCGAGCAGGGCGCCGGAAAGCTCGAGCTGCCCGCCCGGCTCCAGGGTGATGGATGCCCCTTCATCGTTCTTTAGCGCAATCAGGTGGCCGGATTCGATCACCGGCTGCCAGTTGAACCGGTCGGCCAGGCCTTGCAGGATGGCGTTGATGCCGCGCTCGCCCTCGTAGGCCAGCGGACGCAAATCATCGCGGGTAAAGCCGAACTTTTCGTGCTCGGTGCCCAGGCGCCACTCGGTTGCCGGGCGCGAGCCGGTGGACAGGTAAGCCGCCAGTGCTACCGGGTTTTCCAGGCGCTCGGCGTCGGGTGTGGGGTCTTGTGGCGATCCGGACATTGTTTTGTGTTGCTCTCCAGCGCATGGCCGCACTGCGCATAGTACTATCAGGCACCGAAATGCACACATACAGATTCGCATTGAAATTGCCGCGCCAGCCAGTCCTTTTCCTGTTGTTTGCGATCAGTCTGCCGCTTTGCGCCGACGAGGCGATTCGTCGTGGCCTGGGCCCGGAGCCGGACTCTTTGCACATCCACCGCGCCCAGGGCCTGGCGGCCGTGAACCTGCTGCGCGACTTGCGCGAGGGCCTTACCACTTACGATGCGGCCGGAGAATTGGCGCCGGGTGTGGCGGAAAGCTGGGAAGTGCTGGATGACGGCAAGCGTTACCGTTTTACCCTGCGCGAGGACGCCGCGTGGTCAAACGGCGAACCGTTGTTGGCCGGGGATTTTGTCCGCGCGCTGCACCAGGCGGTCAACCCCGCCGATGTGGCCGCTACCGCAGGCCTGCTGGCGCCAATCGTCAATGCCGATGAAATCATCGCTGGCGAGCAGCCCCCCGAGGCATTGGGTGTTGAGGCCACCGCCGAGCGGACCCTGGAAATCAACCTGAAGCGGCCGACCCCGTGGTTTGCGGAAATCCTGGCGCACCCGGTGGCCTACCCGTTGCATGAAACGGAAGGCGCGGAAGGGCAAAACGTGGCTCAGCTCGCGGTAAACGGCGCTTACCGCCTGGCCGACTGGACCCCCAATGCCGTGATCCGGCTGGAGAAGAACCCCCATTTCCACGCGGCGGACCAGGTGAATGCGGAAGTGGTGGAGTACTTTCCCATCGAACAGCCGGCCTCCGAGCTCTCGCGCTACCGCGCCGGCGAACTGCACATCACCGAGACCATTCCGGCCGGCCGCTTTGAGTGGCTCAGCGATAACCTTCCGGATGACCTGCGCATTCACCCTTACCTGGGCAGCTTCTGGCTGAACATCAATTTGCGCCACGCCGAACTGGGGCGTTCGGCGGACCTGCGCCGGGCGCTGGCGCTGGCGATTAACCGCGACATTCTCACCCGCGTGGTGATTGGCGCCGGCGAGCAGCCGGCGTGGTCGGTAGTGCCACCCGGCATCGACGGCTACCAACCGGCGATGATGCCCGAGGCAGCGATGAGCCAGCCCGAGCGCGAGGCGCTTGCGAAAGCGCTGTTTGCGCGTTCCGGCGCCGCGGCATCGGGCCCGTTGCGCCTTCAGCTTCGCTACAACACCTCCGGTGTGCACCGCCGCACCGCGGTGGCGGTCGCCGCCATGTGGAAGCAGGTGCTGGGCGTGGATACCGAGCTGTTCAACGAGGAGTGGAAGGTGTTCGTGAACAACCGCCGCCTGGGGGTGGTGACCGAGGTGTTTCGCGGTGGCTGGATTGCCGACTATGCCGACCCGGGCAGCTTTCTCGACCTGTTTCGCTCGGGCAGCGAGATGAACTTCACCTTTATTGCGAGTGAGCGCTTTGATGAACTGATGCGCGCCTCCGACATTGCCACCGGAACCGAGCGCCAGGCGCTGCTGGCGCAGGCCGAAGCGGTGCTGCTGGAAGAAATGCCGGCCATCCCGCTTTACTATTATGTTTCGCGCCACCTGGTGAACCCGGACGTGCGCGGATATGTCGATAACGTAAGGGACGTGCACTTGTCGCGCTACCTCTCACTGGAGCAGCCTTGATACCAACCCGCCTCTATCGGCACGCCAAAGGGCTCGCGGCAGCGTTGATCGCGGCGCTGGTGCTGGGCGCCTGTGGTGGAGACGAGAATGGCGAAGGCGCCGAGCGCAGCCACCGCCCGGTGCCGGTGGAAGAAGTGCTGGTGGATGGCCGGCCCGACCCAGGCGTGCTGGCGGAAGAGCAGTTCCTGGTGCGCGGCAATGGCGAAGAGCCGCAAACCCTGGACCCGCACCTGGCCGAGGGCGTGCCCTCCAGCCACATCCTGCGCGACCTGTTTGAGGGGCTTGCCACCGAGGCGCCGGATGGGCACATCATTCCCGGCGCAGCGCAGCGCTGGAACATCTCGGCCGATGGCCTGGTGTACACCTTCTACCTTCGCCGCGATGGCGCGTGGTCAAACGGCGATGCGCTGGTGGCCGAAGATTTTGTCTTCAGCATTCGCCGCAGCGCTGACCCGGCCACGGCGTCGAATTACGCCACCATGCTGTACCCGATTGTGAATGCGCGAGAAGTGCTGGCTGGCGCGTTGCCGCCTGAGGAACTGGGCGTCACCAGCCTTGATCGCTTCACGCTGCAAATCACGCTTACCGACCCGACCCCGTATTTCCTTAACCTGCTGGCGCACTCCTCGCTGTACCCGGTACACCGGCCCAGCCTGGAACAATACGGCGATCGCTTTTCGCGGCCGGGCAACCTGGTTTCCAACGGTGCGTTCATGCTCGAGGACTGGGCGATACGCGCCTACATCGACCTGGTGAAGAACCCGTACTACCACGGCGCCGACGAAGTGATACTTGAGCAAGTGCGCTACCTGCCCATCGAGGACCAGTCCACCGAGCTGAAAACCTTTCGCGCCGGCGAGATGCACTGGACTTACGATGTGCCCAACAACCAGTTCGGCTGGCTGCGCGAGAATTACCCCGACGAACTGGTGGTTTCGCCCTGGCTGGGCTCGTACTTCTTTGGATTCAACACCCAGCGAGAGCCGTTTATCGACAGCCCCGACCTTCGTCGTGCGCTGACCCTGGCGATTGACCGCGAGGTGCTTACCGAGAAGGTCACCCAGTTTGGCGAGCTGCCCTCGTTCAACCTCGTGCCCGCTGGCGTCACCGACTACGAGCAGTCGATTCCCGAGTACGCCGCCTGGACCCAGGAAGAGCGCGAGGCGGAAGCGCAGCGGCTCTACGCCCAGGCCGGCTACACCGCCGAGCAACCGCTACGAATCGAGATTCGCTACAACACCAGCGAGAACCACAAGAAGGTGGCGCTGGCCATTGCCTCGATGTGGAAACAGGTGCTGGGCGCGGTGGCCACGCTGGTCAACGAGGAGTGGAAGGTGTTCCTGCAAAATCGCGATCAGCAGGTGGTGACCCAGGTGTTCCGCGCCGGCTGGATAGGCGACTACAACGACCCGTACAGCTTCCTTTCGCTGTTTGAGACCAACCACGGCCTGAACGACTACGGTTACAGCAATTCCACGGTGGATACCCTGCTGGAAGAGATCGCCAAGGAACGCATCCCGGGCCGCCGCCGGCGCATGATGCAGGAGACCGAGCGCATCATCCTGGAAGACCAGCCGATCCTACCGGTCTACACTTACGTCACCCGCCGCCTGGTTGATGCACGCCTGCGCGGCTGGCAGGACAACGTTATGGACCACCACTATTCGCGCAGCATGTACCTGCTCAAGGCACGCGACACCAGCAAACCCGCCCGCGCAAGCGAGGAGGGCGAATGATCCAGGAGGGCATCGTTCGCCACGGTATCGGCCGCCTGGTTTCGCTGATACCCACGCTGCTGATGCTGATCACCATCGCCTTCTTCCTGATTCGCGTGGCGCCCGGCGGCCCGTTCGATTCGGAAAAACCGCTGCCGCCGGAAATCCGCGCCAACCTGGATGCCAAGTACCACCTCGATGAGCCGCTGGTGCAGCAGTATTTCCGCTACCTGGGGCAAATCCTGGTGCTGGATTTCGGCCCCAGTTACCAATACAAGGACTGGACGGTTAATGAGCTGATTGCGCGCGGCTTCCCGGTGTCGCTCACCATCGGCGGGCTGGCCATGGTGCTGGCGTTTGTGTTCGGCACCTCAATTGGCATTGCTGCGGCCTTGCGGCAGAACTCGGCGGTGGACTACGGCGCCATGGGATTCGCCATGCTGGGCATTTCCATTCCCAATTTCGTGATTGCCCCGGCGCTGATTCTGCTGTTTGCCGTCTATGCCGGTTGGCTGCCGGCCGGTGGCTGGGACTGGTCGGTGCAGCGCATGATCCTGCCGGTGGTGACGCTGGCGCTGCCGGTGATTGCCTACATCGCGCGCCTGACGCGCGGCAGCATGATCGAGGTGCTGCACAGCAACTACATTCGCACCGCGCGGGCCAAGGGCCTGCCGATGAGCCAGATCATCCGCCGCCACGCGCTCAAGCCGGCGCTGTTGCCGGTGATTTCCTACATGGGCCCGGCCACCGCTGGCTTGATCACGGGCTCGGTGATTATCGAGCGCATTTACTCGATTCCCGGCCTGGGCAGCTACTTTGTCACCGGCGCGCTGAACCGCGATTACACCCTGGTGATGGGGGTGGTGATTTTTTACGGGGTGGTGATCATCCTGCTCAACTTCATTGTTGACCTGCTTTACGCCTGGCTCAACCCGCGCATTCGCTACGACGAGGCTAGCTAGGTGCAATTGCCCCCCAAGGAAACCCTGCTTGCCATGGCGGCGACAGAAACAGCCGACGACGACCCGTTCGCCGCGGCCCTGGCGCAAGAGCCGGTGCGCGGCCGCTCGCTGTGGTCGGATGCCTGGCACCGCCTGCTGAAGAACCGCGCGGCGGTCACCTCGGGCGTGATCATGATCGTGATGGTGCTGATGGTGATCTTCGGGCCGATGCTTAGCGAGTGGTCGGGCGATTACACCGACTGGGATCACACCGCCGCGCCACCCAGCCTGGAAACCGGCCATTGGTTTGGCACCGACGCGGTCGGCCGCGATATTTTTGTGCGCACGCTGGAAGGCGGGCGCATCTCCTTGCTGGTGGGCGTGGTGGCCACCCTGGTGAGCCTGATCATCGGCGTCAGTTACGGCGCCATCGCCGGTTATTACGGCGGCAGCACCGATAAATTGATGATGCGCATCGTCGATATCATCTACGCGCTGCCCTTCATGTTCTTCGTGATTTTGCTGATGGTGGTGTTTGGGCGAAACATCCTGCTGATCTTCGTCGCCATCGGCGCGGTCAACTGGCTGGACATGGCGCGCATCGTGCGCGGCCAGACCCTGGGCCTGAAAAACACCGAATATGTGGAAGCCGCGCGCGCCTGCGGCGTCGGCCACTGGGCAATCATTCGCCGCCACATCGTGCCCAACCTGATCGGCGTGGTGATGGTGTACGTCACCCTCACCATTCCGCAGGTGATCCTGGTGGAATCGTTCCTCAGCTTCCTCGGCCTGGGCGTGCAGGAACCGATGAGTTCGTGGGGCGCGCTGGTGAATGACGGCGCGCAGGACATGGAATCGGCGCCGTGGACGCTGGCCTTCCCGGCCGCCTTCCTCACCATCACGCTGTACTGCTTCAACTACATCGGCGATGGCATGCGCGACGCCCTCGACCCGAAGGATAAGAGCTGATGGCGGCTGAAGCGCAGAAAGTGCCCGCCGGCAAGCCGCCCATCCTCAGGATCAAGGACCTGAAGGTGAGCTTCGACACGCCCGATGGCGAGGTGCATGCGGTTACCGGGCTGGATTTCGAACTGGCCCACGGCGAAACCCTGGCGATCGTCGGCGAATCAGGGTCTGGCAAAAGCCAGACCGCGATGGCCATCATGGGCCTGCTGGCGGAGAACGGCACCGCCTCCGGTGCGGCGATCTTCGATGACCAGGACCTGATGCAGCTCTCCCAGGACGAGCTTAACGAGGTGCGCGGCAAGGAAATCTCGATGATTTTCCAGGACCCGATGACCGCACTGAACCCCTACCTCACCATCGAGAAGCAGATGATCGAGGTGATCATGCACCACCAGGGCCTGGGCCGCGAAGAGGCGCGGGCGCACGCGGTGGAAATGCTGCGCGCGGTGCGCATTGCCGACCCTGAAGAGCGCATCCACGACTACCCTCACCAGTACTCCGGCGGCATGCGCCAGCGTGTGCTGATTGCCATGGGCCTGTTGTGCGAGCCGCAATTGCTGATTGCCGATGAGCCCACCACCGCGCTGGACGTGACCGTGCAGGCGCAGATCATTCACCTGATTGCCGAGCTGCGGCAGAAATCCAGCATGTCGATCATCATCATCACCCACGACCTGGCGGTGGTGGCCGATATTGCCGACCACATCATCGTGATGTACGCCGGGCAGATGGTGGAGCGCGGCACGGCGCGCGATATTTTCTACCGCCCGCAACACCCCTACACCCAGGGGCTGCTGCGCTCGGTGCCGCGCCTCGACCGCGTTGGTGGCACTGCACTACAGGCGATTCCTGGCAACCCGCCCAACCCGGTTTCGGTGCCGGCCGGCTGCCGCTTCCGCGATCGCTGCGAGTTTGCCCAGGACGCCTGCAAAGAAGACCCGCCGCTGCGCGAAACCGACGATGGCCGCGCCAGCCGTTGCGTGCTGGAAATGGACCGCGAGGTGAGCCGGTGAACGCCGCGGCGAAGCCTCAAGCCAAGGGCCAGGCCAAAACGGAGGCGGCAGCGCCAGAGCGCAAACCGGTGCTGCGCGTGCAGGACCTGTCGGTGCATTTCAGCGACCACGTGGGCCACCTGTTCAGCCGCACCACGCGAACGCTGAAGGCAGTGGAGGGCATTTCCTTTGAGCTGTACGGCGGCGAGACCCTGGGCATTGTCGGCGAATCGGGCAGCGGAAAATCCACCCTGGCGCGCGCCATCCTGGGGTTGGTGAAACCCCGCCGCGGTCGCGTGCTGTGGATGGGCGAAGACCTGGTGCAGCTTGAAGAAGAGGAAATGCGCGCCCGGCGCAAAGACATCCAGGTGGTGTTCCAGGACCCGGTGGCCTCGCTCAACCCGCGTATGACCGCCGGCGACATCATTGCCGAGCCGCTGCGCACCTTCTACCCGCACATGGCCAACCTGCAGGTGCAGGAACGCACCCGCGGAATGATGAAAATGGTCGGCCTGCTGCCCAACCAGATCAACCGCTACCCGCACGAATTCTCTGGCGGCCAGTGCCAGCGCATCAGCATTGCGCGCTCGCTGGTGCTGAATCCCAAGCTGATCATCTGCGACGAGCCGGTGAGCGCGCTGGATGTCTCCATCCAGGCGCAGATTGTGAACTTGCTGCGCAGCCTGCAGAAAAAACTGGGCCTGTCGCTGATCTTCATCGCCCACGATCTTTCAGTGGTGCGCCACATCAGCGACCGCATCCTGGTGATGTACATGGGCCGCGCCATGGAACTGGCGCAGCGCGACGACCTGTACCGCAAGCCGCTGCACCCCTACACCAACGCCCTGATCAAGTCGGTGCCCATCCCAGACCCCGACCTGGCCCACGCCGCGCGGCGCGAGAACTGGCTGACCGGCGACATGCCTTCACCCTTCAACCCACCTCCGGGCTGCGTGTTCCACACCCGCTGCCCCTATGCCGTAAACCGCTGCCACGCCGACATCCCCGCCCTACGCCGTCTGGAGCATGGAGACTGGGCCGCGTGCCACAGGGCAGAGGGGTTGGATTTAAGCGTGGGTGACGGCTGAAGAGGCGGGTTGCCACTCCGCCATCCCGGAAACGCGGCTGGTGTAGAGCGCGTAACAGCGAAATCGTCATCCCGGAATTTCGAATAGAAATATCCGGGACCCACCGGCTGAATAGAAGCGTCACCTGAGTGGCACAGACGTGGCCGCCCCAACCAGGGGTTTCACCCGCGTGTCTGCTTGAATGGCCTCAAGGCTCACCCGAAGTTTCACTTCTAACTTGCCTTGGCCTACCCGCTCAGCTCGTTGCGTTTTGTGGGCGCGGCCATACAGCATGTCCCTATGCTGGATGGCCTAACCGGGCGTCCCTGCCCGGTTGCCCAGTCTCTACACTCCCTGAGCGGCATCCAAGCTTAAGGCCACGGGGTAAAACCCCTGGTTGTGTCGGCCTGGGAGGCGCATGCGTTTCAAGCCGCGGGATGGGGTGCTTCTTTCGCGACCTTAAATCACAGGGACGTGATTTAAGAGCTACATGGACGTACTTGCGCGTGTCGTGGAAGGAGCACCCCTCCCGCGGCTCCACCTGTGCCATCCATACAACGCTTCTGCTCAGCCGGTGGGTCCCGGATAGGCCTACTCGGCCTTCCGGGATGACGGTAGGTGGCCTTCCAGGATGACGGGATCGCCCGATCAGCCAGCTTCAATTCCAAATCCCTTGGGCGAAAGGTAAGATGCAGCCCTGAATTCCCATTGAAGGAAAAGCAATGAACCACACCCGTTTTGCGAAGACCTGCCGCGCGGTTGCGTGCCTGTTGATGGTTGCGATGCTGGCTGGCTGCGCGCAGACCCAGACGGTGGATAGCTGGCGCAACGAGGGCGCCACGGCGCACAAGCCGAAGAAAGTGGCGGTGATTGTGGCCTTCCCCGATGCGCTGATGCGCCAGGCGGCTGAAATGGACATGGCGAAAATCCTTCAGAAGAAGGGCATTCCCGCGGTGGCTGCCAGCACCATGCCGGGTTTGAGTGGTGGCATTCGCGGCAAGATTGATACCGAAAAAGTAGGCGAAATTCTCAAGCGCGATGGCGCTGACGCGGTGCTGGTTTCCTTCTACAGCGGTGGCGGTCGTTCCGGCGATTACGTGCGCTCTGGCTACTGGGCACGCTACGAGGGCACCGGCGTGGGCTACGGCTGGGCTGAGCCTTACTTCGTGGATGTTTACAGCGTGCAACACGGCGAAGACCCGGTGGATTTCCAGATCCAGGTGTTGATTGAAACCACCTACGTCGACCTGGAATCAGAAGTGGCCATCTGGCGCATTGTCACCCAGACCAAGGACATCGAGCACACCGACACGGCGCGCAACATTGCCAACCGCTCGGCGGCCGAAATTGCCGCGCTTGGGCTGAAGTAAGCTAAAAAGCAGCGGCACAGGCATGCACGAAGGGTTGCTCGCAGGCCTGGCGGCGCTCAGGCGCGGGGCAGCCGAAGGCCTGACGTGGCCGGATGCCTCGGGCGACGAGGCACGCGCTGCGCAGCTGGAGGCGTACCTTTCCGAGCTGCAGCGCTGGAACAAGGCTTACAACCTAACCGCCATCACCGAGCCCGGCGAAATGGTGGTGCGTCACCTGCTGGATTCGCTTTCCATTGCCCCATGGGTGCACGGCCGCGCCCTGGACGTGGGCACCGGCGCCGGCCTGCCGGCCATTCCGCTGGCCATCATGGACCCGGAGCTGGATATGACCGCGCTGGACCGCACCGCGAAGAAGGTGCGCTTCATGCAACACGTTGTGCGCCACCTGAACCTGCAAAACGTGGAGTCCGTGCACACCCGCGTCGAGGAGTACACCTCGCTGGCGCCGTTCGACACCGTGATCAGCCGGGCCTTTGCCTCGATCAGTGATTTCGCCAACGCCAGCCGCCATTTGCTGGGCCCGCGCAGCCGCCTGCTGGCGATGAAAGGCCAGCGCCCGGATGAAGAACTGGAGGCCTTGCCAGGCTGGATCGAGGTGGAAGCGGTGGAAAAACTTGCGGTGCCGGGATTGCATGCCGAACGCCACCTCGTCATTATGTCCCTCACCTGAACGACCCGGACTTCCAGGCTACCTTAGCCAATGACTGCCAGAATCATCGCCGTCGCCAACCAGAAAGGCGGCGTCGGAAAAACCACAACCTGCGTCAACCTCGCGGCCGCGTTTGCGACCATGCGCAGCCGCGTGCTGCTGATTGACCTCGACCCGCAGGCCAACGCCACCACCGGTTGCGGCATTGACCCGCGCAAGTTGGTGGCCTCCACCTGCGAAGTGCTGATGGGCGAGCGCCCGGTCACCGGCACGGTGCTGAAGCCCGGCGAAATCGGCCTCGACCTGCTGCCCGGCAGCGCCGACCTGACGGCGGCCGAGATGTTCCTGATGCAGGAAGACGAGCGCGAGTATGCGCTCAAGCGCGCGCTGGCCCCGGTGCTGCAGAACTACGACTGGATTTTCATCGACTGCCCGCCATCGCTGAACATGCTGACCCTGAATGCGTTGTCGGTGGCTGATGGCCTGCTGATCCCGATGCAGTGCGAGTACTACGCGCTGGAAGGTTTGACCGCGCTGGTCAACACGGTGGAGCAGGTGCGCTCGTCGGTAAACCCGGGCCTGCAGATCGAGGGCCTGGTGCGCACCATGTATGATCCGCGCAATAACCTTTCGGGCGCGGTTTCCGAGCAACTGATCGAGGCGTTTGGCGACAAGGTTTACCGCACCCTGATTCCGCGTAATGTGCGGGTGGCCGAATCTCCCAGCTATGGCCTGCCGGTGTTGATGTACGACCCGGCCTGCCAGGGCGCCACCGCGTACAAGGCGCTGGCCGGCGAAATGCTGCGCCGCACAGCCAACCAGGCACAATAAATTATGGCGACACGAAAAAAACCCGTCCTTGGCCGCAACCTGTCTTCCATGCTGAGCCAGAGCACGCTCAAACAGATGGAAGAGAAAAAAGGTGATTCGCTGCGCGAACTGCCGGTGGAATACATCCAGCCCGGTCGCTACCAGCCGCGCTCGGTGTTCGACGAGGATCGCCTGCAGGAACTGGCCGACTCCATCCGCGCCCAGGGCGTGGTGCAGCCGGTGGTGGTGCGCAAGATTGGCGATGGCAAGTATGAGTTGATTGCCGGCGAGCGCCGCTGGCGCGCGGCGCAGATTGCCGGGCTGCACGAGGTGCCGGCGGTGATCCGCGATGTTTCCGACGAGGCCACCGTGGCCATGTCGCTTATCGAGAACATCCAGCGCGAAGACCTGAATCCGCTGGAAGAGGCTGCCGCCCTCAAGCGCCTGATCGAAGAATTCTCCATGACCCACCAGCAGGCTGCCGATGCCGTGGGCCGCTCGCGCGCCTCGGTTTCCAACCTGCTGCGCCTGCTGGAACTGGCGCAGGAAGTCAAAGACATGGTCGACGCGCGCCTGCTGGAAATGGGCCACGCCCGCGCGCTGCTCTCGCTGCCCGAGGAACTGCAGCAACAGGCCGCCCGCGAAGTGATCAACGGCAAGCTTTCAGTGCGCGAAACCGAGGCGCTGGTGCGCCGCCTGCAAAGCGGCGGTGGCAAACCCAAACCGCCGGCCCGCCCCGACGCCGATATCCTCAAGCTGCAAAACCTGATGGAAGAAACCCTGGGCGCGCGCGTGCGCATCCAGCACCAATCATCCGGCAAGGGCAAGCTGACCATCAGCTACCACAGCGCCGACGAATTCCAGGGCATCCTCGACCGCCTCAAAATCAAAACCTAACGTCATCCCGGAAGCGCGAGTAGCGCTATCCGGGACCCACCCGATGAACAGAAGAGGCAATACGTGGCTGCGGAAGGGGTATGCCCACCCGCGACACGCATAAATACATCCCTGTAGCTCTTAAAATACGTCCTGTATTTTAAGGTCGCAGGGGGAGCACCCCGCCTCGCAGCCTGTAACGCCGGTGCCTAGTGGTTGGCACAGGGATGTGCCAACGCGGAGCGCGAGGCCACAGAAACCACGCTTTTTGTGGCCGAGATGCAAGCAGACCAGGAAGGTCTGTCTTGCTCATCAATTCAGTGATAGAATGCGCGGTCTTTGGCCGCGCTTCGTCCGAGGGAACCATTTTGGGGCGAAAACGGCCATCGCAGGAAGGTGTACGCAGGTGCCTGGCGACCATCCCGAAACTGCGGCCATAGCGGCCGAGAGGGAAATTTCCCGCGTAGTGCAGAAGCTGCGAAGCGGTTTGCGAATCCAGTCTACGGTTTCGCTGGTGCTGGCTGCGCTTCTGCTGGCGGTAAGCCCGGTGGCGGCGAGTTCGTCGTTCTTCGGGAGCCTTGCGGTTTACCTTCCAGGCCTGATGTTCACCGTGTTAACCATGCGCAAGCTGGGTGGCGACACGGGGGCATTTTTACGAACGGCAACGCTGGCCGAGTTCGGCAAGTTGTTGCTCACCGGGGTGCTGTGCGCGCTGGTCTTCGTGTTCGTAAAGCCGCTGATGGCGGGGTATTTTTTCCTCGGCATGATGGTGACATTGGCGACCGGCTGGTTCGTATTGATACGCGCGTTCAGCCAACCGCAAATTGGGCCCTGAAAACACTTGATTTAGACGAATTCATACCCACATTGCCGCTGGGCATTTGGGTATCGCGTAACGCAGGACAGAGAAGGCATCGAAAATGGCAGGCGCCAGCGAAAATCTCACCGCCGGTGAGTACATCAAACATCACCTGCAGAACCTGACATTCGGAAACCATCCCGAGAATGGCTGGAGCTTCGCCCATGGCGCGGAAGAAGCCGCGGAAATGGGTTTCTGGGCATTCCACGTGGACACGATTTTCTGGGCGCTGCTGCTGGGCTTCGGATTTTTCTTCATGTTCCGCAAGGTGGCCAAGGCCGCCAACTCAGGCGTGCCGACGCGCGGCCAGGCTTTCATCGAAATGATCGTCGAGTTTGTCGACGAGAATGTGCGCGATTCGTTCCACGGAACCAGCCGCCTGATAGCGCCGCTGGCGTTAACGCTGTTCGTGTGGATCTTCTTCATGAATTTCATGGACCTGATCCCCGTCGACTGGCTGCCGTGGGCGGCCACCAAGGTTGGCATTGAATACCAGAAGGTGGTGCCCACCACCGATGTGAACGCCACCATGGGTATGGCGATTGCAGTGTTCTTCCTGATCATTATTTACAGCATCCGCTTCAAGGGTGTTGGCGGCTTTATCGGCGAGCTGGTCATGAACCCGCTTAACCCGAAAGAGCTGGGCATGCCCAAGATCGTGTGGCCGTTTGTGATGGCCTTTAACCTGATTCTCGAGGTGGTGTCGCTGGTGGCCAAGCCGGTTTCACTGGGCCTGCGACTGTTCGGCAACCTCTACGCGGGTGAGCTGATCTTTATCCTGATTGCGCTGGTGTTCACGGCGGGCGCCGGGTTCGTGGCCACGGGCCTTAGTTCCGTGTTTGGTGAGCACATCCCGGCGTGGTTCTGGATTGTTGCCACCGCCACCGTGTTTGCCACCTTGTGGCTGAACATGAAGGGCAAGCTGAGCATGGGCAAGACGGCCCTGCTGCTGGCCGTTGAAATGTTGCTGGTGGGCGGGCTCGCCTTCCTCGGCGGACAGCTGATGCACTTTGGATGGGCGGTGTTCCACATCCTGGTCATCACGCTGCAGGCGTTTATTTTCATGATGCTGACCATCGTCTACCTGTCGATGGCCACTGAGCATCACTAGATCTTTAGCAAGACCTTTTATTAACAGGAGCAAGTGATGGAATTTGTAATTGGTATGACCGCAATCGCCATTGGCCTTTTGATTGGCCTGGGCGCCCTGGGCGTTGGCGTTGGTGTGGGTATCCTCGGCGGCCGCCTGCTGGAAGGTTCAGCACGTCAGCCCGAGCTGGCCCCCATGCTTCAGGGTAAGTTCTTCCTGGCGATCGGCCTGCTGGATGCTGTGGCCATGATCGGTGTGGGTATCGCGCTGTTCTTCACGTTTGCGAACCCGTTCATCGGCCAGCTTCAGTCTGCGCTCGCAGGCTAAGCACTGCGCTTGTTGAATGGGTCCCGGATAAGCCTGTTCGGCTTTCCGGGATGACCTGAGACAGGTGCGAACCGCCATATAACAGAGGTACCGGCATGAATCTCAATGCCACATTAATACTGCAGTCGATAGCCATGATGATCTTCGTGTGGTTCTGCATGAAGTTCATCTGGCCACCGTTGCTGAAGGCCATGGACGAGCGCCGCGAGCGCATCGCCGAAGGCCTGGCAGCATCCGACCGCGCGGAAAAGGCCCTGGAAGAAGCAAAATCCAAGGCTGATGACGAGCTGAAGGAAGCACGCAACAAGGCTCAGCAGATTGTCGAGCAGGCCAACCAGCGCCACTCGCAGATCCTCGACCAGGCCAAGGATGACGCCAACGCTGAAAAGCAGCGTTCGGTTTCCTCGGCCGAGGCCGAAATTGCCCAGGCCGCCAACCAGGCACGCGAAGAACTGCGCGCCGCGGTGGCAGCCCTGGCAGTTAAAGGCGCTTCGAAGATTCTCGAGAAAGAAGTCGACGAGAACACCCACCGCGAACTCCTGGACAAGTTGATCCAGGAAATCTGAGTGAGTGAACTGACATGAGCGCGCTGACCACACTTGCACGTCCCTACGCCAAGGCGGCATTCCAGCTGGCCCAGTCGGCCAATGCACTGCCGGCATGGGATTCCATGCTGTCACTGGCAGCTGAAATTGCCAGCGATAGCGCCGTGGCGCCGTTGCTGGAAAGCCCCCACGTAAGCGAGGCGCAGGCCTTGTCGCTGATTGCGGATTCCGCTGGCGACCATATTGACGATCGCTTCCGCGGCTTCCTCTCGGTGCTGGCGGAAAACGACCGCCTGCCGTTGCTGGGCGAGATCTCGAAGATCTATGCACGCCTGCGGCAAGAGGCCGAGCGTCGCCTGGTGGCCCGCGTGGTCTCGGCGGTGGGGCTGAGCGACGACCAGTCGCAGCGCCTTACCAGCGCCTTGTCGAAGCGCTTCGATGCCGAAGTGGAACTGCAGAACGAAATTGACCCGAACGTGATTGGCGGAGCCGTGATCTACGCCGGTGACCAGGTCATTGATGGCTCGCTGAAGGGCCGCCTGAAGAAATTGGAGCAGAGCCTCGCGTCCTGATGGCGCGCTGGCAGGCCAAAGCGAATAACTGGAAAACACCATGGAAACTACACTGAATCCATCTGAAATCAGCGAACTGATCAAGAAGCGCGTCGAAGACCTGAACATCTCGTCTGAAACGCGCAACGAAGGCACGGTTGTAAGCGTGTCCGACGGTATCGCCCGCATTCATGGCCTGGAAGACGCCATGCAGGGTGAGATGATCGAGTTCCCCGGCAACACCTTCGGCCTGGCGCTGAACCTCGAGCGCGACTCGGTGGGTACCGTAATCCTGGGTGATTACGAGCACATCACCGAGGGCGACACGGTGAAGTGCACCGGTCGAATCCTGGAAGTGCCGCATGGCCCCGGCCTGCTGGGCCGCGTGGTCGACGCGCTGGGCAACCCCATCGACGGCCAGGGCGCCATCGACAACGACGGCTTCTCGCCGATCGAAAAGGTTGCCCCGGGCGTGATCTGGCGTAAGTCGGTTGACCAGCCGGTGCAGACCGGCCTGAAATCCATCGACTCCATGGTGCCAATCGGTCGTGGCCAGCGTGAGCTGATCATTGGTGACCGCCAGATTGGTAAGACGGCGATTGCCATCGACACCATCATCAACCAGGCCAGCTCCGGCATTAAGTGTGTTTACGTGGCCATCGGCCAGAAACAGTCGACGGTTGCCAACCTGGTGGCCAAGCTGGAAGAGCACGGCGCGATGAAGAACACCATCGTGGTGAACGCCAGTGCTTCTGAATCTGCCGCCATGCAGTACATTGCTCCGTACTCTGGCTGCACCATGGGCGAATACTTCCGCGATCGCGGTGAAGACGCCCTGATCATTTATGACGATCTGACCAAGCAGGCCTGGGCATACCGCCAGGTATCACTGCTGCTGCGTCGTCCGCCGGGTCGTGAAGCGTACCCCGGTGACGTGTTCTACCTGCACTCGCGCCTGCTGGAACGCGCCGCGCGTGTAAACGAGGAATACGTTGAGAAATTCACCAACGGTGAAGTGAAAGGCAAAACCGGCTCTCTGACCGCGCTGCCGATCATCGAAACCCAGGCTGGCGACGTATCGGCCTTCGTTCCGACCAACGTGATCTCGATCACGGACGGCCAGATCTTCCTGGACAACGACATGTTCAACTCGGGCATCCGCCCCGCCGTGCACGCCGGTCTTTCGGTGTCTCGTGTGGGTGGCGCGGCCCAGACCAAGGTCATCAAGAAGCTGGGTGGCGGTGTGCGTCTTGCACTGTCGCAGTACCGCGAGCTGGCGGCTTTTGCCCAGTTTGCATCGGACCTCGACGCCGCAACCCGTAAGCAGCTTGACCGTGGCCAGCGCGTGACCGAGCTGATGAAGCAGCCGCAGTACTCGCCGATGAGCGTGGCTGAAATGGCGGTTTCACTGTTCGCAGCCGACCGCGGCTACCTCGATAACGTGGAGCTGGACAAGGTGGTGGCGTTCGAAGCGGCGTTGCTGGACTACATGCGCAACTCGCAGCAGGGCGTGATGGACATGCTGGCAGACGGTAGCTGGAACGACGACATCGAAAGCGCGCTGAAGGGCGCGGTTGAAGAGTTCATGTCCACCGGTAGCTGGTAAAGAACAATGGCTGGCGCTAAGGAAATCACAAGCAAGATCAAGAGTGTTGAGAACACCAAGAAGGTGACCTCGGCGCTCGAGATGGTGTCTGCGAGCAAGATTCGTCGCTCGCAGGAGATGATGACCGCCAGTCGTCCGTACGCGCGGATGATGAAGCGCGTGATCGGCCACCTGGGCAAGGCGAACCCCGAGTTCCGCCACCCGTTCACCATTGAGCACGAGCGCACCGACCGCATCGGCTACATCGTGGTTTCTACCGACCGTGGCCTGTGTGGCGGATTGAACACCAACCTGTTCAAGAAGGTGGTGAACCACATCGCCAACCTCCAGAAAGACGGCGCGGAAATCAGCGTGGTGACGCTGGGCAAGAAGGCCACCTCGTACTTCAAGCGCGTTAACGTGGAGATGGCGGCAAGCGCCACAGGTTTGGGCGAAAAACCCCAGATCGAGGACCTGATCGGCATCATCAAGGTGATGCTGGACGCCTACCGCGAAGAGCGGGTCGACCGGGTGTATATCGCCTACAACGATTTCGTGAACACCATGACGCAGCAGCCGACGGTTGACCAACTGCTGCCGCTGCCGCAGACCGATGACGAGGAGATCCGCGACATCTGGGATTACCTCTACGAGCCGGATGCGGAAACCCTGCTTGACGTGGTGCTGGTGCGCTACATCGAAGCGCTGGTGTACCAGGCGGTGCTGGAAAACGGCGCCTCCGAGCACGCCGCGCGCATGATCGCGATGAAGAACGCCACCGAAAACGCGGGCGAACTGATTGACGAGCTGACCCTGGCCTACAACAAGGCGCGCCAGGCAGCCATTACACAAGAAATCTCTGAAATTGTCGGCGGCGCGGCTGCCGTCTAAACGGGAATTAGGACTATGAGCAAAGGAACCATCGTACAAGTCATCGGCGCCGTCGTTGACACCGAGTTTTCACGCGACGCCATGCCGAAGGTTTTCGACGCGCTGACCGTTGACGACACCGAAATCATGCTCGAGGTGCAGCAGCAGCTCGGCGATGGTGTGGTGCGCTCTATTGCGCTGGGCTCCACCGATGGCCTGAAGCGCGGCCTGCCTGTGACCAACACCGGTGCGCCGATCTCTGTGCCGGTTGGCCAGAAAACCCTGGGCCGCGTGATGGACGTGATGGGCCGCCCGATTGACGAGGCCGGACCGATCGGCGAAGAAGAACGTCGCCCGATTCACGCCAAGGCGCCCAGCTACGAAGAACAAGCCGGCGGCAACGAGCTGCTGGAAACCGGCATCAAGGTGATTGACCTGGTAATGCCCATCTCCAAGGGCGGCAAGGTTGGCCTGTTCGGCGGCGCCGGCGTGGGCAAGACCGTGACCCTGATGGAGCTGATCCGTAACATCGCCATCGAGCACAGCGGTTACTCGGTGTTTGCCGGCGTGGGTGAGCGTACCCGTGAAGGTAACGACTTCTACCACGAGATGAAGGAAGCCGACGTACTCAACAAGATTGCGCTGGTTTACGGCCAGATGAACGAGCCACCGGGCAACCGTCTGCGTGTGGCGCTCACCGGCCTGACCATCGCCGAGGGCTTCCGTGACGAGGGCCGTGACGTACTGATGTTCATCGATAACATCTACCGTTACACCCTGGCCGGCACCGAGGTGTCTGCACTGCTGGGCCGTATGCCTTCAGCGGTGGGTTACCAGCCGACGCTGGCCCAGGAAATGGGCCTGCTGCAGGAGCGTATTACCTCCACCAAGACCGGTTCTATCACCTCGTTCCAGGCCGTATACGTACCGGCCGATGACTTGACTGACCCGTCTCCGGCCACCACCTTCGCCCACCTGGACGCGACCCTGGTATTGAGCCGTGGCATCGCCGAGCAGGGTATCTACCCCGCCGTGGATCCGCTGGATTCAACCTCGCGCCTGCTCGACCCGAACCTGATCAGCGTGGAGCACTACGAAACCGCGCGTGGCGTTCAGGCCGTGCTGCAGCGCTACAAGGAGCTGAAGGACATCATCGCCATCCTGGGTATGGACGAGCTTTCTGAAGAAGACAAGCTCACCGTGGCCCGCGCGCGTAAAGTGCAGCGCTTCCTGTCACAGCCGTTCTTCGTGGCCGAAACCTTCACCGGCGCGCCCGGCAAGTACGTTTCCCTGAAAGACACCATCCGTGGCTTCAAGGGCATTATCGAGGGCGAGTACGACCACCTCTCCGAGCAGTCCTTCTACATGGTTGGCGGCATCGAGGAAGCGGTTGAGAAGAACGAAAAGCTGGCTAAAGAGGCAGCGTAGAGATAACTGGCCATGAGTAAAACCATTCGCTGCGACATCGTCTCTGCCCACGAGGAAATCTTCTCGGGCGAGGCCGCCATGATTTTCGCCACCGGCATGGTCGGCGAGCTGGGTGTCAGCCCGCGCCACGCGCCGCTGATTACCCAGCTCAAGCCCGGCCCGGTTCGGGTGGAACAGCCCAATGGCGAAGAAGCAATGTTCGTGGTGGGCGGTGGCATCCTCGAGGTGCAGCCCCACGTGGTGACTGTTCTGGCAGACACTGCGGTACGCGCCGACGACCTGGACGAAGCCGCGGCTTCGAAAGCCAAGGAAGAAGCCGAACGCGCCCTGCAGGATTCCTCCGGCAAGATGGAAATTGCAGAAGCCCAGGCCAAGTTGGCCGAGGCACTGGCCCAGCTGCAGGCGCTGGAGCACCTGCGCAAAAAGGTGAAGCGCTAAAGCGCACAGCAAGATTGCAAAAACGCCGGCCCCGAGCCGGCGTTTTTTTTTGGGCTTATCCGGGCCCCACGATCATGCTGCATCCGCCACGCCGGGCGATTTCCTCGCCCAGGCGCTCCCACAGACGCTCGCTTTCAAGCTCCGAAAGCGTGTAGAAGCGATCAAAAAATGCATACACCTCGCCTTCCGGGCGGGCAAGCCCGGCAGCGCGATCGCGGCATTCCATTTCAAGCAACTGGTCGGGGAGCAGGCGCATCACGGCCCGAACGACCCCCAGGCCGACATTGCTGTTGTCGCAGTCGGCGAAGAAGCCATCCAGCTCTTCGGTATCAATGAGGATTTCTTCCATGGCGATCCGCGGCGTGTAGTTTTTCATGAAAGTGCCGTACGGGTCATCGCCGTGCGAAAGGAAGACGCCTTCTTCAAGGAAGTGGGGAATGGCGTGCCCGCAACCGTCTTCGCGCTTTACGGGAATGTTGACCGTACGAAGCAGGTTGCGAAGAAAGCCAGTGGTGCCCTGGCAACCGTGGGTCCAGTGGCGCGGCTCCGTGTAAAGGTTGCGAATCGTTCCGCGGGCGGTGCGCTCAACCGGGGGAAATCCTTCGTATTGCCAATGGGCCTCGTTGCCATCGCGACTGCCCGGGTAAACATCGGGATTGTCGGGTGGACCAATCCCGGCGTCATGGCTCAACCCCCGGCACCACTCGAGCAAGGCGATGATCGTAAATCGGGTACTGCTGCGAATCAGCCCATTAGACCTCAGCCACTCGTAAACCCGCCCCGGGTCTCCCGGCGTGGCCTTGCCCAGGAAAGCATGCAGGCTGAGTAAACCCAGGCTTTCGCTCCAGTCGTACATGTGCTGGCTGTCGAAAAGGTAGGCGAGGTGGTCGCGGGAAAGGCGCGACAACCGCCAGGGAACGCGCTCTTCAACCTCTACCAGCAGCGACTGCGCAACGTGTGCAAAGAAAGTCTGCTTGGCAATGTCCGTGGCGTAGCCAACCACGGTGACAGGATTGGCCCGGTCGCCGCGACCTTCATCGTAATAACGAAAGCCCGCGATCCCGGGTTCTTCGGGCAAGCCTGCATCGGAGCGTTCCTTGAGAATGTCGTACAAGGCGGCCAGAAAGCGCTTGTCATCGCGGCTCCAGCGTGAATAAGGCAATGCCGTTGTGTCATCGGGCCGCCAGATAATCGCCGCCCGCAAAGGGGGCGTCTCCCGAATCCAGCGATCGAGCGTAAAGCCTAGGTCGATTGCGGGGTCATTATTGCCCTCGCGGCAATGTTCCATGCGATAGCGGGTTTGGCGAATCAGGCACATGATGCGCTCGCTGCCGAAAGTGATCAGCAATGCGATGACCAGGAAAACCAGGAGGACGCTGAGACGAATGTGTTGCAGCGCGCAGTCAAGCGCGGAGGACGGCGCGAAAACAGGAGCGTAGCAAGGTCTGTACATGATCGGTCATCCGTGACGAACTCACACCAAGTATAGGTTAGGATCACAGGCCTTCCACTGGCGAAAGGAGCGCACGTGCGCGCAAAAGAACTCGAGCGATATTTGCACAACCACATCCCGCTATCGCGCGCCATGCAGGTATCGGTGCAGGTGCTGGAAGACGAACTGGTAGTGCTGGGCGCCCCGCTGGCGCCCAACATCAACCACCGCGAAACCGTGTTCGGCGGCAGCGCCGCGGCGCTGGCCACGCTGTCTTGCTGGTGCCTGCTGCACGCCCGCCTGCACGGCGAAGGCACCTCCAGCCGACTGGTGATTCAGCGAAACAGCATGGAATTCCTGCGCCCCATCGACGGCGACTTCACCGCCCGCGCCGCGCTGGAACAACCCGAACGCTGGGCGCAGTTCAGCCGCATGCTGGAACGCAAAGGCAAAGCCCGCATCGCGCTGTCATCCACACTGCAGCAGGGCGGCGAAACCGTGGGCGAGTTTTCCGGAGAGTTTGTAGCCTTGCCGGCCGAGGAGTAGAGGGTTAGGCGGCTATACCTTCAAGCGTGATTTGCTGCACATCCGTGCGCTCGCTGGCATGTTCGAAGGTGATTGCGCAGATGTTACCTTCGGCATCCATGTCCAACACAGTGTTCTCGTCCAGGTCGCGCGAGTTTGTGATTCCGTTACGTCTGAACTCAATGTAAAGCGTATCGGTTTCGTCAAAGTATTGAATCTTCATGGCCACATGATTATTGCACGGTCAGGTCGCATTCTGATTTCGAGGAAGTAGTCCGTGAACTTCACGAGTCTTCTTCCAAGGTTCTCACCTGACCGGCGACCTGAGTTGGCGCACGCTGATCCAGCGGCGAAATCACCCCCATCGCCCCGCGGTTGATGACGTGGGTGTAGATCATGGTGGTATCCAGGTGACTGTGGCCCAGCAACCGCTGGATGGTGCGGATATCAGTGCCAGCCTCCAGCAGGTGAGTGGCGAACGAATGGCGCAAAGTGTGGCAGGTGACGCGTTTCTCGATGCCCGCCTGCACCGCGGCGTTGGTAACCGTTCTGCGCAGCGTTGACGCGTGAATATGACAACGCGCCTCGCGCCCCGGCGTTCGCGGGTCTTTCGTAATCCGTTGGCTGGGAAACAAGTATTGCCAGCAAATATGCTTGCTGGCCTTGCCGATTTTCTTATGAAACGCCGGCGGTAAAAGCGCCTCGCCCAGGCCGGCAGCCAGATCCCGTTTGTGCATGTGCCGCACCCACTGAAGCTGATCTTTCAACTCGCCAAGCAGGTACTGCGGCAATACCGTCACCCGGTCTTTGCCACCCTTGCCGCAATGCACCCGAATGGTCTGCTGGTCGACATTGATATCGCCCACCCGCAAGCGAATGCTCTCCATGGCCCGCAAACCCGAGCCATACAGCAAGTGCGCGCTCAAGCGAGCTTCGCCCCGACACAAGCCGAGCATCTTGTGGACCTCGGCCTTGCTAAGCACAACCGGAACACGGCGGCGCGGCTTCGCCCGGACCACGTCCTCCATCCATGGCAGCTCAACCTCCAGCACCACCCGGTAAAGAAAAAGAACCGCCTGCAGCGCCTGGTTCTGCGTGGCCGGCGACACCTTCCGCTCCACCGCCAGGTAACTGAGGAACCCCTCAACGTCTTTTCGCCCAAGCTCACGCGGATGTTTGTCGCGATGGTAGGCAATCAAGCGGCGAATCCACTGAACATAGACACGTTCTGTGGCGATACTGTATTGTCGAAGGCGAATAGCATTGCGGGTTTCTTCAATAAGGCCTGGCATACATTTCATCCAAATATCATCAGCTTGCACACGAATTAACGCTGCCGCTGCCGAAATTTGGAGTGAATTAATGTAGGAAATTGCCGCTTATCTGCAGCCCTTGCACCAACCAAGAGAAACAGTAGCCAGACAATTTCGGTGCAAGGTCAAGCAGCTACAGGCCCCAAAGCAACCTTGGCCGCTTTTTATCGAATTTATTTTGAGTTTTTGAAAACAAATTAACGTTATGTGGTCTACTCGGACGGCGAAAATCGGCACACTAATTGGGGCTTTAGTTGCGCTTGTCGGTTTGTGGGTTCTGGTGGACGGATTTACTTCAGGAAACTGGGCAATGGTTAAGGTCGGGGCGGTTGCAACGCTAGTTGGTGCGATCGCGGTTGTTCTTTTCAGGCCAGACTTTCGCAATCTTAGCTAGTGGCCAGGGTGTTGGAGCAAGATCGAGTGACACAGCCACATAACAAATCATTAAAGGCGGACGCCGTAAACGGCGCCGCTTAATTCAAACGTTATGTGAACAGAGCCAATGCCCAGGAAGAGCCATTCGAGATGTTCTTTTTTGGTGTTGGGAAAGATCGGTGGAAGGTGGTCGTTCTTTGAGAGCGTCGCTCTGTTGAGGCGTTTAACCTCGCGTTCTCGCAAGAATCGCCGAGTTCAAGGCAGTAAGGGGAAGCCGGGTGCCACATTCGCCAATCGAGAAATTTACGCTAGGCTGTAAAGAGGTAGGGGAGGCTGAGCGAGCATGCAGGCTGTTCAACATAACCAATCATTAAAGGCGGACGCCGTAAACGGCGCCGCTTAATTCCAACGTTATGTGGCAAGGAAGGGG
>JAUIBE010000047.1 GCA_030428105.1 Gammaproteobacteria bacterium
CAGGCATCACCATCTCAACGCCTTCAGGCAGCTCAACCGCGCCAGTCACGTCCGTGGTACGGAAGTAAAACTGCGGGCGGTAGCCCTTGAAGAACGGCGTGTGACGGCCACCCTCTTCCTTCGACAGAATGTAAACCTCTGCCTCGAACTTGGTGTGCGGGGTGATCGTGCCCGGGTGCGCCAGCACCTGGCCGCGCTCAACCTCGTCACGCTTGGTGCCACGAAGCAGCACACCCACGTTGTCGCCCGCGCGACCTTCGTCCAGCAGCTTGCGGAACATCTCAACACCCGTACACGTCGTGCGCGTGGTGTCCTTGATGCCCACAATCTCGATTTCCTCGCCCACCTTGATGATGCCGCGCTCGACACGACCGGTTACCACCGTGCCGCGACCAGAGATCGAGAACACGTCCTCGATCGGCAGCAGGAAGGGCTTGTCGGTATCACGCTCCGGCTCAGGCACGTAGCTGTCCAGCGCGTCCACCAGCTTGACGATCGACTGGATGCCAATCTCGGAATCTTCACCTTCCAGCGCCTTCAGCGCAGATCCGGTTACGATCGGGGTGTCGTCACCCGGGAACTCGTAAGAGCTCAGCAGCTCACGAACTTCCATCTCAACCAGTTCCAGCAGCTCAGCGTCATCCACCTGGTCAGCCTTGTTCAGGTACACCAGGATGTAAGGCACGCCAACCTGGCGGGCCAGAAGGATGTGCTCGCGCGTCTGAGGCATCGGGCCATCGGCCGCCGATACCACCAGGATCGCTCCGTCCATCTGCGCCGCACCCGTGATCATGTTCTTCACGTAGTCGGCGTGGCCCGGGCAGTCCACGTGCGCGTAGTGACGCGTGTCAGACTCGTACTCAACGTGTGCCGTTGCAATCGTAATACCACGCTCGCGCTCTTCCGGCGCCTTGTCGATATCTTCGAATGCCGTCACATCACCGCCGCGCAGCTCAGCACAGACCTTCGTCAGCGCCGCAGTCAGCGTCGTCTTGCCATGGTCAACGTGGCCAATCGTGCCCACGTTTACATGTGGTTTTGTGCGTTCAAATTTTTCTTTGGACATTTTCGAGTCTCCAAACTGCTATCTATTAAGCGTCTGCACTTCGCGCTGAGCGTCAGGCAGTCTTCTTGATAATTTCATCCGCAACGCTGGAAGGCGCTTCGGCGTAGTGATCAAATTCCATGGTGTAGGTCGCACGACCCTGGGTGGCCGAACGCAGGTCCGTGGCGTAGCCGAACATTTCGCTCAGCGGCACGTGTGCGTTGATGATCTTGCCAGCCGGGCTGTCTTCCATGCCCTGGACAATGCCGCGACGACGATTCAGGTCGCCCATCACGTCACCCATGTAGTCTTCAGGCGTCACCACTTCCACACCCATCATCGGCTCAAGCAGCACCGGGTCTGCGATCAGCGCAGCGTTACGGAACGCCATGGAACCGGCGATCTTGAACGCCATCTCGTTTGAGTCGACCTCGTGGTAAGAGCCGTCGTACAGGGTCGCCTTGCAGTCCAGCATCGGGTAACCAGCGATGACACCGTTGTTCATCTGCTCCTGGATGCCCTTGTCAACCGCACCGATGTACTCGCGCGGAACAACACCACCGACGATGGCATTCTCAAACTCGTAGCCGGAACCCTTCTCGGTGGGCTCAAGGCGAATCTTGACGTGGCCGTACTGGCCGCGACCGCCCGACTGCTTGACGAACTTGCCTTCGGCTTCAACGCTCTTGCGAATCGTTTCGCGGTACGCAACCTGCGGACGACCCACGTTGGCCTCGACCTTGAACTCGCGACGCATGCGATCGACGATGATGTCGAGATGCAGCTCGCCCATGCCGGAGATAATCGTCTGGCCGGACTCTTCGTCGGTGTGAACGCGGAAAGACGGATCTTCCTGCGCCAGCTTGCCAAGCGCGATACCCAGCTTTTCCTGGTCGGCTTTTGACTTCGGCTCTACTGCAACCGAGATCACCGGATCCGGGAACTCCATGCGCTCCAGGGTGATGACCTGGTCAACGTCGCACAGCGTGTCACCGGTGGTGACGTTCTTGAGGCCAACGGCGGCGGCGATGTCGCCAGCACGCACTTCCTTGATCTCTTCACGCGTGTTGGAGTGCATCTGCAGAATACGGCCGACGCGCTCCTTGTTGCTCTTGACCGGGTTGAACACCGTGTCACCAGAGTTCAGCACGCCGGAGTAAACACGGAAGAAGGTCAGCGTTCCGACAAACGGGTCGGTGGCGATCTTGAACGCCAGTGCGGCAAACGGCTCATCGTCCGAGCTCTTGCGCACGCCTTCAGTCTCGTCCTCTTTAATGCCACGGATGGCGGGGACGTCGATCGGCGACGGCATCAGCTGGACAACAACATCCAGCAGCGCCTGCACGCCCTTGTTCTTGAACGCGCTGCCACACAGGCAGGGCACGATCTCGTTGGCGAGCGTGCCTGCACGCAGGCCGGCGATCAGCTGATCCTTGCTCAGCTCACCCTCTTCCAGGTAAGCCTCCATGAGCTCTTCAGAAGCCTCGGCGGCGCATTCCACCATGTATTCACGCGCGGCTTCCGCCTCGTCTTTGAGTTCAGCCGGAATCTCACGGGCCTCGTAGGTCATGCCCTGGCTGTCGTTATCCCAGTAAATGGCTTCCATGCGGATAAGGTCGACGATGCCGGCGAAATCCTCTTCAGCGCCGATCGGCAGCTGGATGGGCACGGCACGGGCGCCGAGGCGCTCTTTGATCTGCTTGACCACGCGCTGGAAGTTGGCGCCGGTGCGGTCCATCTTGTTGACGAATGCAACACGCGGCACGTTGTAACGGGTGGCCTGGCGCCAAACCGTTTCTGACTGGGGCTGAACGCCGCCCACGGCACAGAACACGGCAACCGTACCGTCGAGTACGCGCAGTGAGCGCTCTACTTCGATGGTGAAGTCAACGTGGCCCGGGGTATCAATGATGTTGATACGGTGCTCGGGGAACTGCTGGTCCATACCGCTCCAGAAACAGGTGGTAGCAGCAGAGGTAATGGTGATACCACGCTCCTGCTCCTGCTCCATCCAGTCCATGACGGCAGCGCCATCGTGCACTTCACCGATCTTGTGCGAAACACCGGTGTAGAACAGGACGCGTTCGGTGGTGGTCGTTTTGCCGGCATCAATGTGAGCCATGATGCCGATGTTCCGATACCGCTCGATAGGCGTTTTACGTGCCACTTTCGTATACCTCTAGGTTTCTGGTTTCCGCGACAACGCTTACCAGCGGTAATGAGCGAACGCGCGGTTCGCTTCCGCCATGCGGTGCGTGTCTTCCCGCTTCTTCACTGCGGCGCCGCGCTGTTCAACGGCGTCGAGCAACTCGCCAGCAAGGCGAGCGGGCATATTCTTTTCGCCGCGCTTGTGCGCAGCCTCGATAATCCAGCGCATGGCCAGGGTCTGGCGACGCTTGGGACGAACTTCGATCGGCACCTGGTAGGTGGCGCCACCCACGCGGCGAGACTTAACCTCGACCATGGGGCTGACGTGCTCCAGCGCCTTCTCAACCAGTTCAACGGCTTCTGCCGTCTTGTTCTTCTCGGAAATCTGGGCCATGGCGCCGTAAACGATGCGCTCTGCCACGGATTTCTTGCCACTCTTCATCACCATGTTGATGAAGCGGGAGATCATCTCGCTCTGGAACTTCGGATCAGGAATGATCTCGCGCGAAAAATTAGTTTGTTTTCTGGACATCTGCTAAATCCGCCTTTGATCAGGAACGGGGCCGCTTGGCGCCGTATTTCGAACGACCCTGGCGACGGTCGCTCACGCCGGCGGTATCCAGGCTGCCGCGTACCGTGTGGTAACGCACACCCGGGAGGTCCTTTACACGACCGCCGCGGATCAGCACAACGCTGTGCTCCTGGAGGTTGTGGCCTTCACCACCGATGTAGCTCGAAACTTCAAAGCCATTGGTCAGGCGCACACGCGCGACCTTGCGCAACGCGGAGTTCGGCTTCTTCGGCGTGGTGGTGTACACACGGGTGCATACGCCACGCTTCTGCGGGCATCCTTCCAGCGCCGGCACGTTGCTCTTGTAGAGCTTCGGCTTACGCGGTTTGCGAACGAGCTGATTGATTGTCGCCATAAATCAATTCCTAGATTTCTTTCCGTCTTTACGAAACAAAGGGGCAGTCGGTGTTAGCGGCTGCCCCAGATAATGTCAAACGCCCAACCCCGGGTCTGTTTCCTGGGATTGGGCGCCGTTGAATCCGGCCCACGCGCCGGCGACATCGGCTTTCCACAACGGTTTCAGCGGGTCTCGCCGTCCGTGCGGCCCTCCATGCGGGAGGGTTTGAATTACCTTAGCCGGACAATTATGCCAGCATCAGGGGTCAGAGTAAAGGGGCAGAGTAAATTTTTGCTCAACCAAAGAAAATGGAGCCAGAGCGCAGTGACAGAGCATGTTTACTCTGTCCCTTTACTCTGACCCCACTATTAGTCTTTAGTCATCTTTGTCGTCAGACTCGAGGCTGGCAAACTCTTCGGCTGCCACTGCGGCGGCCAGGGCGGCGAGATCGATCTCGGGCTCTTCTTCCACGAAGCGCTTGCGCGACTTGTGGTAGGCCATACCGGTACCGGCCGGAATCAGGCGCCCAACAATGACGTTCTCCTTCAGGCCACGCAGGTAGTCGGTGGTTCCGCGAACCGCTGCCTCGGTAAGCACGCGGGTGGTTTCCTGGAACGAGGCTGCCGAGATAAACGACTCGGTGGCCAGCGACGCCTTGGTGATACCCAGCAGGATTCGCTGCGCGGTGGCGGGACGACCGCCGTCTTTCTCCACCGCTTCGTTCTCTTCCAGCACGCGCACGTAATCGAGCTGGTCGCCACGAAGCAGCTTGGTGTCGCCCGGATCGGTGACTTCAACCTTGCGCAGCATCTGGCGAACGATCACCTCGATGTGCTTGTCGTTGATCTTCACACCCTGCAGGCGGTAAACGTCCTGGATTTCTTTCACCAGGTAGTCGTCCAGCGCTTCGACACCCAGCAGGCGCAGGATGTCGTGCGGGTTCGGCTCGCCGTCCACCACGGTTTCGCCCTTTTCAACGCGCTCGCCCTCGAACACGATGATGTGGCGCCACTTGGGAATCAGCTCCTCGTAGACTTCGCCGTCATCCTGGGTGATCACCAGGCGCTGCTTGCCCTTGGTGTCCTTGCCGAAGCTGACGATGCCGGAAACTTCCGCCAGGATCGACGGTTCTTTCGGCTTGCGCGCCTCGAACAGGTCGGCAACACGCGGCAGACCACCGGTGATGTCACGGGTCTTGGAAGATTCCTGCGGGATACGCGCAAGCACGTCACCCACTTTCACTTCCTGGCTGTCGGTAATCTGCACGATGGAGCCGGACTGGAGGAAGTAGTGCGCCGGAATATCGGTGCCGGCCAGGCACAGTTCCTTGCCCTTCTTGTCCACCAGGCTGATCATCGGGCGCAGATCCTTGCCGGCGCTTCCGCGCTGCTTGGGATCGGTTACCACCAGGCTGGTCAGGCCGGTAATGTCATCCACTTGCTCGTTGAAGGTCACGCCCTCGGTGAACTCGTGGAACTTAACCGTACCTGCCACCTCGGTCACGATCGGGTGGGTATGCGGATCCCAGTTGGCGACGATGTCACCGGCATCGACCGGGTCTTTATCGCGCACCGAGATGACCGCACCGTAAGGCACCTTGTAGCGCTCACGCTCACGGCCATGCTCGTCGATGACCGAAAGTTCGCCGGAACGCGAAACCGCCACCAGCTTGCCATCGGCGTTTTCAACCGACTTCAGGTTGTGCAGCTTGATCGAACCAGCCGACTTGGCCTGGATGTGATCGACCGCAGCCGCCCTGGAAGCCGCACCACCAATATGGAAGGTACGCATGGTCAGCTGCGTGCCCGGCTCACCGATCGACTGGGCGGCGATAACGCCAACCGCTTCGCCGATGTTGACCAGGTCGCCGCGCGCCAGGTCACGGCCATAGCAGTAACCGCACACGCCGTAACGGGTTTCGCAGGTAATGGTGGAGCGCACATGCACCTGGTCGACGCCTGCTTCTTCCAGCTTCTCCACCCACTTCTCATCGAGCAGGGTGTTACGCGGGCAGACTTCTTCATCGGTGCCTGGCTTGTAAATCGGCTGCGAAGTCATGCGCCCAAGCACACGTTCGGCCAATGGCTCAACCACGTCACCACCCTCAACGATGGGCTGGATCAGCACGCCGGCCTCGGTCTTGCAGTCTTCCTCGGTAATGACGAGGTCCTGCGCGACGTCCACCAGGCGGCGGGTCAGGTAACCGGAGTTGGCGGTCTTCAGCGCCGTATCCGCCAGGCCTTTACGCGCGCCATGGGTAGAGATGAAGTACTGCAATACGTCCAGGCCTTCGCGGAAGTTGGCGGTAATCGGCGTCTCGATGATCGAGCCGTCCGGCTTGGCCATCAGGCCACGCATACCGGCCAACTGCCTGATCTGCGCGGCAGAGCCTCGAGCGCCGGAGTCGGCCATGATGAAGATCGAGTTCATGGAGTCTTCCTCCACGTCCGATCCGTCCCTGGCCTTGACGCTGCGCTTACCCATGGTCTGCATCATGGCGCGCGCAACCTGTTCATTGGTGCGCGACCAGATATCCACCACCTTGTTGTAGCGCTCGCCAGAGGTCACCAGGCCAGAAATGTACTGGTTCTGGATTTCCACCACTTCCTTCTCGGCGCCGTCCAGGATGTTCTTCTTCTCCTCGGGAATGACCAGGTCGTCAATACCAATCGACACACCCGCCATGGTGGCGTAGTGGAACCCGGAGTACATCAGCTTATCGGCGAACACCACGGTCTTCTTCAGACCCAGGCGGCGATAGCAGGAGTTGATCAGGCCGGAAATTTCACGCTTCTTGAGCGGCTTGTTGAGCATGTGGAACGGCATGCCCTTGGGCCGGATTTCGGCCAGCAGGGCGCGACCCACCGTGGTTTGCACCAGGTTGGTCTCATGACGCTCGTCGCCGTGCTCGGAAACGATGATCTCGTCGATACGCACCTTGATGCGCGCGTGCAGGCCAACCGCCTTGTTCTCGTAGGCGCGATGCACCTCGGCAATGTCGGAGAAGTACATGTCTTCACCGGCGGTGCCTTCGAGCTGGCGGGTCATGTAGTACAGGCCAAGCACCACGTCCTGGGTAGGCACGATGATCGGCTCACCATTGGCCGGCGAGAGGATGTTGTTTGAAGACATCATCAGGCTGCGCGCTTCGAGCTGGGCTTCAACCGAAAGCGGCACATGCACTGCCATCTGGTCACCGTCGAAGTCGGCGTTGAAGGCGGTACATACCAGCGGGTGAAGCTGGATCGCCTTGCCTTCAATCAGTACCGGCTCGAATGCCTGGATGCCCAGGCGATGCAGCGTCGGCGCGCGGTTGAGCATAACCGGATGCTCGCGGATCACCTCGGAGAGGATGTCCCACACCTCGGCGCGCTCGGCTTCCACCAGCTTCTTGGCGGCCTTGATGGTGGCGGCCATACCGCGGCGTTGCAGCTTGCTGAAGATGAACGGCTTGAACAGCTCCAGCGCCATCTTCTTGGGCAGGCCACATTCGTGCAGCCTGAGTTTCGGGCCAACCACGATGACCGAACGGCCAGAGTAGTCGACGCGCTTGCCGAGCAGGTTCTGGCGAAAACGCCCCTGCTTGCCCTTGATCATGTCGGCCAGCGACTTCAGAGGACGCTTGTTCGTGCCGGTAATGGCGCGGCCGCGACGGCCGTTGTCCAGCAGCGCATCCACCGCTTCCTGCAGCATGCGTTTCTCGTTGCGCACGATGATGTCGGGCGCGTTGAGCTCCAGCAGGCGCTTCAGGCGGTTGTTACGGTTGATCGCGCGGCGATACAGGTCGTTCAGGTCCGAGGTTGCGAAACGGCCGCCATCCAGCGGCACCAGCGGACGCAGATCCGGCGGCAGCACCGGCAGAACCGTCATGATCATGAATTCCGGACGGTTGCCGGATTCGATGAACGCTTCCACCAGCTTGACGCGCTTGGACAGGCGCTTGAGCTTGGTCTCGGAACGGGTCGCGCCGATTTCCTCGCGCAGGCGGGTCACTTCCTCGTTGAGGTCGATGGTGCGCAGCAGCTCGAAGATGGCCTCGGCTCCCATCTTGGCGTCGAACTCATCGCCCCACTCTTCCATGGTGTCGAGGTACTGCTCATCGGTGAGCAACTGGCCCCGCTCCAGGTCGGTAAGACCCGGATCAAGCACCACGTAGGACTCGAAGTACAGGATGCGCTCGATATCACGCAGGGTCATATCCAGCATCAGGCCGATGCGCGAGGGCAGCGACTTGAGGAACCAGATGTGCGCCACCGGGCTGGCCAGCTCGATGTGGGCCATGCGCTCGCGGCGCACCTTGGTCAAAGTGACCTCGGTGCCGCACTTCTCGCACACCACGCCGCGGTGCTTCATGCGCTTGTACTTGCCGCACAGGCACTCGTAGTCCTTCACCGGGCCAAAAATGGCGGCGCAGAACAGGCCGTCACGCTCCGGCTTAAAGGTGCGGTAGTTGATGGTCTCAGGCTTCTTGACCTCGCCGAATGACCAGGAGCGAATCAGGTCCGGCGGAGCCAGACCGATGCTGATCGCGTCAAAATCCAGCGGCTGACGCTGCTTGTTGTAGAGATTTAAAAGGTCTCTCACGATGAACGCTCCTACTCTTCTTCGAGTTCAATATTGATGGCGAGCGAACGGATTTCCTTCACCAGTACGTTGAAGGATTCCGGCATGCCTGCCACCATTTCGTGGTTGCCATCGACGATATTCTTGTACATCTGGTTACGGCCGCCGACGTCGTCAGATTTCACCGTCAGCATTTCCTGCAGGGTGTACGCCGCGCCATAAGCTTCCAGCGCCCACACCTCCATCTCGCCGAATCGCTGGCCGCCGAACTGGGCTTTACCACCCAGGGGCTGCTGCGTAACCAGGCTGTACGGGCCGGTGGAACGTGCATGCATCTTGTCGTCAACCAGGTGGTTGAGCTTGAGCATGTACATGTAACCCACCGTCACCGGGCGGTCGAACGGATCGCCGGTGCGGCCGTCGTACAGGGTGCACTGGCCGGACTCCGGCAGCCCACCAAGCTTCAGCAGGTGCTTGATCTCCTGCTCATTGGCGCCATCAAACACCGGCGTTGCCATGGGCACGCCACCCACCAGGTTCTGGGCCATGGTGTTGATTTCGTCATTGGTGAAGCCGCGCATGTTGACCCGGCCCTCGCGATCGCTGTTGTAGATCTGGTCGAGGAACTCACGCAACTGCGCTTCAGAGGCTTTTTCCGCCAGCATCTCGCCAATGCGGTTGCCCAGGCCCTTGGCCGCCCAGCCCAGGTGAGTTTCCAGCACCTGGCCGATGTTCATGCGCGAAGGCACGCCCAGCGGGTTGAGGACGATGTCGACGGGGGTGCCGTCTTCCATGTAAGGCATGTCCTCGGTCGGCACGATCATCGAGATCACACCCTTGTTACCGTGGCGCCCGGCCATCTTGTCACCAGGCTGGATGCGGCGCTTGACGGCCATGTAAACCTTGACCATCTTGAGCACGCCCGGAGCGAGGTCGTCGCCCTGGGTGATCTTGCCCTTCTTCACCTCGAAGCGCTCGTCGAACGCCTTGCGCTGGGCCTTGAGCTGGTCGCCCATCTCTTCCAGCAGCTGGTTGGCGTCGTCGCTGCGCATGGTGATCTTGAACCACTCATCGCGCTTCAGATCCGCCAGGTATGACTGGGTGATCTTGCTGCCCTTCTTCAGGCCATTGGGACCCTTGTCGGCCAGCTTGCCAACAAGTGCGTTTTCCAGGCGGCTGAAGATCGCGTCTTCAACGATGCGCAGCTGGTCGTCAAAGTCTTTCTTGACCTGGCGAAGCTGCTCTTTCTCGATCGAGATGGCACGCTCGTCTTTCTCGATGCCGTCACGGGTAAATACCTGGACGTCGATCACCGTGCCGTCCATGCCCGAGGGCACGCGCAGCGAGGTGTCTTTCACATCGGAAGCTTTCTCACCAAAGATGGCGCGCAGCAGTTTTTCTTCCGGGGTGAGCTGGGTTTCGCCCTTCGGCGTCACCTTGCCCACCAGGATGTCGCCGGCGGCCACTTCCGCGCCGATGTACACGATGCCGGACTGGTCGAGCTTGCCCAGGTTGTGCTCACCCACGTTGGGGATATCGGCAGTAATTTCTTCTGAACCCAGCTTGGTGTCGCGCGCGACACAGGTGAGTTCCTCGATGTGGATGGTGGTGTAGCGGTCTTCCTGGACCACGCGCTCCGAGATCAGGATCGAATCCTCGAAGTTGTAGCCATTCCAGGGCATGAACGCCACCAGCATGTTCTGGCCCAGGGCCAGCTCGCCCAGGTCGGTGGACGGGCCGTCGGCCAGTACATCGCCCTTGGATACCACGTCACCCACGCGCACCAGCGGACGCTGGTTCATGCAGGTGTTCTGGTTGGAGCGCTGGTACTTCACCAGGTTGTAGATATCCACACCCGGATCACCGGCCGGCACTTCGTCTTCATTGGCCTGCACCACGATGCGGCCGGCATCCACCTGCTCGACCACGCCGCCACGGCGCGCAACCGCGGTTACGCCCGAGTCGGTGGCAACCGCGCGCTCCATGCCGGTACCAACCAGCGGCTTCTCGGCACGCAGGGTGGGCACAGCCTGGCGCTGCATGTTTGAACCCATCAGGGCTCGGTTGGCGTCATCGTGCTCCAGGAACGGAACCAGCGAGGCAGCCACCGATACGATCTGCTTGGGCGACACGTCCATGAAGCTGACTTCATGCGGCTCTTTGAGGGTGAACTCACCCTGGTGACGACAGGGAATGAAGTCGTCGACGAACTTGCCGTTCTTGTCGAGCTCGGCGTTGGCCTGGGCGATGACGTAGTCACCTTCCTCAATGGCCGACAGGTACTCAACCTTGCTGGTCACCTTGCTGTCTGCAACCACGCGGTACGGCGTCTCGAGGAAACCGTAGTCGTTGGTGCGCGCATAGACGGCCATCGAGTTGATCAGGCCGATGTTCGGGCCTTCAGGGGTTTCAATCGGGCACACACGGCCGTAATGGGTCGGATGTACGTCACGAACCTCGAAGCCAGCGCGTTCGCGGGTCAGGCCGCCTGGGCCCAGCGCGGAAACACGGCGCTTATGGGTAACCTCTGAAAGCGGGTTGTTCTGGTCCATGAACTGGCTGAGCTGCGAGGAACCAAAGAATTCCTTCACCGCAGCCGCAACCGGCTTGGCGTTGATCAGTTCCTGCGGCGACAGGCCTTCGCTCTCGGCAACGGACAGGCGCTCGCGAACGGCGCGCTCAACGCGCACCAGGCCAACGCGGAATACGTTTTCGGCCATCTCGCCCACGCTGCGCACACGGCGGTTACCCAGGTGGTCAATGTCATCGACGCTGCCCTTGCCGTTGCGGATGTCGATCAGCACGCGCAGCACGTCGAGGATGTCGTCGCGATCGAGCACACCCGAGCCTTCCACTTCCTTGCGGCCAACGCGGCGGTTGAACTTCATCCGGCCGACGGCCGACAGGTCGTAGCGCTCGTCGGTGAAGAACAGGTTCTTGAACAGGTTCTGGGCCGCATCCTTGGTGGGCGGCTCGCCCGGGCGCATCATGCGGTAGATTTCCACCAGCGCTTCCAGCTCGTTGCTGGTCGGGTCGATGTTCAGAGTGTTGGAAATGTACGGGCCCTGGTCGAGATCGTTGACGTAAAGGATTTCCAGTTTCTTGACGTCGTTTTCGCGCAGCGCCTCGAGCAGTTCCTCGGTGATCTCGGCGTTGGCGTCAGCCAGCACTTCACCCGATTCCTTGTCGACGATGGTCTTGGCGATGATCTTGCCCAGCAGGTAATCATCGGGCACTTCCAGGGCGGTAACCCCGGCAGCCTCAATTTCCTTGACGTGACGCGCGGTGACGCGCTTGCCGTTGGGAACAATGACCTTGCCGGTCTTGCTCTTGATGTCGAACATCGCGGTTTCGCCACGCAGACGTTCGGGCACCAGGTCGAGCTTGGCGCCTTCCTTCTTCAGCGCCAGCGTGCTGGTCTCGAAGAAGGTCTCAAGGATTTCCTCGTTGTTCATGCCCAGCGCGCGCAGCAGGATGGTCACCGGAAGTTTGCGGCGACGGTCGATACGCGTGAAGATGCCGTCCTTCGGATCGAACTCGAAGTCGAGCCACGAACCGCGGTAAGGAATGACGCGGGCCGAGAACAGCAGCTTGCCACTGGAGTGGGTCTTGCCCTTGTCGTGATCGAAGAACACGCCCGGCGAACGGTGGAGCTGCGAAACGATTACGCGCTCGGTGCCGTTAACGATAAAAGTGCCGGTTTCGGTCATCAGCGGCAGGTCGCCCATGTAGACTTCCTGCTCCTTGACGTACTTCACCGGCTTCTTCTTGGCCGAGCTTTCCTTGTCATAAATGACCAGGCGCACAGTCACGCGCAGCGGCGCCCCGTAGGACATGCCACGCAGCTTGCACTCTTTCACATCAAAGGCCGGCTCGCCCAGCTTGTAGCTGACGTATTCCAGCGCTGCGTTTCCGGAGTAGGAAACAATGGGAAACACGGATTTCAGCGCGCCGTGCAGGCCACGCTCGCGACGGTCGTCCGGCTTGATGTCGGTTTGCAGGAATTCCTCGTAGGAATTGATCTGCGTTTCCAGCAGGAAGGGCACGTCCAGGATGGACTTGCGCTTGCCGAAGTCTTTGCGAATCCGCTTCTTTTCGGTGAAAGAGTAGCTCATGTCAGGTATCCGCCCGCAATTGCTTTGGGTTATCTACAGTTGAAAAACAACTGGTGTGTAAAACAAGCGGAAATGGGCCGGGCGCCATGAAGGCACCCAGCCCGTTTCCGTACTGCCCGGAGAATCCGGAAGTCTCAAGCAGATTACTTGAGCTCGACTGAAGCGCCAGCTTCTTCGAGTTTCTTCTGGATTTCTTCGGCTTCTGCTTTCTCAACGCCTTCCTTAACAGCGGCAGGCGTGCCTTCTACCAGGTCCTTGGCTTCCTTCAGACCCAGGCCGGTGATTTCACGCACCGCCTTGATCACGGGAACCTTGCTATCGCCGAAGCCGGTCAGAACCACGTCGAAGTCTGACTTCTCTTCAGCAGCGGCAGCGTCGCCACCAGCAGCAGGACCCGCTGCGACTGCTACCTGAGCGGCAGCAGACACACCGAACTTCTCTTCCATGGCTTCGATGAGGTCAACAACCTCCATCACGCTCATGTTGGAAATGGTTTCCAGGATATCTTCTTTTGAAACGGCCATTTGTCGTCTCCGTTAAATGTTGCTACGGGGTATAAAACCCACTTGATTAAGGATTTCAGGCAGCCTGCTTGGCGTCGCGCACGGCGGCGATCGTCCGAACGAGCTTGCTGTGCGGTTCGTTGAGGGTGCGCACGAATTTTTCGACCGGTGCCTTCATCACGCCCATCAGCATCGCGATGGCCTGCTCGTAGGTTGGCAGCTTGGACAAGCGCTCCAGTTCTGAAGCGTCGTACAGTTGCCCGCCTACCGCGACCAGTTTCGCGACTAGGTGGTCGTGCTCTTTCGCATAGTCCTTGACCAGGCGAGCGGCAGCACCAGGATCTTCCATGCTGAAGGCGTACAGGAGCGGTCCTGTCAGCGCTTCAGACATGCATTCGTAATCGGTACCTTCAACGGCTCTGCGCACCAGCGTGTTCTTGGCCACCTTGAGAACAACGCCGCCCGCACGTGCTTTCGCACGCAGGTCGGTCATTTCCTCAACGGTGAGGCCTCGATACTCGGCGGCAATAGCAGAATGCGCGGATTTAGCCGCATCAGCGACCTCGGCCACAACTGCCTTTTTCTGCTCAAGATTGAGCGCCATTGCTTACCTCCTGGAGTCTGGCGGCATTGATTTCTCTTTGCCGGTTCAACTCGGTTCCAGTGGTACCCCGCTATGGAAACCGGCTTGAGAAAACCAGTTTCAATAGCGGGGCTGCCACCATCTGCGCAGGCAGCGGCCGGTTTCCCGGTTCGCGATTAAACGGCTCGCTCTTTCGAGTGACGCCGCACCTGCGGTCTCTGACGGTCTATCCTCCCCGCTGCACAAACCCGTTGTGCAAACCGGGGGAGACCAGCCCGTCTTTCCGTTACCCGCCCCGAAGGACGGGTCACGAAAATTCTCTAATTAACTCTGTGCCTTACAGCGACAGGGAAGCGCGATCGACGACGATCCCGGGACCCATGGTCGTTGACAGGGCAATCTTCTTCAGGAACACGCCCTTGGAAGACGCCGGCTTGAGCTTGTTGATGTCGCCCAATAGGGCCATCAGGTTGCCCTTCAGCGCGTCCACCTCGAAATTGGCCTTGCCAATGGTGGTGTGAACGATGCCTGCCTTGTCGTTACGGAAACGAACCTGGCCGGCCTTGGCGTTCTTGACCGCGGTTTCCACATCAGGGGTTACCGTGCCCACCTTCGGGTTCGGCATCAGGCCGCGCGGCCCAAGGACCTGGCCCAGCTTGCCCACCACGCGCATGGCGTCGGGTGATGCAATCACCACGTCAAAGTCGATTTCGCCGCCCTGGATCTTTTCAGCCAGGTCGTCCATGCCCACCAGGTCTGCGCCGGCTTCTTTCGCCTTGTCAGCGTTATCACCCTGGGTGAAAACGGCAACGCGAACCGTCTTGCCGGTGCCGTTAGGCAGCACGGTTGAGCCGCGTACGCCCTGGTCGGACTTGCGCGGGTCAACGCCGAGGCGAATTGCCACGTCTACGGACTCGTTGAACTTGACCTTGCTTGAGCTCTTCAGAAGCTGCAGGGCCTCGTCGATGTCATACGCTTTGCCGGCTTCCACCTGCTCGCGAATCGCGGACATTCTTTTGCTCTTGCGCGCCATCACTCAACTCCTTCCACAACGATGCCCATGCTGCGGGCGGAACCCGCAATGGTGCGAACCGCGGCGTCCATGTCGGCAGCCGTCAGATCGGGCTCCTTCATCTTGGCGATCTCTTCCAGCTGGCCGCGGTTAACCGTGCCCACTTTCTTGGAGTTGGGTTCGCCACTGCCGCTCTTGATGCCGGCTGCCTTCTTGAGCAGCACAGCCGCCGGAGGCGTCTTGGTGATGAAGGTGAAACTGCGGTCGGCGTACACGGTAATAACAACCGGTACGGGCATGCCGTTTTCGATGTCCTGCGTCTTGGCGTTGAACGCCTTGCAGAATTCCATGATGTTGACGCCGTGCTGACCCAGCGCCGGACCCACTGGTGGGCTCGGATTCGCCGCGCCCGCAGGCACCTGAAGCTTGATATACGCTTCTACTTTCTTGGCCATGTTTTACTCCCCGGGTTCAAGCGCCCGGCAACCAGTGCCTGGGCTCCCCGTCTAAAGTTTTGAAACGACTCAGTCGCTCCAACCATTCGCGGCGAGGGCGCCGCTCCTACAAATCGTGCTTCGAACTAACTCTTTTCTACCTGGTGGAAATCGAGATCCACCGGGGTAGAACGTCCAAAAATCAGTACAGCCACCTTGAGGCGGCTCTTGTCGTAGTCGACGTTCTCGACCACGCCATTGAAATCGTTGAAAGGCCCATCGACCACGCGAACCATCTCGCCCGGCTCGAACAGCACTTTCGGTTTCGGCTTGTCCACGCCCTCGCGCACCCGGTTGAGGATAGCGTCGGCTTCGCGCTGGGTAATCGGCGCGGGACGATCCGCCGTTCCGCCGATGAAACCCATCACCTTCGGAACGTCCTTGACGAGATGCCAGCTCTCGTCGGTCATTTCCATTTCCACCAGCACGTAACCGGGGAAGAACTTGCGGTCGGATCGGCGCTTCTGGCCGCCCTTCATTTCAACCACTTCCTCGGTGGGCACCAGGACCTCGCCGAAGCTGTCTTCCATGCCCGCGCGCACAATGCGGTCTTCCAGAGAGCGTTTGACCTGCTTCTCAAAGCCGGAATAGGCGTGCACTACGTACCAGCGCTTGGCCATGTATCAGGCTCCGCCGCCAACCAGGGAGCGAACTGCAGCACCCAGAAGCCAGTCGACCCCGGCCAGGAACAGCGAAATCAGGATGGTGACCACGATCACCATCAGCGCTGTCTGCAGGGTTTCCTGGTGCGTCGGCCACACCACTTTGCGGCGCTCGATATCGGCTTCCTTGAGGAAGCGGAAGAAGCGCCCACCGGTGTCCGACATTCCGGCAATCAGGGACGCCACGATGGCGACCACGATCAGGCCTACCACCCGGACCGGCGTAATGGCCAGGTCCTGGTAGTAGTAATACGCCGCGACCCCGCCCAGCAGGAGCGCGATCGAAATAAGCAACAGCAGCGTATTCGCTGCTGCCGACTTGCCTGTTTCTGTCTTGCCGTTCACTTATACCTTCTCAGCTTTGTGCCAGCATGCTGGCAGGCCAGGAGGGACTCGAACCCCCAACCTGCGGTTTTGGAGACCGCTGCTCTGCCAATTGAGCTACTGGCCTATCAGAAAAAATTACTCGTGGATCTTGGCAACCACGCCGGCGCCAACCGTACGGCCGCCTTCGCGAATCGCAAAACGCAGACCCTCTTCCATAGCAATCGGAGCAATCAGCTCAACCTGCATCTGGATGTTGTCACCAGGCA
>JAUIBE010000073.1 GCA_030428105.1 Gammaproteobacteria bacterium
GGGTGCGCTGGACTGCGACAACCTCAAGCAGGAGTATTACCTGACGGACATTTTTGCCATGGCCCACAGCCAGGGCAAAGAGATTCGCAGCGTGTTGGCGCCCGACCCGCGCGACCTGCAGGGCGCTAACGACCGGCGCCAACTGGCCACGCTGGAACGACGTCACCGTCACCAGACGGCGCGCAAGCTGATGAAGCGAGGCGTGCAGTTGATGGACCCAGAGCGTATTGATGTGCGCGGCAAGCTGAAAACCGGCTCCGACGTGGTGATTGATATCAACGTGGTTCTGGAAGGCAAGAATCGCCTTGGCGATGGCGTTGTGCTGGGCCCCGGCGTGATCCTGAAAGACTGCGACCTGGCAGCCGGCACCCACGTGCATCCCTACAGCGTGCTGGAAGGGGTGCGCACCACCGGCGCCTGCGATATAGGCCCATTCGCCCGGGTGCGCCCCGGCACCGAGCTGGCCGAGGGAACACGCATCGGCAATTTCGTGGAAGTGAAAAAGAGCACGCTGGGCGCGGGCAGCAAGGCCAGCCATCTTTCCTACATCGGCGATACCCGCGTGGGTGAGCGTGTAAACATTGGCGCGGGCACCATCACCTGCAACTACGATGGGGTGAACAAGCACGCGACTGAAATCGACGATGGCGCGTTCATCGGCTCGGGAACCCAACTGGTCGCCCCCGTGCGGGTGGGCAAAGACGCCACCATTGGCGCCGGTTCCACCATCAGCAAGGATGCGCCCGATGGCGAGCTGACTGTTTCACGCAGCCGCCAGAGCACGGTCAAGGGCTGGAAGCGCCCGCGCAAGAACCCGCCCTCGTCCGAAAGCGAAGGAAACACCTGATATGTGTGGCATCGTTGCAGCGGCAGCGCACCGGGATGTCAGCGAGATCCTGATTTCCGGGCTTCACGCGCTGGAATATCGCGGTTATGACTCGGCCGGCATTGCCATGCAGGGCAAGGAAGGCCTCGATCGCGTGCGCACCGCCGGCAAGGTTGGCGACCTGGAAGCCCTGCTGAAAAAACACCCGGTGCACGGCACCTGTGGCATCGCCCACACACGCTGGGCCACTCACGGCGCGCCGGTGGATGCCAATGCGCATCCGCATCTTTCCAACAACGAAGTGGCGCTGGTGCACAACGGCATTATCGAGAACCACGATGAGCTGCGCGCCGAGCTGGTGGAGGCCGGCTACACCTTCGATTCCGAAACCGACACCGAGGTAATGGTGCACATGGTGCACCTGCTGATGCGCCAGGGCGACGACCTGTTTGGCGCGGTGCGTAAGCTGGTCAAGCGCCTGAAGGGTTCGTACGGCATCACCCTGGTGTGCACCGCCGAGCCTGGCGTGGTGGTCGGCGCGCGCCAGGGCAATCCGCTGGTGGTAGGCATTGGTTTCGACGAGCACTTCCTGGCCTCCGATGTGCACCCGCTGTTGCCGGTGACCAACCGCTTTGTCTACCTGCTGGAAGGCGATGTGGTGCGAATTGATACCCAGGGCTACGAGATTCGCGATCGCAATGACGAGGTCGCCAATCGCCCGGTAAAGGAAGCCGACCTGGCCGCCGACGCCATGCAGCGTGGCGACTATCGCCATTTCATGCAGAAAGAGATTTTCGAGCAGCCCAGCGCGGTTGCGGCCACATTGGAAGGCCGCATCAGCGAAGACCACGTGTTGCCCAACATTTTTGGCGTGGGCGCTGATGATGTGCTGAAGAAGGTGCGCAACGTGCACATCGTGGCTTGCGGCACCAGCTACCACGCGGGCCTGGTGGCGCGTTACCAGTTGGAACAACTGGCCGGCATTCCATGCATGACCGAGGTGGCCAGCGAATACCGCTACCGCAGCCCGGTGGTGCCGGAGAACAGCCTGTTCGTGGCGATTACGCAATCGGGCGAAACCGCCGATACGCTGGCGGCGCTGGAGCACGCCAAGCAATCGGGTTACCTGGCCACGCTGGCCATCTGCAACAAGCCCGAGAGCTCGATTGTGCGCGAGGCCGACTTCGTGTTGATGACCCACGCTGGGCCGGAAATTGGCGTGGCTTCCACCAAGGCCTTCACTACCCAGCTTGCGGCGCTGCAGTTGCTGGTGCTTGAACTGGCCCAGCTTAGCGGCTTCGACCCCGAGCAGATTGCAGCCTGGGTGCGCGAGTTGAACACCTTGCCAGCAGTGCTCGAGAAAGCGCTGGAACTGGATGCGCGCATCGAACAACTGGCCGAGCACTTCGTGGAAAAACACCACGCCCTGTTCCTGGGCCGTGGCAGCCATTACCCGATCGCGATGGAAGGCGCGCTCAAGCTCAAGGAAATCTCCTACATTCACGCCGAGGCCTACCCCGCCGGCGAGCTCAAGCATGGCCCCCTGGCGCTGGTCGATCACGACATGCCGGTGGTGGCTGTGGCGCCCAACAACATGCTGTTGAAGAAGCTCATCAGCAACATCGAGGAGGTGCGCGCCCGCGGCGGCGAAATGTTCGTCATTGCCGACGCCGAGGCCGGCGCCAACCTGGGCGAGCGCCACGGCGAGGTCATCGAACTGGAAACCGGCGGCACCTTGCTGGCGCCAGTGGTGCTGACGGTGCCCTTGCAGCTGTTGGCCTACCATGTGGCCGTGCTGCGCGGCACCGATGTTGACCAGCCCCGCAACCTCGCCAAGTCGGTGACGGTGGAATAACCGCAATTGCGCGAACTGCCCCCCAAGGCCCTGGCCGCCATGATTGCGCTACGGGCCCTTCCCGAAACCCCGCTTTACGACGGCGACGACCAGCGCACCATCGACCAGGCGCTTTCCGACCTCGAGCACTACAAGCGCGCGGGTGTCGACGCGGTCATCCTGGAGAACTGCCACGATCTACCCTACGCCAAGGGCCCCATGACCGAAGCCGCCCTGGAAGTGGTGACCGAGGTCTGCCGCGCGGTTCGCGAGGAGTGGGACGGCCCGATCGGCCTGCAGCTATTGGAAGCTGCCAACGAGGACGCGCTTAACACGGCGCACGCTACCGATCTCGATTTCATTCGCGTCGAAGGTTTTGTTTACGCCCATATCGGCGGCGCCGGGTTCATCGACGCCTGCGCCGGCCCGCTGATGCGCCAGCGCGCCAGGCTGGGCGCCGAGCGCATCAAGGTGTTCTGCGACGTTCACAAAAAGCACTGCGCCCACGCCATTAAGG
>JAUIBE010000010.1 GCA_030428105.1 Gammaproteobacteria bacterium
CTACGAAGTCGTCTCCAATGATGTTGAGGTCATATCCGGAGGCAGCCCACCCTACCGCGACATGATCCGCGAGAAAATGCCCTGGCCAATACAACGCCATATCTGGGCCAGTAATTGCCAGGACCAGGCGTTCAACGAGGACGCCGGCGGATTCGTGTTCGTACTTGAGCACTGCGCCAAACCCGACCTGGATGATGAGATTCTGGGGGCAGTCGAGCGATTTCGTTCCGATATCGACCTGGAAGACAAGTTACGCGGACGCATGTCGCAATTAGCCATCGTGATCGCCTCTTTCGCACGAAACGTTGAAATCATCGAAAACCTCATCGAAAGTCTCGGCGGCGAAGGAAACTAGCCCACACGTGCCAGCAGTTTTCCGCACCCTGCGACGCTGGGTGACGATTTAATGGTGGTCTTTACGGCGCCGGACGCAGGCTCTAAGATCATCATCCTTTCTGTCTCGCCCCGGCGCCGTTGAAGCGGCAAAATACAAGGCGAGAGACCGGAGCAATCTTCAATGCACGAAACCCTCGAACGAGACTCGGGATCGGAGTCCGTCGAAAGCCCACCACCGCGATTGGGCATAGTCGGCGGCGGGCAGCTTGCCAAGATGACCACACTGGCGGCGCTGCGCCTGGGCTGCGACGTCATCGTGCTGGAACGGGACAGCGACGGGCCCGCTGCGCAAATGGCGACTCACCTGCTGGTCGGTGACTGGAACGAGCCCTCCTGGTTGCTGGAACTCGCGTCCATGGCGGACGTGGTCTCCATCGAGAACGAATTCCTCGATCCCAACGCCCTGGAGGAACTGGAAAAGGCCGGGCATGAACTCCTGCCCAGCACTACCTGCCTGCGCCGCGTGCAAGACAAGCTGATTCAGAAGCAGATCCTGAAAGAAGCCGGGCTCTCCGTGCCCGATTTCACCGCGGTCGGTTCTCCCGATGAGCTGGCGGATTTCGGCAATGACCATGGCTGGCCAGTGGTCCTCAAGGCACGCCGCTTCGGTTACGACGGCAAAGGCAATGCCACGGTTCGCTCGGCTGACGAGGTCGCGCAGGCGTGGGAAGCGCTCAACGGCGACAAAAACCCGCTGTATGTCGAATCTTTTTGTCCTTTCGAGATGGAGCTCGCCACCATCGTCACCCGCGCCAGAAACGGCGATGTGGCCCAGTACCCCGTGGTCGAAACCATCCAGAAAGATCACATCTGTCACGTGGTCAGGGCTCCAGCGCAAGTCAGCGAACAGGTGTCCGCTGAGGTCGAAAGGTTAGGGCGCAAAGCGGTAGAAGCGGTCGATGGCCTGGGCAGTTTCGGCATCGAGATGTTTTTGACCGCCGACGGAAAAGTCTTGATCAACGAACTGGCGCCACGCGTCCACAATTCCGGGCACTACTCCATCGAGGCCTGCACGTGCTCACAGTTTGAAAACCACGTGCGTGCGGTAATGGGATGGCCGCTGGGATCAACGGACATGGTCGCGCCTGCTGCCGTGATGGTAAACCTGCTGGGCGCAGGCAAAGGCCCGGGTGCTCCGCAGGGCCTGGACAAGGCGCTCGCTATCCCAGGCGCCCAGGTTCATGTCTACGGCAAGACGCTGAGCAAGCCGGGGCGTAAGATGGGGCACATCACCGCGCTGGGTTCATCCGTGGCGGAAGCAGAACAAACGGCAAAAGAAGCCGCAGCCCTGATTCAATTCGGAGCAGACCAATGAGTTCGGAAAATACGCCCCTCGTCGGGATCATCATGGGCAGCGATTCGGACTGGCCCACCATGCAGGCCGCTGCGGAAATTTGCCAGGAGTTTGGCGTTGCCCACGAGGTGCGGGTGGTGTCGGCCCACCGCACCCCCCTCGACATGGCCGCCTATGCCCAGGAAGCGAAAAGCCGCGGATTAAAAGTCATCATCGCGGGTGCTGGCGGCGCTGCGCACCTGCCGGGCATGGTTGCCAGCCTCACACCGCTGCCAGTCATTGGGGTGCCGGTGGAGAGCAAGGCGCTCAAAGGCATGGACTCCCTACTTTCCATCGCCCAGATGCCTGGCGGCGTACCCGTGGCAACCATGGCCATCGGCGGCGCCAAGAACGCCGGGCTGATGGCGGTAAGAATCCTGGCCACCAATGATTCGGCCCTGGCTGAAAAGCTCGACCAGTACGCCGTTTCCCTGGCGGAGGAATCACGTAAACGGGGCAGGGCCCTGACCCCATAACTTTCTAGTCAGGACAGGTCATACAATAGGTAAGCCCGCCCGCGTAAAGATCCTTGGTGCAGTAGTAGACCTTGCCGTTGGAACATTTCTCAGTATAGGTCTGGATGCATCCGATCCCGGTGCTTGAACAAGTGTTTCTTGCCGGCCCTTCCAATGGGCAATTGGGGTCGTCAGTAGTTTCGTAGTGTCCCGGGCAACTGGGCGGGGAATCGTCCTGGGAAATTTTCGAGCACCCCAGCGTTACGGTGATCTTCTTCTTCACCGGAAAGATGCCATCTCCGCACCAGTTGGTAATGGTGAAGTCTGCTTTGGATGGATGGTCGGACGTTTCGCCCGCAGGGTTTTCTGAGATCGAGAAGCAAGAGGGGCTGCGCTTGAAGTTGCTTCCAAAACCCAGGGCAGCGCTCGGGGCGTTATTCCAGTAGTAGGGATACTCGCCAGTGCAGTAGTAAGCCCACCCCTTCGTTTCGAGTCCCTTGTAGCTAACGGCGCCTTTTGTCTGTTCCTGGCAGTTGGGCACACCGTCGCAAATTCCAGAGTGCGAAACCGGCGAAAAAGTGGTGGTAATGGCGGCCACCAATGCGATCGTTAATAAATGCGAAATTTTCATTTGTGAGGCCACCTACTGCGAAAATTGTTGAAGCGAGGGCAGGCCCGCTGAGTAAGTTTCGTGCCCCCGGATGGTGTGATCGAAGGGATGGGAGGAGCATCCGACCTTGATTCGCAATCTGCCTGGCTCATCGGCCCGGTTATTAACCACGAAAGTCAGGTTGCTCTCCGTTCGTCCTAAAACCTTGATGGCCAGGTGCTCGTGGTACCTGGCATCCCAATGCCATACGTAGGGCGCGTCATCGGGGCAATTGCCTCCAATGACCTCAGAGGTTTCAGGGGCGATTTCTGTCCAGGGATACCTCATAGTGATGCAATCCGGGACATCCTGGCACTGGTTGGCGGTGCCTTCGACCATTCGCGTGGTGTCGAAAATCGCGTTCTGCGACATGGCTGCCAGCGGAAAAAGCAACAGGACAAGCGAAAAAAAAGAAACGGCCGATATTGACCGGCCGCAAAGGTCAGTTTGATTCATGGGTGGGGGCCTCCTTGCGGACAGCCTAGATTAATGATGGGGTCAGAGTAAAGGGACAGAGTACAGGCACAAAGCAAGCTTTGTAGACTTGCCAGGTTGCTCTGGCCCTGTACTCTGTCCCTTTACTCTGACCCTATAACTTTATGAAGCGAATTAGAACGGCACTTCTTGCACTCCTTTTCGTCAGTGGATCCGCACTGGCATTGGACTATGATCGCCTGGTGAGGGAGGCCACCGCGCGAAGTAACAACGAATTTCTAGATCACTGGTCATTCTCGGAAACCCGCTCCTCGCCTGACGAGATCCGTGTCGCTTCCTATGACCCGTCCCGCGGCCCCGACAACGCCTGGAAACTCGAAGCCCTCAATGGTGAGACACCCAGTGATGACGCGATTTCCGGTTTCCGGGAAGAAAAAGCCAGACGCCGGGCCGAGCGTGAAGCCGATGAAACAGAAAACGGCCTGTTCGAGATGATTACGCCCGGATCGCTGGAATTACTCGAGGAAACATCGGATTCATGGCGATTTTCTTTCCAACCGCGTGACGAGGATGACGAGGCTTTCATGAAGCATGTCGCGGGTGAGCTGCGTATCCTGAAAAAAGGCCGGTACGTTGAAAGCTTGAGTCTGAAGAGCCGCGGGTCTTTCAAACCTCGTACCGGTGTGAAAATCGACAGCTTCGAGATGCGAATGAGTTTTTCGGAAGCGGGCGAAGCCGGGCCCATCGTGCCCGTATCGCTTAAATCTTCCGTGCGAGGGAAGGCCTTCCTGGTTGCGACCATCGATGAGGAGGTCGTGGTGGAGTTCAGCGATTACCAACCGGCAAACCAGGAAGCAATGGGGTCAGAGTAAAGGGACAGAGTAAAGCGGGGAGCAGGACTTAGTGTTGGAGTTGGCGCACTTGCTCCCTGAACGCCTTTGTTCCCAAAACGAGCCCGGTGTTGGCACAGTGTCGGACTTTGGCCATAGCCTCGGTGTCCAGGCTTTCGCTGGTCAACGCCCTCCAGGCTTTCTGTCTCTGTTCCAGGTTTCTGCCCAGTTCGATGTAAAGATCATGAGGTGACCATAACCGGGGCGCTGTTCCGAATGCATGGGCCCGGAAACTCGACCAGTTATAATCGCCCGGGTCTCTAACCATGCCGGCTCTGACTGGATTGAGCTCAATGTAGCGCAGGCAGGTCAACAGGTATTGCTCTTCCTGCACGATGCTGGATTTGAAGCGCCCCTCGAACAAGGTGCCGCTGCGGGTATATCTGTAGTTGAAGCGACGCACGTAGAGCCGCCCTAGGAATTGCATCATCCGCGAGAGGCTCTCGTCCTGCCCGGGTGTGGCCAGAAGATGCACATGGTTAGTCATGAACACCCATCCGTGAATCGCCACATCGAATCGCTCTGCGCCTTGCGCGAGCCAGTTGGCGTAGGCAGCCAGGTCAGCATCGCAGGTGAAGATGGCTTGTCGATTGTTGCCCCGCTGAATCAAATGCACCGGGAAGCCGGCGGGGCAAAATCGGGGCTGTCTTGGCACTGAACCTTCTCCGTGAGATTGAAGAAGACTCAATGCTGAACGGGGGCGTAGTTGCCGCGCGACCGGGATTCGCTCCGATGTGACTAAGAAAACTTTGTGATCTGCTGTCGGTTTACTCTGTCCCTTTACTCTGACCCCGTAGCTGCAACTTGCAGGTTCTGAAGGTATAGAGTGCACAGACTGAATCTGGGGACAGTTAACTTAAGGTGCTGACAATTCTTATTCCACTCAGATTCTTGCTGGTCTCCTGGTGCGCGAAGTGCAGAGGCCGGTATAGCCGAGCGTTAGCGCAGGTCCTCAGACCCAGGCAGCAACCATCACGCGCTTGCCGTGACGCAACTGCTCGTAAGCGCCCGGGGGTGGCCGCAGTATCTGGCAGCGCGAAAACCCGACCTTGGTTAGCAGCCAGGTGAGCGCCTGGATGCTAGGCACCAGGCAGATGCCGGTCGTGCCGGTTTCAGACCCATGGGTCTCATCGGTCTCGTCGATAATGCCGAAGGAGCCGCGCAGCGGGCGCACGAAATGGTAGCTGCCGAAGTCCACCATGCCGCTCATGCCCGGCACGACCTGGGTCTCGATCAGGCACAGCCTGCCGCACAGGGCGCGCGCCAGGCGCAGGGCGCCGATTGGATTCTCCAGGTGGTAGATCAGCCCCAGCATCAGCACCAGGTCGAAGGTCCCAAGGGCTTTGGGGTCCAGGTCGAACACGTCGCTGTGGATAAACTCGACGTTGGAAAGGCCCATCGCCGCCGTGATCAGGCGCGCATCTGCGACATGTTCGGCACGGGTGTCCACGCCCGTCACGTTGGCGATTCCCGCCTGTGCGAGGTGGACCGAAAACCAGCCCTGGTGTGCGGCCAGATCCACAGCACGAAGATTCCGCTGGCCAGCTGGAAACTCGGCATCGAGGATGCTCTCCAGCATGTTCCAGCGGGTCTCGTGAATCTGGTCGAGGCCGCCGCCGTGATAGGTGGCGGTGGCCGTGCCATCGGGTAGTTCGAAGCGATAGAACCACTCGCGTGAGTGCACTCGTTCGAGCAAATCGGTCATTTGGTTTCCTGGATGAATCAGCCTGTCAGCATTGCAGCTAGCAGAATGCAAACCGCAAACAGACGGCTGTGGAGGGGCAATATTTTGGCGATCATGTCACGGCCTGGGCCAACCCGAAGAAGGCAGTTTATCCAAAAAGCCCGAAGCTGATTTGAGTAAACTGTCCCCCGATTAGGTTTCAGAGACAGGAAAAATGGCAGCAACACGACGAGCGTTTATCAAAAACTTCGCTATTGCCGGTTCGGCGCTGGCGGTTCCTTCCGCCTGGCAACGCGTATTGGCCGACAGTAAGAAGTTACCAAGGCGTTCAGTTGCTGCTTCCGGGCTGGAGCTGCCGGTGGTTGGCCTTGGCAACTCCAACGTGTTCAGGGAAGGTGATGTCCAGGCCTCCATGGGCCTCATGGAACTCTTGCACCAGCATGGCGGCAGTTACATCGATTGCATCGGACCCAGCCGGTTCGTGGTGGCCGAGGCCGCCGGCAACCTGGGAATAGGCAACAAGCTGTTCCTTGGCAGCTACTTTTCCGACGACGATGAAGCCACCAATCGGGCCGATGCCCAACGCCTGTTGGAGATGACGGGGAAAAGCCAGCTCGACGTGATGCAGAGTTATCCTGAATTCGTCATTCCCAACTGGGATCACTTCAGGCGCTGGAAAGACGAGGGCCTGACCCGGTTCATTGGCATGGCCCGGCACCGGAGCGAGTATTACGAATCGATGATGGGCCTTATGGAGACGGGAACCGTGGACATTATCCAGGTCAATTACTCACCCCTGGAAACCGAGGCGGATCAAGCCATTTTGCCCATGGCGCTCGACAAGGGAGTGGCGGTCACCATCAACCGGCCCTTCATCAATGGTGAATACTTCTCCCTGGTCAGGGGTCACGAGGTGCCTGAATGGGCTAGTGAGTTTGATTGCGACAACTGGGCCGCGTTTTCCATCAAGTTCATCTTGTCTCATCCCGCAGTCACATGCGTACTGACAGAAACCGCCAACCCGAAGCACGCCACCCAGAACATGGAAGCCGGTTTCGGACGATTGCCAGACCAGAAGACGCGTCAGCGAATGGTGAGTTATTTGCAAAACCTTTGAAACCCGGGACAGTTTGCCCATTGGTTTCACGGGCGAGTTGAGTAATCTGTCCCCACAATCCTCATGAAACGAGGAACCTGTCTTGCAGTAGCTTGCGGCCTCATCCCGCTCGCAGCGGTACATTTTGCCTATTGGATGAACATCCAGGACGGCCAGTCGCTCGCGCCGGAATATATCTGCAATCCCTATCTCGATGGTTGCGTTTCAACCAGCCGGGCAGTGCGTTCCGGGCCAGGCTTGTTGTGGTTCAAACTGGTCACGCTGCCGGTGGCGGTGCTGATGCTGCTGACCTGGGCCAACCTTTCCCGCTGGATGTCAGCGCTAGGCCCTGAAATGCCTGTTGTTCGTTGCTCAACCGTGCTGCTGGGCTACGGCGGCGCCATCGCGCTCACCGTGTACGTGATCTGGCTGGGCACGGAAGGCGACATGTATCGCTGGCTGCGCCGTTATGGCGTGGTGTTTTTCTTCGGCTTTACGGCGCTGGCTCAATTGCTGGCAGCAAGGTTCACCTGGAACCATTTCGCCGGTTCTGCCTGTGCATCTTCAGCACAACGCGCCCCGCGTGCTGTTTTTGGCCTGGCCTTGATCGTTGCCCTGCAATGGATCGTAGGCGTGTTTTCGGTGCTCAAGCGCTACTTGTTTGTAGATAGCGCGTTCATAGACATCCTGGAAAACGTCACCGAGTGGTGGATGATCGTATTGATGTGCCTGGGGTTTGTGCTGCTGGGTTTTTTGCTGGCCACCGCGCCAGGACCCGCCGATTCGAAAGATTGTATGGCAAGATGACGCCAGAGTTTCTGGCCGAGGCACGCAACTATGTCCGCCAACACGGTTTCCTACAGTCTTGACCAGGGTATTGCCACCATTCGCATCGACGATGGCAAGCGCAACGCCTTGTCTCCCGCGGTATTGCGCGAAATTCATGCCGCGTTTGACCGCGCCGCGGCGGACCATGCCATTGTCATCCTGACGGGGCGTGAGGACGTATTTTCGGCTGGTTTCGACCTCAAGGTGATGAAACGCGGGGGGCTGAATGCCATCGGGATGCTTCGCCTGGGTTACCGGCTGCCGCCACGCATCCTCGCCCATCCGCGCCCCGTGATCGCTGCTTGCAATGGGCACGCGCTGGCCATGGGCGTGTTCATGATGCTGGGGGCGGATTACATCATCGGCAGCCGCGGCGATTTCAAAATTGCAGCAAACGAGGTTGCGATTGGCATGACAATGCCGCGGGTAGCTGCCGCCATGTTGCAGCATCGGCTGACACCGGCTGCGTACCAACGGGCCGTGACACTTGCCGAGTACTTCGACGTTGAAAAGGCCAGGGAAGTGGGTTTTTTTGATGAGTTGGTCGAGCCGGCTGACTTGATTAGCCGTGCAAACGCACTCGCCAGTACGTTCAAAGAACTCCATGCCCAGGCCCATGTGCAGAGCAAGCGCCAGGTACGCAAGCACCTGATTCGGCGGCTAAGACGCTCACTGCCCCTGGATTTGATGAGCGCAATCAGGCAGGGAATGAGATGAGCGCATGGGCCCGCTTGATTTGGCAAGAGATTGTCAAAGGAAATTTGCTTGATAGATCTGATTCGAATTAAGCATACTGTCCCCCGAGTTCGCTAGCCAGTGGTGCTTGTTGTATCGTGACTGTCATCACAACGCCACGCGCGTAAGGTTAAATTCTATTACTCAAAAAGTGCACCGCCGGTGCTAATCGGCTTCGGTTGAACGCACAAACTCAGGAGGAGACTGTGAGTCCCAGATCCGTAATCGTTTCTGCTTTCGTTGGTGTTTTTGGTCTTTCAAGCGGTTTGGCGTTTGGCCAGGATTCGCTGCCATTTCCTCCGCAGCCTTCAGGAAGTACGGCTGGGCCAACAATTGCCGAATCCAACTATTCACCGAACCCACCTGTCAGCCATCTGCCTGACAATGCGCCAAACATCCTGATTATCATGCTGGATGACGTGGGGCCTGCGCTGCCGGGTGCGTTTGGCGGCCCTATTAATACGCCAACCCTGTCACGCGTGGCCGAGGAAGGTATCGCATACAACAGTTTTCACAATGCGGCCATGTGTTCCCCAACTCGCGCCGCTGTCCTGACAGGGCGAAATCATCACCGCTCCGGCTTTGGTCAAATCGCCGAACTGGCGAATGACTGGGATGGTTACACCGGTCACTGGCCGGCAACCACGGCATCGGCCGCCAAGGTATTGGGTTACTACGGATATAGCACTGCGGCCTTCGGCAAATGGCACAACACCCCGGCAGAGCAGACCACCAGTGCTGGCCCCTATGACCGGTGGCCAACCGGTCGACTGGTGGGTTTTGACTACTTCTATGGTTTTCTGGCCGGCGAATCTTCCCAGTGGGAGCCTGCGGTTGTAGAAAACACCGTCAGGATTTCAGCGCCTTACCACGAGGAAGGCTATCACTTCACCGTGGACATGACCGACAAGGCCGTTAACTGGCTTCGGAATCATGTTGCACTGCGGGGCAATGACCCGTTCTTCATGTACTGGGCGCCGGGCGCGGCGCATGGCCCCCACCACATATTCAAGGAGTGGGCGGACAAGTACAAAGGCCAGTTCGACGCTGGCTGGGACGAGTTGCGGGAAAGCATTTTCAAGCAGCAGCAGGCCCTGGGTTGGGTGCCCGAAGGCACCGAGCTGACACCGCGCGCAGACTCCATGGAGTCGTGGGACAGCATTCCCGAAGATGAGCGCGCATTCCAGACCCGCCTGATGGAAGTCTTCGCCGGTTATGTCGAACATGGTGATACCCAGGCCGGACGGTTGATTGACGAACTTGATGCGCTCGGCCTCAAAGAGAACACCCTGGTGTTCTACATCTGGGGTGACAATGGCTCCAGTTCAGAAGGCCAGCGCGGAACCATCAGTGAACTGTTGGCCCAGAATGGCATTGCCACGGAGATCAAGGACCATATCAACGCCTTGAATGAATTGGGCGGCCTGGATGTCCTGGGTAGCAACAAGACTGACAATATGTACCACGCCGGCTGGGCATGGGCGGGCTCCACCCCGTTCCAGGGCACCAAGCTGAACGCCTCGCATTTTGGTGGCACACGTACGCCATTGGTCGTGTCCTGGCCTGACCATATCAAGCCGGACGATATTCCCCGCAGCCAGTTTCACCATGTCAACGACATCGTGCCAACCATCTATGACGTGATTGGCATTGAGCCGCCAGCAGAGGTTGATGGCGTTACGCAGCAACCGATGGACGGCATCAGCATGCAGTACACGTTTGCTGACCCCGATGCAGAAGGAAAGAAGCAGGCCCAGTACTTCGAGGTCATGGGCGATCGAGGCATCTACTCCGATGGCTGGTTCGCCTCGGTTTGGGGCCCGCGCGTGCCGTGGGTGCCGGGCTTGCCGGCCAATATCGGCACCTGGACGCCGGACCAGGACACCTGGTTGCTCTACGACCTGGAAAATGACTTCGCGCAGGCCACCGATGTGGCTGCCGACAATCCGGACAAGGTGGCTGAAATGAAAGCGCTGTTCCGTGGTGAGGCGAAGGATAACCAGGTGTTCCCCATTGGCGGTGGCCTGTGGTCGATTGTCTGGAGCCCCCAGTCCGCGCCGCATAACCCGGCTACCGAGTTCAACTACACCCAGGATGTGGTGGGTGTCCCCGAATTCGCCGGCCCCAAGGTGGGCGCGCGAAGCAGCCGGGTGACACTCAAAGCCACCATCGATGACGACTCGGAAGGCGTGCTCTACGCCCTGGGTGCATTCTCAGGCGGGCTGGCGCTTTGGGTCGAAGACGGCAAGCTGCATTATGAGTACAACCTGTTCGAGATTGAGCGGACCAATCTGAGCAGCGAAAGCAGCCTGCCCACCGGTGAAGTCACGATCGTGGTCGACACCGTGATCAAGGCGCCGCGTGGCGCGGCCGATGTTTCACTAAGCGTGAACGGCCAGGTTGTGGCCAGCGGAACCGTTCCGCGTACGGCGGCATTGGCATTTACCGCCAACGACGCGTTTGACGTGGGTACGGATAGCTATTCGCCGGTCTCGGCGGCGTACTTCGACCGGGCGCCGTTCACGTATAACGACGACATTCATACGTTGCATATCGCCTACACGAAATAGCTAAATCAGATCGGGGGCAGTTTACTTTTTGGCCTCAATTTCGAATTGAGTAAACTGTCTCCCGATTAAAACATGCCCCGGATCGCAGCCATCTGCGGTTCCACGCGTTCAGCGTCGGGCGTTTCATCGGTGAGGTGCTCATCGCAGTATTCAGTGGTAAAGCTTGCTGTGGCGAAGTGTTTAAGCAGTTGGCGAACCCTGCCGGCGACGTTGCCCATCTCGCTCATCAGCAAAATGCCATCGTGATTGGGTGAGCCGTACAAGGTGTCGTCATCGACCACATGGTGGCCTTCGCGGCGGACGTTCCGGATGATCTGTTGGGCCAATGCCAGGTCTTCGTCAAATGCGATGAGAAACATGCCTTTGGGGAAAATCTCGAGTTCGAACGCCTCGCCGCCGGCCTCTGCGTTTTCCTTGTCGATGGCAATGTCCATGAACGGGGTTTCATGCAGGTCAATGGCGGCGGTGAATTTGCGGCTCGAATCGCCGTTGAACAGCCGTTGATGTAATTCTTCGACAGAGCGTGCCAGTGCGCGCATTTCCTGGCTTTGCGCCTTGTCCAGGAATGCGTCCCGGTTGGGGTCAATTCGCCCCTCGGTAAAGCGCAGCTCCTTTTCATACGGGCCGGGGCACACGCAGGGGTAAATCACGATGCTGCATTCATTGGTGTAGCGGGCGGCTTCTTCTTCGGCAAACTTCAACGCCGCCAGGGGGCCGCCTTTTTCATAACCGTGGGTGCCGCCCAGAACCACGTAGCAGGGTTTTTCTGGGTCAAAATCCCCAATCAGCAATCGGAACAGGTCGTGGGTGACGTGGGTTGCTTCGCCGGCGCCGCCATCCTCGGCGGCCATCGCGGTGGAGTAAGTGGCTTCACCGTATTTCTCGAGCCGGAAACCCGCGCGCTCGCCGAGCGCGGTGATGCGGGGCACCAGTGTTTTGACATAGTCCCGGGCGGGGATGACCGGGCGCTCCCGGTACCAGCGATCAAATCGTTCCTGCGGCCAGGGCTCGGGTTCTTTAGTGTTCAACGGTCCCCCAACTTCAATTTACTACCTCCAGTGATAGGTAATTTCGACGCCGTATTGCCGCGGCGGGCTGATGGCCGCATTGGGGTACGAACCGAGTGCGGTGACCTGGGTAATTGTACGGTCGTCGTTCACGTTGTTAACAAAGAGTGCCGCATTCCAGGCTCCGCGAATCGGTTGTAAGGCAAACCGCAGATCCAGACGGTCGGCGCTGTCGGCCTTGAATGTGCTGCGATCCTGGTTGGTCTCCAGGAAGTAAACCTCGTCCTGGTAGCGCCAGGTCAACTCGAATAGAGCTTCAAAATTTCTCCCCAGGGCGAGCGCGTACTGGAGATCGATGAAACAGGAGAAGTCCGGGGCGCGGGTTAGTTCATTGCCTGCTGCGTTCACCGGTTCCAGCGGAATTGGCGCACCCAGAACGAACAGCAGATCACCGGGCACTTGTTGCGTATTGAACTCTTTGAGTTCGGTATCAAGGAAGGCAAAGTTGGCGTCCAGGCGCAGCCTCTCGGTGATGAGCAGGCTGCCCTCAATTTCCAATCCCGAGACCTCGGCCGCTCCGGCGTTGTCGATGGTGACGCCGCCGGTCGGCACCGGGAGGCGAACCTGCAGGTTGCTGTAGTCGTAAGTGAACCAGGCCGCGTTCAGGCGCAGTCGGCGCTCGAACAAGGTGCTTTTGACGCCAAGCTCGAAAGACTCGACTTCCTCTTCCGCGAAGGCCGGCGTCAGTCCAAAGGAGTTAAAGCCCCCGCTCTTGAACCCCTCGGTGTAGCTGGCGTAGGCACAAACATCTCCGTTGAACGGGTGTTTTTTGAACGCGTATTCAACCACTACTCGCGGAGAAAAATTGTCGAAATCAGCGCTGTCGGTGAACACAGGCGGGTCGAGAAAAGTGATCCCGCTGGGAATTTGCGAGCCGGCGGGGAACGGGCCGATGTCGACGGGCAGGGGGACGCTTTCGGTGATGGTGAATACAGTTTGTTTATTGGTGAAGTCCTTGCTTTCTTTGCTAAAGCGTCCGCCGAGGGTGACGGAAAGCCGGTCGGTAAATGTATAGGTGCCGTCGGCAAACACGGCCCAGGAATCGAGCTCCTGGGTGGCTTCAAAAATGGCCCGGGTACCCGCACCGAACAGCCCCTGGGAGTTGTTGATGCTGAATTCCACGTCCGAGTTTTCGGTGTAGTACAGGGCGCCCACGACCCACAGAAATGAATCATTGGCGTCGCCGGACAGCCGCACTTCCTGGGAGAACTGCTCGGAGCCGATGACTCCGCTGTTGGTAAAAAGGGTGAATGGGGTGCTGTCCGAGTCCTGCCTGCCGTCAAGGTGGTAATCCCGGTATCCGGAGATGGCAGACAACGTCACGCCTCCGACTTCCCAGTCCAACGAGAAAACCGCGTTGGTGGCATCGGTGTCGTTGTGGCTTGCGTCGTTGGAGGAGATCTCCAGGTCATCCATCACCTGGTCGAGATCGTCGCGGCGAATGAACGGCGAAGAGGGTTGGCCCGGCTTTACCGGAGCAACGTTCAGGGTGGCAGGATTGGCCTCCTGGTCGCTGTGCTCGACCATCAACTCAGTAATCAGCCGGGACGAGGGTTGCCAGGCCAGCGAAACCCGAGCGGTGGTGTCCTCTAGGCCGTTCACGTCCTCACCAGTAGTTGTGTTCTCGCCCCAGCCGTCCACATTGCTCCTGCCAATGGCAATGCGGCCTTGCAACGTGTCCGTAAGCGGGGCTGAAAGCGCGCCCTGTATTCGCCGTTCGCCGTGCTCGGCAAGCAGCAGGCGAAGGTAGCCAGTCGGCTCAGCGGTGGGGCGTGCGGGCTGCACCAATAACGCGCCTGCCGTGGCATTGCGCCCAAACAGGCTGCCCTGGGGCCCGCGAAGCACCTGGATCGACTCGATGTCGACAAGGTCGGCGGTGGAGAAGCTGAGTCGTCCGATATACATACCACCGAGGTAGACGGCAACCGGCTCATCGTTAAAGAAATTGCCGCCACCGTTGGCCCCACCGATCCCGCGGATCGAGATGGGTGCCGCGCCGTAGTTCACGCTGTTCGTCGTGTAGAGGTTGGGAACGAAGCCGCCCAGGTCTTCTATGGTCTGCAAGTCATGTCGGATCAGGAACGTTTCATCCAGCACGGTGATTGCAATGGGAACGTCCTGTATGTCTTGTTCCCGCTTTTGGGCAGTAACGATAACCTCTTCGAGCGTCTGCCACGCCTGTTCCTGAGTTTCCCCGGTAGTTCGGCAATGCGCCGACTCCACAGCCAGGAAACTGCCCAGGATCGTGGTTACGGTCAATCCGGTGAGGTGCATACGCGCAGGCTATCACGGCACATCTGGCCGCGCAGCCTACGACTTCGCCTCAGATCACTGTCATCAACTAACCCGCTATGAATAAAAGGCTCAAGGGGCGCGGGTCATCGGATCGAACCCCTGCCTTTCATTGTTTGGCAGTATGCGAATCGCCGGGAACGGAGCAGGTGCATCCCGGCAAACAGGGTGTGCAAAAGCCGCGATTAACGAGATCACGCCAACTGGCTCAAAACTCAGTACACCCAAAACCGTATCGGCGGTTTCCCAGCCATCTGCCGCAATCATGCCTGCAATCTGGTACTGACCGAACTTTTGCTTGATGTAGGCACGGTCATCAGCGTTAGTGAAGTGTTGGTTGATGAGCCGGTCAACGCGCGGACTGGTGTGTTCTCTGAACTGTTTTGCGTAATCCGCACTCCAGACCCCTACTTCATCAATCAGCTCGAGTGCCTGGCCACTGGCCGACCCCTGGATGCCCCCAATCGCAGCTTCGATGGACGAGAAGGCAGCGGTTGTTTCACCGGCGATGGTCGCTACGTCGGCAAGGATATCGACCACACCGACGTTGGCGAAATTCGCGATGTTGTCCGCCAGGCTACTCGCGCCAAACTGGAATGCCTCCTTCAGTACCGAGCCAATGGTTGCTCGTGCTGAAGCCTCGGCGATCGTTGAAACAGCAGTCGCCTGGGCGGCGATGGCTGCACCGCCACCTGTCGCCACAAATGCGGTGCCCTGCGCAGCCTGGCCAAAGGCGGTTGAATATTGAACGGCATCCAGTGACGCTTCAATGGCTTGTTGGCCGGCAGCGGCGGCACTGTTTTGCGCCAACCCTGCCAGCCCCATTGAGAGAATGTTCAAGGCGAGGTTAATCGGGGCAAAAACCATCTCTTTAACGCCCATGGCGCATTCGTCGCGATTGGTTGCACAGAATGTGCCGCAATCAAACTTGACGTTCTGCCCGGTTGCCATGACGTCGTGATAGGTCGGGCAGCTTTGCCAGCAAATGGGCCCATCGCCATAGAACCCGGCCTCGCATTTCGGATACACCACGGCAACTTCGAGGGCGCATTGGCCGGCGCCATGCTCGCCTTCGCACCGCTCTATCATGGTGGAGTAGCCTCCCGGGAGCGCCGGGTCACCTGGAGCCCATGGGTAGCCCTGCCTTGGCGTGCTGTTCCGGTAGCAGAATCCGACGGATTCGGTCGCCGTTTCCTGGCCAATCCAGTGCATGACCTTGTTAAGGTCGTCCTTCGAAACGGGGCTTTGCAGCATACGGTCGTAATTGGACTCCTCTTCCTGGCGGGCAATTTCCGCCATTTGCGCCAATTCTTCCGGAGTTGGTAAGGGTGTGTTGCTCGCCCCGGTAATGTCACCGGTCTCGTCTCCGCGCTTGACCGTCTTGAGCCACAAATTTAACGTGACCCTGACCCCTGTGTTGCTCGCGGAACTGCCAACCAGGTAAACCGACCACTCGTCCCGACCGGTCTCGCTGAACCGCTCGGTTTCAACAAAGTTACGGCTGCCCTGGTGTGGCCGGGACATGTGACGCCAACTCTGGTCGGGAAGCTGTTCAAAGTGACCTTCATACCGCCGCGCACCCAGTTCGCTCTTATCTCCGTAAGAAACATAAGTCACATCGCCTCCCTTGGCCGAATATTCCACGGCAGGAACATACCGCTGGTAGTCGGTTGGGTCAGGCGTGGTGGTGACTTCATGAATCTTGCGGGTCCATCGCACGGCGCCTCCGGCGTGACGTTTCTGGATGCGCATGCGGTCAAAATCAACTTCGAGAAGGTGCCCGTCGCCCTCCAAGAGCACCATGAATTGGCGTTCTTCGCGCTTGTCATAGGTGGCCATTACCTGGCGGTCGGCATTCAACTGCAACCAGCGATCGGAGTTCTGACGAACCAGGTGCCCCGGCGATTCCGTACTTCCTGCATCACCCTGCCAGGCGCTGCTGGCCGGCCACGAAACGGTGTACACATCGTCCACGGTGATTCCGCGCAAAGCGATCGGACCATCATGCAGCACAACAATCTCGCGATAGCTGTTTGTGGCATCCAGATCAGTCGACGTGGTTTCCAGAACCAGTTTGTCCGTCATGACCGGGTTCTTGAAGCGAAGCCAGAAAGAATCCGCGCCGCTGTTGGAGCCTTCTCCTGCTGGCGTGCTGATGGTCCATGATCCCAGCACCTGACCCCAGCCATCGAGGAGCCGGTAGGTGCCATCGTCCCGGTTGGTATAACCGTTGTAGATTGCGATGCCGGTGAGCAAGCGCGGTTGATTGAGATTTAGCGTGAGCTTGCCCGCTTTTGGAATTGCGTAGGAGCCGTCGCTGTACCTGCCGTACGCAAAATTTGCGCCCACGTCATTGTCGCGCAAATTTCCCGCACCAAACTCCGTGCCGCAACAGTCGAAATTCGCTCCGGTGGAGTAGGGATCAAATCCGGCCGGATAACCACCCAGGCCGCCTGTGATATCGGGGTTTTGACTTTCGTTGTTATCGGTTTCGGTGCGATGCGCTGCGACACTCAGGTTGGTTGCATCGTTCAAAGTTAAGCCGCCTGTGGCCTGGGCCTTCGCGGTTGACGATACAGTCATTAGCAGGCTCAGCACGACTAGCAGACTCAGGGTCATTGCAGCGCTGGGTTGAAGGAGTTGGAAACCGCACACTCGGATTTGCAATGCGTTTTTATTCACGTGGTGTCCTTGCTGGTTATCGTTGGTGAGCTGAGCCTCCGTCCTGGAAATTTCGCCACCCTCCCTGTAATCCGTCAAAGCTTAAGCATGGCGCGCCATACAAGCCTGAGGTCAATATGATTTTTTTATGATGCCGCAGCCGGTTTGTGCTAGTTTTTTGCGGTTATGGGGCAATCTGGAAAGCATGTCGACAGCAGCCGGTCGTCGTTTTATATGAACGGCGTCCTGGTGGAACCGGATGCCTGGAGGATCTCCGGAAAAAACGTCTCCCGCAGGATCGAGCCTAAAGTCATGGCTCTGCTGTTGGCCTTGTCAGAGCGGCCCGGCGAGTTGTGGACTCGGGACGAGTTGGTCTCACACATCTGGGCGGGAGCCAGCGCCAGCGACGAGGTGCTCACGCGCATCGTGTATCAGCTGCGAAAGGCTCTCACCGATATCGCCGCTGATGGCGGCGCAGTCCGCACCGTTTCAAAACAGGGGTATCGACTGGATGCTGAAATCAGGGCCAGCGAGAATGGGTCCGACGAACCCGTTTCCAGGTCGACGCTCTTCCCACCGTTTTCGGTAGCAGTAATTCCGCTCACCAATGTTTCCAGCGGCGGAGACGCGCGGTTTCTTGCAGACGGCCTAACCCGCGACCTGACCACCTTGCTTTCACGTACTCCGCACTTTCGCGTTGCACCACCCAGTTCAACCCAACATTTTTCCGCGAATGCCTTGAATCCTGCCGAGGCAGGCGAGGTGTTGCGCGTTCGGTTTCTCATCACGGGCACACTCGCCAGGAGCGGGGATTCCGTGAGAATTCGTGTTGAACTCACTGACACCGCCGATGAGGCCTTGCTGTGGGCGGAAAAGTACGACGCCCGATTGGACCATTTTTATGAGGTCCAGGAGGAGGTGGTCTGCAGCATATCGACTGCAATTGCCACCAAGGTTGATTTGACCCAGCCCGTTCGGGTGCGACGCACAGGGCGTTTCAATTTGTCGGCCTACGAACGGGTCCAGGCGGCTGAGTCTCTGCGTTTAAACTATGGGCGGAAGAATGCACTGAAGATCGTCGAGATGCTCCAGGAAGCGTTGGAAATTGAGCCCGATGACCCGGTTACGCGCGCCGCGCTTGCTGTGCAATTGAGCCAGAATGTGGTCAGCCAATGGGCGGAGGAGCCGAAAGATACAATTGCCCGTGCCGATGCACTGATCGCGGATGCGCTCGCGGCCGCACCCACAGACCCGGAGGTGCTGGCTGCCGCAGGAATTGTCGCGACCATGTTCCACCGGCCCGACGACGCCATCCGCCACCTGGAGGTTGCCGCCAAGCGTAATCCTAACGATGCGCATGCCCTGGCAGTGCTCGGCTGGCAGCAGTGCCTGCGTCATTCAGACCGTGGTGGCATCCACCTGATCGAAACTGCCGAGACACGTGCTCCGCATCATCCACGCTTTGGCCTTTGGGCCACCTACCGTGCCACGGCGCACCTGTTCATGCTGGATTATGCCGAGGGTTTGCGGGGCGGCAAGCAGGCGGTCGAGCGTACCCCCAATTACTATCAGCCCCGCCTGACCTGCGCCTGGGCTTACACCGGGCTCGGGGACGGCGAGTCAGCCAAACGTGAAATCGTGCGTGCACGCGAACAGGAAGGCGAGGACATCCTGGAAAAATTCATCCAGGAGATGCGCCGCTGGTCAGGAAACTCTCCCAACAAGGAGGACTGCTGGGCTGTCCTTGAAGAACTGCGAATAAAATAAACTGTTCCCCGATTCCCCCATTTTCATCATAAAAAAATCATATTGTCGTCAGGTCACGCTTCCGGCCTCTGGCTAGAGTGAGCAAAACTCATCTTGTGGGGGAGACGTGCGCGTGGAATCTCGATTGGTGAAAGGCATGATTGCGGTCCTTTGTTGGGCAATTTCCAGCATGGTAGTGGCCGACACGGAAGGTGTGGGTTCCATGGAAGCGCTTGGCGTCAATGCTCCAGCCGGGTCGATCAACGCGACTGAGGGAGGAGATGTTTGTGTTCCCCCGGGGCCTGGAGAAGTGGACCTGCAAGTCACGTCCACTTCAGTGCCGATGCAGGTTGTTGCCGGTTCCGGGCCGATGAACCTTGTGCACACTGTCGTTTTAACCAATCTTGGGACGGGCACCGCGACCGGCATCGTCCTGAGTCATGCGAGCGCAGTGGCTGCCGGGGTCGTTCGTAACAGTATGGTGCCGACTGCAGGTACCTTTGACCCCGCCATCTGGAACTGGACCCTTCCTTCGCTCGCCGGTGGCAGTTCAGCCACCCTGACCTGGACCTACACGGTTCCATCCGGCGTGGTCCCTGGCCCTGTCTTCATGGGTGTAAACCTAAATCCTTTTATCACTGAAATCGACCAGGCTGACACCTGTAACACCAACAACACGATGAACGTATTCACCCCGATCCTTCGCGAAGTTGACATCCAGATAGCGGGTGTAGAATCGATCGATCCCGTCGTTTCAGGTTCGGGTGCGGGCAATCTGACACACTCCTACACGCTCACCAACCTTGGTCCCAGCGACGCCACTGGATTGGCGGCCAGCGGCACTTACACCTTCCCCATTGGCGTCACTCCAGATTCCGTGTCGCCTTCAGTTGGAACCTGGAGTGGCACCAACCCTGGCACCTGGACAATTGGCAATTTGGTCGCTGGCGGATCGGCCACGCTAACCATCACCTTTACGGCCGGCAACACCGCCGCGCCGGGCACGGACGTTATCAATTCATCTGTAGGGGTCTCGGCATTGACCGAGCCTGATCCGAATGCTGGAAACGACCAGGCGAGCGAAGCAACTTCCATCGTGGCGTTGATTGATGTTGCGCTCAGTTCAACAGAATCCATAGACCCGGTGATAGCGGGCAGTGGCGCAGGCAACCTGACCCAGGTGGTTTCCGTGGTGAACAACGGGCCGGCTGATGCCACCAATTTGGTCATTGCGACAGATCACCTCATTCCCGGTGTCGGAGTCACGCTGGATTCCGGTGTCCCCTCTGTTGGCACCTGGGATGAACTGTCGCCAGGTTCCTGGAGCATTCCTGCTCTGGCCAGCGGTGCAACAGCAACATTGACCATAACCTACACCGTGGCGCCCGATGCTGGCGGCGAGAATGAAATTTCGTTATCGGCCAGCTTTGTTTCGGCAGACCAGATGGATACGGATGCAGGCAACAACACGACCTCGGTGACCACTGAAATTGATCGCCAAGCCGAGCTGAGTGTGAGCTGGGCAGAGTCCGTTGATCCGGTTGTGGCTGGCAGTGGCGATTCGAATCTAATCCACACCCTTACGATCACCAATAACGGCCCGAGTAATGCTACCGGCGTTGAATGGAGCGGAACCATCACCGCGCCGGATGGTGTTGCGTTCGCGTCGGGACCTTCCCCGCAAGGAGTTAGCGTCGAGCACATTGAAGGCGGGGTCGTTCTTGATATCGGTGGAGTCACATCCGTTATTAACGCGGGTGGAAGCTATTTTGTCTACATTCCCCTAACTGCTGATTCTTCTGCGCCAGTGGGCACCGATACCATCGTATCTGAAGTGCAAGTCACTGCTTCGCCGGACAATGATCCTGATCCTGGCAACAACAGTGCTCAGATTGAAACCTCTATCGAACGCCAGATTGACCTGGCCGTGACCAAGACGGATGACCCTGATCCGGTGGTTGCTGGTTTTGAAGAAAACGGCCTTGAGTACGTGGTAACGGTGACCAACAACGGCCCGTCCGATGGCGATGCCGTGGTGATTAATGATCCGCAATCTCAGCTCCCGGCGGGTGTGGTGCTGGAAAGCTGGGTTGAAAGCGCTGGTAGCTATGATGGCACCGATTGGGTGGTTGACCTTGCCAACGGCGCCACCGAGACCTTGACCATGAGCGTGACGGTAGGCCCGACTGCCGCGGTTGGTGATGATGCAATTTCCAACACCGCAGCGGTAAGCGGTTCGGGTGGCAATGAGACCATCATCAACAGCGGAGACGATTCGCACACCGAAACCACATCTGTCCTGCCAACCACGGCAAGCTGGACCGTATCGAAAGACTTCCTCGATGATTCCGGCGCATCGGTAACTGCAAGCCTAAATTGTTCTTCAGGTGACGTGTCCACGCCGGTGCAAGTATTCGAAGGCACGACCGGCGAGCTGACGGTTGAAGGCTTCCTGATGGGACCATTCGGCACCACGAGCTGTGAGGTCACAGAAACGCTTCCGCCCGATTACCTGCTTGTCTCAAGTTCTGCAGACTGCGAAGTCGAAGGCTTTGTGCACGAGGATGCGTTTAACTGCGATTTCGTCAACGCGCCAATCCAGGCGACCTTCCGTGTCACAAAGGATTTCAGCGATGACAACCCGGCGGCCGTGAGGGTTGCGATCGAATGCAATACCGGCTTGCCGCTGCAGCAGGAAGCGATGATTTCCGAGTTTGGGGCTCCGTTCGACCAAGTGGACTTCATCGTACGTGATTTCGAGCCGGGCCAAATTGACTGCGAAGTATTCGAAGCGCCGGTCCCGGGCGGCTACTTGCAGTCTTACGCGGCCAGTGACAATCCGGATTCCCTCTACGGCGATATCTCCGACGATGAAAACGGCTGTTACTTCGATGCGGTGGAAAGCGGCACTTTCGACTGCGCCATCACCAACACCCTGCTGCCGGTGGATGTCACCGTCAACAAGCAGTGGATTGACGAGCATCCCGAGTACCTGGCATCGCAGGCGGTAAACATCACCTTGCGCTGTGCGAATGGAGAAATTGAGTTTGGATATGGTTGCGGTGGCGATGAGTGTTTAGAGGCTTTCATCGACCCGAACAATCCAGGTGTGTTTTCGGTACTTCCTGGATGGGACGGCACCACTTCGTGCTCGGCGAGCGAAGAACCGGAAGCCGGCGTCCTGCAAGACATTGGCGACTGTGAATCGATCCCGCTTGAACCCGGAACAGGCGGCGAGTGCACCATCGTCAACACCCGCCTTTATGCCGGCATTCCAACCTTGAATCAGTATGGTGTTGCGATACTTGCGTTGTTGATGCTGAGCATCGGGCTATTTTCTCATGCGGCATCGCGCTGGGCGGATTGAAAATGACTGTCGATTAATCCCAACTGCTGGTCTGCGTCTTCGACTTTCATCAAGCGGGCCCGCAATGCTTTACCGCCAGGCCGGTCTTTCAGGTACCAGCCAATATGTTTGCGCGCCACCCTTACGCCCTGTTGCGGCCCGTAAAACTCATGCAGCGCTCGCAGATGGGCGCAAAGCACACGATGGACTTCCTCGTTGGCGGGTGGTGGCAGCTCTACGCCGTTTTCGAGATAGGCCTGAACCTCCCGGAATATCCATGGATTTCCCTGGGCGCCCCGGCCAATCATCAGCCCATCGGCGCCGGTCTCTTCCAGTATCTGCTTCGCCTCGCTTGGGTTCAGAATATCGCCGTTGGCGAAGACAGGAATGTCCACGCTCTCACATATTGCTCGGATCGTGCGGTATTCAGCCTGGCCCATGAAGCGGTCTGCGCGGGTGCGGCCGTGTACAGCCAGCGCTGCGATCCCCGATTGTTCTGCAATGGCCGCGATTGCAGGCCCGTTGCGCCGCTCCGGATCCGGCCCGGTGCGGATTTTCAGCGTGACTGGAACATCGACAGCCTGCACAACAGCCTGCAGTATTTCAGCCACCAGGCCTTCATCCTCAAGCAGGGCGGAGCCGGCCATTCGGTTGCACACTTTCTTCGCCGGGCAGCCCATGTTGATGTCGACGATCTGGGCGCCCTGGTTGACGTTGTATTGAGCAGCCTCGGCCATCCACTGGGGTTCGCTGCCTGCAATCTGGACCGCGATGGGTTCCGGCTCGCCCTCGTGGTTCGCCCTCAACTGGGATTTTCTCGTGTTCCTCAGCGCGGGAATGCTCGACAACATTTCCCCCACCACGTACCCGGCGCCGAGTTCGCGGCACAAGCGGCGGAAGGGTAGGTCGGTCACTCCGGCCATTGGCGCCAGCGCCAGGCGGTTGGGAAGTTCGTAGGGGCCAATGCGAATCATCAGGGTATAACGGGTTTGATTACTGGTTTTCGGCTCTCAGCTTCTCGGCATACTCGATAAAGCTACCGTCAAAGTACTTCTTGTTCGGGCTCTGCAGCAGTACGCCAAACCCTGGCGAAAGGATCAGGCCTTCCACCAACGCCTCGCGGGAGCGCCAGCCAACATCGTGCATCATCTTGCTGTGCTTTTGCAGAAACAGGTTTTCAATATGACGCACTTCGGCGCCAAACATGTAAAAGCCATGATTGAGTTCGTCTTCCGTCAAGGCCTCCGGGTTTTCCCGAAACAACGTGCTCACCCGGGCCGACTCCTGGGAACTGGCAAAGTTGAGTAACAGCTTGATATCCAGGGCGGCAATCTCGTGAAAGGTGTTGGCCTGGGTCGCGGCGGTGTTGTCGCGAATCTGGAAGCCCACGAAAATCAGGGAAACGATAATCGCCACCGCGGAGATGATTTCCGCGATCAGTGCATAGTTTTGTAGCGCGTCATTCATGAACTACCTCGGAATTCATCATGTTTACATGGGGCGAAACAGGAGCATTTTACCTAATTCACCCCGGCTCTAATTGAGTAAACTGTCCCCCGAATTACCCCAGGCCAACTATCCCCCGATTTTATGAAGCACTTTGTGTTCTGCTGCCTGGCGCTCACGGGCCATCTGAACCCCATGACTTCCCTGGCCCGATCGGTCGAAAGCAGGGGGCACAGGGTGACATTCCTGGGCGTCCCCGATGCCGGGCCGTTCGTTGCATCGCAGGGGTTTGGCTTCATGCCGGTTGCGGAAGATGAATTTCCCGTCGGCGCGATCGATGAATTCCAGACTCAACTGGCCGAACTGTCGGGGCGTGATGGGCTGGAGTTCACCATCGACTGGCTCAAGCGTTCGGCGCAAGCCGTACTCGACGATGGGCCAGAGCGAATGCACCACCTGCGGGCGGATGGGGTGGTGGCAGACCAGAGCATGAGTGCTGCGGCCTCGATTGCAAAACGCCTCGAAATTCCCTTCGTGACCGCCTCGATCACCCTGGCGCTCCACGAGGAGCCGAATGTCCCCCCGGTGTTTTTTGACGCCAACTACGACCCGACTCCCGCCGGCCGTAAGCGCAATGCCGAACTCACGCGCCAGTGGGGTGCCTTCAACCAGCCGATACTCGAAATCTACAACAAGGTTCATGACGCATGGGGGCTTCCTCAGTTAACCTCCCATCGCGACAACGACTCGCAGCTCGCCCAGATCGCGCAGCAACCTGCTTTTTTTGATTTCCCGCGCCAATCGTTGCCCGCCTGCTTTCACTACACCGGGCCTTTTGTCGGTGACCACTGCCGTATCGAACGCCATGCGCGGGACGAGGATTTCCCGTGGCACAAACTCGACGGCAGGCCGCTTGTCTACGCCTCGATGGGTACGCTGCAGAACGGCCTGGTCCCTGTGTTCGAGGCAATAGCCGCCGCCACGGAAGACCTGGATGTGCAGCTGGTTGTCGCCCTCGGACGCCGTGATGCGCCAATGCTTTCGTTGCCCGGCGATCCGATCGTTGTTCCCTTTGCACCGCAGCTCGACCTGATCGACGTCGCCGACCTTGTGATCACCCACGCGGGCCTGAATACGGTACTGGAGTCCCTGTCGGCCGGTGTGCCCATGGTGGCGATCCCGGTTACCAACGACCAGCCCGGCTCCGCCGCGCGCATCGAACACATCGGCGCCGGCGTCAAGGTGCCCCTGCACGAGGCCGACAGCCGGCGGCTTCGTGCCGCAATCACGACCGTGCTCGATAACCCCCGCTATCGCGAGCGTGCCCGCTGGTGCCAGGCTCAGATCGCAGAAACCGATGGCCTGCGCCTGGCCACGGACATCATCGAGAAAGCGTTGTAGTCCCCCGATTTCAGGAAAATTTCAGCTTTATTTGAAGTGCGAATCGTAAGCACCCCCTAGCCTTGATGACTCGAAACTCAAGGTGGGTGGAGCGATGCGAAAGCTTGCAATTGTAATTCTCGGTTTGGCTGCTGTTTGCGTGACCGCTGACGAGCTTGAGGCGGCCACCATCAACATGGGGCCCAATGGTTGCTCCCTGGCAGATGCCATTCGTAGCGCCAACACGGACAGCGCAGTGGGAAACTGCAGCGCTGGCTCCGGAACAGATACGATCGTTGCACCGGACGGCTGGGTAGTGCCGATCACCTCCACTCTGCCGACCATCAACTCCAACCTGACCATCCAGAGCGAAACCAGCAACGGCATTTTCACGATCTCCGGTGATATCGCGCACAAGATCATGCGCATCAATGGCGCATCGACCCATGTCGTTTTGCGACGAGTGGCGCTGGTCGACGGTCGGGTGAGTTCTGCTGCGGGCACTGCAGGTGCAGCCCTGGACATCAGCCAGGCCACCGTCAGCATCATCGATTCGGAAATTTCAGGCAATAAAGTTACGGACAATACCGGCTCGGCCATTCATATCGACAATGGCGAGCTGAATATCACGTCCAGCGAAGTCTTTGGCAATTCCATGCGGGTTACCGGCAACTTCAACCCTGAGCGCACGGCCATTTATGCCAACAACTCGGAGGTCAATGTCACCGATTCCGAGTTCTACGCCAACGTCGGCGCCGAGCCCGACCTGGTTTCCTCAACCATCTACATGAATGGCGGCGAGCTCAATTTTACGAACAGCCTCATCAACGAGTTTCGCTATGGTCTGCGTGGTGAGCAAGCGATCGTGAATATCGTCAACTCGACCTTCGATAAAACCGATGGGCCCAATTATCCGGATCACGACCTGATTTTCTTCACCGACAACTCATTCGTGTCGCTGGTGCACGTGACCGACAAGGAGCGTACCGTACTCGAAGACTCCAGCCTGTCCGCCATCAACAGCATCTTCACGGATTGTGATTTCACCAACGTCGTGGTGACCTTTGATACCGGCAACTACAATCGATACAGCAATTGCCGCGGCAGCGCTGACGGTGACGGCAACCTGCTGCCATTGGCCGAAAACGGTGGGCCAACCCGCACCAACGCTATCAGCTATCCGTCCAGCATGATCGACTTCGCCGACCAGGCTTTCTGTGAGCCCTTCGACCAGCGCGGCGAACCGCGTCTTGCCGACTGCGATGTGGGCGCTTTCGAAGAAACCGGTACTGCCAACGTATCGGTTGGCCTGTCGCTGACGCCTGGCGCGCCTTATGTCAATGACCAGCCGGTGTCACTTCGCATTCAGGTTGCAAACAGTGGTCCGAACCTGGCCACCGATTTGGAAGTGGATCTTGACCTCGACAATATTTTTATCGACCAGGTGAACTCAACGGACTGCCCCGGCCTGCCATGCACGCTTGCCAGTCTGCAGCCGGGGCAGCTGGTCTCCATATATGTTGATCTGCACATGGGCACTGAATTCAGTGGGCCTTTCGGGATTGACGCGTCCGTAATCTCTACTGCGTCATCAACCCACCAGGATCCGGACGAGGGTGATCCGGGAGGCACCAATTTCGCGAGTATTGATGGCGCCATTCAGAGCGGCGCGGACCTGGGCGTTACTCTTGAACTGATCAACGATCCGCCGTTTGTGAATGGCCAGGTCATCAAGTACGCGGCCACGGTCAGAAACCATGGTCCCGACCGCGCCACCGGTATCGAGCTTGAGTTTGATGGAGACAATCTGGCTTTCCTGGGTTTTACGGATTGCCCTTCCAGCGTCGGCCAGACCTGTAGCCTGAGCCCTTTGAACGATGGTTCGGAGCACACCGTCACGGTAGACACCCAGTTGACCGGCACCCAGTTTGATGCCAGCGCAGAAGTTTCAAGCAGCGTGGTGGATATCAACCTGGCGAACAATGTCGACAACCAGAACAACGGCGGTGGGGTCGAAGAGACAGAACTCGAGGTGGGTATTCGACTGCTTACCCCACCTCCTTATTACAGTAACCAGTACCTGCAATTCGAGATAGAACTCACGAGCAATTTCGGTGACGCCACTCACATTCAGCTCGACACGGACCTGCCTGGTGGGTATCCAATCGGCGTACAAGGGTGCAGTGGTTCCCCCTGCGTACTGCCGTATAACATTCAGCAGAACCAATCGGTGACCTTGCTGGCCGACTGGTTTGCCCCGGTACGTGATCCCGACGGTCCATCAGACTGGACTTACACGGTGACTGCCACGCCGGGCCAAACTGATATCGAACCGAACAACAATACACAGCAAACCAGCGAGCGATATGACTTCGCTGCAGATATGGTAGCGAGCCTGGAGCTGATTTCGACACCGCCGTTCATGGAGGGTGAAGAGATCGAATACCGGCTGCGCGTTGTAAATGGCGGGCTCAACCATGCCACTTCCATTGACATAGCAACATTGCCGGAAAACCTGACACTGGAGTTCGCCAACGGCCAGCGCTGCGCCACCGTCCCGTGCCAGATTACGCAACTCGATCGCTTCAACGATGAAATCATCACCTTGATTTATCGTATCAACTCGCCCGGTCCGTTTGACCTGGCCGCCAGTGCTTACGCGGCAGAGTTTGACCCGGAGCCGGAAAACAATGTCGACGATACTGGCAACAACGGCGTGGCGGAGGCCGCGCCCAGCACTGATACGATTCATAGGTCGGGTTTCGAGTGAGCGCGGGCGCAGACAAGTCATCAAGCCTGGGTCGGTTGATGCCAATCGTCATGTTGCTGGCATTGGTTTCGTGCCTTCCGTTGCCCGCGGCTGCCGAAGAGACCACCTACTTGCTGTTTCGCCATGCTGAAAAGTCCGACCAGGGCGACGATCCGGTTTTGAGTGAACAGGGCAGGCAAAGGGCGCTTGCCCTGGCCGCCAGCTTGCAGCAGGCCGGCGTTACCAGGATCTTTTCATCGGACTACAACAGAACCCGTGAAACGGTGGCGCCAGCATCACAGCTCATGGGAATAGAAATAGAACTCTACGACCCTGCGGACCTGGAAGGCTTTGCCAATGCGTTAAGGGGTATGTCCGGAGTCATTGCGATCTGCGGGCATTCGAACACAACGCCTGAGCTGGCGAGCCTGCTGTCAGGTGAGGCTACCGAGCCGATGCCGGAATCGGAGTATGGAAGGGTTTACACAGTGGTCGTGAAAGATAGCGGGGGAACCACCGTTAGAGCCACCCAGGGGGGCTAGGGGTTCCGCGTACGAGCCTACCTGGCGGTCGGCTCAGCGGAAGGGGTGGGTGGCTCGATATGCAGTTGGGTCGAACTGGTGTCGCCTTCTTCGCCGATGGTGATGACGAACAACTGGTCGTAATCGAGGTGGCTCATCGGCGGGTAGCGGATCTCGCCGATCAGGCGATTGATCATGTCGGGGATGGTGTTGCTGTGGCCAATGATCAGCACCCGTTGCCCTCGAATCGTGTTGAGGAACTTCAGCACATCGAAAGACAGGGGGTAATACAGTTCGAGCTCATGGCCGCTGTCGCTGGCGACGATATTGGCCGTTTCGATGTTACGCACGAAATCAGTGGTAAAGACCCGGTCGAATTCGACGTGTTGCAACACGGTCTTCCAGTAATTCGCCCGGGCAATGCCTTTGTCCGAAAGTGCGGGGTCCTCGGCATCCTCATCGGTTTTTTCCGTGTGGCGCAGGATATAGATCTGGGTGACCCGGGATTCGGGAGCGGGTTTGATATCGGCTTCGGTAAGCCCGCTCAGGCTGACCGTTTCCAGGCCATCGGAGCGCTGCAAAAAGTTGAAGGCCAGGCTCAACAGCAGCGCCAGGGCCAATGCGGCAAGAAGCCAGGATGGGCTCTGTCGGCGCGTTGGCCCCGCTGCGATGATCTCGGATTCTGACTGTGTAGCGGGTTCGGGCGGCTCGAATCGGTAGCCCAGCTTTGGCACGGTGGCAATCAGCTCATCGCTGACGCCGGATTTTTTGAAGACCTTTCGCAGGCGCGCAACGGCCGAAGTGACCACCTCGGGTGCGCTCGGCTTGCCCTTCCACACCTCATCCATAAAGGCGTCAACCGTCACCACCTGGCCAGCGTTTTCGACCAGCAGGCGCAAGGCCTCCAACGCCTTGGCGTCTATCTTGACCGGCACGCCATTGGATAAGAAAACGTGCTCAGCAAAATCGATCGAGATATGTCTGATTTTGAATCTGTCTCCAGATTTCACAGGTACTCCTCAAACCAACGAACGATCTCCACGTCGGACGTGACGCGGTTTTCGGTCTTGCGCCAGCCGTGGCCCTCGTCGGGGAACAATACGTACTTCACCGGCACATCGCGCTGCTCCAGGCTTTCCACCACCTGCTCCGCTTCAACCACCGGCACGTTGGTGTCGTTGGCGCCGTGCAGGACGATGGTAGGGGCGATGACGCGGTCGACCTTGTGGATTGGCGACAACTGTTCGAGCAGCTCCTTGTCCTTCACCGGGTCGCCATATTCGACGGTGGAGATTGCTGCCATCCAGGGCTCAGTCTGGGCGAAGAATGTTTCAAAATTGACCACGCCGTAAAGGTTTGCGCCGGCTGCGAACAGTTCCGGGTAAGTTGTGAGACCAGCCATGACCATGTAACCACCGTATGAGCCGCCCATAATGCCGATGCGGCCGGCCTCCGCCAGTCCCGCGCCGGTAACGTATTTCACCGTCGACTCAATGTCTTTCACGCCGTCGAAGCGCAGGGCGCCGTTATCCAGGTTGACGAAGGTTTTACCGAAGCCGGAAGAGCCCCGGACATTGGGCGCAAAGACGCTGATCCCGCGCGCGGCCAGTGCCTGGTAAATGGAGCGAAATCCGGGGCGCTCCTGGCCCTCCGGGCCGCCATGAAAACTAAGCACCATGGCCCCGGCGCCGTTAGCGCCCGCTGCCCGATACAACCAGCCGCTCAGTTCCAGCCCGTCGTGGGCCTTGTAGGTATGTAATTCGGGGCGTACCAGCGATGTCAGGTCGACGCCTTCATGGGGGCTGGCGGAAATCTGGTTGAGCGCGCCGGTGCCCACATCAAGAAACCAGACGTTGGTGGGTGTTGCAGAGCCAGACAGGGTTAATGCCAGTGCCGAGCCGTCGGGTGAGGCTTCCATGCCGCCGGCAATTTCCGCGGGCAAAACCGCGCCTGCCGAAATTTCGCCGCTGGCCAGGTCCAGGTATTGCAACTCGCTGCGTCCCGCGGCATTCCACATGAGGGCGACCTGGTCTTCGGCCAGCAACTCGAAGCCAGCCAATTCAGCGTTTTCGCGACCTGCAATGTAGTTCAGCGGCCCGGGCGCCCCATCAGGGCCAATTTCGATTCGCGCCAAAGCGATCATTTCGCGATCGATGTTGGTAGAGATCAATACGCTGTCTTCGTCGATAAACTCGGCCTGGTTGGCCACCGCCACGCCGACGTGTGGCGTCAACAGGTGTTCGGCGCCGGACGAAAGGTCCAGCAGGTACATATCGGTGTTGCCGCGTGACCGCATGCGCCACGCGATGGCGCGGCTCGAGTCGGGCGATAGCGTACAGGTGCCGATGCCGTCGTTGACCGCAATTTGGCTGGACTCGCCCGATTGCGTGTCATAAAGCCAGCAATCCATGCCGCCGGTGCCGGCCACGTTGGACGAGTAGGAAAGGTAGCGGCCATCTTTGCTCCATTCGTTCAGCCAATTGTTGACCTCTCCGCCCGCGGTAATCATCAGCGGCTCTTCCCTGGTGACCGACGCCAAGTAAATCTGGGTGTTAAGGCCGCCACCCGGTGCGATGGACACTGCGTACTCATCACCCGCCGGTGACAACAACACGCCGCCTACCTGGTCCGGAAAGTCCGTGATCTGTTCAAGCCCGCTGCCGTCGGCATTGCCTGCCCACACCTGCGGCACGCCGCTTGCGCTGGAAATAAATGCCAGGCGATCGCCCTGCGGTGACCAGGAAGGCCCGAAGGAATAGCCGATGGCAGCCATGCGGCTGACCATGGTTTCAAGATTATCTTCGGCGGCCGAAACCTCGGTTACAGGCGTTTCAGCCTCCGCCTGTTCGGAAGCGGGCGGCGAAGAGGGGGAACAGGCAGTCAACGCGGCTGCGAAAGCCAGGGGGCAGAGCAAAGTACCGGTAAATTTGTGGTTCATCTTGGGACGCCGTGTGTGATTAGGAGACGGGAGAACATGATACGCGACTGATTTCCGGAGTTCTGTCCTCTGAAATTTCAGCCGAATTTTACGGGCTGGCAAGCGCCTGCACCTGCTGCTGATACTCCTGCCGCATCTGCGCCTGGACCTGCTCGAACTCCTGCTGCAACGCCAGGCGTTCGGCGGGATCGCTCGTTGCCGTGATTCGCGCCTGGTAGTCTTTCGAAACAGCGCCTAGCCGTGCTGCATGTGCCTGGGCCATTTCCTGCAGCTTTGCGAGATTGGCTTGCAAGTCCTGGTAAGCCTGCTGCGGGTCGACAGGCGTGCCCTGCGCCGCCGGCGTTGCCGCAGACTGGCCCGATGCTATTGCCTGGTTCGAGGGGCTTACGCCCTGGTTGCCCGGTGTGCGCGCAGCGATATCCGCCTGGATTCTTGCCTGGCGCTCGGCGTGGGCTGCGGCCTGTTCCTGCTGTCGAAATGCCTGCACCTCTGCTTGCTCGGCCCGGCGGGCAGCTTGCACGGCCTGGGTGAATACCGGCGCTGATGGCCCGCTGGCCGGAAAGCTGTTTTGCGGTTCCTTGTCGGTGGTGTAGCGGCCGGTGATTGCCGGCTCTGAGCGGAAGTAGCGAACCATGTTGTCACGCGCGGTCAATATGCGCGGGTCGTCACAGTGATCGCGGACCGTGTTCTCGACCTGGGTGATGGTGCCGGTGAAAAAACCGAAACTGCGCGAAACGGTATCGAACGGGTCGCGCCCGCCTTGATTACCCTCGGCAACCTGGCGAATCATCCGGCCCACGGCCCACGGCTTCCAGCTTTGAAATACCTGGTCGAACACGGACGCCAGCTCGCGTTCGATCCAGATGTCCCTGACCGGGCCGAAATCCTCGTCAATGAGGCTGCCGTGTTCGTCGTACTTGCGCTCAACGATCTGCGTCTGGCGCAGAACCGGGTCGGCGATGAACGCGCGGCAGTGGTCGGAGTAAGCGCCGAACCAGGCTTCGGTGTAGTAGCGTAGATAGGAGTCGTAGTTTGGCAGGATGTCGAAGCGCCCGGCTGCGAGCACTTCGACGACATCGTCGGCGTCCTGGATCGGGTTGTTGTAACGCTTGAGTTCGAACTGGCTGCCGTCAATCACCCAATCGTTATCGAATCGTGCTGTCAGGAAGCAATCGCCCTCTGCCGCGCAGACGTAATCCTCCGGAATTGGATTCAGCGCAAATTCGATCTGCTGCGTGGTGGGGCATTGTTCGCGGTAGGCCACCGCTGCGGATTGCGCCGTCATGTGAAACGCCGGCATGTCGGGGAGTTCAGCCAGCGTGCGTTCGGTGTTGTTGGCGTAGCGTGGTTCCAGCAGCAAGCGCGGTTTTTCCTCGCAGCCGCCTTTGTAATAGACGCCGGCGACGCTAAACATGTCGCGCTGATTGATCTCGAAGACAAATTCGCTGTCATGTTCCGTGGCCACCAGGCCGTCCTGCAGGCGCCAGCCTTCGGATCGGACCGCCGTACCCTGGTAGCTGTAATCCTCGCGCGAGAAGCCGACATCGAAGTTGATTCGCATCACTTGTAGCTGCTCGCATTGCCCAGACAGCGCATCCTGCAGCACGGCCATGACATCGCCGATTGGCAGATCGCTGCCCGAACGGGAAACGAGGAAGTTGCTGAGGTCTACCTTGCGGCCATCCGTCGCCGTGACGTTTACCTCAATAACCTCGGCGCAGACACCGCGGAATATTGCGTTGATACCGGTTTGCTGGTTGACGGCGTTCGCCCAGAAATCGCCGATTGGCGCATCGCGCGCGAAATTCTTCTCCATGCTCAAGTGGACATTGCCGACCTGGCTGCGGACGGTCTCATTAAGCTCCCACACTTTTGGCTGGGAGTGTGCGATGGCAGGGGCCGCCAGGACGCAAAGCGCCAGCGTGACGCGAGGAAGCAGGGTCGTCATAAGCATTCGTCTCGTTTTAATCGGGGGACAGTTTACTCAATTGAAGTTACGTTCGAATGAGGAAACGCCCCCGATTTTCTTAGTGAATGCCGAGCCAGGTTGGAATTCTCAGCCAGGCTTCCGAGAGCTGGCGATCGAGTTTCCGGTAGCCGGGTTCGAAACGTCCGACCAGGGCCCAGAATTGGCGGGAATGGTTCATGTGCCGGGCATGGCAGAGCTCATGGATCATCAGGTAGCGAACCAGGCCTGGGTCGACGAACAGCAGGCAGTAATTGAGGCTGATGGTGCCGCTGCTGGAGTGACTGCCCCAGCGGGTCTTCTGCCCGGCGACGCGTATCCGGGAGTAGGGCAGCCCTGTTTCTTTCGAAAGTGCCTGCAGTTCCGGCTCGAAGTGTGACTTTGCGAGGCCGGCAAGCCAGCGCTTCAGCGCCGCGACACACTGGGCCGCGTCATTGGTGGCGCCGCTGAGGATCACCATGCTTTCGCTTTGCCGGAAACGCACCCCTTCAGCCGTAGAAGCCGCGCGGTAATGCACCGCGTAGTTGCGCCCGATGCTGGCCAGGTCGATGTCGGTGGGCAGCCTGAAAGGCTCCGGCGCGTGCTTCTCCGCAAAGGCCGCCTTTGTGCGCCGTATCCACTCGCGGTGTTTGTCGACGAAGGCCTGAACGGTGCTGGCGCGTGTCCGCCGTGGCACCACCACCTCGACCCGCCCCCGCGGATAGACCTTGATCGAAAGCCGTTTGGCACGACTGCTCTCGCGCACGGTGAAGTCCGAAGCCGAGCCGTGTTCCCGGGATTCTGCAAACAGTGGAGTTTGACGCCTGGCGGTTGTCACCCGCTGATTGTGGCACAAGGAAATCTGGTCGCAATGTGCAATCAGTGGGTCAACCAGATTCCGGCTGGCGAGAATCGCGCGCGCGGGAGAGTTTTTTGCGCTGACCCTATTGCTCGCCCCGAACTACAATGACCACCTGGCCCCATTTATCGGAGTTCGCGCAATGAGCATGACCGGCAAGCAACTGTTCACCACCCTGGAAAGCGATGGCACGCTCACCGTGGCAATCGAGGAGGTGACCTTTCCCGAACCGACCGGCAACGAGGTCCTGGTGAAGATGGAGGCGGCGCCGATCAATCCGTCAGACCTGGCGATTCTCACCGGCGCGGCCGATCTCGACAATGCGCAATATTCGCCTGGCAAGTACGTTGCCAACATGCCCGAACCGTTCAACAGCGGCTCGCGGGCGCGTCACGGCAAGAAGCTGGCTGCCGGCAACGAAGGCGCAGGCACTGTCGTCGCAACAGGCGACAGCGACATGGCCAGGGCGCTGATGGACCAGCGCGTAGCCTGCGTGCCGGGCAATGCCTACAGCCAATATTGCATCGTCAATGCGGCCATGTGTTTGCCGCTTGGCGACCACTCCGCCGAAGACGGCGCATCGGCCTTCGTCAACCCGATGACGGCACTGGGCTTTGCCGAGAACGCGAAAATGGATGGGCAAAAAGCCATCGTCCACACCGCCGCTGCGTCAAACCTTGGCCAGATGCTGATCCGGATCTGCCAGGAGGACGGGCTGGAATTGGTCAACATCGTGCGCAAGGCCGAGCATGTCGAGCTGCTGAGAAGTCTCGGCGCCAGGTACGTTGTCAATTCCTCCGACGATGACTACATGGCGCAGCTGCGCGCTGCGATCGATGCGACCGATGCCTTCTACGGCTTCGACCCGATTGGTGGAGGGCAGGCCGTGGACAACGTGTTCAAGGCGATGGAGCAGGTCGCGGTCAGCAGGATGAGCGAATATTCGCGCTACGGTTCGGACACAATGAAGCGCATGTTCATTTACGGCCGCCTCGACCTCGGCCCCACGATCCTCACGCCAAGCTATGGCTTTGGCTGGACCTTGTCGGGCTGGTTATTGATGCCTTTCCTGCAGCAGGTTGGAACGGAAACTGTGCAGCGAATGCGCCGGCGTGTGCTCGATAACCTGACAACCACCTTCGCCAGCAGCTACAAGCGGCGGGTTAACCTCGAAGAAATGCTGACCAGGGACGCGGTAACAGAGTATCGCGCGATGAAGACAGGCGAAAAGTACCTCGTTACGCCCTGGAGTTGACATCCGCATTGCCCTGGGAGAGATACTTGGGGGCAGAGTGAAAACCTGCACGGGCTTAAGAAGCCATTTCCAACCACCAGCGGCAGCAGTACACTATTTCTCCCTGGGGCCGTCCTGGCCCCACTTTCGGCTGATTCAGCCTTTGGGTGACCAGATGAATACGACTTGTGTGCTGCGCATCGCGTTGGGTGCGCTGGTGTGGGTATCCGGGCCGTCATTGGCGGCCGATCAGTTGGCCCGGTTGACCATTGATGTCACGGTGGAAGGGGCCAAGAGCTGGAAGCGCGGGGAAGAGTTTTCGAACTCAACAATTTCAGAGCAATACCACCTGGTGACGCACGTGCAGGCATTCGGTGAGCCTTCCAACGTCAACACGGGGGACCCACTGTTCGCGCAAAAGCAGATGGCAATGGCAGCCCAGGTGCAGCAACAGGTGCGCGCGGCCCACGGGGGTGCTGGCAATGCGGTGCCTCAAGCCCCGGCGACGCAGGAGGAGTATGTCGCGCAGCAGACGAAGCTGGCCGAAGACATGCAAAAACGCCAGGTTGCCTGCAACGGCGACATGAACTGCCTGGTGAAACTGGCGCAGGATTACGCGATGCAGTCGTCCATGCTGGGTTATCCGTCCGCCGACGGCGCTTCATCCATGGCGAACATTGGCGAAGCGAGTGATGAATCGGAAGACTACCGCTACCTGGATTATTCCGGCTACGAAACTTGCCCGGGTGAAGTGCGTATCCGCATTAACAACACATCAGAGGGCGCGCTGGCTGATGTTGCGGGCATGATCCCCTTCACCCAGGCCGATACCGCCGATTACACCGGCAGCGAGATGGACTTAATGATGCAGTGCCTGGTCAGCACCCTGGTTTACGACCTGAAGGACAACAAGATCTACTCCGATGGATTCGGGCACCCGGGACCGCGCGGCAGTTATCGCCACTGGGACAGGCTGCACGGTGAAACGCTGAATGAGGGCGTTGAGGTGCCCACCAATTCCTTCGCCTGGGCCTGGGTGGCGGAGACGTTAAAAGTTGCCGATGCCTCTGGCAGCGCCAGCACCACCCTCCCGATTCCGGAGGCAAGCGAAGCCCCGGCGCTCGATGGCTCGAGCATCAGCGGTTCTGTGAACGTCAGCGTGAATTGGAGGTTTGAGCCTCTCTGATAGTTACAAACTGGTAGAGCGCCTGAATATTGTTCAGATCGACATCAAGATCGATGACAAGCGGTGTGTCGGACGGGTTGGCCAGTTCTTCGAGGTGTTCGTTGGCGCTTCCTCCGGCCAAAGCAATCCCAACGACAATCGAGTTCAGATCGTGAGTTGAAAGCGTATCCTGCCAGGCGGTTACGTCGCCTGGTGTCAGTTCATTGGCTTCCGGAAAAGGTTCGCCTTCCGACATGAAGTAAACGAAGTCCGCATAATCATCCAGGGTCGGATCAAACGCATCTATGTTGATTTGGTCAGTCGTTTCGGAAACTGCGTTTCTGAAGTTCGAAAGTCCACCAGGAACCAGGTTATTCACGATGTCTTTTGCGTCTTGCACATCCGTGAACTCGCCGACCATTTGGGCGGCGGTGTTAAACGTCACAATAGTTATAACGAACTCCGATGTGTTTGTTGTAATCATGTCGAACAGGTTGCCATCGCCAGCCAGGCTCTCCTGTAATACTTCCAAACGAGTGACGCCTTCAGGGGGGATTACTTGAGCCATTCCTCCCGAGGTGTCTATCACGAAAATGAAGTTGTGCGGCTGAAGCACCAACTCTTCCTCGAACGAGGACCCGAAAATCAGGCTCTGGGCATTCACCGCTGAACTTAACAGCAATAAGCAAAAGCCAAGTGTTCCGGTTCTATTTCGCATTGGGTAGCGTCAACTGATCGGGTGTACAGGAAAAAGCTGGAATTTGCAGCGCGCAATCCCGGCACTGTACAGCAATATAGCGATAAACTTGGCCCTTTCGTCAATCGGGGTGCAAGTGTTTCCGGGCACCGACCCCGAAGGCGGGACAGGCACTTCAAGTGGAGACAGGATGAAACACGATCGTCGCGATTTTCTGAAGTCATTGGCCGTGGCCGGCGGCGCCGTGCAACTATTTAACGTTGGTTTCAGCGGCGCGCTGGCCGACAGCACAGGTTACCCCCGGCTACTGCATGGCCCGATGGTGGGCGCGATGACGACGAGCAAGCTCCAGTTGTGGATGCGGGCCAGTGGTCGGTATCCCGTCAGCGTGCTCTACGGCCAACTTCCGGACCTGTCGGATGCCAGGCAAAGTGACGAGGTTGCCGCCACACCGGAAAATGATTTCGTTGTCCGGGTTGAGCTCACTGGCCTTCAGGCGGATACCACTTACTACTACCGGGTACTGGTTGCTGGTGAGCCGGCCAAGTACCTGGATAACCTGCCTCCGTTTCGTTTTCATACCGCCCCGCAAGGGCCCAGTCGTTTTCGTGTTGGCTTCGGCTCCTGCGCGCGTTGGCAGGAGTATCCGCACCAGCCGATCTGGCCTGCGCTGGAGCGCTGGGAGCCAGACCTGTTCTTCTGGCTGGGTGACAACATCTACGCCGACACCATTGAGCCCGCCATCATGTCGGATCTGTACAAGATTCAGCGCGCCGTTCCCGAGTTCCAGGGCCTGGGCAGCAGCGTGCCGCAGTTTGCGGTGTGGGATGACCATGACTACGGTCTGAACAACAGCGACCTGGGCAATCCGATGCGCGAAGACAGCCTGCGGCTGTTCAAGCAGTACTGGGCCAACCCCGGCTATGGCACGCCGCAAACGCCCGGCGTTTTCTTTAAGTACAACTACGGGGGAGTGGATTTCTTCTTCCTCGACAATCGCTACCACCGCGATCCGAACGACAAGCCGGACGGCCCCGACAAGACCCACCTCGGCGCCGGACAACTGGCCTGGCTGAAGGATGGTCTGCAGGCTAGCGACGCGCCCTTCAAGGTGCTGATTACCGGTGGTGGCTGGAGCCACAACCCGGACGCCACCGGCGAAGACAACTGGGCCAGCTATCGCCACGAGCGTGATGGCCTGTTCAACTTCATTCGAGACGAGGAGATTGGCGGCGTGCTGCTGATGTCTGGTGACATCCACCGCGCCGAGGCCAACTGCATTCCCTGGTCGGCGAACGGTGGCTACGACCTGTACGAATTCGCCAGCTCGGGCCTGGCCCAGAACACCCCGGTGCCGGAATGGATTGAAGTGCCGGAGGTTCGCTTGCGTGAGCCGTTTACCGGCGGCCACAATGCCGGCGTAATCGACTTCGATCTCACCCAGGATGACCCCGTTGTGCGGTTCAACGTGATCAACGCCCGCGCCCAGTCGGCCTGGGATGAGCCGGTAACCCTGCGCGCCAGCGAGCTTCAAAATGGTGTAGCAAGTTGGCAGCGCAAGGTAGATCCAGAGCTTCACCTGCCGTTGCGGGCTGACGTGGAGACCTGAGAAAACTGCCCCCTGATATTGCGAGCGGAAAAATATGACATAATTGTCAAACAACTGAATCGCACGGAGAGGCGAACAATGAAAAGGGGTGTGATCCGCTGCCCTCATCTCAAGCATTTCTCGACAAGAATCAGTCTTGTCATGCTATTTCTATTCCTGGCTGGCCCGGCAACCATTCTGCAAGGCGCTGAAAAGGAACTAGATCCACACCTTATTAATGTCGACCTTCAATGGCACTGGGCAGTGCTGGGCACACAGATCGGTCGAGCGGGGCTGTTCATCGAGGATATTGATGGCGATGGCACCCGGGAGATTGTTGCAAGCGCGTCCAGGAGCCGGGGTGGAGGCAGCTCCTACTGGAACCTTCTGAAGCCGGACGGGGAAGGCTACATCGTCGATTGGGCCAGCATACCCCTGGACATCGGCTACACCCAACTCGTTGTGGGCCAGTTTGATGCAGACCCAGCCCTGGAGGTGGTAATCGCCTCGGACGACCTCCTGGTTGCTTATGATGGCCTGACACGCAAACCCGAATACTCCCTTAACCTTGAGTTTCAGTATCTCCAGGGGATGGCCGCAGGGCAGCTTGATGGCGATCCGGCCCTGGAGTTGTTCCTTTGCGACCCCGAGAAAGCCCTGGTCGTCGACCTCGCATCCGTTTCCAGGCCTTTGTACGTCCCTGGCCTGGGCTGTTCCGATGTCGAGATTGGCAACGTTGATGATGACGCCCAGGCTGAAATCGTGATCGCTAAATCTGGCGAGCCCGGCCTGGTGCTGGCCGGTCAATCGCTCGAACTCAAGTGGGAAATGAGCGCTGGGTTCGGAATGATGGTTGAGCTCGCAGATCTCTTCGGCGACGGGCGCAAAGAGATCGTGGCGGCACCGGTGGATGGCGATATCGTCGCCATGGATGGTCGGTCAGGCAAAGCCAAGTGGCGGGCGCCCTCAGGTGGCCTTGAAGTTCTGCGGGTTGGCGATGTCGAGGGCGATGGCCTGCCAGAAGTTTTGTACGGCAAGTGGGCCATTCACGTGCTCGATGGAGCGTATGGCTTTGAAAAGTGGCGAATCACCGATCCGCAACTAGACATCAGCAACCTGGTGGTCGGTGACGTCCAGAACAACGGCACCCCTGAGATCCTGACGGGTACCCGCTTGTTTCCGCCTGGCGAAGAATACCTGCTGAAGATCAATGGGTTGACCCAGGAAATCGATTGGCTCAGCTACAGCACCTGGGGGCCGTTTCTGGGTTTCGCGCATGGTGATATTGATGCTGACTCAAAGCCCGAGCTGCTGTTTTCAGCTTCTGGCCGACAGCCAGGGGACCTGCCGTCGAGCATGTTTTTCACACACGATGCCATTTCCAAATCCCTGGAAGATGTCACCACGGACTCCGGGCGGTATCAGCGCGATGGCATCGACACTATCCAGGTTGCCAACGTGGACGACGATCCGGCGCTGGAAATTTTCGTTCCCGGCGAAGATAGCCACTGGGCTGTTTTGCAGTGTATCGATGGCGCGAGCAAGGAAGTGCAATGGGTGCAGGAGGAATACTCCAAGACCTTTCGCACCCTGCAGATTGGCGATGTGGATGGCGATGGTGACCAGGACGTGGTTGCCTCATTCCGCTCACACGGCTCGCCGAATATTGTCCGTATCTACAACGCTTCAACGGGCGCACTGGAGTGGTCGAGCCCTTCGCTTGAAGGGCACATTGGGTCGCGCAATGAAGTTCCATTCCTGAAACTGGCCAATGTCGATGCCGACGACACCATCGAGATCATCGCCGGCAACTTCTGGGGCCTGGTAGCAATCGACCCGGTCACTTCGGAGATCGAATTCTCAATACCGGAATACGGGCTGACCTCACTGGATACCGAGGATCTGAACAACGACCAGGTCGAAGAGATCATTATTGGAAATTTCGATGGCGAAATCGTTGTAATCGACACCGTATCACTCAGCGAATCGGTGGTCCTGGGGCCCATTGGTGAAGAAGTTTCTGCAGTGGTTGCAACCCTGATCAATGGTGACGAGGTCGTTGACTATGTGTACGCCGCTGCCAACCGTGTTTCCATTCTCAATGGCGCCAATGGTCAAACCATGTGGCAGAGCGAGGTCCTGGATTGGTCTCGCTTCAGTCTGCCGCTCGGTTATGAAAACAGCATGATCATTGATGATATTGATGACGATGGCTTGCTGGAAATTTGGGTTTCCGCGGGTTACGTCGGTCAATATATTTTCGAGATCTCGCCGAACGGTATCGTTCACAGGGAAGTACGGGGGACCGGTCGCAATTGAAAAGCAACAGTTTCACTCAGAACCCCGCAGCGGGCACAGCACCTTGTTAGATAGCAGCCGCCAAAGGCGTGGCAGGGTTTTCGCCCTGCTGCTTCTGCCAGTTTTTGCTGGGTTTTCCTGTGCCCTGGCTGGGTCAGGTGCAGGTGGCAATGGCCAGGGTTCGGCCCGGCATGATTTTCCAGTGTTTACGTCCAGCGGATTGCGAGTCGACCTGGAGTGGTACAGGCCTCTGAACGGGCACTCGATCGGGGGTAGTGGTCTGGAGATCGTCGATCTTGACCTTGATGGCTCACTGGAGATAGTGGTTGCGGCCGAAGGTGGCGGTTCCTGGTACCTGATGAAGCCGGGCGTTCAGGGCTACGAGCAGGTGTTCGCCAACCTGCCCTATGCAACCGATGTTGGTGAGTTGCTCGTCGCCCAGGTTGACAGCGACCCCCAGCTGGAAATCGTCGTTGCAACGGCGTACTGGATCTATGTCTACGATGGAATCAGCTATTCACTGGAGGCCGAGTACGAGGCTGGGGACCAGTACAACCGCCGAATTGCAGTTGGGAACCTCGATGATGATGCCGCCATGGAGGTGGCTCTGTGTGGCAACTGGAACACCTGGGTCTATGAACTTGGTTCCGGCGTCCAGCAGCTTGAATTGGCCGGTTTCGGCTGTAATGAAATCAGGATTGGAGAAGTTGACGGCAGCGAGGGCCAGGAGATCATTCTTGCCCGGTCCGTTCAGGGCTACGTCTTTGATGGGGAATCGGGCGCCATCGAGTGGGATAACCCCGCGGGGTTTGGCGAAAAGATTGAGTTGGTTGATTCCGACGGTGACGGCGTGCAGGAGATTATCGCAGGCTACAGCGGCCAGGGGCTCACGGCCTGGGATGGAGCCAGTCGGTCAGTCATCTGGAACTATCAAAGCGATGACTCGGGTGCTTTGTCCGTTGTCGATCTAGGAGAGGACGGGGATTACGAAGTCATCTACGGCACTGGAGGCATCGAACTCACTGCACTCAAGGCCAGAGATGGCGCGATGATCTGGTCGGAGAATGACGTTGGTACCTCGGGTATTACCAGGATTGCCGGTGGTGATGTGGATGGTGACGGTGTCTATGAGCTTTTTTTCGGCACCGGGGTTGGTTCTAGCAGGGCGGATAACCTGCTCGCTTTTGATACAGAGCAACTCGAAGTCGAATGGCGCAGCGAAGACCTTTTCGGCCCGTTCTACAATTTCGACCATGGCGACATCGATGGTGATGGACGCCCTGAAATCGTTTATTCAGCGTTCGAGTCCAATGAAAGTTTCGAGGGACCCAGCTACTTTGTTCATGATGCCCGGACCAAACGTATTGAATTCATGAGTCCTGAGTATGGAGAGGGGATATATCGCGGCACCTGGCGTATGCAAGCAGCCAACGTGGACGCCGATCCGCAGATGGAGCTTTTTCTGCCCGTCAATAATGCCAGGGATGCCGAGATTCGCTCCATTGATGGCGTGAGCCACGCGCTGGAGTGGAGCATCGTTACCGAAGGCAGGTTCCAGTACCGGAATCTGGCTGTAGAGGACATAGATGGCGACGGAAGCCGGGAGGTCATCGTCGTCGCTGGAAATGATGATATTTTCCAGGATTTTGAAAGTCACATCTATGTTTACGATGCGTTGACCGGTGCGCTTGAGTGGAAAAGCATCGACCTCCAACCTTACTTCCACACTCGAGAGACCTTTGAGTTTCTACGGGTCGGCGACGTGGATAACGACGGTGTTGATGAGGTGGTGTTTGGGGACTACGGGCTCATGGTGTTCGACCCGGTATCACGGGAAGTCGACCTTTGGGTGCCTGATGCTGAAATGACCGCGCTGGAACTGGCAGATATCGATGCCGACGGAGTTCTGGACATCATCATTGGAACCAGCCTCAATCGAATCAAGAAGGTCGATGCAGTAAGTGGGGAAATCTTTGAACTGGCAGGGCCTTACATTGGCCAGTTTTTTCGAGGCATCCAGGGGTTGGCCGTTGTGCAGATAGTGGGCGACATTCAGCCGGATTACGTGTTTACTGACAGCTGCGATTTGTACATCGTAGATGGCGCAACCCTGGAGGCCGACCGGGTCACCGACAACCTGATTTTTGCCAGAATTTGCAGCGACACCGGAGTCAGTGACAGCTTACGGGTGGCGGATTTCGACATGGATGGTCGAAAAGAAGTCTGGCTAAACATGGGTGCAAGTGGGTTCGTCATTCTTGAGCTGTTCAACGGCATCTTTGCTGACGGCTTCGAGTAGATTGGGAATAACTATCTTGATACCTTCTGCCAGCTAGCGTTCTGAACTAACCCGTTTGTTTGCGGGAGTTGGGTGCATCGACTACGATCAGCCTTTTCCCAGACAGAGGACTCAGGGTTAGTTATGATAAGAACTAATAATGCAACGGGAGGTTTCGCTGCCTTACTCATGCGCTGGGGCCTCGTCCTGGTCTTTTTGAGCATAGCGCCCACGCCCTGGGCGTCTTCGCTGGCAGCGCGCGGGGATGACGACACGCCCAATATCCTGTTCATCATTCTCGATGATGTGGGTATCGACCAAATGGAGACTTTTGGTTATGGCGGCGCCGCGCCGCCGCAGCTTCCCACCATCGAGACCATTGCCAATGAAGGGGTGAGTTTTCGCAATTTCTGGGCGATGCCGGAGTGTTCCCCAAGCCGGGCGCTGATGTTCGAAGGGCGCTACCCGCTGCGCACCAATGTTCTTAGTGCCATTCTTGCGGTTGACCTGGCCAATTCGCAGGTTTCTCCGTACGAGACAACCACCCCCCGGGTACTGCGCGAGAAGGGTTATGAAAGCGCCCTGTTCGGCAAGTTTCACTTGACCGGTTCCAATCTGAATGCCCAGGCGGTTGCCAACAATCCGCTGAACTACACGGCGGTTACCCAGTTGGGTTGGGATTTTTTCGCCGGTTGGCAGGATGGTGCGCCGCACCCGATCGATGAAACCGCAGGTGGCGTTGCGCCTGAGGGCGTAACTTACGATTGCGGCTTTGTCCCCAATGCGCTTTCAGATAACGGCGCCGATGCTGGCGCTTGTTATTTTGTGGACGGCAGTTGCGAGGAAATCACCATCGCCCAGGCGCCCACGCCCGGCCGCGCCTGTATGGAGCGGGGCGGAATTCTTGAGCCACATGCCGTTTGCCACGCCCAGCCGCCGCCACACATCGATTTTTCGCTGCAAAACGGTTATTACGCCGGTGAGTTCATCATCAACTACCCGGACGGTTCGTACGATGTGATACCCCCGGAAGACTCTTCCGGAATCCAGCGTGGTTACCGAACAACCATCGAGGCAGACTGGGCGATTGACTGGATCAACTCGCGTCCCGAAGGCACGCCGTGGATGGCAACCCTGTCGTTCTCGTCCGCTCACACTCCGTTCCAACAGGCGCCTACTTCCCTGCTGGCGCCGGGCTCGGTGCCAACGGGTGGGTTCAGCTGCGAAACTTCAATTGAGCAAACGCGGGTGCTGAGCAACCACATGATCGAAGCCATGGATGCTGAGATCACCCGCGTTCTGGTGGAAACCGGCATTGCCAGTTGGGAGAAAGGTGCGCTGCAGTATAACCCCGGGAGCAGTGACACCATGGTTATTGTGCTTGGCGACAATGGCACCTACGCGCCCGGGGTGAAGGCGCCGTTCAACCCTGCGCGGTCGAAAGGTACCGTTTACCAGACTGGTGTTTGGGCGCCATTGATCGTGGCTGGTCCCGTGGTGCAGGCGCCGGGGCGCGAAGTGAATGCGATGGTGAACATCGCGGACGTGTTTGAGCTGTTCGCGGAGTTGGCGGGGCTGAACGTTCACGAGATTGTGCCGAGTTCGCGTCCGCTGGATAGCGAGTCGATGCTGCCTTACCTGCAAAAGCCGCGGACCGAGAGCCTGCGCAAAACCAATTTCGCCCAGACCGCAACCAACATCAAGGCCGACGGATTGGTGGTTGAACCCTGCGTGTTGGAGGCGGTGAATGCCTGCATCCAACTGTTTCCTTCCCAGGCGCTTTGTGAATCCGAGGGAGGAACGTGGTGGGGGACATCAGACGATCCGTCGCCTGGCGATCCACCGCCACAGCCTGACTGTTGTGGTGTAAATCAATACCGGCTCGAAAACTCGCAGTCGGCCTTCATGGTGCTTCCAGAAGAGCAACTGGCCATTCGCAACGAGGATTACAAGCTGGTGAAGATCGTAACGACAGACTGGGATCCGGTCAGTTCAAGCTGTGCCACCACCGAATCGACGGAATTCTACGCCATCGACCAGGAGGTGCCGCCGAGGCTGGACAACGGGCCTCGAAACCTACTTGCGCCACCCCACGTCATGGGGCCGGAAGAGCGCCTGGCTAAAGCCTTCCTGGAACGTGAACTTCAGCAATTGCTGGATTCGCACAAAGAGTGTCCTGGCGATGGCAACCAGGATGGCTGGGTCAACGCGGAGGACCTGGCGGAGTTGCACTACTGGGCCAACCTCACCGGATTCTATTCAAGCTGGTACGACTTCAACCTGGATGGGCATACCGATGAGGATGATATTCCCTACATAACGGACGGCCGCTTCCCTCGCACTTGCCCTGGTATTCCGCAATGGGAGAGGGGGCGGGGTTTTAACGACGCTGGGAGGTGAACGCCCGCTTGAGCCGGGGACAGTTTATTTAATTCGATTTAGGTAAACTGTCCCCCGATTCCTGCAAAGGACTAATCGGTATTTTCTGGGTCTTCTGCTCTATACTGCGGTTCAAAGAAGCAGGAGACCCGAAGATGAGAATTCTGTTCGCTTCGTTCGTGCTGTTGATTTCCCCGCTGGCCCTGGCCAGTGAGGGGTCCCTCGAGATTAACCACGCCTGCGCTTCCGGTCCGGGTTGCTTCCCTGGAGATCCTCCGGGCTATCCCGTTGTCATCACCGAAGCAGGCAGCTATCGCCTTACCAGCAACCTTGTGATCCCCAATGCAAGCACCGATGGCGTTCGTATCGCAAGCGACGACGTTTCGCTGGACCTGGCCGGCTTCGAGGTACGAGGCCCCACCAGCTGCAGCGGCACTCCGGTTGTCTGCAGTCCAACTGGCTCGGGCAGGGGCGTGTCGGGTGCCTCGTTTGCAGGTGCGCGTGTGCGCAACGGGCGGGTCATCGGCGCTGGCAGTGATGGGATCTCGCTTGGCTCGGCTGCTGCTGTAGAGGACGTCCATGCCACCAGCAATGGCCGCGACGGGATAATCATCGTGTCGCATGGGCTCATTCAGAATTCCAAGGCCCACGAAAATGGTGGCCACGGAATAGCTGGCGGGAGCAGTGTCAATATGTTCGGGAACGTCACCTCGCTCAACTTGGGAAACGGCATTGATTGCCAGGGAGCCTGTATCGTTGCCAGAAACACCTCTTCGTCGAATGAAGGTAACGGGATCGATGTGTGGTGGTCTGCGCTGGTGCAGGGGAACACGGTTTATTCCAACGATGGCGATGGTATTTTTGCCGCCAACGGGTCCTCCATTGTTGACAACACTGTGGCTGATAGTGGAGACGGCAATGAACCCAACACCGATTATGGGATTTATTGTTCGACGGGCTGTACCGTCCGCGGAAACACGATTCGAAGTAACAAAGGTTTCGGGCTAAACCTCGGGGCGGATTCAATCTTCCGGGAAAATGTGATCACCGACAACGATGTGGGACCCATCACGGGCACCGGATCGAGCCGCGGCGATAATTTTTGTAGCGGCCCCAATACGGTCTCAGAGTTTTGCCCCTAGGCGTCGAAGGGAACTGTGCCGGAGATTCGAAGATGAGGTTTCTATTCGCTTCATTTGTGGTGTTGATTTCCCCGCTGGCCCTGGCCAATGAGGGATTCATCGAGGTAAACCACGCTTGCGCTTCTGGTCCGGGGTGCTTCGCCGGAGATGCGCCCGGCTACCCGGTAACGATCAACCAAGCCGGAAACTATCGTCTTACCAGCAACCTTGTGATCCCCAATGCGGACACCCATGGCGTTTCCGTTAAAGCCGACAATGTTTCGTTGAACCTGGCTCGATTCGAGATACGCGGCCCCGCCACCTGTAGCGGTACGCCGGTAGTCTGCACTCCGACCGGATCCGGCAATGGCGTAATGGGCACCTCGTATGCGGGTACTCACGTGAGCAACGGACGGGTCATCGGCGCTGGCAGCAATGGCATCAAGCTTGGCTTGCATGCCACCGTGGAGGATGTCCATGCCTACGGTAATGGTCTCGTCGGGATTTCCACGGGGTCGTTCGGGCTCATCCAAAATTCCCTGGCCTACGAAAATGGCGGCGATGGAATCTCAGGCGCTCACAGCGTCATCGTTGTAGGAAACGCCACCGCGCATAACGCCGGAGATGGCATTGAATGCATTGCATCCTGTAACGCCACCAGAAACACCGCTCTGCAGAATGCTGGTGATGGAATCGCGTTGGGTGCCGATTCCTTGTCCCAGGGCAACACGGTTTACGCTAACAAACTAAACGGCATAGCCGCCGCCAATGGTTCCTCCATCATCGACAACGCCGTGTCTGAAAATGGAGACGACAGTTCTCCCGCCAGTTACGCCGGGATTAGATGTGTCTTTGGCTGCGCCGCTCGCGGCAATACAATTCGAAGCAACAAAGGATTCGGGCTTTCTTTGGGTACGGGTTCAACCTTTCGGGAAAATGTAATCACCAGCAACGGCCTGGGACCCATAACGGGCACCGGTTCAACTCGCGGCGACAACTTCTGCAGCGGTACTGGAACGGTCTCCGAGTTTTGCCCCTAGGCGTGCTTATCGGGGAACAGTTTACTCAATTAGAAATAAGTAAACTGTCCCTCGACTTAGATAAAAGGTTCGCTTGATGGGCAAACAACTGGCAATCGTCACCGGCACCAGTTCCGGTATTGGCAGGGCGCTGGCTGAACGGCTGGTGGCCGACGGCTGGAAGGTGTTTGGCGTTGCCCGCCGCGAGGTGAAGTTCGAAGGCGATTACCAGCACGTTCAGCTGGATCTTTCCGACCCGGCGGCTGCGGCGCAGCTTGGCCCGCGGCTGGAGGCCGAAATGGCGTTCGCGTCGTTTTCGCGCCTGGCGTTGGTCAACAATGCCGCCACGCCCGGCCAGAAGCGCAGCTATGGCGAGCAGTCGCATCAAGCCACGTTTCGCAACATTGCCATCAACCTTTCCGCGCCCATGGCGCTGATGGACCTGGTGGTGCGCATTATGCCGGAGGGCGCAGCCTTGCGCGTGGTCAACATTTCCTCGGGGCTGGCTCACCGGCCGCTGGGTGGCATTGCGGACTATTGCTCCAGCAAGGCGGGGCTGCACATGGCGGGCGAGGTGTTGGCTGCCGAAGGCCACGAAAACACTGCAGTTCTCAGTTATTCGCCCGGCGGGGTCGATACAGAAATGCAGCAATCTCTGCGCGGTGAGCAGTCTGCTGATTTCACCTCAGTGGATGTGTTTCGCGCGATGCACGAAGAGGGTCAGTTGGCCCCTGCCGAGGCCGTGATCGGCCCGATCATGGCGTTCCTCGAAAACGACACCATCAGCGGGTTTCACCAGGAACGTTTCGGGGGTTAGACAGGGGGGCATGCCATCTACGTCGTCCGGTGGCGATGAAGATGAGACAAAATCCTGCGCTTTGCCGTGTTCAATGTAGAAGGTCTATGCGACCAGGCTTTTGGCTGACCGCAGTTTATTGGCATAAACAACAAGGGAACCAAACATGACGCGAGCCGCAATGGTCTTATTTGGGGTCTGCCTGGCGCAACCGCTGCTGGCACAAAACCTGCTACAGAACCCGGGTTTTGAAGAGGGACTTGCACCCTGGGTCACCTGGGGTGATGCCAGTATTGCGCAGACCACCGACCAGCCTCGCAGTGGTCAAAACGCAGCCGCTGTCACTGGCCGTACCCAGACCTGGCAGGGGTCGGTGCAGAATGTGCTGGGCGTGCTGGAAGACGGCAACAACTACGCCGTGTCCGCCTGGGTTCGGGTGAGCGGTTCATCGCCTCAGCCAGTCAGCATCTTTTTCGCCCAGGGCGATGACGAAGGCGAGCGCTACTTCGGCCTGGCCAATCGCACCGTCCAGCCCGGCGCCTGGGTGCAAATCTCCGATGTGTTCTCCTTTCGCGGCTCGGGCACCGTGACGCGCCTTGATTTCTACATTCAAGGGCCGGAGGCTGGCGTGGATCTGTTCGTCGATGATGCCGAGATCACCCTGTTGCCGGGAGACTGGGTGGCCGAAGCCAATGCGCGCATCGACCAGATCAGGAAAAGTGAGTTGCGGGTCAACGTTCGCGACTTGAACGGCAACCCTGTGAACGGGGCAGAAGTCCGGTTCCGCCAGACCCGGCGTGATTTTCCCATTGGCACCACCATGGCCTACTCGCCACTTACCAACAGCGAGAACTACCGCCAGTACATCATCGATCACTTCAACTGGGGTGTTCATGAGAACGAGGCCAAGTGGTATGCCAACGAGGCCAACCGCGATATTGAGACATACACCCAGGCCGATGCCATGCTCGATTTCGCCGAGGCCAACGGCATCGAGATGCGTGGTCACACTATTTTCTGGGCGCCGGAACAATGGCAGCCCGACTGGGTGCCCGGTTTAAGCGACGAGGACCTCCAGGACGAAGTGGAAGAGCGCCTGGAAAGCGTCGTTTCGCACTTCGACGGCCGATTCCAGCACTGGGACGTCAACAACGAAATGCTGCATGGAACGTTTTTCCAGGATCGGCTGGGCCCCGACATCCGAAAGTGGATGTTTGAGCGCACCCGACAGCTTGATCCGGACGTGGAACTGTTCGTCAACGATTTCAACATCATCTCGGGCAACGAAGCTTATGACTATGTTGACCAAATTCAGCAACTGCTGGACGACGGCGCCCCCATTGATGGTATTGGCGTACAGGGCCACTACAACGAAAATTTCAGCCCCGTCGACCCGCTGCAGTTGCAGTCCCGCCTGGACCGGCTGGCCCAGCTGGATTTGCCCATCTGGGTGACCGAATTTGACGTGGTTCAGCCCGATGAAGACCTGCGGGCGGACGCGCTGGAAACGTTTTTCCGAAGTGCATTCAGCCACCCCTCGGTTGAAGGCATCATCCTGTGGGGTTTTTGGGCAGGCTCACACTGGAAGGGGCCGGACGCAGCGCTGGTTGATTCGGACTGGACCGTCAACGCCGCAGGGCAGCGGTTCGAAGCCCTGCTGGATGAATGGACCAGTAATGTCACCCGCAGCACCAATTCGACGGGGCGCGCCCTGGCCCGGGTTTTCCACGGTGACTACGAGATCGAGATCGTGGTCGAGGGGCAGCCGGCGACCATCAGGAACACGACCGTTACGAAGGACAAAGCCACCACGGTTGTAAACGTCGACCTGGATTTTGCAGTTGAAAACGAGGGCGGCGGGGCTGGCCGCGGCATGTACTACGACCGCGCGAAAGATGGCCATGGTATCGACCTGCAGAAGGTGGGCGACAACTGGTTCCTGGTTCTGTACACCTACCTCGAGGACGGCACGCCGGTCTGGTACCTGGCCGTTGCCCCCCTGGAGGATGACCTGTTCAGTGCCGACTTGCTGGCTTTCAGCTACGTCAACGGCGTATTCGCAGAAGAAGGCGCGGTTGGTTCCATCCTGATCGATTTCAATGACGCCGCCTCAAGTCCGGAATGCAACGACGGTGTCGATCGCAGCAATGCCCGTTCCTTGGCAGCGGCCAGCGTCACCTACCAGGGGCAATCCGCTGTGCCCTTGTGTTTCGAACCGCTGGTTGCGGCAAATGGCGTGCCAGATGAGAACTATACCGGTCACTGGTGGGGCACCGCGCAGGACGAGGGCTGGGGCATGACCGCCTACTTCCAGGGCGAGAACGACGAGGTCGAGTTTGTTGTCCTGTATTACTACGATGGCGCCGGAAACCCGCGTTGGGGGTTGGGTGTTGCCAGTGAACCGGGCGCCAATGCCAGCCTCGACCTGCTGAATTTCTCCGGCTATTGCCTGGGCTGCAGCGTGGTTCCCACGCAAAGCGCCTCGATGGGCGTTCTGCAGCACTGGTTTGATTCGCTCAACCAGGCGCCGGCCAGTGGTTTGCTGTCCGTCGACATCGATTACCCGGGTCCGGAGGGGGGTAACTGGCTGCGAGAAGAGGCTTACATCGAGCGATTGTCTGACGCGCCCTGAGGGCTGGGGCCGATCAACCCAGCTCGAATGACGTAATGCCGAAAACCTTGCCCAGCGGAATTTCGGGCGCCTTGCCGTGGTACATGCGGGCGCACTCGAACACGTACTTGGTCTGGTACTTTTGCGTCAGCGCAACGGCGTCCGGGTTGGCCATGGGAATGTCCAGGTAGACCGGTTCGCCCGCAACGGCATCGAGGCAGGCTTCGTAAAGCGCCTGCGCAACGGCGGCATTGTCTGCGAACAGTGGGCCGATTTTGTAGCCGGTGTGCGCCTTGCGGAGCACTACATACCCGCGGATATCACCCTCTGCGGTGTACTTGAAAGCCCTGGTTTGTGGAACCCGTAACCAGGGCTGCAGGAACTGCGGGCGTGGGAAGCCAAAACACTGCTGGTCGTAGGCCAGGATGGCGTCGATGTCGGTCGGCTGGATGGGGGTTATGTTTCGGTCGAGTTCAAAGTGACGCCCCAGTTTCTCGTGGCGCTCATCGCGGTAGGCAATTTCGAAACCGCCCTTCGCGTAGAAAGGCTGCATGTCCACCACGCCATCCATGCCGATGGTGGCGCCGTCGTCCAGGCGACTGAGCAGTAAATCCCTGCGCTTGCACCAGAGTTCGCGGCCCAGGCCGTTCGAACGGTGATCGGGGTGGACAATAAACAGCCCCATGAACCCGAAAAGGCCAGCGTAGGAAACCAGCGCGCCGCCGGCGATGAGCTTGCCGTCATGGCGAAAGCCCCAAAACGCATCAGGGTCGGTAGCCCAGAACACCTCGGCATCGTGCGGCCCTGGGTTCCAGCCCTCGCTCCGGGCCCAGTCCACCAGCGTCTCCAGATCAGCGAAGGTCAGCTTCTCAAATTCCATGGGCGGATTCTAATCTGACGATAATCGCCTACAGTGCTGCCTTTGTGGGCCGCTGACGAACCGAATGGGCATCAAGGCAGGGTGAACCCGATACCCCCGTGCATCCACAGAAAGGGGATGGCAGCCAGGGCCGCAATTGTGGTCAGGCTTATCTGCAGACGGTAAACCCAGCTAACAAACCCTGAACCCCAACCGCGTTCCAGCCAGCGGCGCAGGGTTAGAAAGCCGGCAACCAGGGCGAGTATCGCGAACAAGTTGGTGAACACCAGCAGCATGACCAACTCGCCGGAGTAGCCGAGAAACAAATCGGGCATTGGGCCATAGCCCCGCCCCGGGCCGAGGACATCCATCATGGTTACTACCATGGCGATGGCGCAAACCCCGAGGCCGGCGATTGTCAGGTTCAGTCCCTTGGAACCGCGACCGCGAAGCTGCCACAGCAGGGCGGTGAGGCCAATCATGCACAGCAGAATGATGAGCAGCATCATCTGCATCGCCATTTCGGGCGATTCAAAAGCGCTGATCGGGGTGGCCGGGTTGATGCTGATTTCGCCCGTAAGGTGGGTGATCTGGCCGTTGTCATCGCGCATGAAGGCATAGAGGTAGGTGCCAGGATGATCCGCGAAATCGCCCTCGATGGCATCGGGGTACCAGAAGACATCGGGCTCAACCTGCTGGTAGGGGCCGCGGCCGTCAATCTTCAATCCACCATCTTCATGCAGTTCGACCTTGAACGAACTGCCGACCAGCAGATCAGTAAGCCGCGTGGCCGTTGTCTGGTCGCGGCGTTCACCGCGGTACAGGCCGACAAACTCTTCAAGCGGAGGCCAGTCCGCCCCGGGTTCGGCCGGCTCACGGCTGTAGGGCCCCAGCAGTTCCGTGAGCACCATGTCGTGCAAGCGGAATGTCTGCAGTGAAGCCTCGTTGGGTACGCCCTCTTTGTGCGTCATTCGATTCTCGAAACCCAGGGCGTTGAGCAGCATGGCCCACAGATCCGCTGGGGCATCGCCGGCAAATACCGAGACGAATACCGCGGCATCGCTGTTGGGGAAGAGCGTCATCGAGGTGAAGTAGCCGGGCCAGCCCCCACCGTGCTCGACCACCCGCTCGCCGTTCCAGTCGTGGACCATGAATTTCATGCCAAAGCCTGAAACCGAGGGAAGGTTGCGGGTTTTGAACGCATGCATGGTATCGAAAGCTTCGGGCGACATGATGGGGTTTGTCGCGGTTCGGCCTGCGTCGAGGTGGGCCAGCATGTAGCGGGCCATGTCGTCCAGTGTTGCGTGGATATTTCCAGCCGGTGAAATGAACGGGTGAATGCCCACGTACCTGAGCGGTTCGTTTTCGCCGTTGGGGTAAAAGATCTCAGGAATTCCCACATCCGGCGTTGGCTCATGATTGTAGCCAAGGATGGTGTTGGTCATTCCGAGCGGCTCGAACACGTTGGCTTCGAGAAAGTCGTGCAGTGTTTGGCCGGTAATGTCTTCCACCATCGCGCCCAGCACACTGGTGCAGTAGTTGCAGTAAACCGACCGGTCGCCGGGTGGCGCAACCGGATTCGGCATCAGCGCTTCAGCGATCGCGCCATCAACCGGGACGGCAACTTCCTCAACAGTGGCGATGCCGGCAAGGCGGTCTTCGAACCCACCCCGGTGAGTGAGCAGGTCCCACACCGTAATTTCCTGGCCATTCCAGTCGGGCAACTGCATGCGTGTCAGGTAACGATTGGCCGGGTCGTCTAGCGATTCAATCTCGCCGCGGTCCCACAGCTGGGCGATCGCGGTGCCCGTGAAGGTCTTGCTGGCCGAGCCGATGCGAAACTGGGTGCGTGAAGGATCAATCGGTATCTGCGCTCCCCATTTTTCAAAACCGTAGGTCAGCGTTGTTACAACACGGCCGTCCTGAACGGCAACCAGGCCCAGGCCTGAAAAGCGCCGCTCCTCCAGGGCCCGGCCAAACACATCGTCCGCCCATGTCTGCAGCGATGCCGCATCGAGTTCGACGCGTGCCAGCGCTGGAGTGGAAAAAACAATGGCGAGGGCGGCAAGAAACACCGCGAAGCATGAAAACTTGCGCATGAGGAAGGAAAGCCCTGGTGAATTGGAATGATCGATTATACGGCTTGCATACCCACGCTCAATGCGCGACCGTCGGCCGCATCAGGGATTGGCCCCGCAGTTCCCCTCCCCGGATGTTCAGATGACAGCATGAACAAAGCCGGCAGGGCCATACCGTACTGGTTCAGCGTCGGGATATCCTGGAAGTACTTGGTTTCACCGGCCCGACAGCAAATGCCACCATCACCGGCTCGGCGGTGGAGCCGTTGGCGATTTCAACCTGGATCGCGAGCATGGAACCAGGCCTTATGAAGGGTTGATTTGAATGGTGTTTCCCCTCGAAGCAGGTGTCCGGGAATCAAACAGTGAAAATGGCAACCAAAAGTGGACAAGTCTGCACAGTCAATGGTATTTTTATGTAAATGAGTGTGTGGGGAATCACGTAATCTACGCTATCTGCGCGCTAATCGCTTACCCATTGGGATCTTTGGAGTCCGAAAAATGAAAAACTTGAAGTTGCCCGTTCCTTCCAGGCACGCCTTTGCTGCGTTGCTTGTAGCGGCTACCTTGCCCTTGTCTGCAGTCGCCCAGGACACACTGAGCATTTCGCAGGGTCCGGCCGGTGAAACCGTTCAGAATCCGCCCCGTTCGGGTGACGAACCTTCAGGAAGCACCGAGATTACCCAAAGCGCTTCCAACGCGATTACGCCATTGAACAGCGTCTCTTGCAACAGCGCTGGCGGATCGGCTGCCAACCAGTACCTGCGCCGCTTCCAGTTGGATGCCGACCACGGTATTTCCAGCCCGTTTGGTGTCAGCAGCGTGGATTTCGGCATGGAGTCAATCACCGCTGGTGGCCCTGGTGCGTGCGCCGGCAACCCGGTTGACCTCAATGTATACAGCATCCCAAGCGGCGCGCCGTTCACCTACGCCAATCTGACACTGGTTGAAACCGCCAGCGTTGACCTGGCGGGTACGGTTGCTCCGACTATTGTGAACATTCCCCTGCCGGGCGCGGGTGCGGTCGATGGTTCCACCGATGACCTCGTCATCGAGATGACCACCTGTGACCACAGCTCGCTGGCTGACGGCGGTTTCGAGTTTGTTGGTTCCAACTCCGGCGGCCAGCTGCGTCCTTCCTACCTGGCCTCCGCGGCTTGCGGTATCACCGAGCCGACCGACACCGCAGCAATCGGGTTCCCGGAAATGCAGATCGTCATGACCGTTTACGGTGAAGCCGAGGCGGTTGACCAGGCCCGCTTCCTGGTCTCCAAGGACTTCAATGACAACAACGAAGCCGAGGTTGAAGTAACCCTGAGCTGTAACACCGGCCTTCCGCTGGAACAGACCATCGGAATTTCCGAAGGCTCTCCGGTGAACTTCGTCATTGGCGATTTCGCCCAGGGCGAACTTGATTGCGAAGTGACCGAGGAAGTACCAGTTGGCTACGAAGCCAGCTACAACAATGGTGATACAGAAAGCAGCGTATCCTGCTCCTGGGTCGACCTTACCGGTGGTCAGTACGCGTGTGCGATTGACAACGATCTGTTGCCTTCCGAAGTGACGGTTACCAAGGAATGGATCGACGAGAACCCGGGCTTTGATGCGCAGAATATTGCCGAGGCCTACTGGTCTTGCTCTAACGCAGCGTTCTGCATTGGTTCTGTCGGCGTCAACGGCGGCGGGTGTGCATCAGGCTACCTTGATTTCTACGGCAATCCTGACGATGACAGCTTCCTGGTCTACCCGGATTGGGAAGACGGCACCACCTGTGACGTCGTAGAGACTTACGTGTTCGACGGTGGCGTGGAAATCGACGACAGCGATTGCCAGGATATCGTGCTGTTCCCAGGCGATAGCGCTGAGTGCACCATCGTCAATACCCGCCTGTACGAAGGCATCCCAACCCTGAGCCAGTACGGCCTGGGCTTGCTTGCCCTCATGATGCTGGGTATGGGCTTCGTCGCGGTACGCCGCTTCGTGTAAAGCTTAGAACGTAGGAGCGACGTTCCCGTCGTAACCTGCAAGCTAGCAAGTAAAAAGCCCCGGAAGAAATTCCGGGGCTTTTTTTTGCCTGGTATTTTTCCCTGCAGAATGTAGCCGTCAAAATATGACATAATTGTCAATCTGACGAAATTCGCACGTAGAGGCGAAAGCTGGGGGAAGAAGAATGAAAACCAATTCGCATGTAAAACACGGGTTTATGATCTGGGTGGGGCGTTTCCTGATCATTCCCTTCGCCTTCATCGTTGCCAGCTATGCCTCGGGAATTGCCGAGGAACTGCAGGCCGACGAGTACGGCCCGCCACCACCGCCACCGAAATTGCTGGACCTGAGCGGGCTTGCCTGGATTGGTGGCGATCGCTTCCTGGCGGTTTCCGACGCCAAGTATCCCGGCGAGGGCGCGCTCAACCGGGTGAGCGTGCTGACGCTTCCCAGCTCCCTGGATGGTTTGGGCTACGAGCCATTCGTGCTGCGCTACTCGGGCGGGCCCAGTAGCGATTTTGAGAGTGCGGCGCGTATTCCCGGCCGCGCACTGGTGCTGCTGGCCGAAAGCTCCGATGACAACGGCCCGTTCCAGCGCCTGTTCCTGGCGCGCGTGGGGCATCCACGGCCGCGCCTGGTGGATATGACCGAGTGGGGCACATTCACCGACGTGTTCAATGTTGAGGCTACCGCGGTAGCGCTGACCGATGATGGCTTCAAGTTCATCTGGGCTGAGCGCAACAGCGGCGAGCAGAGCACTTACATCAAGTGGGCGCCACTCACCTTGTCGCCGCTGGTCATTGGCCCCCAGGAAGGCGAGGTGCTGTTCACTTTGCCGGATTTCCTGGTCAACGATGCGGGCAACCCGTTGTTCTCGCGCTCAATTGTCGGCCTGGAAGTGGATAGCGAGGGAAACATCTACTCGGTATCGGCATTCGACCCCGAGGACAGCGTGCCCGACCCGGACAACGGGCCATTCAGGAGCGCCGTGTTCCAGATTGGGCAGGTGGATTCCACCGGCGTAACGCTGGATGAGTCGCCCAGGGTGCTGGCCATGGTTGATGGCTTCAAGATTGAAAGCGTGGCCCTCCGCGAAACCGATGATGGGGTGGAATTGTTTGTCGGCACCGATGACGAAAACTTCGGTGGGGTATTGCGCAAGATTCCGCCTACCGACCTGCCCTGAACCCAAAATCCTTAGCCCGGCCAGACAGCATGGCCACCATTGCACTGGTGGCCTACCTGCTGTTCCTGCCGTTGCAGTCGCGACCTGATGTCGCCACGTTCCTGTTAATCGCGCTTGGCCTGTTTGCCCTGCTTGGCAGGCAGCGCGTGACGCCAGCTTTTCAAAAGTCGGACTTCCTGGTGTTAGGCCTGGCCGTTGTCGCGCTATGCCTTTCCACCGCATTGTCAGCGGACACCGGCGTGAGCTTGCGCTACCTGGGCTATGCGGCTATCAACGGGTTTGTCCTGCTGCTGGCCGCCACCCAGCGGCATGAGTGGCAGTGGCGGGCGCTTGCGGCCTGTCTTGCCCTGGTCGGCGCGGTGCACATTGGCGTGTTGGCCGTCTACGGTGGAGTTCCGGCTTCGATCAATGCCCAGTCCATCATCGATGCGCAGCCGCTGGTTTCATTGCGGGTGCCCAACGACGCATTGATTTCCGGGTTGTGCCTGCCGGCGTTGGCTTTCGTGTTGTTCGCTCCCGGTCGCTTGAATCCCTGGCTCTCGGTGCCGCTCCTGGTGGCCTATGTGGGCGCCGGGTTCTATTGCAGCTACTTGCTGGATAGCAAAGTGGTGTTGCTAAGCCTGGTGGGAAGCCTGTTCGCGGTGGTGTTCCTGGGCTGGAAGGGCAATCCAGGATTCAGGCCAGGCGCCCGGGTGGTGGTGTTCGTTGCGCTCTGCGTCGGCTTGTTCGCCCTGGCCTGGGCCTACGGCAACAATAGCACTACCCGCCTGGGCATCTGGTCGGAAGCATTTTCGAACACCGACACGGTAAAAGAGGTGCTGGTGGGTAGCGGACCCAACACCTTCGAATACGACCCGGCGCGGGCGGAGCACTCATTCGACGAGGAAGGCCGCATCGTGCCCTGGACTCATAACCTGTTCATCGAGGCATTTGCAGAGCAGGGTGTGCTTGGCCTGTGCGCGATCCTGGCCCTTGTCCTGGTTCCGCTATGGCGCGGGCTTACCCTTGCAGATGATCGGCGGCGGGTTTTTGTACTCGCATCCGTCCTGGTGTTCTGCCTCGTGGCGCTGGTTGAGTTGACGCTGACCCGGCGTTTCAACTTTGCCTTTCTGTGCTTGCTCTACGGGCTTACCTGTTCTGGTGTGCGCGCGCACCGCTTGGCGGAGACGCCAGGCCAAAATCAATTACACGGCGATGCCCGCGGCGTGGCCGGATGACCAGGCCCACTGGAAGTTGAAGCCGCCGAGGTGGCCGGTTACGTCCACCACTTCGCCAATGAAGAACAGCCCGGGAGTTTTCGACTCCATGGTTTTTGAAGACAGCGCGCTGGTGTCGACGCCGCCCAGAGTGACCTCTGCCGTGCGATAGCCCTCAGTGCCCGAGGGGTGCAGGCGCCACTGGTTCAATGCGCTGCCCACAGTTTGCAGGTCTTTATCAGGCCAGTCGGCCAGCGGCCGCTCGGCGAACTCGCGCCAGAACAGGCCCTGTAGTTCCACCACCAGCTTGTTGGGCAATTGATGTGAGAGTTGGGTTCGCAGCAGCGAACGAGCGTGCAGCTTCTTCCATTCCACCAGCATGCCCCCCGCGTCCGTTCCGGGCAGCAGGTCGATATCCACGAACTCACCGGGCCGCCAATAACTGGAGATCTGCAGGATGGCCGGGCCACTGAGCCCGCGGTGGGTAAACAACAGGTCTTCCCGAAACTGGGCACGCGAACTGCTGACGCTCACCTCGCAAGACACGCCGGAAAGACGCTCGCACAGCGCGTGCGCCTCGCCAGTGAAGGTGAACGGCACCAGGCCGGCCGAGCGGGGCAGGAGTTTCATGCCAAACTGCTCTGCCAGCGTGTAGCCATAGCCAGAGCCGCCCAGGCTGGGGATGGAAAGAGCGCCGCTGGCGACTACCAGGGTTTCGGCAGCGAATGCACCCTGGTTGGTTTCCAGGTGGTAGGCATCGGCGTGTTTTACCTCGCTGGTCTCACACCGGGTGCGAATCTCCACCCCGGCCTTCTCACATTCGGACAGCAGCATGGCCACGATCTGCTTGGAAGATTGCAGGCAGAACAATTGCCCGCTCAGGCCGTTTACCGTCTCTTTTTCGAAGTATTCAATGCGGTGCTGTTTGACCAGTTCGATGAAATCCCATTGCGTGTAGCGGCTTAGCGCACTCTTGCAGAAATGCGGATTGGCGGAGAGGAAACGATCAGGCGCCACGTGCAGGTTTGTGAAATTACAGCGACCACCGCCCGACATGAGGATCTTCTTGCCGATCTTGTTGGAACTCTCCAGCACCACCACGCGCCGGCCGCGGCGCCCCGCTTCGATGGCGCACATCAGGCCCGCGGCGCCGCCGCCGAGGACCAGGGTGTCGTAACTGCTGTTCATTGGGTCGGGCCGATGTTGATGGTTTTTCAGCCGCCTTCAAAGCCGCGCAGCACATTGGTGGTATTGAGACCGAGCTCTTCCGTGGCGTATCCGCCTTCCATGAGAAACACGGTTGGCAGCTTGGCGGTTGCTAACCTTGCCCCGTAGCGCGTGAAGTGTTCCGACTGAAGGCGGAAAAACGATATGGGATCATTGATGAAGGTGTCGACGCCGAGAGAGATGACCAGGGCGTCGGGGGCGTACGCGGCAATTCGGCGCAAGGCGGTTGTCAGGGCGTCGTCCCACTGATCAAACTCGGTGTTGCGGGGCAGAGGATAGTTCGCTGTGAAGCCTTCGCCATCGCCGCTTCCGGTCTCATCGGCATAACCGGTGAAGTAGGGAAAGGCGACACGCGGGTCGCCGTGCAAAGAAAGCACCATCACGTCACTGCGGCCATAAAAAATGGACTGTGTACCGTTGCCATGGTGAAAGTCCACATCGAGGATGGCAACGCGGGATGCTCCCTGATCCAGAAAGGCCTGGGCAACGATGGCGGCGTTGTTTACAAAGCAGTAGCCGCCGAATCGATCGGTTGTGGCGTGGTGTCCGGGTGGGCGGCAGAGCGCAAACGCGCTTTCCTGGCCACTGGCCACGAGGTTTTGCGCTGTCAACGCAACCTGGGCGCTTGCCAGTGCGGCCTGCCAGGTGCCGTCGGATACGGCAGTGTCGGAGGCCAGGGCGAAGTATCCAAGCCGGGCCTGGATGTCTTCAGACCTGAACTCTCCTGCATCCTGCAGCGGCCAGATGTAGGGGATGGCTTCGCCGGCGTAACCGGCTGCTTGCCAGTCGTTCCAGCAGGTTTGCAGGAATTGGATATAGCGCTGGTCGTGGATCCGAAGTATCTGATCAAGAGAGTGCGTTTGTGGGGACAGCACCGGCCCCAACGCGCACTGTTTCACGTGTTCGAGCACCATTTCTGCGCGCGCGGGGCATTCGAAGGGAGCCACCAACTCGCCACCGTGCAATTCGGTTCGCGGGTCACGCAAACGGTGCTCCGCAGAGTAGACGGTATGCATCAGCTACCCTTGGGGTCGGTGCCCAGCAGGGCGCGATAGGTCATCAGGCTAAAGAACTCGGGTAGCTCTTTTACTTCCATGCGCTTGCGCTCCGAGCTCCAAGATGAATTGCGTCCAGCAATGGAGAACATCACACCGTTCAGGCCTCGTCCAATGACATCCAGCGTTGAGGCCACAAAGCGCTTGTCCAGCTTTGCCAGCTCTTCAAAGCGCATCAACTCGTCCATGAAGCGCTGGCGGCGTTGCGAGGAGTATTCGTACCAGCCATGGTTGATCTCCGGCGAGGAATCAGACAAAGCGGCGCAGGCCTCAGTTATATACAGGTTTGCGGCGAGGAAGCTGACACGCCATTCGATAATCTTTTGCAGGGCGTCCCAGGCACGTTTTTCTCCGGCCATCGAGGGCATCAGGGTGAGCTCGAGTTCAGTGAGGCCCTTGGCGACCTCGGCCATCAGTTCACCGATGCTTGAGAAGTGCAAGTAAAACGTGGCGCGCGATACACCAACGTCCTGGCACAGGTCTGCAACCTTCAGTTCAGTGTAGCCGCTGATCTCAAGCGTTTTGACGGCAGCGGCCATGAGTAGCACTTTCAGGTTCTCCGAGCCCCTTTTGCCTTCAAGGCGCTGGACCTGCGCCTGCAGGTGGTCGGTATAGCTCAGCGAAATATTCACGGTTTGTATAAGCCCTGATCGTTACCTGAAAAGGAATAATGGTACGCGAAATTGCTCTTCAAAGGAAAAAGACAATCGTGTCAGAGCAAGAAACTAGATATGTGACAATATATGAATCTGCTGCGGTGAGTGAATAAAAAGCAGTAAAAACATAATAGTAAAGTATTTTAGTTACATTGGGTTTACTAACTCTATGCCAATCTCAATTTAAAATAGACAACTGTCTATTTTATTTGCTAAGCTGATGGCGGTTGTTTTGAAACGCTAAAGGTGTAATGAGTCACCTTATTGGAGAGATTCTAATGCGTACTAAAGAATTCCTTGCACTGCTTACCTGCTTCGCATGCCTGCAGTTTTCTGTGGCTGGTCCCGCCCTGGCCCAGGAAGAAGGACCAGGACTTCTGCTCGAAGAAGTTATCGTGACTGCCACACGGCGAGAAACCACGTTGCAGGAAACGCCGGCCGCCATTTCCGCCTTCCTTGAGGAAGCGCTGGAGGATATGGGCGCGATTGGTTTCGAGGACTATGCGCGTTTCGTACCGGGTCTTTCATTTACCGATCTTGGCCCCAGTCGAAAGAAATACACCATTCGTGGGGTGCAGACTGAAATTGGTGCGGGTGATTCGGCATCCACGGTTGCCCAGTATCTCGATGAGGTGCCACTTACCGCATTCGGAGTTAACCAGCCGGACCCGAACCTATACGACGTTCAACGCGTGGAGGTTTTGCGTGGCCCGCAGGGCACTTTGTTCGGATCCAGTGCCATGGGTGGCGCAGTGCGCACCATCATGAACAAGCCGGACCTGGTGGAAGCTGGCTGGCATGGCGAGGGGCGTGTCTCTACCACGGACGGAGGTGGAACCGGATACCTCATAAACCTGATGGCCAACACGCCACTTGTCGATGACCGTTTCGCGATGCGTTTTGTGATTTCAAGCGAACAACAGGACGGATTTATTGACAACACCCGTACGGGGCAATCTGATGTGAACGAGGGCGACCGCCTTACCGGGCGCATTATGGCGCTCTACCAGCCGAACGATGTGTTCGAACTGTCCGCTTTTTACCTGGCACAGCGTTCGAGTCTGGATGGCGCCTGGCGTACTGATCCAACTGCGGGGGAGTATGTCCAGCGTACCGCGCTGCTGGAGCCGTACCAGGACGACATGGATATCGTTAACCTGACCGCGAACCTGGAAATGGCGGGCGGAACGTTAACCGCCATTGCCAGTCATTTCGATCGCGACGACTCTCAGGACCAGATCGACCAGGAATACGGCTACGCCTTCGGATTTATTGGCCCACTCGGTGCCGGCGCGTTCGCCGATGGTGACCGTGATTCCAGCGGTGAAGCTTACGAACTGCGCTACACCTCGAATTGGGACGGTAAATTCAATCTGGTTGCAGGTGCGTTCTACAACCGCACGAACGAGACCTCGGTGCAGAACCTCTACGATGTCAACGGCCTAACCCAGGCAATGTTTCCCGAGGCTCCTGCAGGCCCCAACGATCCCGTATTCGAAGAAGTGATTGACCGCGAATTCACCGACAAATCCATTTACGCCAATTTGAGTATCGCCCTGGGCGAGCGCTGGACAGCCATGGTGGGTGCCCGCTGGTTTGATGAAGAGTACGTCTTCACAGATACCGTTACCGTGCCGCCAACCTACCTCGGCTTTCCGGCTGACCCACCGCCAGCCATCCTTAGCAGTTCTTCCAGCGATGTCAGCCCCAAGTTCAACCTGGCCTGGCAGGTCAGCGACGACGTGATGTTGTACCTGGATGCTTCCGAGGGTTTCCGCCGCGGTGGCACCAACATTGCCAACACATTCAGGGCATTCGTGCCGGAGGCTTACGGCCCCGACTCCCTGTGGTCGTATGAGCTGGGTATGAACTCGCAGTGGGCCGACGGTCGCGTCATTCTCAACGCTTCCGCGTACCACACTGACTGGAGCGATGCGCAGCTCAAGACATTGCTTTCCGGCGACAACGGCTTTGGCGGCACTGCCTTCGCTTTTGGCGTGGTCAATGTCGGGGATGTGACCATTGATGGCCTGGAAATCGAACTTTCCGCGCTGGCCAGCGAAAACCTGGAAGTCGGTGGTTCTCTTGGCCTGATAAATGCCGAGTTGGCCGACAATGCGCCGGGTTCCGACCCGTTCCGAGGCTTGAAGGGTGATGCCATGCCGGGCGTGCCTGATGTCGAGGCTTCGATCTACGCCCAGTACACCAGGCCGCTTTCCAATGGCTGGGAACTGTTTTTGAGAGGTGACGCCAACTATGTCGACTCTCGCTCAACCGAGCTGCGACAGTACGGCGTTGACCCGGACGGCAACATTAATCCCGCCAACCCCAATCCGAACTACTTCGTGATGGATGACTACACCATCGCCAATTTGCGTATTGGCGCCAGGACCGATCGCTGGCAGGCATACCTGTTTGCCAACAACTTGTTTAATGAAGATGCGGACATGCTGTTCTACCTGCCGTTCGGGCAGACCGAGGCCGGGGTACAGAAGATTCCGCTTCGACCGCTGACCATTGGCGTGACCCTTCGCCTGAACTACTGATCTTCGCTGCTCAGCATTGATGAACGAATCGAGTGTGTGGCCGGTACGTGTGCCGCGACGCTGGCGCCTGACCCAGGAAGATATTTATGCCGGGGTCAGGCAAAGCGCTGCAGAGGCGGAACCTCAGCCCGAAAGCGCGCCACCTGCCACAGCGACGGTGCGCTCAGAGTATGTCGCCGTTCGTGACGGCACGCGCCTGGCGGTGGATGTTTGGGTCCCCAGGGGAGCGAAGGACGCAATGCCGGTGGTCGTGCTGTTTACTCGCTACTGGCGCGCGGAAAGCCGCGACGGTTCAACGCGGCACTTTGGTGGCAATGCGATGGCGGCTGACCTGTGGAACCAGGCTGGTTACATTTATGTGGTGGTCGACTTGCGTGGTACCGGGGCTTCGTTTGGCTGGCGCAGTTCCGAGTACTCGGAGGCGGAATTTCGCGACTACGGAGATGTCATCCGCTGGGTTCGCGGCCAGGACTGGTGCAATGGTTTCGTCGCCACCGAAGGCGGTTCGTACTCCGGCAACGTGGCAGAGTTGGCCTCGGCCTCGGCTCCCGGCCTGGTTGACGCGGTGATTCCTAGATTCACTGATTTCGACTCATACCAGTCCATTGCCTGCCCCGGTGGAATACCCAACCTGGCGGTGCTCTTGACCTGGGGCGCCATTACTCATGCGCTTGACCAGTCCAATGCCGCTGCACTGGCGCCTGCCGGAGATGCGGTGCTGGCGCGGCGCCAGCCGATGCCGGTAGACAACGCTGAGGATCTGCTTCAAAGCGCAATCGCCGAGCACACGAACAATTTCAGCAACTTTGAGGTGGCCATCGGTATCGAGTTTGCCGATGACGCGGTAGCAGGTGCGCCATCACGTGCCGAGACCAGCTTGTACGCGAAAGGTGACGCCATTTGTGCAGCGGGTACCCCGCAGTTTGCCTGGGCAAGCTGGATGGACGCAGCCACGGCAGACGGGCTGATTAGCCGCTTCCTTACATTCGAAGATTTGCCCATCAGGGCGCTTATTGGTAGCTGGGCGCATCTTGGATTTCAGCCGGGCGACCCTTTCGGGGTGCAGAAGGGGATTCCGCTGGATCGGCTGGTGAGCGACTGCGCGGGTTTTCTGGACGACATTCGCAGCGGTGGAGAGCCGGCGCCACGCCGCGAGATTCGCTACTACACGATGGGCGCTGAGCGCTGGTCAACAACCGATGTGTGGCCGCCGCACGGAACGCGCGACGTGACCTGGCGCCTGGGAGCGGGCCAGGTTTTGACCCAAAGTGTCATGCCTTCCCCATTTGAGGAACGGTTTGAAAGTGGGCCAGCAACCAGTGGCACTGAAAACCGCTGGCACACCCAGCTTGGCGGAGGCGCGGTGCGCTATGCAAACATGAACGCTGACGACAATGCCTCGACTTACTTTGAGTCCGAGGCGCTTGTATCCCCAATGGAGATAACCGGTCATCCGGTGGTTGATCTGCGGCTATCGCTTTCCTCCACCGATGCCGCGCTGTTTGCCTATTTGCAGCTTGTGCTGTCGGACGGCACTGTGCTTTGCATCGCCGATGGTCAGTTACGCGCTGGTTTCGCGTCCGAATCCGAACCACCACCAGCTTACGTCGCTCCCGGGCCAAACCGGCAGTTTCGCCGCCAGGAGTACCGGGAAGCAAAGCCGGGGCAGCTGCTTACAGTGAAATTTCGGCTAATGCCAACCTCGGCGCTGGCGCCGGTCGGTTCGAAAATCAGGTTGACGCTGGCCGGCCAGGACGTCGATACCTTCGCCTGCTTTCCTGACGAACGCCCGCAAACCATCTGTATCCACCATGGCTCGCGCCTGGTCCTTCCCGTGAACGAGCCCGACGAGGGTGGTGTGAAATGAGCAACAGCTACCTGTTTCCGCGATATCGCGGTATTCAGCCTATCCGTGCAGTGCGTGGCGACGGAAGTTACGTGATTGACGAACGCGGGCGGCGCTATCTCGACGCCTGTGGTGGCGCCGGAATCTCCTGCCTGGGCCACAGCGAACAGCGGGTAGCGGACGCCATTTCAAGGCAGGCAAGCCGTCTGGCCTTTGCCCATCCTACCTTCTATGTCAGCGAGCCGGCGGAGCGCCTGGCGGAGCACCTGGTTTCCAGGGCACCCGGCCGCTTGAGCTATGCCTTGTTTGGCTGCGGTGGGTCGGAGCAGATGGACGGCACCCTCAAGCTGGCGCGCCAGTACTTCGTTGACAAAGGGGAGCCACAGCGCACCCGCTTTGTTTCCAGGCGCCACAGTTTTCATGGCAACACCCTGGGTTCACTGGGTGTCGGCGGGCACGTGGCGCGTCGTGAACCGTACCTGCCGCTGTTGGCGCAGGGGGTTCACGTATCTCCATGTCACGCCTACCGGTTTCAGCGGGCTGACGAGTCCAGTCAGGATTATGTTGATCGCCTGGTGGCGGAACTGGAACGGGAAATTGACGCTGCAGGCGCAGAGACGATAATCGGTTTCGTCGCGGAGCCGGTGGTGGGAGCCGCGCTGGGGGCCGTCCCTGCAGTGGAAAACTACTTCAAGCGCGTGCGCGAGGTCTGCGACCGCCATGACATGCTACTGATTCTCGACGAGGTGATGTGCGGCATGGGGCGCTGCGGAACCCGGTTCGCCTGCGAAGTAGATGAGGTTGAGCCAGACATGGTGGTGATCGCCAAGGGCCTCGGGTCAGGCTACCAGCCCATCAGCGCCACGCTCGTCAGCGACGAAATCGTTGACACCATCATGAGCGGACGCGGGTTCTTTCAGCACGGTCATTCTTACATGTCCCATCCCATCGCCTGCGCTGCTGCGCTGCAGGTCCAGCAAGTGATTGAGGAAGATGACTTGTTGGAAAACGTGAACCGGATGGGCGCGCGTCTTCGGCATGGGCTTGCCAGCGCACTGGGTCACCATCCCAACGTGGGCAACATTCGCGGCCGGGGCCTGCTCCAGGGTGTGGAGCTGGTGGCCGACCGAGACTCGCGTGAGCCGTTCGAGCCGGCTCATGCCATCTGGCTAAAGGTGCTATTGGCCGGGCTGGATCATGGCTTGATGTGCTATCCCAGTGGTGGCACCGTCGATGGCGTTTCTGGCGACCATATTTTGCTGGCGCCGCCGTTCAATGTGACCGCAGATGATATTGATGTAGCGGTTGAGCGCCTGGCGCTGGCATTGGACGACGCGATTACGGCAACCCACACCCCAATCGAACAGGTGCTGGCGACGCGGCAGGGCGTATGAGCAGAGGCAAAAAGACAGAAATTACATTTTCCAGGCTGTGTGTTTTCAGCGCGGCAGCCATTCCGACCGCGATGATGCTCTCGCCGGTAGGTGTGATCCTGCCGGCGTTCTACGCCAAGTACACCACCGCGACCCTGGCCTCGATTGGCGCGGCGTTGATGTTTGGCCGCCTGTTGGACGCTTTCCTTGACCCGGTGGTTGGCTACCTTTCTGACATTACGCCGGGCAAGTTTGGTCGCCGTAAGCCGTGGATGCTGGCGGGCAGTGTCATCGCGATGATCAGCGTCTTTTTCCTGTTCAACCCGCCTTCAGATGCCGGCGGAACGTGGTATTTCTTGACCCTGTTGGGGATGTTTACCGCCTTCACCATGCTCGATATTCCCCACCGCTCGTGGGGCAGCGAGCTGAGCTCGGATTACGACACGCGAACACGAATATCCACCTACCTGGGGTTCGCCGGAACGTTGGGCTTCGTGTTGTTGCTGGGGCTGCCGCAGCTGCCGATGTTCGATTCCAGTGACATTACTCCGAAAACCCTGCACATCATGGGCTGGATCATCATCGGCGCGATGCCGCTGGCGTGGTTAACAATTTTCCGCGCCAGGGAAAATCGCCTGGTGGCCAATGCCTCGCCCAACCTGCTGGCGCTGGTCAAGTCGATCGGCGGCAGCAAACCCTTTTGGAACTACTTCGCCGCTTTTGTCACTGCCGGCCTGGGCAACGGTATACACCTGGTGCTGGTGTACATGTTTCTGGATCAGTACCTGGGCATTGGCGAGGTGGTGCTGGTTTCGACATTGACTTATGTGCTTACGCAGCTTGCCGGGTTGCCGCTGTGGCTGAAGATTTCCGGTTACGTCGGCAAGCACCGCGCCTGGGCGATAGGCCAGGCCCTGTACGCCATTTTTCACTTTGCCGTGTTGTGGCTACCGCGCGGACCCGAAAGTTTTTACCCGTTCCTGGTTCTGACCGCGCTTTCCGGCCTGTCAACTTCGGTGTTGATGTTTGCGCCGATGGCTGTGTTGGGGGACGTGGTGGATTACGACACCATGAAAACACGGGTGAACCGGTCTGGCTCGTTTTTTGCGCTGCAAACCCTGGTGATGAAAGCCAACTTTGCAGTGGGCGGTGCGCTGGGCTTGTTTGCAGTCGCCCTTTTGGGCTTTGACCCCAAGGGGGGCAATAGTGAGGAGGTGATGGACAGCTTCGTTTTCTTCTTCGTGCTGGCGCCCCAGGTCCTGTCACTGATTTCCTGCGCCATTATTGCCAAATTTCCGCTTGATCGCAGGCGGCAGTCCATCGTTGCGCGGAAACTTGAGCGCATCAGCGCGCGTGACGTAAGCCAGCTGCCCGGCACGAAATCATGACCCAATACCAAGAAAACAAAAGGAGCTTGCCTTGAACATAGACGCCCTCAATGCCTTTCTCGAAGACTTGTTGGGCCAGTCCCTTGAACATTCTGCGCTTGGGGTTGTGCTGGGCTATTCTTCGCCGAAGCTGGGTTCGCACCTGGTGAGCGCTGGCACTGCCGATCTCGAATCAAGGGTGACCATTGAGCCGGGCCACCTGTTCCAGATTGGCAGTGTCACCAAGACGTTTACCGGTGCGTGCGTGCACAAGCTGGTGCAGGAAGGCAGTATCAGCCTTGATACCCCGGTCGTGGAAATTCTTGATGATTTTCCCGGTGATCCGGGCATCGTGGTGCGCCAATTGTTGAATCACACCAGTGGCATGGGCAATGCAAGCCGGCTGCTGGACCCTATCAATCACGTGGTTGATTTCCCGCTGTCCCATGCCGAGCGCATGCTGCTGGCCCGCGTGGCGCGTAGTGATTTCAGGCCAGGCGCAGGTTGGGAGTACAACAACGCAGGCTATTGGGCCCTTGGCGAGATGGTTGGCGTGGTTAGCGGAATGCCATTTGGGCGTTTTCTTGAGCAGCAAATCTTTGAACCGTTGGGCCTTGGCAACTCTTACGTGGGGTCTGATTATGCTTTCCCGGTTAACCGGATGGCGCGGGCGGTGCACACCGATGCAGCCGGCGAGACTATAGAAACTACTTCGCACCTGAGCCTTGCGGAATCTGGCGCGGCGGGCGATGTGGTTTCCAATGTCGGCGATGTCCTGAAGTGGTTGCAGGCGCTGCAAGACCCCAACAATGCTTGCGGGGTTTCGTTCCAGGACCTGAAGCAGGGCGAAACCAGTTGCCGCTCGGACGGCTACTCCAATGCACTGGGTTACGCTTCCGGCCTTCAGCATCTCCTGGTTGGTGGGCGGGAGTACTGGGGCCACGGCGGCGCCATGTGCGGGTATCTGTCGATGGCTATGTTTGACCCGGTTTCGGAGCTTTCAATCGCGGTGCTTTCTACCCGACATACACGAGCTGGGCCGCGCTGGCTTGCGCTTCAGTCGGTTTCTTTCTCGCTGGTGGAATCCATTGCCACCGTGCTTCACAGCCAGGACGTGCTTTGAGCATGAAAATGTCCAGCAATCGGCTGTACATGATGCCAGTGCAGTTCGGGCCCCACTGCGGACCTCGGCAGGCCCCCACGGGCGGTACCTACGCCGGGCAGGCAGGGCAGAAACAGCGGCGCATTGCGGTTCGGTTTCTGACCAGCACGGCTCGTCTCGAATCGCTGCTACCACCGGGTTTCGAGCTTTGGGGCGATCCAATCGTGACGGTGGAGATGGCCGAGTTGCGCAACGTGGGCTGGCTGGCTGGGCGAGGTTACAACACCCTCGGCGTGGCATTCCCTGCCCAATATCAGTCCGAGGACGGGCCAGTAACTGGCCAGTTCCTCTCGGTGCTTTGGGAAAACCTGGCGGATCCAATCCTCACCGGCCGTGAGCAACTGGGATACAGCAAAATCTTTGCGGATATCTCTGACGTTGAAGAAGACGGTGACACGCTCTCAACGGTGGCCAGTTGGGATGGTTTCGCGTTCTGCTCAATAAACGTTCAGCGCGGTGAAGTATTGCCGCCCAACCCCAACCAAAGAATGCCACCCGCGGCGGGTGAGGGCTTGCTCCACTACAAGTACATCCCACGCACCGGCGGAAACTGGGACGCCGCCGATGCTGCCTACGCTACGCTGTCACCCTGGCCGCTGCACACTGGTGCACTCTCCGAAACGAAATCCTGGGTTGCCAAGGGTACCGTGCAATTCAACCAGGCAGCCTTCGATCAGATGCCCACCCAGTTCCGTATCGTCAACGCATTAGCGGACCTGCCGATCGAGCAGATACTGCCCGCAACCGTCACGCAAACCGTAAGCACCGCAGACTACCGAAACCAAAAAGCCCTAAAACCCAGAAAGGGGGTCGGACCATATTAACAACCAGGGAGGGGGTCGGACCAAGATAACTGACTGAAGAATAATGGACAAACTGAAAAATTCGGCCAGATTTTCAGCTTAGAGAATACTTTTTGGCCCCAAAAAGGCCATGCTAACGATCCTTGCCCAGAGGATCCGAATGCAGAATTAGCTTAGAGCCTCGATTTTTGCATGAAAATTAGCGCTCTAAGGTACGGTTTGTGGGCAAAATTGAAGAATAAATCAGCAATATCAATCTTCTGTGCTGGTCCGACCCCGCTTGCCTCTTTCTTGACATTCACTTCACATCGCCGATTTACGCTTGCGTCCAAATTCCAGACGAGGATGTATCGTGAAACGGCTATTTGTACTGATTTCCGCCCTGGGCGGCCTGTTCCTGGCAGGGTGCGGAAACTCGCACCTGGAGATTTTTCCGCCGCTGGATGATCCGGGCCTGGTCTCCATACCGATCCCGGCCCAGCAGCTTCATGAAGACATCGATGCTTTTCACCAGGGCGTGTTGCTGCGTCACCCTGATGTCGAAAACTATGCTGACCTCGCCGCGCTGGAAGTGGAGATGGAAGTGCTGAAGTCGCAGATCCAGGCGCCCATGACACGCGCCGAGTTTTACCGCTATGTCGGCAGCCTGACGCACCTGTACAACGACGGACACACCATGTTGTTGTGGCCCTACCAGGAACTCAACGCGTTCATGGAGGCGGGCGGTGTGCCTTTCCCGTTTGATGTCCTGGTTGATCACGACCAGCGCATTTTCATGCGCAGCAGTTATCGTTCTGCTACTGGCGGTCAGCTAAGCCGGGGCGAGGAAATTCTCACGATCAACGGGATTGCCAGCGCGCAGTGGGTTGAGAAGCTGCAACGCTTTGCCAGCGGCGACAATGCGTATCTGCGCACGCAATTCGTGGCCGCGCGCCTTGGTACTTACCTTTGGTCCGTTGGCGGCATTGCTGACGACCTCGAGATTGAAACCGAGATGCAGGGCCAGGTTCGGAAACTGGCGATCAGCCCGCAGGATGACTGGCAGGTCAACAATGCAGATGGCGCATCGGAAGGGGATGATTCCACGGATTTTGAATACCGCAGGCTTTCCGATGATATCGCCGTGCTGCGGGTTGCTACCTTCGATGTTGATAATGCGTGGTTTGAATCCTTCGTTGACGAAAGCATGGCCCAGGCAAACCAGGATGGCGTGGCTGCCCTGGTGGTTGATGTGCGCGAAAACACTGGCGGCAACACCGATGCCGCCGTCTACCTGAGCCGCTACCTGGCCGACCGGGACTTTCGCCTGGTTTCGAAGATGAAGGAAAAGCTCAATCCCGACAACCGCGGTTTTCTCGGATACAAGGGGAGTGAAGGGGAGATCATCGAGAGTGATTGGGATGAATGGGAAGCGCCGGTGGAGCGTAACAAACGGTTCCACGGCCGAGTCTATGTATTGATCAGCCCCATCACGTATTCTGCGGGCATCGTTTTTGCTTCCACCATGAAGGACGCAGGGTTTGCCACCCTGGTCGGGCAGGAAACCGGCGGCAATGCCAACCAGACGGCCCAGGGTAACCTGTTCAATCTGCCGCATTCGCAGCTCAGGGCTTACGTGGCGACCCGCAGCCTGATTCGGCCCAGCGGCAGCGAGAAAAGGGGTGGCGTAAAACCGGATATTCTTGTCGAGCGTTCGGGCCAGGCCCTGCTGAACGAGGCTGATCCCGAATTGCAGGCCGCCATGACGCACTGGGAGCAACAGACTGCTGAATAATCAGAACCTCCAGGTACTGCTGGTAGAGGACAATCGCACCCTGGCGGGGCAGCTGCTCGACTTCCTCACCGCGCAGGGTTTTGTTTGCGACTATGCTGGTTTAGGCCGGGACGCGTTGCGCCTGGTGGAGCAGCAATCCTTCGATGTTGTGATTCTTGATCTCAACCTGCCGGATATGGACGGCCTGCAGGTATGTGCGCAAATAAAAGCCACCGCCAGTCGCGAAGTTCCCATACTGATGCTGACTGCGCGGGACAGCCTTGAAGACAAGGGCGCGGGGTTTGACGCGGGCACCGATGACTACCTGGTCAAGCCTTTCGACGTTGAAGAAGTGGCGATGCGCTGTCTCGCCCTGGCAAGGCGCGAGCGACTGCACAAGGGCCGTTCCATCGAAATTGGCGACCTGAGTATCGACACCCGCGGCCAGGAGGTTAGTCGCCAGGGCAAGGCGATCACGCTTTCACTGACTGACTTCAAGCTCTTGCTGGAACTGGCCCGGGCGTTTCCCCGGGCGGTGAGTCGCAACCAGCTGCAGCAGCGGGTGTGGGGGGATGAGTACCCGGAAAGCGATGTGCTGCGAACGCATATGTACACACTTCGCCAGGCGGTCGACAAACCGTTCGATAGCCCCCTGGTCAAGACCGTGCATGGGGTGGGGTTTCGCCTTGTGGATTCGCAAGGCCACAAGGGTGATTCATCGTCATGACCGAAAGCCCGGCGATCCGGTCCAGCCTCCGAAACCGGCTGATCAAGCTGTTTGCCGGCTACACCTTGCTGGTGTGCCTTTGTTTCGTGGCGCTGCTGTTCGCTTATGCCTGGATGGTTGAGGACAATGTGTTCAACCGCATCGTGGCGGCGGAAGCCGAGTACATTCGAGACGCTTTCGAGCTGAATGGCGAGATTGTCAGCCCACGATCACCTTTCCTGACTTTGCATGATGACTGGGCCGATCTGCCGGAAACCTTCTACCAGCAACACCTGGGCGATCCCGACCGGATTGAGTTTGAGCACCCCGAACTCGGCACCTGGTATGTCCGCGAGTTTGAGGTTGGTGACCAACAGCTGCTGCTAACTGCTGAGGTTTCGGGTTTCGCAGTTGGCAAGCTGTACTTTCCGTACGCCGGCACCAGCCTCATCATTTTCAGCCTGCTGCTGGTTTCCAGCGCTTTGTTACTGGCCGTGTGGTTTGCACGTTTGGCCATCAGGCCGCTGCGAAAACTGGCACAGCAGGTGTCACAGCAACAGGACAGCGGTCAGCCCGCGTCATTTTCCAGCGACTACCCGGAGAACGAGTTGGGCTTCCTGGCGCGCACCATCGAGAACAGCATCAACCATAACCGCCGCCTGCTGCAGCGGGAGTCCGCCTTCACCCGAGATGTCAGCCACGAGTTGCGTACCCCGATAAGCATCCTGAAAAACATCAGCCAGGCGGGTGGGCCACAGCTCAGCGAGCAGCAGCAAGCCGACTTCGCAGCGGCCGTCAGGGCTTTGGAGATGAACGTGACCACACTGCTGGCCCTGGCGCGCGAAGAGTCATCCGAGCTCGAAACGCTGGATTTGTTGCACCAGATTGAAGACGCTGTGGTTGCAAACCGCGAGTTGGAGCAGCGCCCCGAATTCTCACTCTCAATCGATGTGCCACCGGGCTACATGGTCTCGGCCAACAGGCAGTTGCTGGCAATTCTGCTCAACAACCTGGTTGGCAACGGCCTGCATCATTCTGATGGCAACGGCCTTGAAATTCGCCTGCGCGGAGACCGGCTTAGCTTCATCAACCAGGCGACCACTTACATAGACAAACCGCTGGAACCTGGCCAAAAGGGCGCCCACAGCCAGGGCCTTGGTCTGGGCCTGGACCTGGTCAAGCGGATCTGCGAGGTGTTCTCGTGGTCGGCGGCGGTTGAGTCCACCGGGGAGCGATTCGTGGTCAACATCGAACTGGCTCAGGTCGGGCAACGCCACTGAGCAAAGCCAAGCGGCTATACTTGGCCCGGTTTTTTGGTAGGGGTCGAAAATGAAAAAGCTTTTTGCAAGCGTGCTCATCCTGGTTGTCGTCCTGGTTGCGGTGGTTCTGTTTCGCGCCGGTTCTGCTTATCCAGACCGCCAGGTGGCTCCGGCAACGCTGGGCGAATTGCCACAATTCGACGAAGACGCAGCAGTGTCGCGCTTCGCAGGCGCCTTGCGGTTTCCGACGATTTCATACGACGATCGCTCCAATTTCGATGCGGCTTCCTTTGAGGCCTTGCGGGCGTACCTGGAAGCCAATTTTCCGCTGGTTCACGAGCGCGCGCAGCCAGAGATCATCGCGGGGCATAGCCTGCTGTACACCTTGCCCGGCAGTGATCCTTCCCTGAAAGCTGCCCTGTTTGCGGGCCACATCGATGTGGTTCCGGTTGATGACATTACGCTCGATGAGTGGACACATCCGCCGTTTGACGGAATCGTCGCCGACGGCACCGTCTGGGGGCGCGGAGCGCTGGATGACAAGCTAACCGTGCTGGCATTGCTGGAGGCGCTGGAGTTCCTGCTGGCCGACGGCCTGGCGCCCGAGCGGACCATTTACTTCGCCTTCGGCCATGACGAGGAAGTTGGCGGCAAGGACGGCGCGGCGGCGATTGTGAAACACCTGGCTGCCCAAAACGTCGAACTCGAGTTTGCGGTCGATGAAGGCGGGGTGGTGACTAAAGGCATGTTCGAGGGCATTGACCGCCCGTTGGCGATCATCGGCGTGGCCGAGAAAGGCTATGTGAACACCCGCCTGGTGGTTGAAGATGCAGGTGGCCATTCTTCACAGCCGCCGCCGCAGACCGGGCTTGGTGTGCTGGCGCGGGCCATCGTTGCGGTCGAGGACAATCCCTTTCCGGCGACGCTCGATCACTTAGCCATGTCGTTCGACTACTACGGTCACTACGCGCCGTTAGGACAGCGCGCGGCATTCGCCAATCGCTGGCTTTTCGGCCCCCTGATCCGGTCGCGCCTGCTGAATGAAAGAAGCGCTGCGGCATCAATGCACACCACGATTGCTGCGACGATGGCCAGCGGCAGTTCCAAGTCCAATATCCTGCCAACCCGCGCTGAGGCCGTGATCAATCACCGCATCTTGCCGGGGGAGACCGCAGAATCGGTGCGTGAGCGGGTGGAAAGAACCATCGATGATGAGCGCGTGACGGTGAAAGCGGAAATGGCGTGGGATCCTTCGCCAATCGCACCGACAACAAGCTGGGGTTACGAGCTCATTGCATCGACCATCCGTGGTACCGACGACAGCATCCTGGTAGCGCCCTACCTGATCCAGGGCGGCACCGACGCCAAGTACTACTATGCCCTGACTCCGAATGTTTACCGCTTCATGATGATCACCGCCACGCCCGAATCACTACGTTACGTGCATGGCATCGACGAACGTGTGTCGGTTGAGGACTACCTGCGGGCGGTGCGTTTTTACGCACAGTTGTTGTTGCGTGCTTCGAAGAACAACTAGCTGTGGCTGGGGCGGACGTGCAACCAAAATCGAAGGATTAACGTCAACAGGGTATAGGCAACTGCCCCCAAAACCACGCCCACCAGCCAGAAGGTGTTGCGAAACGCCTGGGTGGCGTTGGGTTGGTGTTCGAAAGACAGGGTAAACCCGCCACCACTGTTGAGCCACAAGCCGGCATCGGGGTTGAACAGGCTGTAAAAGGCGATGGCCACGGTGGCAAACACGAACAGGTAAGCGAGGCCAAGCGCGCCCAGGCACACGGCGTCGAGCACCGAGCGTGAGACTCCGCGCACCACCATCGAGGCAATCGCTACCGGGTTACCCCTGCGGGCGCTTTGGTTGAGTCGAAACTCGTCGACCAGTTCCGGTAAAAACGTATCCAGGTCGCCCAGGCGGGCAATGGCCGCATCCACCGCGGTCGTATCTGCCGCACCTTCGGTTTCGGCCAGATGATCCAGCACATGGGCAGATAATTCGGCCCGAATCTCTGCAGCCTCAGCAGCAGGCAGCACAGCCAGGCGTCGCTCGATGGTGGCGATAAACGTATCGAAGCGGGCCCTGGCGTTAGCGTCTACCCATTGAATATCAACGCTCATGGTTTGCCTTCCAGTGTGTCCATGGCCTTTTGCCAGTGTTCGAATTCAGTGCGCATTTTTTCAAGCATCAACCGGCCGCGCGGGGTGATGGTGTAGTACTTGCGCGGGTTGCTGCCGCTTTCGGTATCCCACTCGGTGTCTACCAGGCCGTCGCGCTGCATGCGGCGTAGCAGGGGATAAAGCGTGCCCTCGGGCAGTTCTGCGTTCAGGGCTTCTCGAAGTTGCGTTGCAACCTGGTAGCCGTAGCCGCGTTCGTGGCTGAGGACCAGCAGCAGGAAACACTCCAGCCAACCCTTGCGGGCCTGCGGCTGCCACTTGTCGAACAGGGCGTCGGTTTCGGAACTGTCCATGACCATATGCATAGTATAACTAGGTATGCCTATGCTAAGCTACATACATCGTTTAACTAGGTAATTGGTATCAAGATGCTCAAGAATGCTTTTTTTGTCTTGTTGCTCACGTTCTGCGGCCGCGCTGCTGTCGCTGGTTCTGCTAGCGATTCCGCCTGGCAAGGCGACCTGGTGATTCCGGATGGTCCAACCATGGCCATCGGTGTCGAGCTGTTCAGCCGCCCTGATGATTCACGCGGCGCCAATGTTGCAGTGATTGCGCAGGGCGCGCGCTATCTGCCCGTTGCATCGCTGGAGGAGGGCGATGGCAAGGTTGCAATTTCCATCGACAACCCGCCGGTACGCATTGCCGGCCCCGTGGAAGGGGATTTGTGGCAGGCGCGGTTTATGCAAGGTGAGTTCGAAGCGCCGCTCACCCTGGAGCGGGTTGAGGCCATTGATGAGCCTATTCGGCCTGATACGCCTGATACCACCAACGACCGCGAAGTGTGGTTCCAGTCGGGGGACGGCGTATGGCTGGCCGGTAGCTTTACCAGGCCTGTAGGCGAGGGGCCATTTGCCGCTGCATTGCTCATTGGCGGCTCGGGGGCGACCCAGCGAGACGCCTATCATGCAGGCCACCGGCCCATGGCGGTGCTTGCCCATCGCCTGGCCGAGGCGGGAATCGCGACATTGCGCTACGACAAGCGCGGTGTCTACAAGAGTGGTGGCGCACATAATCCGGTTGATCTTGCGAATACAGAGATAGATGCCCGGGCCGCGCTGAAGGCGCTGGGGGTGCAACGCGGTGTTGATGCCAATCAAATAGGCTTGATCGGCCACAGCGAGGGCTCGCTGATCGCAGCCATGCTGGCGGCCAGCAATGACGTGCAATACGTGGTGTCGCTGGCAGGGCCTGGAATGAAAGTGAAGGACCTGTTCGTGTTGCAGGATAAAACCGAGGCCCTGGCCGCGGGCGCCACGGAAGAAGAAGCAACGGCGCTTTCCGAGCTAACCAGCCGCATTTACCAAACCGTCATGCAGCGCCCTGATGTAGAGCAGCGGATGATCCTGCTGGGTGATGTGATGAGCAAGGCTTCCGATGAAGAAAAAGCAGCATTTGAAGCCTGGAATGGCGGCACCGGCACTCTTTCCAGCAACTGGCTCTTCCGCCCGGACTATCCGCAGCTACTGGCCACCGACCCGGCCGAATACTGGCGTTCAGTGACTGAAAGAGCTCTGGTTATCAACGGAGGTTTGGATAGCCAGGTGCCTTACCAACCCAACGTGAACCTGATCATTGCGGCGGCGGGCGGTCCGGTCAGCGATTGCGTTTTGCCTAAGGTGAACCATCTGCTTCAGCCCGCGCAAACCGCCTCCATTGAGGCTTATGCCCAGATTGAAACCACGATCAGCGAAACGCTGCTTGATACGGTGGTTGGGTGGGTTAGCGATGGGCATTTAAGTGATGCGTGTGAGCCGGCCTACCCGCCGAAACCTCCTACTTCCGAACAAACGAGCCGAAACTAGCGGTTTCAATGGCGGCAGGAAAGCCGTCCGCATCCAGCGTGAATGTGGCTTCCTCCGGGAAGGAAAGCACGCCCGGCGGGTGGTAGAGCGCGAAGTCGTTGCCGCCCAGCGGGATGACTGGCCCGCCGTAGCCGAGCGGACCCAGTGACCAGGTCAGGTTGTCGCCGGTTTTGCGGATTCTGATCGTGCCGTACAGCGGACTCTTGAAGAGGCCGGTGTAGTAGTAAAGAGGCAAATCCGGGTTTGGCCATGATGTGGGTGGTGGCTCGTTCAGGCCTTCGAATATCTGGTCTATTTGGCCTTGCAGTTCAAAAATTGAAGTCTGCAGGTTCTCCCGCGGGTCTTTGTCTAGCACGCGTTCCATCACCCAGGCGCGAACGGCTTCCGGGAAAACCGTCAGCCCCAGGTTAGACAACACGCCGATGGCCAGGTCTGCCTCGGGCACAGAGATAACGACCGCGCGGTAGCCGCTACGGGCGCCTCCCTTTTCCAGCACCTTGTAGCCGCGGAAGGGGAAAATGCCCCAGACCTGCCCGTAGGCGAATCCTGAAATGGTGGAAATGGGCGGTGCCTCGGAAAAGCCCGGATGCTCCAGGATAACGCGCTCGCCCTGGCCGGCCAGGCCTTCCTCGCTGATCACCCTTTGGCCGCGGAATTCGCCTTTTCCGACATGCATCTCGAGCCAATTGGCCAGGTCGGTGATGGTGAGCACCACCGAACTCGCCGGCGCCAGGCCTTCGGTATACCGGATTTGCTCGAAAGCCTGCAGCTTGCCGTCCACCATCAGGTGCGGATAGGCGATGTTGCTTTCGGGGGTGATAGGGCCGGAGTAGAAGTTGGCCCCGTTCATGTCCAGCGGTTCAAACAGGTACTGGGTCAGCGCGTGCTGATAGCTGCTCGCGCCCAGAGTTCTGCCGGCCGTCAGGCCCGCCAGGAAAATACCGGGGTTTGAGTAGGCGGCTTCGGTTCCCAATGAAGTTTCGAGCTCAAAATGCCGCAAGCGGCGCAGGACTTCCTCGTGCGAATACCCCAGCGAGCCCAGCAAGTCGCCGCTGAATGCGGGAAAACCGGTTGAATGGGAGAGCAGGTTGCGCATGGTGACCTGTTCGGTGGTGCGACGGTCGGAGAGCACCAGCTCAGGGAGATAGTTGATCACCGGAGCGGTGAGGTCCAAAACGCCGTGGTCTGCTGCTATCACCGCCAGGTCGGCAGTAAGCGCCTTGGATACCGAGGCGATCGCGAACTGGGTGTGCAGCCCAACCGGCTCGTCGGTGCCCGACTTGCGCACGCCGTAGCTGCGCACCATTCGTTGGTCGCCCTTGATAACGACAACCGCAGCGCCCGGCACCTGGTATTCGCGCATCTTCCGGGTGACAAAGGTGTCGAGCTGCGCCTCGGAGAACAGTTCGCGGGTGGTGTCTGAAGCGACCGACAGGTGGGTTTTACACAAAAAGAGGCTCAGCACCCCCAAACAGACCAAGACCTTCTTCAAAGCGAACTCCCTTTCGTCATCATTTCCCTGGCTATCGTTGAATTAGCCGGCGGCACTATTCTACCGGACGCCCCCAGTCGGGCGCTCCCTCCTAGGTATTGCGGGGTCGGACCGCATTAACACGTTGAAAAGCATTGCTTTTAATGAGTTATTTGGTGTCTTTTCTGGCTTAGAGCCTACTTTTTATGCGCAAAAAGCGCCCTCTTAGAATGGTGGGTAGGCACTGCATGTCTTAAACGGGCTGTTTCGACCACGAAATTTATGCGCTAAGGCCTCCAACAGGGCGATTTATGAACAATTATCTTTATAACACAGGCACTTAGTGTGGTCCGACCCCACCAGCTATTCCAGGCCGTTGTAGAACAGTACATCGCTGGTGCCCTTGAGTTCTACCAGTAGTGGGCTGGCGGGGTCATTGGAGATGACCCGCAAATACGCTTTGCGTCGCCCGCTGGATTGCGGCTCGAAGCGCAGCGAGATGGCGCAGGTGTCGCTCGGCGCCATGGTTTCACCGCTGCACAGATCACCGCCAGCTTCGATGATGAAGTCGGTGGCGTGCTGCCCGATTACGGTGGCGGACTGGATCACCAGGGGCGCATCGCCGATGTTGTCGATGAATACCAGTTGGCTGCCTGACTGGCCGCCTGGGGCAACCTCGCCGAAGTCCAGGCGCTCGGGGGAGGCGACTGCCTGCGGGCGACTCGCGCTGCCCCGTTCATAGGCGCCAATTTCGCACCCGCCATCCTGGGGCCGGGTAAAGCCACGCAGGTCGGTGGCTGGGCAGGCGCCTGATACAGCGTCCATGGCCGGGCTTTCGGCCCGTGGCACCATGGTTGGAAGGCCGGTGGTGGAGTAGATCAGCGGCTCCAGCAAGGGATCGACATCTACCTGGTCACCGGCAGATGGGGTGAAGGTGCAGCCCTCAAGGTCATCGTTGATGATGTTGTCGCCGCCGGAGGTGAGCTGGTTCAGGCAACCGCCACCGCCGGGGTTGGTGGCAGTATTTCCTGTCAGGATGGTGGCCTGCAGGGTGGCCGCTGAACTGGAGGAGAACTCGCCGAAGATTCCCGCACCGATTGAACGCGAGTGGTTGGCGACGATGGTGGTGAATCTGATATCCAAGGTTGCACCGGAGCTGGGTGCGGTGCTGATGGCCCCACCGCTGAATGCTTCGTTGTTGTACAGCAGCACGTTTTCCAGCGTGGCGTTGCCGAAATTTCGAATCGCCCCGCCGCTGCCGCCGCCCAGTACGGCCTTGTTGTCGAGCAGCACGCTGCGTCGGATGGTGAGTTGCCCCTCGCTGGAAATCGCGCCGCCGCCAACCGATCGGCCGTTTTGCAGAATGGCGTCTTCAATCAGCAGGCTGCCCAGGTTGTTGATTAAACCACCCACACCTTGGACATCTTCACCACCACCGCTGAGGGTGAGTTGGCTAATGTCCAGCGAGGCGCCAGGGTCGATTTCAAACACACGTTGGTCACCATCGGCGATGATTTCGGTGCTGGTGGCGCCAAGGCCGATGATTTTCACATCGGCCGTCACGGCAATGGCCTGGTCTTCCAGTAACACCGATGCTTGTGGCAGTGCAATCACGCGCATCCCGCCCAGGGCGTTGGCTTCCTCGATAGCAGCGCGCAGGCTGCAGCGGCCGTTGGCATCGGCACACAGCCCATTACCGGGGTTGGCGCTGGGGGTGTCGCCGGCAAGGTTTGATACCAGGTAATCCGCCGTGGCGACCACGAAACGCTCCATCTCCAGCAAGGTGTCGCCGCCGTAGTTCTGCTGGTCCGCGCTGAGCTCGGCCCGCGAGTGCGGGATGGTGCCCGGCGTGAGCGTCGCATCGGGCAGGGCGGTTATGGTGACCAGGCGGTCCACCGGTGGCGGTGAGCTGGACGCACCACGCGCAATGGGGTGCAGGTCGGGAATGGCGCAACTCACCTCCGCACCTGTGTTGCTGCACGAAGCACCGCTGGCCGAGAGGAAGGACAACCGCGAGTCCAGCGTAACCTCGAGCGTGGTACTGGTTGCGACCAATCCGGCGCCGCCTTCGCCCTCGAAGTTGCTCATGCCAATGCTGTAAACCACCGGCTGGCCCTCGCTGATGGCTTGTTCCTCCAGCGTCTCGAACAGGTTCAGGTTGGTCATGGGGCTAACTGTTACCGGCACGTTGATGCAGCTCACGGCCAGGGCCGTATCGGTAACACATACCTGGGTGTTGTAAGCGCCGGCCGAGGCATACACGTGTCGCGCATTGAGCAGCCCATCGCCGCTGGCGTTGAAATCCAGCAGCGGGCCGGTGATGGTGCCGTCTTCCAGGATCTCGCCCTCGGTTTCCACCGTGCCGTCGGCCCAATTGACGGCGAGCGTGTGTTCATCATTCGAATCCGGGTCGAACACCCCAACGCTCAGCTCCCACGAGTACCCGACCCCGGTCACGAGATCGATGGGGTCGGTGGGGCCGGTCAGTTCCGGCGCATCGTTTTCCGGTGTAATCGTGATCAACACGGCCTCAGGTTCCGAAACATCCACGCCATCGCTGACCACGAAGGTAAAGCTGTCTTCACCGTTGAAATGCTCGTCAGGGGTATAGGTGGCGTTCATTCCGCTGATCGACACCGAGCCGTTCTCTGGCTGCGTGGCCACCGAAGCAGTCAGGCTCTGCAGTGGCTCCCACGGGTAGGTGTCGCCGATATCGGCATCGCTGCCATCGAGCGGAATCAGCAGCGGCGTATCCTCGGGCCCCACGGCAGCAAGCCCCGGCGTCGCAAACGGCGGGCGCTGGTTCTGGCTGACATTCACGGTGGCGGTGGCAATGTTGCTGCGCAGCAGTTCGCCATCCACGCGCAGGCCGTCGCTGGCGTAGTAATCGAAGGTGTCGGCGCCAATGAAGTTGTTGAACGAGCGGTAGGTGACCTCGCCGGTATCCGGCCCGGTCATGGTCACCGGGTTGGCCGAGAAGATGTGCAGGATATCGGTGTTGGAATCGAGCACGTAGAAGCTGCTGGCGTTCACCGTCACATCGCGCACATAGCCGAATTGGCCAATGATGAAGCAGTTCACCGCCTCGCAATCCGACAGCGCCTGGCCGGCGAAAAAACCCTCCGGAGTAAAGCGCTGCACCCGGTTATTGTTGGTATCCGCCACATAAAGAATATCGTTGGGATCGATGGCAAAGCCCTGGGGATTGTCGAGCTGCCCCGGCATGTCGCCGGAACTCTGGGTCCAGTCGCACCAGTCATTGGTGCACGAGTAACCGATGCTGCGCTTGATGGCCACGTTGCAGGCAGCCTCTTCGCCCGGCGCCGTATCAATATCGCAACGCCCGTTCCAGCCCACGTACTCGCCCGAGGTAAACCCGGAAGGGCTGGTGCTGCGGTCGATTTCCGAAGCGGTGAACTTGTGGATGCGGTCGAGGTTGAGATCGAGCACATAGACATTGCCCTGGCTGTCGCTATCCATATCCACCGCCTGGCCAAAATCGCCCTGGGCCTGGCTGGCCGGCGCGCCCAGGCGTTCTAAAAACACCACCGCGTTGTTGCCGCCAGTGTCGCGCTCGAGGAAATCGTAGGCGTATACCCGAATCTGGTCAGCCACGTAAACAATGCCCTGCGGGTCGATGGTGGCATCAATCGGGTCGCCGGGGTCAATCACGCCCGGCGGGAAGAAATCGATGCGGATGGTTTCGGTATCCCCGGCCAGCAGGGCATCAACGGTGATCAGGCGCTCGGTCTCGGTGTTCACCCAGTACAGGAACGGTTGCTCATAGCCGGGCAGGCCGCCGGGGTGGAACGAAAGCTTACTCGGCCCCGGCGTGTTGTTGAAAATCTTCTCGCCCAGCAATTCGCCATCGGGGCCAAAGCGCGCAATGCGGTCGTCATCGGTCGCAGTACCGGTGCCCGCACCGTTGCACTCCACTTCCTTGTCGATGACGTAGGTGATGCCCTCGTCGGTGGTGGTGACGTACTGCGGTTCGTACACGTAGTCCTGCACCGGCAGTGGATCTCCGTCGATGCAGATCTGGTCGAGTTCCAGGTCGCTGAGCTGGCGGGCCACGCGCAGGTCATCGACAAAAGTGGGCAGCAGCGGGGCCACGAAGAAACCCTCGTCCGGCCGCCGGTCGATGTAAAAAAACAGGTCATCCAGGTCAGCATCGCTGCCGCTCAAGGGCACGGTGATTTCAGCGAAGGAAAGCCCGCTGGCCGAAGCGTTGTCGGCCACCGGCGTGGTGTTGCTGCCAATCGCCTTGACGGTCACCTTCTGCTCCACCCACGGCGATACGTTGGCCGAGGCATCGATGGCGCGCCAGCGCACCACCGTTGTACCGAAGGGGAAGGTCGCCGGGCCGTCGTACTCCACCACCGGCTCCAGGTCGGCCACGTCGAACACCTGCGGCACGCCGATATCCACCGTGGCGGGCGCGCTGGCCTCCTCGGTCACCACCGGGGGCGGCGGTGCAATCTGCGGCGGCTGGGTGTCTTCCACAATCAGCACCTGCAGCTGGGTTTCTTCGTTCACGCCGCCAGCCGGCGTGGGGCCGGCATCCCGCGCCGTCCAGATCAGGTTGTGGCTACCGATGGGGTAGAACGGCTGCAGCGGCAGAGTCAGTTGCGGCTCGCGCCCGCAGGTGTCGGTGGCCACCACTGAGGCGCGAATGATCTCGCTAAACGCGCGGCTGGATTGCCCGCCCGGCTCATTGGCTTCCACGCGATAGGTCTCGAATGACGGGTCAACGAACTCGATCACCGGCACCGTGGTATCAAACACCTTTACTTCCTGGGTATCCACCGCCACCGCGCCGGTGGGGTACGTTTCCAGGAAACTGCCGAGCACATCCTCGCGCGCGGCCTCGTAAATGCCGCGCAGAATGGCCTTGGCCGCCTCTTTTTTCGAGCCGGGCGGTTTGCCGGGCACGTAGATGGGTGGCAGGGTATCGAGCAGTTCCACTTCGGTTTCCGCGCGCCAGGTGACGGTGTGAGTGCCCACTGGTAACTGCAGCTTGCGGTCGATCACGATCGGGCAGGGGCCGCCCTCGTTGTTGAACGGAATGGAGCCATCGAGCGCACAGCCGATGGCGGTGAACAGGTCGCTCTCCGGCGCCTCGATGCCAAAAGGCCCAATACGGGCCACAAATTCGGGTTCAGGCGCAATGTTGCTGTAGCCCGGCGGCGCCTCACCCGGCATGAACAGCCGCACGTTCACATCGGTATTGAAGTGCCACACCTCGGGCGTGCCCAGCCCGATGGAATCCTGCGTGCTGGTAAACGACCAGTCGCCCATCACGCTGGTGGGAATGCCCAGGAAATCCGACCGCCCACCGGCAATCTGCGGCTGGCTGAACTCGTAGGCGCAGTTGGGGCCATCGTCGGTGGCCACATTGGGGTGCACACTGCGCGGGTCGGGCGCTTCCAGATGCGGCGGGCAGAACTTCAGCCCCAGGTTGGCGGCATAGGCCGGCACCTGCCCCAGGGCGTAATCCCACGGCGGGTTGGGCACCAGGCCAAAGCTGAACGCCGCGGCAAAGGGCACGGTAAATGCGCCGATGCACAGCAGGTTGTTGTCGCCGGCGTTGAGTTCATCACTCGCCAGCCGCGCCTCCAGCCCATCGATCAACTCCGGGTTGATGGCACCGGGCGGCAACTGGCGCAGGTAGGCCAGCGCCTTCTCGGCGTCGGCATTGTTGGCAAAAGCGCCCGCGCTGCTCAAGAGCAACGCCAGCGTGGCAATGATTCGAATCAACATGGTCCGGTTCACGATGTGGCCTGTGCAAATTGGCAAGTTCTGGGGGGTATATGCGGCAAGTCGGGCATAATCGGATCATCGGTAGTTGAAGAAGCGACTTATGCACACACCCCGGCAGCCGCCGTTAACCGAACTGCTGCAGCGTTCGGCGGACGGTGACAAGCAGGCGCAGGATGCCGCCTGGTCGCACATACACGACCAGCTGCGCGCGGTGGCGCGCGTGCGCCTGCAGCGCGAGGCCGCGCCGGAGTGCCAGCCCACCGAACTGGTGCACGAGGCCTTCCTCAAGCTGGATGGCTTAACCCTTGCCCCCCGCGACCGCAGCCACTTCCTGGCCCTGGCGGCCCGCGCCATGCGCCAGGTGCTGGTGGACCAGGCCCGTGCCCGACGTGCGGAAAAACGAGGCGGCGGCCAGCCAGCGCTGACACTGAAAACCAACTGGATCGACCACAACGCCCCTGCAGAGCAACAAGCCTGCGATGTGCTGGACCTGCACGAAGCCATCAACCACCTGGCCACCATGGACGAACGCAAGGCGGAAGCGGTGGTGCTGAGCTACTTCGGCGGCCTCACCGACAGCGAAGTGGCGGATGCACTGGCGGTCTCCGAGCCCACCGTGAAACGCGACCTGCGCACCGCGCGGGCGTGGCTGGCAAGTACCCTGGCCGCATGATGAAACCGGAAGACTTCCAGCGCCTGGAGCAGTATTTCGAACGCGCCGTGGAGGCGGATGTGGCACAGCGCGAGGCCATCATTCGCGAACTGAACGAAGAAAGCCCCGAGCTGGCGGCAAGCCTGCGCGGCATGCTGGCGGCCGATGCTGAGCAGACAGACCCGATAAAGGGCGTGGTGGCCGAGGGCGTTTCCAGCGCCACGGCCCAGGGCAATGACACCCGGGCCGGCCCACAACACATCGGCCCCTTCGAAGTGATCTCCCGCCTGGGCGCTGGCGGCATGGGCGTGGTGTACCTGTGCCGGCGCAAGGAAGAAGACTTCGACCAACTGGTGGCGGTAAAGCGCCTGGCCTTCGCCGCCGACACCGACTTCGCCCGCCAGCGCCTGCGCATGGAGCGTGCCGTGCTGGCCGGGCTGCGCCACCCCAACATCGCCCAGCTCATTGATGGTGGCGAGGATGAAAACGGCACGCCGTTCGTGGCCATGGAATACGTGGATGGGGTTTCCATCGACCGCTATGTAATCGAGCAGAAACTCGACCGCGAGGCTCAGGTGCGGCTGTTCCTGGCGCTGTGCGAGGCGGTGCAGTTTGCCCACCGCAACGGCGTGATTCACCGCGACATCAAGGCGGCCAACGTGCAGATCGACAGCCATGGCCAGCTCAAGCTGCTGGATTTTGGCATTGCCAAGCTGGTGCGGGATGCAGAGAAGCCTCCAGAGCCCATGACCGTCGCCGCCTCGATGACCCCGGATTACGCCAGCCCCGAGCAGGTGCGCGGCGAGCCCGCCACCCAGGCCTCCGATATCTACTCCATGGGCGTGCTGCTGTTCGAACTGCTGGCCGGCAAGCGCCCCTACGACTTCCTTACCAAGCGCCCCTCGGAAATCGAGCGCATAGTGTGCGAAACCAATGCGCCGCCGCTGGTGGGCAAGGGAGCTGCGGACCTCAACAGCATCATCGCCCGCGCCATGCACAAGCAGCCCGAACGGCGCTATGCCTCGGCCGCGGAACTGGGCGATGACCTCAATCGCTGGCTCACCGGACACCCGGTGGAAGCGCGGCCCGATTCCGCGCTGTACCGCGCCTCGCGCTTTGTGCGCCGCCACCCCTTTGGCACCTTCACCACCGCATTGATCGCATTGCTGCTGGCCGGCTTCGGATCGGTGATGGCCTGGCAAGCCCACCAACTGGCCGTGCAGCGCGACACCGCCGAGCGCGAGGCCCGCGTGGCCGGCGAAACCGCCGACTTCCTGGTGGAACTATTCGCCCTTTCCGACCCGCGCGAAGGCAACCCCGAAAACGTGAGGGCCAGGGATCTGCTGGCACGCGCCGCCGAACAGCTTCCCGAGCAGATGGAAAGCGACCCCCTGGGCCGCGCCCGGCTGATGCACGTGATCGGCCTGGCCTACGCCAACCTGGGCGATGACGCGCGCGGCACCGGCCTGCTGGAGCAATCGCTGGCCCTGCGCGAAAACCACGCCGGCCCCAACAGCCTGGAAGTGGCCGATGCGCTGAACCGCCTGGGTAACGTGCACCGAAGGTTCGGCCGCCTGCAGCAAGCCGAACCCATGCTGGTGCGCGCGCTGGAAATCCGCGAACAGGCCGGACAGGTTGATTACGACCTGGCCGATTCCTACAACAACGTCGGCCTGCTACAAAACGACCTGGGGTACTACGAACGCGCCGAGGCCACGCTGCGCCGCTCCATCACGCTGCACCAACAATACGACGGCCAGGACACCCCCAGCGCCGCCTCACCCCTGCACAACTTGGCCCTCTCCCTGCAACGCCAGGGCCGCCTGGACGAAGCCCGCGAAGCTGCCCAGCAAGCCATCGCCCTCAAGCGCGCCGAAGGCCGCAACCAGGCCTCCATAGCTAATACCCTGGCTGTGCTGGCCAACATCGAGCGCGAACGCGGCCTGCTCGATGAAGCGCTGCAACACAGCCAGGAAAGCCTGACCCTGCGCGAGGGGATTTACGGCCGTAACAATGTGCTGATTGCCAGTGGGTTAAGGACGCACGCTGAGGTGTTGTTAGCGCGGGGGGATGCGGAAGAGGCGGAGGCATTGTATCGGGAGGCGTTGGCGTTGCATGAGGCCAACGGGAGTTTGGAGACGATCCGGGCGGCGGAGATTCAGTTGGGGTTGGGGCGGTTGTTGATGGAGCTGGGTCGAGATGATGAGTCAGTGATCCTACTGAACCGAGCTGCTGAGACAGCGCGGCGAGAGTTGCCTCATGGGAGCCCTGAGTTAAATAAGTTTGAGTTAGCCACCCAGCTTCGTTCTTGAAGAACGCGGTCAGTCATGCTTTAGGTTGACTTTCGCAAGCGCCCATCACAAAAAATTTGTGGTAGAAGGGTTGGTGTTTTTACTTTCGGCTGGGACTTGGCGGTATATTAACCGCAAGCGGCGGCAACGAGTGAGCCGCTAACAAAGATAGGGCTGAATAGTCCTAATTCTCATATGCATATAGAATGCGATTTTGAGGACAAATCTGAGTGCAAGGGGGACGTATGCGACTAGGGATGGTTCACCTAAGTGACATTCATCTTAAAGGGGATTCCAACAGTTTAGTTGACAGTTTTGACCGATTACTGCATTCGGCCTTCTCGCGTGCGCGTGACTGCGAGAAGCTGCTGGTATTGGTTACTGGCGACCTTGCTTTCTCCGGCCAACGTAAGGAGTACGCAGTGGCTGCGGAGCTCTTGGAAAAGATACGAACTAAAGGCCAAGTTGAAGGGGTGAGAGTTGAAATGGTCATCTGCCCGGGAAACCATGATTGCGACTTCACCGGAGATTCAGATATCAGGGACATGCTAATCGATGGGGTTGAGGCCGATCCAAACAAGCTTGCGAGCAAACCCATTCAGGATCAGTTATTGCAAGTACAGGCAAACTTTTTTGAGTTTATGAGTGAGCAAGGGCTGGCTGAAAGCTCGGAGCCAAAAATATGCTTTTCAAGATCTATAGCAGTTGGTGAACATTCGGTACAGGTTAACGTTCTTAATTCTGCATTCATGTCCAATCTAAATGAGCGCCAGGGCGGCCTCTTCTTTCCAGTTGACGCAATAGAAGAGCTAGATCTAAATGAACAATCATTGCAGGTATTCCTGCTGCACCACCCATTCAACTGGTTTGAGTCTGACAATTCTTTGGCGGTTCGAAAAGCGTTGGCAGAAAGAGCCGACATTATCTTGACAGGGCATGAGCACACTTATCATGTGAGTACGATTCGTTCTCACACTTTGCAAACTTCTTATGAGTATTTTGAAGGATCAGTCCTGCAAGATAACTCCGATCAAACCAGGAGTGAGTATCAGTTCATAAAAATTGACCTTGAAGCAAGGCAGCTTTGTCATGAGATTCTAACGTTTGAGGATGGAACGTACTCATCTCAGCTAGAAGAGGAAGCTTGGCGAGAATATTCGACCAACAGGACTTCGCAAGATGCGGACTTACAGCCGCAGTTTAAGCGTTGGCTGAATGATGTGGGGGCCAACTTCAGTCATCCACGAAAAACGTCCAACCTAGATTTCTACGACCTTTTTGTTGCTCCAGACCTAAGAGAAATTCAAGAGGGGGAGAAGCGGACTGTACAGTTGGAGCGCCCTATTGGTGACGAGAAGTTCCAAGAAATACTTAGGGACGGTACCGGGGTCGTCATTTCCGCATCTGAGCAGGCTGGCAAGACCCATCTAGCCAAACATCTGATACAGCAGCTGCTATCGATTGGTTATCTTCCGGTGTACCTCGATTGCACCGAAGTTTCTCGAGTTCGAAATGAAAATGAGGCTGAAAGGTTGTTGCTAAAGGCGATTAGAAGCCAGTTTTCTGGGAACGGGCGTGAAAGATTTCTTGCCACAGAGGTTAGCAGGAGAATTGTGTTTCTCGACGACTTTCACAGGTTGGAAATTTCGGGGTCCGATAAGGTTGAGTTGTTAAAATTTGCTAGCGAGAATTTTCATTCTTTTGTGGTCCTGGTTGACGAAATATTGCAGCTTGAGGGTCTAGTTTCAGGGGGGCAGAGCGTGGAGGCGCTAGTCAACCTGTCTTGGTTTAGGCTCTTGGAGTTGGGTCACTTCAAGAGAGAGCAACTGATTGAAAACTGGTTGCTGCTCGGGCGAGATACGAGTATCCCCGATGGTGAGTTTGACCGAGAATTGCACCTCAAGAAGACCCTCTTAGATCAAATGATTGGAAGCAAACTGCTACCGCCTACACCCATAAACCTTCTCATCATCCTTCAGCAGATTGAAATCTTCAGTGACAACCCTACAGCTGCCAGTGGGTCTTCAAGCGGATATTTGTATGAACTGTTAATTACCTTTTCTCTTCGACGCAATCTTCGCCAACTATCAATCAACGGCGCGCACACCTATCTCACGGAACTAGCTGAAGCCGTTTGGAGCAGCGGCACTTCGAAATTTGGTCGTTTATCTACTAACGATTTTGACGATTTCCACAAACGCTATGAAGAACTGCATGATTTGTCGGTTCGAAAGGAGCGACTTTTGGATAGTCTGTGCAAGTGTGAGCTTCTCACACGAACTGAGGACGGTTATGTTGGCTTTAAGTACAAGTATTCATATTACTTTTTTGCTGCCCGGGCAGTTGCTGAAAGTCAAAGTCTTGAGTCTAATCTTGAGAGGCTACTAGAAACCATTCACTCTGAAGCAAGTACGAACATACTGATCTTTCTTACCTATCACTCAAGTGATTCAAAAGTAATTGATGCGCTTATTCGGGCTGCGGATTCCCTGTTTTCAGATTGTTCAAGGTGTGATCTTTCAGCCCACCACAAGGTTGCACAGGATTTGGTTATGGGTTCTACCAAATTTTCTCTGCCAGCAACAAGTGCCAGAACAAATCGCAAAGAAGTAGCACGTGCAGTCGATGAAAGAGATCAATCTCAAATCAGTGAGGAGGAACAAGAACCTGCGGCGGACCAGGAGGTCCAGAACCTCAATGCCGCGTTCAAAACCGTTCAAATCCTAGGTCAGGTTTTGAGGAATGTTGCGGAGTCAGCCACTAGATCAGAAAAGGACAGGATTCTGGAGTCGTGTGTTTCACTGGGACTGAGAACGCTGGAATTCATAATTCAGGCGTTGGAGAGGTCCTCTGATGAATTTGTTGATCTTGTTGCTAAGAGTATATTGCGTGATGAAGACATCGCAATGTCGGAGAAGCGGGAACGAGCGAAGGTAATGGTGTCTAGGATGCTCGAGTCCGTTTGCACTGGCACCATCAAGAAAATTTCTAACTCCATTGGCACCCAAAAGCTTGAGAGAACCTACAAGCGCGCGTTCCAAAGCGATACGTCCACCTGCACTGACAAGTTGATCGACCTTGCGGTAAAACTAGACCATTTTAGGGATTTCCCATCTCCGGAGTTGGAATCGCTGTCTCGAGCAGTGAGTGATGATGATCTCTTGACTGCAACTGTGCTTAGAAGACTTGTTAGAACCCACTTTTACTTGCGGGAGGAGAGGCAAGCTATTCGCGACAGGTATTGCAAAGTGCTGGGCATCAGCGTGCCGGAGCCAGTTAAGAACCCTTATCTGATTGCGAAGAAAGGCAAGTCGCAAAAGTAGTTGTGAGGAGACTGCAGCGGATCCCGAATGGCTTACGAAGGAGTTTGCTGAGCACGGACGAACTGGGTCGGCAGTTGCACCCCTATCGCTGGTTCATTCGGACCACTGTTCGCGCGTCTAAAACCAACAGTTGTGGTCCAACTTAAAACAGATTTTGGACCCAAGTAACTTCTCCGGCGCCGGTCCGAACTGCTTGTCAATACCGCGCGACCAACATCACCCCCTCACAACCCCCCGATAAACCTCATAATCCTGCCGCTCAAAGCGGTAGTGCCGCAGCGTGAACAGCACCAGGATCTGCAAGTAGACGCTCAGCGCCAGGGGTTGCCAGGCTTCCAGCCCTGCGGCTTTTAGCGAAACGGTCAGGATGGCGTAGAGCGACAGCGCGATGCTGGTTAGCAGCAGGATACGGATGGTGTTTCCGGCGCGCACCAGGCGGTCGGCCTCCGATTCGTGCGGGTCGATGCGTTTGCCGTGCAGCATGCGCCAGCCGATGAACAGCCCAACCGCGTTGGTGATGGCCAGGATGACGATGTTCGCGTAGCCGCCAAACCACTCGTAATTGAACTGGGTCATCCACACCATGAACAGGCACATGATGGCGAACATGCCGATGGCGGCGTAGACCAGTGCGGGCGCCACTGCATCGAACAGGCGCCTGCGCTTGAGGCCGGCGCTGCGGGTGGAGTCCTTGTTCAGCAGGCGCATGAGGCGGTACTCGCGCAGGGCGGAGCAATCGAGCACCAGCCAGGGCACGAATTGCAGCAGGTAGAAGCCGGTCACGATTTGCTGCTTCCACTCCGTTTGGGGCGCCACGAACATCATCCAGCCCAGCAGGGCCAGGCCGATGCCGGCGAACACCGTGTTCAGGCGCAGGAATTTCTGCCACGAGGCCTGGTAGTGCGCCTCGGCTTGCGGGTAAAGGCGCGGGAACTCGGCTGGCGGGTACTTTTGCATCATGTTTTCCATCTGCGCCACCTGGCGGCGTGGCAGCACCACGGAAAGCAGCAGCACCTGGGCCAGGAAAACTAGGTAGAAGAAGTTGGGGCTCATGGGGTGGCTCCTGTTTAGCGTGTCTGGTTCATTAATTCGTTAAAGGCAATGCGAATTTCGGAGTCGGTGGCTCCGGCGTTGCGCATGGCATCGAGTGTCTTTTTAAGGGCGCCGCGAATCTCCGTTGCCACATCGGTGTTGCAATGGCTGCGCGCCTCGGGGTGCACGAAGGTGCCCCGGTAACCGCGGGTCTGGATGACCTGGTCGCGTTCCAACAGGCTGTAGGCCTTGGCCACGGTTTTGCTGTTCAGCTCCAGGTCATTGGCCAGTTGGCGGATGGAGGGCAGGGCGTCGCCGGGCTGGATAGCCTTTTGCTTCACTGCTTCCTTCACCTGGCGAACCAACTGAGCATACATCGGTTCGGGGTTTTCCATGTCGATTTGAATCTGCATGTTTGCTTGGTCTTGGCTAGTTGATCCATATGTACCATGTGTACGTCTGGTACATATGCTACAAGGTCCGGATGCGGGATGCAAACAGAAATTATTCTCCGCATGGCGTGCGGAGATTAGGGGGTGTATTCTCCGCAGGGTTGGGCATTCAGACCTGGGCGGGACTGGATTTTCTCTAGGAAACTACTCCAAGCGCCCGAAAAATATACTTTTATTCTTTTTCCGCGCGATGTAAGCTTAGCCATTGGCTCTGGAAACTAAAACGCTAACGAGGCTAAAGGGGATGTACCGCCCGACCAGAACCCTGCTCATTGTCGCCCTTGTTTGCCTGGGGTACAGCCACGCTGTGCTGGCGCAAAGCCTTTCGGGTTCCCGGCAAAGTGTGGAGCGTCAGTACCAGGCGGCCCTCAGCTACGGGTATAGCTTCCTGAAAACGCCCCAATCGGTAAACCAGTTCGTCGACTCCGGCTACCTGGTGCGCGTCCAGCCCTCTTACACGCTGGAACTGCACGATGTTTCTTTCCCCATGGCCAGGCCGCAAGTGAGCCTGTTTCTCGATCGCCTGAGCCAGCAGTATTACAACGCCTGCCGTGAAAAGCTCACCGTCACCAGCCTCACGCGGCCGCTTAGCAAACAGCCGGCGAATGCGGTTAGCCGTTCTGTGCACCCGACGGGCATGGCGGTGGATCTGCGCATTCCCAGGAAATGGAAATGCCGCAAGTGGCTGGAAAGCACGCTGCTAAGCCTGGAGAAAACCGGTGTGCTGGATGTCACGCGTGAACGCTGGCCGCCGCACTACCACGTGGCGCTGTTCACCCAGACTTACGAGCTGTATGTCGCCAGCCTGGGTGGGGGTGCGGGCAATTACACGGTGCGCCCTGGTGACACGCTTACGAGCATTGCCAAGCAAACCGGCCTCTCAGTTGCGCAACTGAAAGCGGCCAATGGTCTGAGCGGTGATCTCATTCGCGTTGGCCAGGAACTGCAGGTTCCCGGCGGCACTGGTGATGACCTTGCGATGGCCGCCAACCAGACATTCACCCACCAGGTGCGGCGCGGCGAATCCCTGTGGGAGATTGCACGGCGTTATGACACCAGCGTGCAGCACCTGCGTGAAACCAATGGCCTGGCCAATGATCAGCTCATGATCGGGCAGGAGTTGCAGGTGAGCGCTTCCACCGCCAACTAGCTGTCACTGCGCTTCGCGCAGAAGCTCATCCAGTATTGCCACCAACTCATCCCTGCTCAGGCTGTGTTCGGGGTTGTCGTTGATCTCCACCGCAACTTCCAGCGACCGCCTGATGCCCCGCACCGCAGCTTCGCGTGAGCCCACGGTCATGTAGCGGGGTTTGGGGTTGTCGGACTCCAGCGTGTCGATCACCGCGTTGGCAATTTGCTCGGGCACGTTGTTGTCCATTTCAATCGCGCCCTCGTTCTGCAGCATCCAGTTTTGCGACCATTCGTCCTTGTACAACGATTCGTCCATGTTGAAGCCCCGGTCCTGCATGCGCTTGAACGAGGTTTCGCCGATCTTCGAGTTGAAGCCACCCGGCTCGATAATGCTGACTTTCACATCAAACTTGGCCATCTCGGCAGCGAGCGCGTCGGAATAGGCTTCCATGGCGTGCTTGCTCATGCTGTAGGGCCCGTAGAACACGCCGGTAAGCAGGCCGGCCATGGAGCCCGTGGTGGTGATGCGGCCCTTCGACTCGATGATCAGGGGGGCAAACGCCTTGGTCACGCGGTAGGGGCCGTAGACGTTCACATCGAACAGGAAATCCAGCTCTGATTCGGGAATCTCGATCAGCGGCCCCTGCATGCCAAGCCCGGCGTTGTTCACCAGGCCGTAGAGCCCGCGGCCTTCCTTGCGCACGGTTTCAACCGCGGCGTCGATTTCCGATTGAATGGTGACATCCAGGCGGATGGCTTGAATGTTCTCAATGGCGTTGAGTTCATCCATGTCGGCCTGCTTACGGGCGCCGGCATAAACAAAGTAGCCGCGTTCGGCCAGCGTTTCCGCAATCACACGCCCGCTGCCAGAGCTGGCGCCGGTGACCAGCACCGCTTTTTGGGTAGTTTCTTCGGCCAGCGCAACCTGGCTGGCAAACAGTGACGCGAAAACGAGAATCAAACGATGCAATTTCATGATTTTTCCTTGTTAGCTGAAAGTGGATGCTAATCGTTTTTGCCGCTGGCTTTCATGCGCTGAAGTGCGCAAGTTTGGCGGAGGTCTGGTGCCTTAGAATGCGTTTTTTGGCAACGAAATTGGTACTCTAGTGCAATAAATGGGCAGGTTGAAGAGCATAGTCCCTTGAAAAACAACAACTTGATTTGGTCCGACCCCGGCCGCTCCCCCGGCCGCCCCCGGCTGTTTTGGCGTTACTTGTTGGCGCTGCTGGTTTTTAACCTGTCGGCATGCTCGACGATGCAGACTGTGAGCATCGAGAGCGCCATGCAACATTCGCCGCCGCGCGGCATTGAATATGGCAGCCTGGTGAAGGTTCGTACGCTGGAAAAGCGCAGCGCGGAGTTTCGCGTCACCGATATCACCGATGAGGGCCTGGGCGGCAAGCCGGGGTTCTACCGCTATGAAGAGCTCGAAAGCCTGAAGGTTGAGCAGCCCCGCAAAACCTACAACTGGGGCATGATTATTGGCGGAATCCTGGCCGCAGCCGCGGTGGTATTCTTGTTCGACAACGCCGACAGTGTACGGGTTTGTAGCGGTACGCCTTGCCCGGAACCTTAGTAAGAATCCACCGGGTCGCAACGTTTGCCAACTTGCAGCGCCATAAGCGAACGACTACTCAAAGCTCGATTCGAAATACTCCTCGGTGGTAGGCATTCTCAGGCGTGAGCTGTTGTTGCGAAGCTCTATGTCGAGGCCGCTGACTGGTGTGATTGTTGCCCGCGCAAGTATCGACTCTGTTGTCGCCTGTCCCGTGGCAACCAGCCGGAACCAATCGCCGGGCTGCAATGTGCGGGTTTCGATCAGCTCCATGCCGTCCCCACATGAGAACGAACCTGAATTGTCTTCACAAACCCAGGAAGCGTCCCCCAAAGCACCAGACTGGCTGACGCGCATTTCGGCCTCTGCCTGGAGCGGGCCGTTGTTCACAAAGTCGACAACATAGCCGGTGTTCTGTCCGGGTGACAGTGGTTCCGTGGACCCTGATATCGCCACTGAGAGATCGGAGGAGTCCATCGAAGCAGATATAGGAATGATATGTACGCGTTCAGAATTTTGCGTCACCGCATAAACGAGGTTTCCAAAGGCCACCAGTTGCATCGGCGCACCCGCCAGTGTCACTTGGCCATCATTGCCAAATTCCTGGTTCCAACGAATTAACTCCGATTGACCCGGAGTTCCCGTGTCTTCGGAAAGCGTGTGCAGGGAATCGTTTAACCAGGCCATAAACCTGGGTTCCGTCGGGATCTGATTAACGATGCCGAGGGAATCTCCGTCGAGAATATGGCCGCTGCCTAAAACGATGTAGTCATCGTCTGGTTTCACCTCTACCGGCGGCGCGATTCCTTCAATGTTGGGAATGGTGACATCGCCGGAGCCAATCATGATGCCGTTTGTATCAATTTCTTCCCATTTGAGCGCGTCGGTAGGAGACCGGAACTGGATGTAGAAGATGCGGCGCTTCGCAGGACTCCAACCAAAATCGCTGGGGCATGAATTCAACTGCACCCAGTCAGTGTTTGTTGAATCTTGAGCGTAGAACCAGTGGCTCTGCCATGAACCAGAGTCATCACAGACCAACGTGAAGCCGCCAAAAACCCCCAGGCTTTGAACAGGGTAGGGTTGGGTAACGAAGTGTTCGTCAATGCCTTCCAGTGGTGGAACGCGGCTGACCCGTCCAAGTGCATTGGAAACCCGTATTTCTCCGTTCTCGGCATCAACCGCCAGGTCAAGAGGAGTGTCGGACAAGGGCGAGGTTTCTTTCCAGGTGTATGAACCGAGGTCGAATCTATGGGCTGCCTGGTTTTCGGCATTCAGGAACACCAGTCTGCCGCTGTTCACATACTCAACGTCGAGAGCCGCAAACTCGAAGTTGGTGGGGGTTTGTACCGGCTCTAAAAACGGGCTTTCGATCTCGGCAAGCAAGCTTGCGGTAAACAAGCGGTCAACCAGGTTCCCCCCAAACTGAAAAAGCTGACCGTCGAAGTAAACGATCGATCGCGCATAAAACGCTGCTGGTGCTACGGCCAATTCTCGGTAATTCTGGTCCATCCTGACAATCTGGTCACCGCGCAGAACAATCACCTCCGATTCCGACTCCGCAATCCCGAGAACCGGGCTACCAAGCGCGCCTCGAAATGTCAGGTCGGCAGCGTTGTAGACCGTACCTGATGACTCAACCACCGCATCGCCGTCTTGCATTACCTGCGTCCATAGCGCGTTCGGAAATGAGCCGTGATAGGGGCTGTCCCCGTAAGTGGTCAGCATTCCCAGGGCGTCCACATTGCCGGCCAAGATATCCTGGGGTGTGGAACCGGTCCGGCGGCCAAATATGTTTCCAGATTCGCGATCAAAACTGTGCTGCGACGAGCCAATCGAAACCAGCCTGATTTCATCGATCATGGCGCCGCCTACCTTGGGGTAGGTCTCTATGTCTCCCCCCACAACAACCACGATAAAGCCTTCGAAAAGAAAGACCTCTTCGATGCCGCCGGGAATGCCCGCGATGGCGGTTTCGGTTTGCATATCCAGGCTGTAGTTGGACATGCGGTCGGCGAATGTGATGTACACGCCGCTGGCGTCCACGGCAATGCTCAATGGGTCGAGCGTGAATTGCGTGGTAGCCAGCCAGGACTGAGACGCCAGGTCAAAACGTTCCAGCTTCCTGGCAACATCAAACAAGAAGTACACAACGTCGTTATGAACAACAGGCCGTTCCCACCCACGTGCCTCATCTGGTGATTCTGGCGGGTCTGGAGTTGCTACTGGCGAGTTGTCTTCAGCCGCGTTGCTAGTCCCAGGGGTTAATGCAATGGTCCAAGCGCAGAATAGGCAAACCAACAGGGTTGTAACTGAAAGCGGATTGGCCTTCTGGTGGGTTGAGTCAGGCTTCATCATGATTTGCGATTGCGCCAATCACTCCATGCCATCCCTAAAGATGATGTCTGAGCGAGTGGTGAAATTGTGCACCGCATATGAAGACCCAATGGCAACTCTCAGCGCGGCGTTATGAAAACCAGCGGTCATGTGCCGGCCGAAGTTTTGCCCCGCGAAATCGCTAAAAATCGTGGTCTCTGTGCCGCTAGACAAATCAATATAGGAAACGCCTGTTGGGTTGCTGACAACTAGGGCCTGCCCGATGAACTCGTCCGCCGCGAAACTCACAGCGCTGGCCCCAGCGGCTGCGAAGAAGGTATCTTCAACTTCAAGCGGATGGGGTTGCACAATCTCAATTGCACCGGCTGCATTGCTCAGAACAAATTCTGCAGTCCCATCATCATCTACGTCCTCATAGAGTGCGTAGCTGATAGTGATTGTGAGCAGGTCCACCCAGCTGCTTTGCGACAGGTTGAACGTGGCAAGGCCGGCGGTATGGGCGACGACAAGCTCCTCGCCCGGCGCTCCATCGGTATCGGCAAACCAGTAGTCAAGGACAGTCCAGAACCCCAGGTTGTCGCTTTCCCATTCGAGTTTCCCGTCCATGTCAAAAATTGCCATTCTGGATGAAGCCCAAATGACCCACCTGGGCGCTCCATCCAGCGTTCTTGAACGCACACTGCGAACCAGGCTTCCCTGGCTGACAGGATCAAGAGTCACCCATTGCTGGAAGGCGCCATCAGCGCCATCGTAAATTGAAATCCTACCCGTGTGATCGGGTACAACCAGTTCCCATTGTGGGTCGGCATCCAAAGGAGCCAGATCGAAAGCCGGTGACGCTGCATCATCACGCAGCTGGAAGACAATATCTTCATCGGATATCCACTCCAGTACGCCCGACCCGTAGTCGTACACGCGGGCACGACCAGCTTCACCTCCACCAACATCACTAAGGATGATCAGTTCATCAAGGCCGTCTGCGTCTATATCGAAAATCTCGAATTCCTGGTGCGAAGAATCAACGCCAAGAGCGGTGTACTCCTCTTGGTGAGTGAAGATGTCCTGGACTTTAACGACGTTGTGCTCGGCAACGTGCGAAGTGCTTGCGTAAGCCAGTTCATAAAACCCGTCCAGGTCGAAGTCACCGACAGCGGTGCTTTCGCCACCGCCTCCGGTGAATATGCCGTTGTCAATCTCAGCGATCACAGACAAGCCCAGGGCATCAATGATATAGGTCCCGCTGTGAGTTAGGCGGCCTGCAATGATTTCATCAGTGCCGTCGGCATTAATGTCACCCAGGTTCAAGCTGAGTATTCGGGTGACGCCCGCGACAAACTGGGTGGTTTGAGAGGCAACGTCCGCGATGAACAGATGGTCTTCGTCAAATACCCCAGTTATCTCCAGTCCGGGGTCTGCATCGAGATTACCTGCTTTAATATCGCGCGGTGGTCCGGGGTATGGAAAACTCCATTGCTCTGTGCGTGTATCCCAGTCGAGAACTCTTAGTTCAGAATCCGCAACCATGGCCAGTTCCAGGCCTGGGTCGCCGTCCAGGTTGGCCACTTCAATGTCGGCAACATCAGACTCGGGGTCCGTGGTCTCCCAGAGCAACTTGAGGTCTGGCCATGAGTAGGCCAGAACTGGGTGGGAGTCGTGCATCGAAGGCCCATAGGCCACAAAAATCAGCATTTGGTTTGTTTGAGGGTCAGTGACCATGGAAAAATTGGTCACGCTCCACTGTGACGCTGGCAGATCGAGCAACTGTAAAAGTTCGAAGTTCACTGAGTCGTGCAGTGCGACCGTGCCATTCTCGGTCACCACAGCAATAACCTCATCGCCCTGGAGCGTAGCAAGGTTCATTTCCGCAATACGCGAGTCCATGGGGTCTGAAACAAAAACCTTCCGGTAGTCTCCCGAATCGAACTCCATGGAGTACCAGAAAGACTCGTCGATATTCTCCTCGGCCACGATAATTTCCGGGACTCCATTGCCGTTGAAGTCCCCTGTGATGAGCCCTGCCTTACCGGGATACGACGCCGGCAAAGCAAACCTTCTGGTTTGGGAGATCTCCAGCGATCCAACTGCGCCATTGGATCCGCTGTTGGCTGTTGGGGTATCTGAGAACAGCGGCTCTGGGAGAAAAGCAAAAGCTGCGAGAAGGGCTATCCCCAGGGCAGTAGTCCATCGTCCTCTAAGGGGCTTACTCCATGCCATTTTTGAAGATGATGTCTGTCTTCGCGCGCAGGTTATGAATGGCATAACCTGAGCCAACCATGATGTTCAGCTTCAGGTCTTCAAATTTTGCGACAAGGTGATGCCCGAAATCTACACCGGAGCCTTCAAGCAAGATTTCGGACTGGCCAGTGTCAAGGTCAATATAGGAGACCGCGCCGTTTCCGCCAGCGAATAGGAATCTGCCAAGCCCTGGTTGTTCGGCAAAGCTGATGCTTTGAGCCCCGGATGCTGCCGAGTAATTGGAAATGGTTGCAAAGGATACCGGGTCGATCACCTTGATGGCCCCGGAAGTCTTTCCGATGACCAGTTCCCTCGCATTGTCCCCGTTGATGTCTACGAAGATCGCGTACTGCGCCGAATCAAACAGCACTTCTTCAATACTGCTGGATGGCAGGTTGTAGGTCGCGAGCCCGCTGCTCAGGGCTACCAGCAACTCATCGCCCCCATCCTCGTTGGTATCGAACAGCCAATAGTCGAGGACATCGGCAAAAATCTCGTCACTTAACCACTGTAAATTGCCCGCGCTGTCGAAAATCGCGAGCTGGTCATCACCCCAGACGCCAAAACGGTAAGGGTCTTTGTCGCTCAAAACCCGAACGCTCTTGAGGCTGGATGGATCAAATACATCGGTATCCAGCAAGACTTCCTGTTCAAGGGTTCCGTCAAAGCCGTCGAAAATGCGAATGCGTGGGTCGATTTGCTCCGAATAGGGGACAACCAACTCAAGCGGCGGATCCGGGTCGACCTGGGTTACATCGAATGCCACCGTATTGACGGTTTCGAAATAGACGAAATGGTCCGATACTTGCCATTGCAGCGCTTCTGTTCCCAGGTTGATCGCGCGAGATCTCTGACCCGTAACGAGCAGCCTTTCCAGTCCACCATCGGCATCCACATCGGCAAGAGTAAACTCGGTGTGCCAGGTGCCCCATTGCGTGGTTTCGAACTCAAGCACCTGGGTTGAGAGGCTCTTGACCCGAACGTAGTCGCTTCCTGTCGATCCGCTTCCACCGGCATAAGCCATTTCCAGCGAGCCGTCCAAATCGAAATCATCCACCGATGTGCCATCTGTGCCGCCGCTAAACCCGGCATCAATCAGGTCGATGACGGAGAGCGCCACCGCATCGCAAATATAGATGCCTTGCGACTGCCCCCGTCCGATAAACAGCTCATCAATTCCATCGGCATTGATGTCACCGATGTTGAGGCTGATCGTGTCCGATAAACCAGGTATTTCACTAGCTGTCTGATCAACCACATCCACCACGAAGGCCAGGCTGCGAGCTATCACGATTGCCAACTCGAGACCCGAATCGTCGTCAAAATTGCCGACCTTCATGTCGTTTCCAACCCGGTCGTAGGGAAAGACATACTGTTCCAGCTGGGTGTCCCAGTCGATGACCCGCAGTTCGTACTCGGAAAGCCAGGCGACCTCCAGCCCTGGGTCACCATCAAGATTCGCAACTTCCACGTCATAGACATCCGAGTCGTCCGGTGTTGTTTGCCAAACCAACACCAGCTCGGGATAGGAATAAACCCGCGCCTCGTCTCCGAAGAAGCCAAACGTTACAAACAGCAAGCTGTCACCGGTTGTTGGGTCGGTGGCCATGTCGAAATTGGTCACATCGTCAGGCAGGTCGTCCAGCTCGAAGTTTTCGAGCTCTTCAAAACCGATTGGGTCGTAAATGCGGCCGACCCCCTCGTCACTCATTACTGCAACCAGCTGTTGCCCATTGAGGGTGACGTAGCGAACCTCGGCAACTTCGGAAGGAAACGGATCTGAGATATGGGCTTGCCGGTAGGATATGCCGTCGAATTCCAGTGCATACCAGAACCCTTCCTCACTGGCCGAATACTCGCTGACAACAAACTCCGGTGTGCCGTTCTCATTGTGATCACTGATGATCACACCACCTTGCCCGGAGCGGCCTGCAGGCATCGCAATCCTGAAAAAGTTCTCTGGTTGAAAAATGCTCGGTTGGGGAGTGCCTGCCACTCCTGCTTTCGCCCAAAGCAGTGTGCATGTCAGAATCAATGTTTGAGCAAGAATTGAAAATGCTGGACGCATCTAGACCCGCTTGACCCTTGTCTTTAGGACTTTTTAAAGAGTATAGCAACTTTGTTTTAGGTGACCGCCACGAATTGGTGACAGACCTGCTGAGGACGGGGTCGGGTCTCATTAGCCAACGGCACGGCGTTATATAATTCCAGTCTCAAATTATTCAGCTGCAGTTTAGTGCCAATCAATGTCAGAATGGTTGGTTGAAGATTCTGTGGAGCCGGCTATGTCACCTAACGCGTGTTTTTCCTTCCTCGCGGCCATTCTGGCCATAACCATAGCCCCGGCCACGTTGGCCCAGGGCACCGACATGGAAAACGCCCTCCAGGACTCCCGCGAGTGGGCCAGCGCCATGGCCTTTGTTGAAAGCCAGGGGCTGGATATTTCGCAGGGCGAGGAATCGGGTAGCGGCGTGTGGAGCCTGGTGATTGAAGAAGGCGAGGGGCCGTTGGTGAAAGCCAGCAACATCATCACCGCGCACGCCACCGGCTGGCTGGCCGATGGCACCAAGTTCTGGTCTTCCCACGACGGTGCGGGCCACCCCATGACCAACAAGGTGACAGGCTTCGTTAAAGGTTTCACCCAGGGGCTTTTGAAAATGAAGGCCGGTGGAACCTACATGCTGGTCTTCCCCGGCAGCCTGGGTTACGGACCCGGGGGGAGTCCGGGAGCAGGTATTCCGCCGAACGCCACGTTGATTTTCAAGGTCGAATTGCTCTCGATAGAGTAGTCGAATAAAGGGACATTCCTACCAGGATCCGCACTTGTTTGCGATATCTGGCCAAGCGCAGGCCGATGTAAAAACTCAGGAGTCCCTTTTCCAGAGCCTGGTTTCAACTGCGTGCCACATAGATACTTTTGCGAATCATTTTCATGTATACGTAATCTGCGTATAATTTACCCGTGAAGGCAGTATTCGTCGAGCTGCCTGCTTTTGAGCGACACAGGGCGTCGTACCTTGCCGACGGTGCCTTCGACGATTTGCAGAATCTGCTGGTCACAGAACCCAAGGCCTGAGACGTGATACCCGGTACCGGTGGATTGCGCGAACTAAGATTCCCAGATGCCCGACGCAGCAAAGGCAAGCGTGGTGGACTGCGAGTCATTTACTACTGGTGGGAAGCTGGAAGTCAGTTCTGGCTGTTCGTCTTGTATGCCAAAGGCGAGGTATCAGACCTGACTCCGGAAGAACGAAAATCGCTAAGGCGGATGATCAAGGCGGAGTTGAAGTTTAGAGGTGAGCCATGAGCAAACAGCGATCTGCGATGCCCAAACGAAACTTGTATTCTGAAATGAGTGAAGGCTTTGACGCCTTGGCGCAAGCAAGACAGGGCAAGAGAACACTTCGCACACATGCAATGGAGTACAAACCTGCTCCGGAAGTATCGCCGCAGGAGCTTGTTCGTGTACGAGAGGAACTCAGAATGTCACGTGCGCTTTTCGCTGCGTGCTTGCGCACCAACGTACGCACGCTCGAGAATTGGGAGCAGGGGCGCGCGCGGCCCAATGCGCAAGCGGCGCTGCTGATCAGCCTGGTGAGGCGCTATCCGGATACAGTTGAGCGATTGGCGCAAATCTGATCGAAGAGCCAGCAGTTACTCGGACCAGTCGCTTATACTCGCGCCATGATTTGTTTCCTGCATTTGCTCAACCTATGAAACGTCTCCTGTTCAAGTTTGGTGGCGAGGCCGTTCTTATTGTTGTCTCCGTGTTTGTGGCTATTTTGCTGGAGAGCATGTGGCAGGACCACCGCGAGGCGCAGGATGCCCGGGAATCACTGGCCCAGGTTCGCCTGAGCCTGATGGAAGATCGCGAGTTTTTCGACCGGGTAGAAATAGAGCAAAGAAAAACAGCCGATAACCTTCACAAGCTGATCGAATGGTTTGGTGAGCCGGAGACGCTGCCGAACGATCTGGTCCAGGGCTTTTTTGTCAACTACGAGATGCCCATTTCGATCTGGCCCAGGCGTGCGGCCTGGGAAACCATGGTCAGCGCAGGACAGCTTCAGCTGCTGCGCGCGCCAGAGCTGACAACTCGCATCGGTGATTACTATGAGCACCACCTGCGGCGCATCGAGTACAACGGCCGGCAGTATGACGATGCCTTCGTCAGTGTCTGGGAGGGAGATATGCCGCAGATCTGGGACCTGAAAGAAGGGCGCCTTATCATCACTGACCCGGCGCGGCTGGTGCATTTCCGCAATCGGGTGGTTCAACTGGAAGAGTGGACCCAGTTTTACATCGACTCGGTGCACAGGAACCGTGCGGTACTGGATGAACTGATTGAGGATATTGGCCTGTTCCTGGGGCGAGATAACGATGACTGAAACCAACACCTACCCGATTGGAACCCCCGGCGTACCGTGGGGCGACGAAGAAAAAGCAGAGTGGCTGGCCCGGCAGAGCGTTAAGCGCTCATACCGGGACGAAGTGCTGGATAAACTGGATTCTGTGAGCGGTGCGTTCGAGCGTATTCATTACGGCGCGCTTTCGATTGACGCAGAGCGGTACCCGCTGTTTGCGTTCAAAACACGCGACTGGCATGCCGACCGGCCCAATGCGCTGATCACGGGCGGGGTGCACGGCTACGAGACTTCCGGTGTGCAGGGCGCCATCCGCTTCCTGTTGCAAAAAGCGGAATCCTACGCGCAATGGTTCAACTTGGTCATTGCACCGTGCGTGAGTCCCTGGGGCTATGAAACCATCAATCGATGGAACCCTGCCGCGCTCGACCCCAACCGCTGTTTTTACGCCGACAGCCCGGCCGAGGAATCAGCGGCGCTAATGGCTTTCTTGAGTGGGCTGGATGTCGAATTCCTGGCCCACCTCGACCTGCACGAGACCACCGACACTGACAATACCGAGTTTCGGCCCGCGCTGGCCGCACGCGATGCCAAGCACCAGGAAATCTGGCAGATTCCCGATGGCTTCTACACCGTGGGCGATACCGAGAAGCCGGCTGAAGGGTTCCAGCGCGCCATCATCGAATCGGTTGAGAAGGTCACCCACATTGCGCCGCCTGACGACGACGGCAACATCATCGGCGAGCCAATGCAGCAGCCGGGCGTCATAAACTACAAGGCCAGCGAGTGGGGCCTGTGCATGGGCGTGACCGGCGCGGCCAACGTAACCACCACCGAGGTCTACCCCGACAGCCCCAAGGTGGATGACGAGAACTGCACCCAGGCGCAGGTGGCCGCCGTCGAGGGCGGGTTGGGGTACCTAAAAGACCTGGGGTCGGACCACGGTAAGTGATTGATTCCAAATGATTGTGTGGGCTGAATTGATCAAAATTCTTCCTTAGAGGCACTGTTTTGGGCCCAAAATGGGCGCTGTAAGCGTCTTGGGGCTCGGCCTCTGAACTTAAAGCAGCATTTTAAGCCATGAAAACAGCCCTCTAAGGAAAAAAAGTGGGCTAATTTTCATTGAGTTTGCATATAAATCAATTGCTTGCCGTGGTCCGACCCCAGTTACCTGAGGTGCGTGCGCGTTTCGAACGTATAAACAAGTGTTGGGGCGGGAGTCGTGGAATAATGGCTCGCCGTGCTGTTAACTTCATCCAGGAGCTACCGTGAAATTCAACAAGAATAACTGCCTGATCAGCGCTTTCCTTACCTGCCTGGTTGTTTTTGCACCCCCGGCCTTTTCTGCAGACCAGCAGACCATCGGCCGTGCTGCCGGTGGCCTTGAGATGCGCGGCATTGGTCCGGCGTTCATGGGTGGGCGCATTGCTGATATCGATGTGCACCCCGCCAATCCGAGCACATGGTTTGTGGCCGTGGGGTCTGGCGGCGTATGGAAAACCACCAATGCCGGGGTGACCTGGACGCCGGTGTTTGATGACCAGCCGGTGTACTCCATTGGCGATGTCACCATCGACCCGAACAATCCGGACGTGGTCTGGGTGGGAACCGGTGAAAATGTTAGCGGCAGGCACGTGGCCTGGGGTGATGGGGTTTACAAGAGCACCGATTCCGGCAAGACCTGGGCCAATGTGGGGCTTGGCCGTTCGGAACATATCGGCAATATCCTGATCGACCCGCGCGATAGCAACGTGGTGTACGTGGCCGCTGAAGGCCCGCTGTGGAATGCCGGGGGCGACCGCGGCGTGTACAAGACCACCGATGGTGGCCAGACCTGGCAAGCGATTCTGCAGGTTGATGAAAACACCGGCATCACCGACATTGAGTTCAACCCGGCCAACCCGGATGTGATCTACGCAGCGGCCTACCAGCGCCGCCGTCACACCTGGGGTTTCATGGCGGGCGGACCCAACAGTGGCATCTACAAATCCACTGACGCCGGTGCTACCTGGAGCAAAAAGACAGTGGGTTTGCCGGATGGCGACATGGGCAAAATTGGCCTGGCCGTGACCGCTGCCAACCCCTCGCTGGTTTACGCCACCATCGAGGCCGATGAAGACACCCGCGGTTTCTACCGCACTGCCGACCAGGGTGAGAGCTGGACCAAGAAGAATTCCTATATTTCCGGTGGCACCGGGCCGCACTATTACCAGGAGCTGATCGCCTCGCAGCGCACCGCCGACCTGGTCTTCCAGATGGACGTTTTCGTGCACGTCACCCGTGATGGTGGCGCGACCATCGATTACCTGGGCACGGGGCGGGAAAAGCACAGCGACAACCATGCGCTGTGGATTGATCCGGACGACGACCTGCATTTGATTGTCGGTACCGACGCCGGGCTCTACGAGAGCTTCGACCAGGGCACCACCTGGCGTCACATTCCCAACTTGCCTGTGTCGCAGTTTTACAAGGTGGCGGTGGATAACGCCGAGCCGTTTTACAACGTTCTGGGTGGCACCCAGGATCTGGGCACGCTGTTTGGCCCGTCGCGCACAACGACCACCGAGGGTGTTCGCAACCAGGATTGGTATGTACCGCTGGGCGCCGATGGCGCAGACGTGGCTTTTGACCCGGTGGAAGAAAACATCAGCTACATGGAATACCAGCAGGGTGAGTTGTTCCGGCATTACCGGGACAGCAACGAGCTGGTGTATATCCAGCCGAAGCCCGCGCCGGGTGAACAGCCGGAGCGCTGGAACTGGAATGCGCCTATCCTGATCAGCCCGCATGATGCTTCGCGGCTTTACGTGGTTTCACAGCGGGTATGGCGCAGCGATGACCGGGGCAACTCCTGGCAGGCCATCAGCGGTGATTTGACCACCAACACGAACCGCTACGAACTCGAGTACATGGATCGCGTTTGGAGCGTGGATGACCTGCACGATTACTACGCCATGTCGTTGTATGCGACCCTCACTGCCAGTTCCGAGTCGCCGGTTGCCGAGGGCGTTTTGTACACCGGCTCCGATGATGGCTTGATCCACGCGACGACGGATGGCGGTGAGAACTGGCAACGCGCTGGCGATTTGCCGGGCGTGCCCGCACGTTCGTACATCAATGACGTGGAAGCATCGCTGTTCGATGCCAACACCGTTTTCGCAATCGCCGATGCGCACAAGGTGGGCGACTACTCGCCTTACGTTTTTGTCAGCAGCAACAATGGGCGGAGCTGGCGTTCGATCTCCGGTGATTTGCCGGCCGGCAATATCGCCTGGGCCATTCGGCAGGACCACGAGAACCCGGACCTGCTGTTCCTGGGTACCGAGTTCGGCATGTACTTCACCGTAAACGGTGGCACCAACTGGCACGCGCTTTCTGGTGCGCCCACCATTGCCTTCCGCGACATCAAGATCCAGCGTCGCGATAACGACCTGGTGGCTTCAACCTTTGGCCGGGGCATTTACATCCTGGATGATTACTCGGCGCTCAGAACCATGGCCGAGGGCAGTTTTGGTGATGGCGCCACGCTGTTCCCCATCCGCGATGCGTGGTGGTATATCCCTTCAGAGCCGATGCAGGCGCTTGAACAGCCAACTCTGGGCAGCGACAGCTTTGCCGCGCCCAACCCCGAGTTTGGGGCCACGATTACTTACTACCTGGACCGGAAATTCACTTCTTCGAAGGAAGATCGCGAAGCACAGGAAGCATCCATCCGGGAGGAGGGCGGCGATATCCCGTTCCCCGGCTGGGATCGCCTGACAGCCGAATCCACCGAGCCGCAGCCGCGAGTGATGATCCTGGTTCGCGATTCAGAAGACCAGCCGGTACGGTGGCTGGAAGCGGTGAACGCCGAGGGCACTCACCGGGTTTCCTGGAACCTGCGCTACGCCTCGCCCAGCGCCGTTGATCTGACGGTCGCGGCCTTCTCGCCGCCGTGGGATAACCCGCCCGTTGGGCCCCTGGCCGCACCCGGGCGCTACACCGCCCAGCTTTACGCCTTCGCCGGTGGCAATGCCACGCCGCTCGATGATGCGCAGGCCTTCGAAGTGAAACCGGTGCGCGAGGCTACTGATGGCGTTGACTACCAGGCAGTGGCGCGTTTCCAGCAGCAGGTTGCAGACCTGCAGCGCGAGATTGGACATGCATCGGAAGAAATCACCCGCACCAAAGACCTGCTGCGTCACATGCGGAAAGCCGCCGTGGCGGCCACCGGCGCCACACCCGAGT
>JAUIBE010000048.1 GCA_030428105.1 Gammaproteobacteria bacterium
GAGGTCAAGGTGGAGTCCAGCCAGAGCGGCAACCGGATTACCGGGCGCCTCGCCGATGGCAGCAATTTCGAGACCTTTGGTCCGCCCGACCCCAAGCTGGTGGACGACCTGGTTGAAAACAACGTGCGCATTACCGCCGAACCTCCGGCCGGCCGCTCGATCCTGGTCGACCTGATCCTCGGCGTGGCGCCCATCCTGCTGCTGATCGGTGTGTGGATCTACTTCATGCGCCAGATGCAGGGTGGCGGCGGTGGCCGCGGCGCGATGTCATTCGGCAAGAGCCGCGCCAAGCTGCAGGGCGAAGACCAGGTGAAAGTCACTTTTGCCGATGTCGCCGGGGTGGAAGAAGCCAAGCAGGAAGTCAGTGAACTGGTGGAGTTCCTGCGCAACCCGGGCAAGTTCCAGAAGCTGGGTGGCAAGATTCCGCGCGGCGTGCTGATGGTGGGCTCGCCGGGTACCGGTAAAACCCTGCTGGCGCGCGCCATCGCCGGAGAAGCCAAGGTTCCGTTTTTCTCAATTTCCGGTTCAGATTTTGTCGAGATGTTCGTCGGCGTGGGCGCTTCCCGCGTTCGCGACATGTTCGAGCAGGCCAAGAAGCACGCCCCGTGCATCATCTTTATTGATGAGATCGACGCCGTGGGCCGTCATCGCGGCGCCGGCCTGGGCGGCGGCCACGACGAGCGCGAACAGACCCTCAACCAGTTGCTGGTGGAGATGGACGGCTTTGAAGGCGGTGAAGGCGTGATCGTGATTGCCGCCACCAACCGCCCCGACGTGCTCGATCCGGCGCTGCTGCGCCCGGGTCGTTTCGACCGCCAGGTGGTTGTGCCGCTGCCCGACATTCGCGGCCGCGAAGCCATCCTCAAGGTGCACATGCGCAAGGTGCCGCTGGACGACGATGTCCAGGCGAAAAACATTGCCCGCGGCACGCCCGGTTTTTCCGGCGCCGACCTGGCCAACCTGGTCAACGAGGCAGCCTTGTTTGCCGCGCGCGACAACGCGCCCAAGGTCACCATGGACCACCTCGAGCGGGCCAAGGACAAGATCATGATGGGCGCCGAGCGCAAGTCGATGGTGATGAGCGAGAACGAGAAGAAGCTCACCGCCTACCACGAGGCGGGCCACGCCATTGTTGGCCGCCTGGTGCCCGACCACGACCCGGTCTACAAGGTCACCATCATTCCGCGTGGCCGCGCCCTGGGCGTGACCATGTTCCTGCCCGAGCAGGACCAGTACAGCATTTCCAAGCGCAAGCTGGAAAGCCAGCTCGCCAGCCTGTTCGGCGGCCGCGTGGCCGAGGAACTGATCTTCGGCGAGGATGCGGTTACCACCGGCGCTTCCAACGATATCGAGCGCGCCACCAGCATTGCCCGCAACATGGCCACCAAGTGGGGCCTGACCGCGGCGCTGGGGCCGTTGACCTACTCGGAAGACGAGGACGAGGTCTTCCTGGGCCGCTCGGTGACCCAGCACAAGCACGTTTCTGATGAGACCGCGCGCAAGATCGACGAGGAAGTCCGGCGAATCATCGAGGTGGCGCACGACAAGGCGCGCGACCTGCTGACCGAAAACATGGACATCCTGCACAAGATGTCCGAGGCGCTGCTTAAGTACGAGACCATCGACACGCCGCAGATCGACCAGTTGATGAACGGCGAAGATCCCGACCCGCCGCAGGGCTGGAGCGAATCGGATGATCCGCTGGATGGCGACGGCGGCGGGCCAAGCGCCACGGCCGAGAGCGAGTCGGATGACGACGACGGTCGCTCCCCCATCGGCGGGCCTGCCGAGCAACACTAACCCCAAGGGCGGCGCCACCAGGCGCCGCTTTTGCCATGCAGCGCCACCCATCACTACCCAGCCTGGACCGCCCGCGTATCATGGGCATCCTCAACCTGACGCCTGACTCGTTCTCTGACGGCGGCCTGTGGACCGATCCCGACCTGGCCCTGCGCCACGCGCTGGCCATGGTGCAGGCCGGGGCTGACTTCATCGATATTGGCGGCGAGTCAACACGGCCCGGCGCCGCACCCGTGAGCCTGCAGCAGGAACTGGACCGCGTCATCCCGGTGATTGAGCGCCTCGCCGGTGAAACCGCGGCGATGATTTCCGTTGATACCAGCAAACCCGAGGTTATGCGGGCCGCTGTCACAGCGGGCGCCGGAATGGTCAACGACGTGTTCGCCTTGCGTCAGGAAGGCGCAGTGGAAGCCGCTGCTGGGCTGGGCGTGCCGGTCTGCCTGATGCACATGCAGGGCGAGCCGCGGCGGATGCAGGAAAAACCCGGGTACGACGACGTGGTCGAGGAGGTGGGAAGTTTCCTCGCCCAGCGCGCTGCGGTGTGTGAGGCCGCTGGAATTTCCGCCAATCAGATTGTCCTCGACCCGGGATTTGGCTTTGGCAAAACGCTACAGCACAACCTGGACCTGCTTCGAGGTCTTCCGCTCCTGGCACGCGCTGGCTACCCGCTGCTGGTCGGCATTTCCCGCAAATCGATGCTGGGCGCCATCACCGGCCGCGAGACGGGCGACCGCGTTGCCGCCTCGGTGGCGGCTGCCTTACTGGCGGTGCAGGGTGGCGCTGCCATCGTGCGTGTCCACGACGTGGCTGAAACCGCCGATGCGCTGAAGCTGCTGGCGGCGTTTACTGACAAACCGTATTAGAATCGCCCTATGACGATCAGGTACTTCGGAACGGATGGCGTTCGCGGGCGCGTGGGCGAGCATCCCATTACCCCCGACTTCATGCTCAAGCTTGGCCGTGCTGCCGGCGCCGTGCTGGCGCGTGGTGAAAAGCGCGCCGTGGTGATTGGCAAGGACACGCGTATTTCCGGCTACATGTTCGAATCGGCGCTGGAAGCCGGCCTGGCCGCCTCCGGCACCAATGTGCTCCTGCTCGGCCCCATGCCCACGCCTGGCGTGGCTTACCTCACCCGCACCCTCTATGCCTGTGCCGGAATCGTGATCTCCGCCTCGCACAACCCGTACTACGACAACGGCATCAAGTTCTTCTCCGCCGATGGCGAGAAATTCCCCGACGACGTCGAGCGTGCGATTGAAAGCGAGCTGGAGAAGCCTTTCAGCACGGTGGATTCGGCCAAGATGGGCAAAGCGGCGCGGGTAGATGACGCTGCGGGCCGCTACGTTGAGTTCTGCAAGGGCACGATTCCGTTCGGCACCGCGCTTTCCGGCCTGAGAGTGGTGCTGGATTGCGCCCAGGGAGCGACCTACAAGGTGGCGCCCTCGGTGCTGCGCGAACTGGGCGCCAAGGTCTACGTGATGGGCGACCAACCCGATGGGCTGAACATCAACGACCAGTGTGGCTCCACCCACCCGCAGGCGATGTGCGAGATGGTACGCCAGAAGGGCGCCGACCTTGGCATCGCCCTTGACGGCGACGGCGACCGCGCCATTCTGGCCGACGCCAACGGCGAGATCGTTGATGGCGACGAGATGCTCTACATCATCGCCACTGCACGCCAGGATGCCGGCGCGCTGCAGGGCGGCATCGTCGGCACAGTGATGAGCAATTTCGGCCTGGAACTGGCGCTGGGCAAGCGCGATATTCCTTTCGTGCGCACCCCGGTGGGCGATCGTCACATCCACAAGGCGCTGGTGGAGAACAAGTGGAAGCTGGGCGGCGAGGCCTCGGGCCACATCCTGTGCCTGGATCGCACCAGCACCGGCGACGGCATCATCAGCGCGCTGCAGGTGCTGGAAGTGATGATCCGCAGCGGCAAGCCGCTGGCAGACCTGAAGTCCGGCATGCGCAAGTTTCCACAGACCATGATCAATGTGCCGGTTTCCGCCGAGGGGCCGTCAAAGATGGCTGAATCGGTGCGGATCAAGGAAACCGTGCGCGAAATCGAACAACAAATGAACGGCCAGGGGCGGGTGATCCTCCGTCCTTCAGGCACCGAACCGCTGATTCGCGTCACCCTGGAGGGGCGCGATGCTGACGTGGTGCAGCGCCTGGCGGAGCAACTGGCGGATACCGTCCGCGAAGAATTGAAGGGGTAGATAACCGACATGTCCGAAGGCGTTCCCATCCTCGATCTTGATCGTTGCGAAACCGACCGCGAGGCGCTGGTTGAAGAAGTCGGCCAGGCCTACCGCGAGTGGGGCTTCTGCGGCTTTATCAACCACCGCATCTCTGACGAACTGGTGGAGCACGCCTACGAGGTGTTCAAGGCCTTTTTTGCACTGGACGAGGCCACCAAGCAGAAATACACCGATTCACGCGGTGGCCAGCGCGGCTACACCGGTTTTGGCGTGGAACAGGCCAAGGACCACGCCGTGCCCGACCTCAAGGAGTTCTGGCATATCGGCCGCGAAACCGGCCCGGACAACCCCTTCCCCGATATCCTGCGCGCCAACGTGTGGCCCGAGGAAGTGGCCGAGTTCAAGGCTGTGGCTTATCGCCTGTACGAGGCGCTGGACCGCCAGGGCGTGCGCATCCTGCGCCTGATTGCCTCGGCCCTGGGCCTGGAAGAACACTGGTTCGATTACAAGGTGCACCGCGGCAACAGCATCCTGCGCGCGATTCACTACCCGCCAATCGTCGATCGGGAAACGCCGGCGGTACGCGCCGCGCAGCACGAGGACATCAACCTGATTACCTTGCTGCTGGGTTCCAACGAAGAAGGACTGCAGATCCTGGCGCGCGACGGCACCTGGGTGCCGGTCACCACCATTCCTGGCACCGTGGTGGTGAACATTGGCGACATGTTGCAGCGGTTGACCAACCACGTTATGCCTTCCACCCCGCACCGGGTGATCAATCCGCCGGGGATGAAAGCCGATGAACCGCGCTACTCGATTCCGTACTTCCTGCACCCCAACCCGGATTTCCTGATCGACACGCTGCCCACCTGCGTTTCCGAGGACAACCCCAACCGCTACCCGGAGCCGATCAATTCCTACGATTTCCTGGTGCAGCGCCTGAAAGAAATCAAGCTGCTCGACTGAGCAGGCTCAATCGCTTGATGGCAATCGCCTGTCGGTGCGAGCGCTGAGCGATGCAAACACTGAGCCGGTGATGTTCAGCCACACGCTGAAAATGGCGCCCGGCAGCGCGGCGATCGGGGCAAAGAACTTCAGCGCCAGGGCGGTGGCCAATCCCGAGTTCTGCATGCCCACCTCGATGGCGATGGTGCGGCAAATCGCGCGATCAAACCCTGCCGCTTTCGCTGCCAGGTAACCCAGCAGCAAGCCCGCCAGGTTATGCGCCAGGGTGGCCAGCACCACCGTGAGCGCCACGACCCGCAGGTTATCGGCATTCAGCGCCACCACGATGGCGATAATCGCGAGGATGGCCAGCACCGCCATGGGTGCCAAGGCCGGTTTGATTCGCTGCACGTATCGTTCGGCCATGCTGTTGATGGCCACGCCAAGCGCCACCGGCGCCAGGATGATCTTCACCAGGCTGAGCAGCATGTCCAGCGCGGGCACATCGACGCGGGTTCCCACCAACAGGCTAAGCAACAATGGCGTCATGATCACGCCTGCCAGGGTTGAGCAGGCGGTCATGGAAACCGAAAGCGCCACGTTGCCGCGGGCAATGTAGGTCATCACGTTGGACGAGGTGCCGCCCGCCACGCTGCCCACCAGAACCAGGCCAACGGTCAGGTCGGTATCCAGCCCGAACAGCCGGGCGATACCCAGCGCCGCCAGCGGCATCACCGAGAACTGCAGCAGCATGCCCAGCGCGAATGCGCCCTTGTAACCACCCACGGCAACAAAGTCGGCGGGCTTTAGGGTAAGACCCATGCACAGCATCACCACGGTGAGTAGCGGCACGATGGCGGCGCCGGTATTGGCCAAAGCAGGCTCGAACAGGAAGCCCAGAACAGCAGCCAACGGCGCCCACAATGGAAACAGCTTGAGGAACATGGCGGTTTTAACCGACCCTGGCCAGGCGGATGCGATTCATCCTGCCTGCTTACAGCGCACTAATTGACTAGATAACGCCAAGTTCCTTGCCGACGCTGGTGAAGGCCTCGACGGCGCGCTCCAGGTGGTGGCGCTGGTGCGCGGCCGAGAGCTGTACGCGAATGCGCGCTTCGCCCTTGGGCACCACCGGGTAGAAGAAGCCAATCACGTAGATGCCTTCATCCAGCAGTTTCGCGGCAAACTTCTGCGACAGCGGCGCATCGTGCAGCATGACAGGCACAATGGAATGCTCCCCGGGCTTGATCTCGAAACCGGCGTCCGTCATCGCTTTGCGGAAAAACTTCGTATTCTCCGACAGCCGGTCGCGCAGCTCGGTAGTGGTGGAAAGCATTTCAAACACCTTGATGGAGGCCGCCACCAGCGGCGGGGGCAGGGTGTTTGAGAACAAGTACGGTCGTGAGCGCTGGCGCAGCAGGTCGATGATTTCCTGGCGGCCGGTGGTGAATCCGCCGGAACCGCCGCCCAGGGCTTTGCCCAGGGTCGAGGTGAATACGTCGATCTTGTCCATCACGCCGTGGTGTTCGGCCGAACCGCGGCCGGTGGGGCCGAAGCAGCCGGTGGCGTGGCTGTCATCCACCATCACCAGGGCGTCGTATTTTTCCGCCAGCGCGGTAATTTCGTCCAGCTTGGCAATGTAACCGTCCATGCTGAACACGCCGTCGGTGGCAATCAGCCGGGTGCGGCAGCCCTGGGTTTCCTTGAGCGCATTTTCCAGCGCTTCCATGTCGCTGTTGGGGTAGCGGTGGCGCTGCGCCTTGCACAGGCGGATGCCGTCGATAATCGAGGCGTGGTTCAGCGCATCGGAAATCACCGCGTCCTCGGGTCCCAGCAGCGTCTCGAACAACCCACCGTTGGCGTCGAAGCACGAGGTGTAGAGGATGGTGTCGTCGGTGCTGAAGAAGTTGGAAACCGATTGCTCCAACTCCTTGTGCAGGTCCTGTGTTCCGCAGATAAAGCGCACCGAGGCGAGGCCAAAGCCGTGGTCGTCCAGCGCTTTATGGGCGGCCGCGATGACCTCGGGGTTATCGGCCAGGCCCAGGTAGTTGTTGGCGCAGAAGTTGAGCACCTTTTGCCCGGACCCGACCGTGATTTCCACGTTCTGGGGGCTGGTGATGATGCGCTCGTCCTTGTACAGGCCGGCTTCGCGAATTTCCTCCAGCGTGTCGCTGAGTCGTTGTAAATCAGGCATCAGGCGCTCCGTCGTTCGATATCGCCGGTCCAGTCGCAAACCACCTTGCCGCAGTTGCCCGCGCTCATCAGTTCGAAACCGTGTTCAAAGTCGTCGATGGAAATGTGGTGGGTGAGGGCGCGTTCCAGCGGGAAGCCGCTGAGCACCATCTGGGTCATCTTGTACCAGGTCTCGTACATGCGCCGGCCGTAGATGCCGTGCAGTTCCAGGCCCTTGAAGATCACCTGGTCCCAGTCGCAGCCGGTGCCCTCGGGCAGAAGCCCCAGCAGGGCGACCTTGCCGCCGTGGTACATGTTGTGCAGCAGGTCGTTGAAGGCGCTGGAGTTGCCGGACATCTCCAGGCCAATGTCAAAGCCCTCAATATCCAGTTCCTCGACCACGTCGCCAATGGACTCGCGAGTCACGTTGACGATGCGACTGGCGCCCATGTCTTTTGCCAGGCCCAGGCGATAGTCATTCACATCGGTGATCACCACGTGGCGCGCGCCGACATGGCGGCAGATGCCGGCGGCAATGATGCCAATTGGCCCGGCGCCGGTAATCAGCACATCCTCGCCAACAAGATCGTGCTGCAGGGCGCAGTGCGCGGCATTGCCGAAGGGGTCGAAGAACGCCGCCAGTTCGGACGGAATCTCGTCGGGAATCGGCCACAGGTTGGAGGCCGGCACCACCACGTACTCGGCGAAGCCGCCGTTGCGGTTGACCCCGATGCCCACGGTGTTGGGGCACAGGTGCTGGCGCCCGGCGCGGCAATTGCGACAATGTCCGCAAACGATGTGGCCTTCCGCAGAGACCCGGTCACCCACCTTGTAACCACTCACACCGCGGCCCAGCGCCTCGATGCGGCCGACAAACTCATGGCCGATGATCAAGCCCGGTTTGATGGTGCGCTTGGCCCAGTCATCCCACTGGTGGATGTGTACATCGGTGCCGCAGATCGCGGTTTTTTCAAGGCGGACCAGGACTTCGTTGGTGCCCGGTTCGGGAACCGGCACCTCTTCCATCCAGATACCCGGCGCTGCTTCGCTCTTGACCAGCGCGCGCATGGTTTGAGTCATGGTGGCTCCGTTTGCAAACGGTAAGTCGGGAAGGGAATTATAGCCAAGGCGGGCACCCGCCCACACCCACAATCATGGTTGTTTTGAGGGTGAATAACGTAGCGGATCAAGTGGCTTGGGTGTATTCTACGCGGTTCGCTGAACCACCCCTGGGCAAAACCCACGGAATAAACACGATGAGCGGCAAATTATTCATCAAAACCCACGGCTGCCAGATGAACGAGTACGACTCCGGCAAGATGGCGGATGTGCTCGCGGCTTCGCACGGCCTGGAGCTGACTGACCAGGAGTCCGAGGCGGACGTGATCCTGATCAACACCTGTTCCATCCGCGACAAGGCGCAGGAAAAGGTGTTCTCGCAGCTCGGCCGCTGGAAGCAGTTGAAAGCTGACAACCCGCAAGTGGTGATCGGCGTGGGTGGCTGCGTGGCCAGCCAGGAAGGCGATGCGATCATCAAGCGCGCGCCGATGGTCGACCTGGTGTTCGGGCCACAAACCCTGCACCGCCTGCCCACCCTGCTGGAGTCAGTGCGCAACACCGGCAAGCCGGCGGTGGATATCTCCTTCCCCGAGATCGAGAAGTTCGACAAGCTGCCCGATCCGGGCAAGACCGGCCCAACCGCGTTCGTCTCCATCATGGAAGGCTGCAGCAAGTACTGCACCTTCTGCGTGGTGCCGTACACCCGTGGCGAAGAGGTCAGCCGCCCGCTGGACGACGTGGTGGCCGAATGCGTGCAGCTTGCCGTAAACGGCGCGCGCGAGATCAACCTGCTGGGCCAGAACGTCAATGCCTACCGCGGGCCGATGCACGACGGTTCAACGGCCGACCTGGCGCTGCTGATTCACTACGTGGCTGCCATTGACGGCATTGAGCGCATCCGCTTTACCACCTCGCACCCGGTGGAGTTCTCGCAGAGCCTGATCGAGGCCTTTGGCGAGGTCGACAAGCTGGCCAACTACGTGCACCTGCCGGTGCAGGCCGGCTCCGACCGCGTGCTGGCCATGATGAAGCGCGGCCACACCGTGCTGGAATACAAGCAGAAGATTCGTCGTCTGCGCGAGCAGCGCCCCGATATTGCGCTGTCCTCTGACTTTATCGTCGGCTTCCCAGGCGAGACTGAGCACGATTTCGAACAGACCATGAACCTGATCCGCGACCTGGAGTTCGACCAGAGCTTCAGCTTCATCTACTCGTCGCGGCCGGGTACCCCGGCTGCCAGCATGGCCGACGATACCCCGCTGGAGGTCAAGAAAGAGCGCCTGATGCGCCTGCAGGCCCTGGTGAACAAGCAGGCCGCCGCCTACAGCGCCGCGATGGTGGGAACCCGCCAGCGGGTGCTGGTGGAAGGCGCCAGCAAGAAGAATGCGCACCAGTTGGCGGGCCGCACCGAGAATAACCGGGTGGTCAATTTTGACGGCCATCCGCGCCTGGTCGGGCAGTTCGCCGATGTCGAGATCACCGAGGCGTTAAGCAACTCGCTGCGCGGCCGTCTTGCAAGCATGGAAGAACTGGCATCGTGAGTGATCGCGTATCGCTGGAACTGGAACCAGCGGACAACGAACGCCTGGCCAACCTTTGTGGCCAGTTTGACGACCATCTCAAGCAGATCGAGTCGCGCCTGGCGGTGGAGATTTTCTGCCGCGGCAACCTGTTCAACATCAAGGGTGAGGCGCGTCCAGCGAGGGCGGCGCGTCGCCTGCTGGAAAACCTTTACAAGCTCACCGAGCACGAGGTGCTGACCCCCGATTTACTCAACCTGCACCTGCAGGAATCCGGCATCGACGACATCCACAGCGAAGGCGAGGGCGAAGACGAAATCGCGGTGCGCACCAAGCGCGGCATGATTCGCGGACGCGGCCCCAACCAGAAGCAGTACATGCGCCACATCTCGCGCCACGCCATCAATTTCGGCGTGGGCCCGGCCGGTACCGGCAAAACCTACCTGGCCGTCGCGTGCGCAGTGGCAGCTTTGCAGGAAGACCGCGTGCAGCGCATCGTGCTGGTGCGCCCGGCGGTGGAAGCGGGCGAACGCCTGGGCTTCCTGCCCGGCGACATGGCGCAAAAGGTCGACCCTTACCTGCGCCCCTTGTACGACGCGCTTTATGAAATGCTGGGCTTCAAGCGCGTGGCCACGCTGATCGAGCGCAACGTCATCGAAGTCGCGCCATTGGCGTTCATGCGCGGGCGTACCCTGAACGACGCCTTCGTCATTCTCGACGAGGCGCAGAACACCACCCGCGAGCAGATGAAGATGTTCCTGACCCGCATCGGCTTTGGCTCCACCGCGGTGGTGACCGGTGACGTCACCCAGATCGACTTGCCGCGCAAGGCCGCTTCGGGACTGAAGAACGCCTTGCGCATCCTGGCCGACGTACCCGGCGTGAGCTTTACCTGGTTCGCCGCCGGCGATGTCGTGCGCCACCCGATGGTGCAACGCATTGTCGAGGCCTACGGCCGCGACGAAAAGAACAAGGAAGAAAGGCGCAACCGGCGGGAACAGGCCCCGCAAGATGACGACTGAGTTGCCATGACGATTGAAATTGACGTCGAGGACGTCTCCTCGACCAGCGGCAACCCCGGCGCAATGCAATTCCAGGGCTGGCTGACGCCGGTATTGCGAAAAGGCGGCAACGCCAGCGTGGCGATTCGAATCGTCGACGAGGTGGAGATGCAGGCGTTGAACGCGCAGTACCGCGACAAGGACAAGCCCACCAACGTGCTCTCGTTCCCCGCCGACCTGCCCGCAGCGCTGGCCGGCCAAATCGACCCTGAACCGCTCGGCGATATCGTGCTGTGCGCTCCAGTAGTGCGCGCCGAGGCGGAAGCCCAGGAAAAACCGCTTGAAGACCACTGGGCCCACCTTTCCATCCACGGTTTGTTGCACTTGCTCGGGCATGATCACCAGGACGACGACGAGGCCGAGGCGATGGAAGCGCTGGAAATCGGTTACCTGGCGGAGCTGGGCATTGCCGATCCGTATCGCACTTGAACGGCCCCTAAAGGCCGTTAACAGTTGAAACCAGTCGCGCAGCGACCCTATATTTGGCTTTGGCGCGTACAGCGCCGTTACCTGAACCGACATGAACGACGACCAATCGAGTAACGGTTCCGGGCGGCAATCCCTTGTTGAGAAAATCGGCAAGGCGTTTGCTTCTCAGCCCCGGGACCGCGAAGAACTCCTTTCCACCCTGAAGACCGCCTGCGAGAACGGAATTATCGACGCAGACGCCCTGGCGATGCTTGAAGGCGCGCTGGAAGTCTCTGAAACCCAGGTACGTGACGCGATGATTCCGCGCGCCCAGATGGTGGTGGTGAACATCGACGCCTCGCTGGATGACTTCCTGCCGCGCATCATTGAAAGCGGTCACTCGCGCTTCCCGGTGGTGGGCGAAGACAAGGACCAGGTCGAGGGCATCCTGCTGGCCAAGGACCTGCTGCCACACCTTTCCCAGGGGCGCTGGAGTTTCGACCTGGCGGAAATTATCCGCCCGGCCATGGTTATCCCCGAGAGCAAGCGCCTGAACATGCTGCTGCGCGACTTCCGCGGCGGCCGCAACCACATGGCCATCGTGGTGGATGAATATGGCGGTGTTTCCGGCCTGATCACCATTGAAGACGTGCTCGAGGAAATCGTTGGCGAGATCGACGACGAGTTCGATGAAGAAATCGAGGCGCCGATCATTCCGCTGGGTGGCAAGCGCTACCAGATCCAGGCGCTGACGCCGATCACCGACCTCAACGACATGTTCGAGTCCAGGCTCGACACCGAGGATCACGACACCATTGGCGGCCTGCTGCTGTCCCGCTTCGGCCGGGTTCCGGAGTTTGACGACGTCATGGTGGTGGACGATCGCTTCGAGTTCCGCGTCATCCAGGCGGATTCGCGCCGCATTGTCACCCTGGAGATGAACGATCTGGCGTAGCGCGCTTCGGCATGGCCGCCTGGCCTTGCTGGCGGCCGTTGCCCTGTTGTTCCTGGCCCCGGTGGGGGTGTTGGCGCAGGACGCTGAGGAATCACCCCAGGCCTGGCTGCTCACCTACGGCCCGGGCGAGATCTACTGGCAGCGCTTCGGCCACAACGCCATCTGGATTCGCGACCCGGCCAGTGGCCTGGACCACGCCTTCAACTTTGGCTTTTTCGATTTTGCTCAGGACGGGTTTCTTTCGAACTTCCTGCTGGGCAGGCTGAACTACTTTGCTGCCGCCAGCCCGGCGCAGCTGGAACTGACCGATTACGTTAACCAGGATCGTTCGATTCGCGCCCAACGGCTGAACCTCCAGCCCGAGCAATTCCAGGCGCTGAAGCGCCACCTGCTGGACCAGGTCAGCCGCGAAAACCGTGAGTACCTCTACGACTACTACACCCACAATTGTTCCACCCGGGTGCGGGATGCGATTGACCTGGCGCTGGGTGGCGCCATGCAGTCAAGCCTCGATTCCGTCCCCTCGGAACTCAATTACCGCGACCACACCCGCCGCCTGACCGGCATGGATTATTGGCTTTACCTGGGGCTGGAAACCGGCCTGGGCAGCCCGGTTGACCGCCAGACCACCCGCTGGGATGCGCTATTCATCCCGCAAATGCTGGCAGACGCAGCGCAACAGGCCGTAAACCCGCGCACCGGCCAGCCGCTGGTGGTCGAGGACGTGATGCTGCACGAATCCGCGCTGGCGCCGCCGCCGGACGCGCCGCTTAACCTGTGGCCGCGCTATCTGCAGATTGCCCTGGCGTTGATTGCCGCGGCATTCCTGCTGGCGCGCTTCGCCCGGCCGGTGAGTGGGGCAGGCCTGGCGAAACTGTGGCTGGGCGTTGGCGGTGTACTGGGCTCGGTCCTGGCGTTCCTGTGGTTGGGAACCGACCACTGGTCGGCATCGCTTAACCTCAACCTGTTGCTGCTGAATCCGTTGTGGTTGCTGGTGGCGTTGATCCCGGCGCTGCGAAAAGCGGGAAGCTGGCTGGTGATTGCCTGCGGCCTGGTGGCGGTGTTCGCCCCGTGGATGCCGCCCGGCCAGTACAACAGCGACGTGGTGGCCTTGTTGCTGCCGCTTAACCTGGTGTCGGCGCTTGTCTTGCTGCGTTCAGTGCCGCAACGCGTCGCGACCTGAAGGTCGCTCCTGCACCAACCAGTCTTAGTCGCCCAATTCCGCCAACAACGCCGCCTGCTGCTCCTGCAGCAACGGATCGACCACCAGGTCGAGGTCGCCGGCGAGGAACTCATCCAGCTTGTAAAGCGTGAGGTTGATGCGATGGTCGGTCACGCGCCCCTGGGGGAAGTTGTAGGTGCGAATGCGCTGCGAGCGGTCACCGCTGCCAACCTGCAAACGGCGCGATTCGGCCTGCTCAGTCTGCTGCCGGCTTTGTTCCTGCTCCAGCAATCGCGCTTTCAGCAGCGACAGGGCACGCGCCTTGTTCTTGTGCTGCGAGCGTTCATCCTGGCATTCCACCACGATTCCGCTGGGGTGGTGGGTAATGCGAATCGCCGAGTCGGTCTTGTTGACATGCTGGCCACCGGCGCCCGAGGCGCGGAAGGTATCGATGCGCAGGTCGGCCGGGTTGATGTCGATTTCCTCGACATCTTCAGATTCCGGAAGAATCGCCACGGTGCAGGCGCTGGTGTGAATGCGCCCCTGGGATTCGGTTTCGGGCACGCGCTGGACACGGTGGGTGCCTGATTCAAACTTGAAGCGTGAGAACGCACCCTGGCCCTCGACCAGGGCAATAATCTCCTTGAACCCGCCGTGTTCGCCCTCGCTGTGGCTGAGCACTTCCAGGTTCCAGCGCTGGGCTTCGGCGTAGCGCTGGTACATGCGGTACAGGTCGCCCGCGAACAGGGCAGCCTCGTCGCCGCCGGTGCCGGCGCGGATTTCCAGGAAGATGTTCTTCTCGTCGTTGGGATCCTGCGGCAGCATCAGGCGCTGCAGTTCGGTGTCCAGCGCTTCGCGGCGCTCCTCGGCATCTTCCAGTTCCTGCTGCGCCAGCGCGCGCATTTCCGGGTCGCTGTCGCGGCTCATTTCCTCGGCCTGCTCGGCGGCTTCGCTGGCGGATTTCCAGCGCCGGTAGGTTTCCACCACCGGTTCAAGCTGGGCGTATTCCTTGGAAAGGTCGCGAAAACGGCCCTGGTCGGAGATGACGTCCGGCTGCGACATTAGCATGGCTACTTCTTCGTGGCGCGCCGCCACGGTTTCCAGTCTGGAGCGGACCGAGTCTTTCATTCTTTGTTCTCGCGCGGTTCAGTTTCGCCATCGGTGAGCGGGGCGTAAATGCGGTTGATGGTTGCAATCATGTCCAGGTCGTCGTGTTCCGCCGCCTCGCGAAGGTGCTTGAGGGGTGCGTGCAAGATGCGGTTGGTAAGGGTGTTTCCCAATTGCTCGAGCACGCTGCGGGGGTCGTGGCCCGCCTCCAGCCTGCGCATCGCGCGATCGACCAGCTCGCGGCTGTGCACGTGGGCGTTCTCGCGCAAGGTTTGTAGAGAATCGGTTGCGCGCTTGCCGTTCATCCAGCGAATAAACGACGCCACCGCCGCTTCCACTTCGGGCTCCACCGCCTCGGCCGCATTGCTGCGCTTGAGCAGGTTTTCGTCCACCACCTGCTGCAGGTCATCGATGGTGTAAAGGTAGACGTCGTCCAGCTTGTCCACGGCGGGCTCCACGTCGCGCGGCACGGCGATATCCACCATGAACATCGGCTTGTGGCGGCGCTTGGCCAGTGCGGCTTTCACCGCTTGCAGGGTGACAATGGGCTGGTCGCTGGAAGTGGACGAGATGAGGATATCGGCATTCGGCAGCACTTCGTCCAAATCGGCCAATGCCAACGGCGTGGCATTCAGCGCGCTGGCCAGCGCCTCGGCCCGCGAAAAATCGCGGTTGGCGATGGTCAGCCGGGTCACGCCGTGCTGCATCAGGTGGCGGGCGCACAGCTCAATCATTTCCCCGGCGCCCAGAAGCAACACGTGGCGCGAATCCAGGTCACTGAACAGGCGCCGCGCCAGCACGATCGCGGTATAAGCCACCGAGATCGGTTCATCGCCGATGGCGCTCTGGTGGCGAATGGCCTTGGCGGTGGTCACGGCGTGTTGGCACAAGCGATCGAGCAGGTTGCCCACGGTTTCAGCTTCGCGGGCTTCGGCCCAGGCTTTCTTGAGCTGGCCGAGGATTTCCGATTCGCCCAGCACCAGCGAATCCATGCCGCCGGCCACGCGGATCAGGTGGCGCACAGCCTCTGCATCACGATGGTCATAAAAATACTGGTCAAGGCGCTCTTCGCCCAGGCCCCAGGAGTCGTGCACCCAGCCGAGCAGCGAGTCGGGGTCCGGGTTGGGCCCCGAGCAATACAGCTCGGTCCTGTTGCAGGTGGAGAGCAGCAGGGCTTCTTCTACGCCGTCCATCGCCAGCAACGACTTGAGAATATCGCTGTGGTCGCCCGACGACAGGGCGACGCGCTCGCGAATCTCGATCGGCGCGGTGTGGTGGCTGATTCCTAGGGTAACTAGTGGCATACAGTTTGACGCGACCCGGCGCAACCCGATTCTGAGGACGGTGTCACACAAGTTCAAGCCGCTGCGCGGCGCCTCGGCGCCGGGTCAGTGGGTTCCTGTCATCGTAGTCGGTCGAACCGCCGCAAAGGGTTTGGTTCACCGACCTCAAGCGCGTATCCTTTGCCTCATGAAATCCGGACCTGCAATTTTACCCTACACC
>JAUIBE010000049.1 GCA_030428105.1 Gammaproteobacteria bacterium
GCCGGAACCCTGTTGATGGCATTCTGGGCCAACCTGCCGTTCGCGCTGGCGCCCGGCATGGGCCTCAATGCCTACTTCACCTACACCGTGGTCCTGTCCCTGGGTATGCCCTGGCAGACCGCCCTGGGCGCGGTGTTTGTTTCGGGAATCCTGTTCGCCATCATCGCCATCACCGGGCTGCGGGCATGGATACTGGAAGCCATTCCCTTGCACCTCAAACACGCCATAACCGCCGGCATCGGCGCTTTTCTCGCGATGATTGGTTTTGCGGGCGCAGGCTGGGTCGAGCCCTCTCCCGCCACACTGGTTACCACCGGAGACTTCGCCGCTGTGGGGCCCTGGGTGGCGCTGGGCGGCCTGGTAGTCACCGGCGCGCTGTTGGCGAAAAAGGTGCCCGGCGCCATCCTGATCGGGATCCTGGTGGTCACCCTGGCTGCGATTTTCCTGCCACTGCCGGTGTACCGTGACGCGGGCGGCTTAACCACATTCCCCGGCTTCGAATCGGGCATTTTCGGGTTTACCAGCCCATCCGCGATCCTGGCCGAGCTGGACATCGGGGCGGCGCTGGGCCTTGGGCTGACGAGCGTGGTGTTCACCTTCCTGTTCGTGGATTTTTTTGATTCAGCCGGCACCTTGATCGGCTTGAGCGCAAAGGCGGGAATGCTGGACAGTGCGGGGCGCATCGAGGCGCCGCGCGCAGCTTTCGCGACCGATGGCATCGCTACCTCGATCGGCGCATTTTTCGGCACCTCGAGCACCACCTGTTACATCGAATCTGCTGCGGGCATCGAAGAAGGCGGGCGCACCGGCCTGACAGCCCTCGTGGTCGCCGCGCTGTTTCTTCTAGGCATGTTGTTCTCACCGCTGGCGCAGGCGGTGCCTACGGTCGCGACTGCTCCGGCGCTGATCGTCATCGGCGCGATGATGATGAACGCGGCAACCCACGTGGACTGGTCAGATTACACCCACTCGATTCCAGGCCTGCTGGCCGTGGTGGGCATGCCTTTCACGTATTCCATTACCTTTGGAATCGGCTTGGCGCTGGTAGCGCATACCCTGCTGATGACCATCAGCGGCAAGGCGCGGGAAGTGCACCCGGTGCTCTGGGTGCTTACTCTGCTGATTATCGGGCTCGAATCCGGCTGGATCGGCCACGGCGCCTGAAAAAAAGCGGGCGGACCCGGGGAGGGTCCGCCCGCAGGCTCAATCAGGCAAAGCGCCGGTAGGCTAGCGCACCCACACCCAGCATCATCAGCGCCAGTAACACCAGGCCGTACTGGTTAAGCGTTGGGATACCGGCAAACACGCGGGTATTCACAATCACGCAACCATCACCTTCGCCGGGGAAGAGGATCAGCTCCTCGCAGTCTTCCTGGTCGGTGATGACACCGCTGATGGGCTCTTCTACCGCCCAACAGGTGGTGCCTTCAAAGTGCGGCAGCACTTCCCAGGTGCCAGGATCGCCCGGCTGGATGTACTGCTGGCTGCAGTAATTGCCGCCATTGCCCTCCCCACCCAGGCATGGGTAGCCCGGCTCGATAGGCGCATCGCAGTAAAGCTCGACCTGCACCATGGTTGGAAGCTGGTACTCGGGGTGCTCGTCGATCCATTCCTTCTCTACCACCACCTCAACCGGCTGCAACGCGTTGGTGATGTCGCAGGTGAACTGCCCACCCTGTATCTCGGTGTAGTAACAGCCATCCTCATCACTGAACTCGCTGCTGGCCTGGCCAGTAGTGGCGCCAGCCGTGTAGCCCGGCAGGTAACCGGCCGGAATCAGCTCCGAGATCTCGCAGTCCATTTCACCGGCCGCGAAATCGCCCACCACGAACTCGATGGTTGTGAAGGCGCCAGGCTCCAGGCCCGCAGCATCCGGATCGTGGACCACGGCCTGCTGTGTCAGCGGCAGACCCGTGTTGCACTGGATCTCCACGGTGACGCCGGCAGGGTTGTCATCGTCGAAGTCCTTGGTCACCACGAAATAGGCCTGGTTATCTATCTCGACTTCAACATCGGTGTCGTCCTCGTTGTCCTCGGGGTTCGGGTCGCCGATATCAGACGTAACCGTCGCTTCATTGTTCAGCGTTCCGAGTTCATTTGGAGTCACCTCGATGATGACCGTGGCATCAGCGCCAGCGACGATGGTGCCCAGGTCGCAGGTCACCACCAGGGCGGCCTCTGCACAGCTTCCTTGAGAAGAGTCAACCGAGACGAAGGTCACGCTGGCCGGCAGGTTATCGGTCACCATCACGCCGGTAGCGTCGCTGGGACCATTGTTGGTAATCGTCAGCGTGTAGGTCAGGACTTCGCCAATCATGACCGGGTTGGGCGTTCCCACCTTGACGATACTCAGATCCGCCTGCGGCGTCACCTCGGTGGTTTCGTCATCCTGGTTGTCGCCGGTATCGGGGTCATTTTCATCACCCACCACCGAAGCGGTGTTGAGAATCTGCCCGCCCTGCAACGGCGTGATCTCGATAGAAACCGTCGCCGAAGCACCGGCATTGACCGTGCCAAGGCTACAAGTCACTACCAACCCTGCCTCGGAACAACTGCCCTGGCTGGGTGTGGCACCCACGTAAGTGACGCCAGCCGGCAGGTTGTCGGTGACGGTCACGTTGTTGGCGTGGCTCGGACCGGCATTGTCGACCGTCAGCGTATAGGTCAGCGTTTCGCCGGCTAGCACCGGATCCACGTCGTCCACCTTGGTGATGGACAGGTTGGCCTCACGCTCGATTCCATCGGAATCGGAGTCGGTGTTGTTGGTCTGGTCGGGATCGGTAATGCCGGCAGGCGGCGTGACCGTGGCCGAATTGAGCAAGGTGCCGGAAGCACCCGGATCAATGTCGCAAACCGCGGTGTAAGTCACCGAGTCACCTTCAGGGATATCCACCGTATCGGCGATACTTCCTGCCACCGGCCCGGCTGTGCAGCTCGCCCCACCCGAGGGTGCGCAGGTCCAGTTGCAGGACAGCTCCGGCGGGAACGGATCACTCACCATGGCGCCGACAACATCCAGCGGGCCGTTGTTGCTGACCACGATGCTGTAAGTGGTGCTCTCGCCGGCTACCACGGTGGTGGAACCGTTGTCCTTGGTCAGGGCTAGGTCCGCTTCGCGCAGCACGGTATCGGTATCGGTATCCGAGTTGTTGCCCGGGTCCGGATCGGTGACCCCCTGCGGCGGCGTAACCGTGCCGGTGTTGGCAATGGTGCCACTGGCATCCGCGGAAACATCGCAAACCGCCGTGTAGGTCGCCGAGCTGCCCGCAGAAAGGTCGATGGTGTCTGAAATGTCACCCGCCACAGGGCCCGCCGTACAGGTAGCGCCTGCCGTGGGGGCACAAGTCCAGGTACAGCTGAGCTCGGCCGGGAAGCTGTCGGACACGTCAGCCCCGGTCACGTTGCTGGGCCCGGCGTTGGCGGCGACGATGGTGTAGGTGGTTTGCCCACCAGCCGACACCGTGGCTGAGCCGTTGTCCTTCGTCAGAGACAGATCGGCTTCAACATCAATGGTGTCGGTATCGGTATCGGAGTTGTTGCTGTCATCCGGGTCGGTCACCTCCTGCGGCGGCGTCACCGTGGCGGTGTTGACCAGGGTGCCCTGTGCGGCCGGGTCGACGGTGCAAACCGCCGTGTAGGTCACCGAGTCACCCGCGGTAATGTCCACCGTGTCGGCAATATCACCGGCCACCGGGCCTGCTGTACAGGATGCCGCACCCGAAGGCGCGCAGGTCCAGGTGCAGGTCAGTGCGGCCGGGAAGGTATCGGCTACTTGCGCACCCACGACATCACTGGGCCCATTGTTGGTGGCCACGATGCTGTAGGTGGTCTGTTCGCCGGCCACCACCGAGTTGCCGCCATTGTCCTTGGTGATCGCGAGATCCGCGCTGGCAAGCACGGTGGTTGGTTCCTGGACGGTGTTGTTACCGCCCACCGGGTCGATGCCCGAGGTCGTAACCGTCGCGTTGTTGAGGATCACGCCGGCCTGCTTGGGCGTAACCGCGATATCGATGGTGGCGATGCCGGTGTCACTACAATCCACTTCTGCGACCGACTGGCCAATGATCACTTCGCCATTGATGTCCAGCAGCTGTCCCAGCAGGCTCAGGATCGGCAACTCAATGCCGGAAAGGGTTACGTGAATGGCATTGACGGTAATCCCGGCGCTGGTGAGCCCATCACCGGTTTCGATCTGTTCATTCAGCACGATTCTGAGCTGGCCACCCAGGATGGCGGCGTCAAACAGCACCGTGTTCGCTGCGGGGCTGACATCCAGCGCACCGACAATGCCGGCAAGCCCGCCAATGTCGCTGGCCAGCGCTGCATTGGTCAGCGTGGTATCACCGCTGGTCGTCAACGCGCCGCAGGTGCCGCCGGCACTTGCGGTCGACTCCACCAGGGAGGCGGAAATGCCAAGGAACAGGTCCAGCACTGCGGGCACCGCCTCGACAATCGTCAGGTCCAGGTCTTGAATGGATGTACTGGAATCTGCCTCGGGCGTCGAATCGTCACCAGTGGTTAGCACATTGATGGTGCCAGTACTGAGCAATCCCAGCGTGGTTGCCGGTAGCCCGGGCAAGCCCAACTGGATTCCCGCGCTTTCATCAACGCTCAAAACCGAACCGGGAATGTTGAACACCGGCGGGGAAGAGCCTGACACCTCGGGCAATGGCCCACTGCCCACGTCAACGCTGGCCGGTACCAGGGAAGAGTCAATGGACAGGTTCAGGTACTCACCAAACGCCGAACCAGCGGCGCCAAGCGGGCGCGCGCGCAGCAGGCCGAGGTTGCAGGTAACCGTCAAGGCGCTTTCAGAGCAGCTACCCTGGCTGGGCGTCGCGCTCACGTAGTTGACGCTGGGTGGAAGCTGGTCGGTCATCACCACGATGGGTGCGTCTTCCGGCCCTTCGTTGACCACGGTTACGGTGTAGCTCAACGGATCGTTGACCAGCACCGGGTCGGGGTTATCAGTCTTGGTGACCACCAGGTCAGACTGCGGGCAGGTTACGCCGGCCACTGACTGGGCAATAATCACGTCACCATCGAGGACGATACCTTCGGTGCCACCGATACCGAGGCCAAGCAAGGTCAACTCGTCGACCGCAACATGGATGGCATTAACGGTAATGCCCGCGCTGCTCACGCCATCACCGCTTGTAATCTGTTCGTTAAGGATAATGCTGACGTCGCCGGTCACCACGCCAGGCACGTTCACCGTGGCGCTGACCAGCACCGTGTTGGGGGCAGGATCAGCGACAATCGCGCCATCCACACCGAGGGCTTCAGCCACGATGCCGGAAAGCACCAGGTTTTCAAGCACCGAGTCGCCGGTAGCGGTCAGGCCGGTATCGCAACTTCCGGCCGCGCTGGCGGTGGAGGTCACGGTGTCATTGGTGCCGCTTATGCCCAACAACAGCAGGTCGAGCAGGCCGAGCTGGTCTGCCAGGAGGTTGAGGTCCAGGTCAGCGACAATCGCGCTGGAATCGGCCTGCGGCGCGTCGGTACCGACGGTATCTAACTGCACGGCGCCGATATCCAATACGTCAACGGCAACCAGCCCGCCCAGGATGGGAAGCGTAGCGTCGACGTCGATATTGGCCGCCCCGCCATCCACGTCGAAATCCGGGGGCGTGGCTCCGGAGACTTCCGGCAGTGGTCCGCTCTCCACGGCCACCACGTCGCTGACAATTCCGAGGAGGCTGGCGGTAACAGTCAGATCAACTGATTCGCCATAGGCGGAGCCGGAAGAGTCCTGGGCGAATAGATTGCTGCAGGCGAACGCAGCGGTGACAAGAAACAGGGTACGGAAACGGGTACCGAAAACATCCATGCTTTACTCCTGTGACTCATATGAGCCTGCAAGTTTTAGCGGCAATAAGCCTCTTTCCGGCGGTTCAGTGCCGGTTTGCAACCAGGAGTTTTAAGCAGTTCTTGTTATTGGTGGTTTTTCTTGGTTTTTTTTGGGGGATTTCTTTCATCCCCTTATTTGGCATTATATCCATTCCGCCACCAAATAAAAGGACAATCCTGCCGAGTTCATGCGCCGCGAAAGCCAATACAGGATACTGGTGGCCGATGACAACCAGACCAACCAGTGCGTGATCCGCGAGATGCTGGAATTCAAGGGTTACTCGGTCGACACGGTATCCAGTGGCGAAGCAGCGATCGATGCGCTGCAGCAGCAATCCTTTGACCTGCTGATCCTTGATTGCGTCATGCCGGGCATGGATGGCTTTGACACCGCGCGTAGCATTCGCCAGTCCAAAGCAAGCAACTTCGACCCGGCCATCCCGATCCTGGCGATCACCGCGCTGGCCGCGCCGGAGGACCGAGATCGCTGCCTGGTCGCGGGCATGAACAATTACATTTGCAAGCCGGTAATGGCAGATACCCTGTTCAATTGCGTGGCTTCGCTGCTGAGGGGCGAGCCTGCGGTGGGCGACATGCCGGCCGCCAGCGAGGCAAGGGATTCCGAGGCGAAACCGCGATTCTTGAACCTGGAACAGATCGTGCGCTCGATGTCCGGGCACCTGAACCGGGACATCCGCAAATGGCGCCGCGAACTGTTCGTCGCCATATCAACCGGCAACATGCAACGGGTGCGTGAAGTGTCCCACACCATCAGGGGCACCGCCGACATCGTGGGCAGCAGGCGCCTGTCCAAGGTTTCCGAGGCCATGGAAAACAGCGCCGCCAATGCCGATGAAAACGGCGTACGCGCCCTGCAGCCGGAGCTCATGATCGAGTTGCTCAAGCTGGCGCGAGAAACCAGGCCCAACAAGCCTGGCAGAGACAAGTAGGGGACCATCATGTATGCACGCCTGTTTGAAGCCTCGCCCCGTCCAGTGGCACTGATTCGCAACGGGCGGTACATCGACTGCAACCCGGCCATGGTGGCCATGTTCGGGCTCGATTCCAAGGATGAACTGGTGGGCAGCATCGTCGGCGCCAAGCTCTCACCCCAGAAACAACCAGATGGGCGGGATTCTTCGCTGGCCGGGCTCGAGTATTACAAGGAGTGCATGGAAACCGGTTTCGCCGACCTGACCTGGGCCTCCTTGAAGAAGTGTGGCGAGGCCATTGACCTGAGCGTGCAGTTGATACGCCTGGATACGCCCGGAACACCGGTGATCGCCGAGTTCGTAACTGACGTCACTGCGCAGACGCAGGTTCGGCGCCAACTGCGGGAAAGCGAACAGCGCTTCCAGGAAGTCGCCAGCAACGCCCCGACGGGCATTTTCATCGGCGATGCCGACGCGCGCTGCACTTATGCGAACCCCAAGACCCAGGAGTTCTGCGGCGTGTTTGGCGATGACATTCTTGGCCACGGCTGGGCAGCCAACCTGCACCCGGATGACCGGGAACCGGTATTCAAGGCATGGAAGAAATTCTCCGCCGGGAAAGCCACCTTCGAGCATGACTACCGCTTCCTCAAGCCGGACGGCGGCTATTACTGGATCTCCTCGGCGGCCGTTCCCTATGCACCGGCGCCGGACGGCTCCGCCCGTTTCCTGGGCTCGATTGCCGACATTACCGACCTGATGCGCATCGAGGGCGAGCTGATCGAGTCACGAAACGAGGCGGTTCGGGCCAACGCCGCGAAATCCGAGTTTCTGTCACGCATGAGCCATGAACTGCGCACGCCGCTGAATGCCATCCTCGGTTACGGGCAGTTGCTGCGCCTGAATCATCCGGACATGCCGGATAGCCAGAAGGACGCGGTTGAACAGATTATCGCCGGGGGCCAACACCTGCTGGACCTGATCGAGGACGTGCTGGACTTTTCCAGGATCGAAACCGGCAACATGAGCCTGGACATCAAGCCGGTCATCGCCTCGACCGTGGTCAAGCGCACCGTCGCGCTGGTTTCACCACTGGCGCAGCAGGCGGGTGTGCGCATTGATCTGGACCTGAGGACTGACCTGCCGGTGTCCGCCGACCCCCAACGGCTGCAGCAGGTGCTTGCCAACCTGCTTAGCAACGCGATCAAGTTCAACAAGCCGGGAGGGTTGGTTTCAGTGAACTGCGAAAACCTGGATGACAAGGCGCTGAAGATTCACGTCATTGATGACGGGGTGGGTATTCCGCATGCAGACCAGCCGAAGCTGTTCACGCCCTTTGAACGACTCAAGGCCACCAGCGCGCATACCGACGGCACGGGCATTGGGCTAAGTATTTGCAGAGAATTGATGACCCTGATGAATGGCCAGATTGGCTTTTCAAGCGAACCGGGCAAGGGTTCCGACTTCTGGCTCAAGCTGCCTATTGCAGACCGAAGTGTTTTTTAGCCCGCCATAAAAAGGGCCGACGCGACCTACTTCCATCAGCCCATTGCGTCGACCCTGAGGTTGGCAAATTGCCGGTATTACAGGAGCGCGACGTCCATGTTGCAGCCCCTTGACTCTGATGCTCGGCAGGTCTCCTGGTTAATGCTTACCCACCGACGTTCAGCTTCCCTTCTGTACCGAATCTGGCCTGCATCCCTAATACAGCTTCCGTGCTGTCGCTTCGTGGCCTTATTTCGATTTCGGCACAGTGACAGGGTATCGATTGGTGAGTCGAGTGAACACTGTCAAAGTTGACAGTCTTGGCAAATCGCAACGAAAACGTAATGAATCGCTCAGGCGACCAGGCCAAGCTCACGCGCGCACAACACCAGCCCGGCGTTGTTGCGCACCGCCAGGGCATCCATCAGGCGGTACTTGTGAAAAGCGACGGTTCGTGGAGTCAGGTGCAGGATACCGGCGATCTGCTTCATGGTGTGGCCTTCCGCCAACAACTGCAGCACCTCGCGCTGGCGGGGCGTCAGTTGTTCGAGTGGCGACTCGGCGCCGTTATCGACCTTCTCGGCAAACTCGGCGCCACCGACATCCGCGGTCACGTAGGTTTTGCCCTGCGCTACCGCCTGGATGGCATCGTACAGTTCGGAAGAGGCCGAACGCTTGAGCACGTAGCCGCGCGCGCCAGCCTTCAATGCCTGGGCCACGCGTTCCGGCTCTTCGCTCACGGTGAGAAATACGATCTTGAGATCGGGCAGGTAATGAAAAAGTTTGGAGCACGCGTCGACCCCGTTGAGGCCGGGCATGGCTATGTCTGTAACCACGACATCCGGCTGGACATCCCTGGCTACCTTGATCAGATCCCTGCCGTTGGAGGCGACCCCAACCACGTCCAGGCGATCTTCGAGCAGATTTTTTAACGCTTCAAGAACCAGCGTATGGTCATCGGCAAGAACCACGCGAAATCGTTTCACGAGGCGGCTCCTTCACTTTCCCCTTTGAGCGCCTTCGAATCCGTGAATGGCGCGGTATGTCAACAATGTACCACATTGGCGACAAGCCATACACCGGCGCACGGCTACGCTTGAGCGCAGATTCGCGCTTTCCTGCCTCAATGGGTCTTCAGAAGGAGTTCTGACACCAACGGCGCGCGTGCGAACAAACGCTTCTAGCTGCTGCCGCCCCAGCACTCAATGGGGGCTTTGCGGCCGGTCTGGTCGATGGTGAGGCTGGCGCAGGAAACGCCATCATCCGTATCGCTTGCCTGCGCACCCTGCGCGGCCGCCTGCAGCGTATAACCCGCAGCGGTGACGCCGCTGACTGTCAGGGTGTAATCGCCGTGAACCGGGGGCGCCAGCGCGCCCGCATCGGCATAGGTAGGATTATTGGCGCGGAACACTTCCTGGTTGGCCGCCCAGTTCAGCAACAGCTGCTGTGCCTCGCCGCGCTTGGCTTTGCGCACGTACTGGCTGTAAGCCGGGTAGGCCAGGGTCACGATGATGGCGGTGACAACCAGTGCGATCATCAACTCGATAAGGGTAAAACCCCGCTGCGCCCCCCTGGCATTTTTCATGGCAAGTAAAGTCCCTTTTTGATGTAAACAGCCTTGCAATAACTCTGGCACAGGCATTGAAAATTGTAAGCAAGCCGGCCTGCCTCAGCGGACGAGCGGTGCCTCGCCCACCACCAGGCGGCATTGATTGCAGTTTACCGCGACCGTTTCTAGCCGATAAGATAATTTAACAAGCGAAGGAGGTAGAAGCGTTGTTGAAGGGGAAGCAAAACGGCCTGACATCTGTCGAATTGATGCTGGTGGTGGTGTTGCTCGCCATTGCCCTGGCGCTGGCCCTGCCCTCGTACCGCGCCATGATTGAAAAACGCCGCCTGGTACAGGGTACTGAGCAGGTGTTTGCCTTCTTCAACAGTGCCCAGGCGGTTTCCTCCCGCACCAACTCGGCGGTTACGGTTTCGTGGTCGAAGACCAGTGAACAGGACTGGTGTCTTGGCACCGTTCTGGGTGAATCGGCCTGCGACTGCAATGAGACCAGCGCCGCAGAGGCCGACTACTGCGCGGTGCAAAGTGCGCACACCGTTCTCAGCAGCATGGAAGCGGGCAGTGCGCGCATCGTTTCACCGGCTGACAGCAGTGGTGCGCTGAGTTATGACCCGGTGCGCGGCATGCTTGCCAGCGCCGATGACGCACTGAGTTTCGACCTCCATTCCACCAGCGGTGACTACCAGTTGCGCCTGGTCGTAGCAGCCACCGGGCTGACCTCGGTGTGCTCGGTTGACGAGACGCACAAGGTGCCCGGCTACTCGATTTGTCCCTGATCAGGCGACGCGTTGCCCTGCTCCTCTCCGCTTGTCCGCCCTTAGCATCCGTCTATCGGACAAGCGGACATTCTGTTTTGAAATCCTGCCTGCATTTGTCTTAACGTAAAGGCAGTTTTCTGCCCTCCTGGTCGGAAAACACTTAGAGAGCTTAACCACGCTCCGGGCAGGTGCATTGTTGCACCGGCCCCGGGCATCAGGGGAATAGCATGTGTACACAGGATGCGTACACGCTCTTGAGTGTTTACACCCAGGAACGTAACGGAAGACCAATTCACCCACTCCGGCAACGGGGTACCACCCTGGTCGAAATACTGGTGGCGATGCTGCTTAGCCTCATCGTTTCCGTCTCGGCCGTACTTGCACTCAGCAGCAGCCTTGGCCTGAACCACGGCGCCATGCAATACACGCTGCTTTCCAACGAGCTGCGCAAATCGGTGCAACTCATGAGCCGCGACGTGCGGCGTGCCGGCTACACCGCCGGCGCCCAGTGGTGCCTGGCCAACATTCTGTGCCAACCGGGCACCACCATCGCCCTGCCGGAAGCGCTGAATATCCTCGACCCCTTGCCGCTGATCGAAAGCATCGAGCTGCCCGATGGGCTTAGCCTGAGCAACAGCGGCGACTGCTTCACCTTTGAGCTGGACCGCGACCAGGACGCGACCATCGGCGACGGCGACTACGGCGGCTACCGCCACACCACGGTCGATGGCGTCGGCGTACTGATGACCTGGATGGGCCCGGATGCACCGAACTGTGCCGCCGATTCCGAGTTCTGGGTGCCGGTGACCAATGCCTCGGTCATCAACATCAACAACTTCACGGTGGACGATTCGGCCTCGTTTGACGAGGTGGTTTCCACCGACATCCTCGGCAACAGTACTTCGCAGCGGGTGCGCCGAATCCTGATCAGGGTTTCCGGGGAATTGGTTTCCGACAGCGAAGTGAACGAAACCATTGAGACCACGATTGATGTCCGCAACGACATCCTGATCTAAGGAGGAACTACAGCAGTATGAGTCGAAGGGAACTCACCCGGTTGGCAGCGTTCGACAGGGGCAAGGGACTGCCCCGCTTCTGCCGCGGCGTGGTCACCATCTACACCTGCGTGATGGTGTTGATGCTGATGGCCATCATCCTTACTTACTCCACCTACTCCAGCATGGCTGAACAGCGCAATTCGGCCAATGACCTGAGGCAAAAACAGGCTTTCCACGCCGCCCAGGCCGGTATCCAGATGGCGACCGAGTGGTTCGGCACCCGCGGCCCGCTAATCAACGCCGATGTAGAAAACCTGATCGGCGACCTCGATGGTTTCCTCTACCCGGGCGGCGAGCACTGGACCCGCTGCGCCGATGTCGACTACAGCAACGACAAGTCGCATCCCTGCTGGGGAGACCCCAACGACCAGCGCCGCCCCTACGTTTACTTCTACAACCACAACGGCAGCACCCACCTGCCCATCGACAGTTCGATACTGGGTGGCAGCGTGGATGTGGAGGTCGAGGCCCTGCTGTGCTTCATCTTTGTCGAAGACCTGGACCTGGTTGCCAGCCTGACTTCCGAGATCATGGGCTGCCAATTGCTCGAAGGGCTGCTGGTAGACACCTCGAAGTTCATGATTACGCTGTTGGCGCGTGGCAAGGCGGATTGCAGCGGCGGGACCTGCCAGGCCGAATCCCTGATCAGCCAGGCGATCACCAACTTCAGTGTCGGCGCGCAGGCTTCCACGCCGGCGGTGCCCCTGGTGAGCAACGGCCCACTCCCCGCCCTGGGACTGCTGCAACTGGCCGCCAACGAAGACAACCCGGCCAACCCGATGTCCATCTGGGGCAACCTGAACCCCAGTTGCGGCGGTATGAACGTCGACTTTGACGGTTCTTCCATCCTCTCCTGCCCACTGAGCGTACTGGAAAGCAGCGGCGGCTCCTGCCCTTCCCCATCCGGGCTTCTCGACGCCATATCGGCAGTGCTTGACGGCGATGTGCTGAGCGCCACGGGCGACCTGCTGGGGCTGCTGAGCATCGTTGCAGGAACCGGCACCGACCTGCTCGGCGACACCACCTTCCCTTGTGACCTGTTTGCCTCGTACTTCGGCGTGGCGGAAGAAAACTGGACCCTGGTGCGAGACAGCGTCACGGTCATCAACGACTGCAGCATCCTCGATGCGGAGTCCTACGGAACCTTCTGGATCACCGGTGACAGCTGCGAAATCTCCGGGCCGATTGGATCTGAAGACCACCCGGTGATGCTGATTACCGCGGCTACCAACACGCACCTGGCTGATGGCGCGCACGTCTACGGCACCATCTTTGCCACCGACGTGGAAAACGCCAATGCCAGCCTTTCCGCTGGCGATGGTTCCATCGTCCAGGGCCAGGTGGTTTCGGACAGCACCTGGGGAATGATCGGTGGCACCGCGACGGTGATTTACGACGAAGACCTTATCGTCGATGCCGGGCTTTCGGCCAACCTGGGCAGTGTGCAAGGCACCTGGACAGACTTTCACAAGGAGTGGGAGTAACGACATGAAGAAACGGATTTTCGCTCAATCGCGCCTCCGCGCCCCCGGATACAGCCTGCTTGAAGTGCTGGTTGCCATGGCCGTGTTTGGCTTTGGCATCCTCGCCTTCATGCAACTGCAGGGGCACCTCAACCGGGTCAACCTGGATGCGCGCATCCGCACCATGGCGGCCAACATTGCTGAAGAGCATATCGAGATGCAGGAGCGCTTCACCCGCCTGGCCAGTGATGCCCAGGGTGTCGGCTTTGCCTACCAGGACATCGATGATGACACCACCACGCTGACTCGCGGCGGCATCGAGTTCACCATCCAGCAAACCGTGACCGATTACTACTGGGATGCCGACAGCGGCCAGTTTTCCTACACCGCGACCTCGGGCAGCGTGTTTTCCGACTTCAAGCACCTGCAGGTCAGCGTTACCTGGGCCAGCCCGGAATTCAACCGCGGCGATTCCACCGGCACCTCGGTCGGTCGCCTGGGCAGTGGCGACCTCCAGGTATCAACGGTGATCTCCTCGAAAATCACCGCCACCAACCACCTGGCACTGCTGGATGAACTGGCCATCCAGGGGTTGTGCGTACCGATGGTGACTTGCCTGTAGGCGGGCAGCGCGGTTAGCTCCCCGCGCCGCGCCCGGCAATCAATTCGTGGTTGAATGCCGCGTGACCACGCGTGTGACACTGGCCGTGCGGAGCAACAACACCACGTAAGCAAGCACCGGCACCGTGGCCGCCCAAACCAACCCCTGCCACTGGAAACGAAACAGGAACCAGCCGGAAGCCAGCGAGACCGTGGCCTGCACCGAGAAGGTCAGGAAGTCATTGAACGACTGCACCTGGAAGCGTTCGGAACGACGATAACCCAGCGCAAGCAGGTTGGTGCCGGTGAGAAACAGGAAATTCCAGCCAATACCCAGCAGCACCAGGGCCAGCCAGTAATTGAACAGAGCCACACCGCCCAGGGCAATGACCACTGTCATGGCCAGGGCGGCCACCCCCAGCCACAACATCTTGCGGTAACCCAGCCAGCCCTGCAGCGCGGGGTAAAACACCGAGGGCAAGTACATCGCGATGATATGCGCCTGGATCACCCACTTGGTGGCCTCGATGCTGTGCCCGGAGTGCTCGTGCATGCTGATCGGCGTGGCGGTCATCAGGAAACTCATCACGCCATAGCCGGTTACCGCCGAAGCAATCGCCAGCACCACCAGCGGGTTGCGCAGCACCTCGCCCAGCGGGCGACCATCGGCCTGTTCCACTTCATCTCCAATCGAGCGTTCGCGGTAGAACATCACGATGCACATGGCCAGCGCATAGCCGGTGGCCAGCAGCATGTAGGAGCCGACGTACTCGGTGTCCAGCAGGAACCGCCCACGCACCGCCATTTCGGGCCCCACGAAGGCGCCAAGAATGCCGCCAAGCAGTAGCACCGAGGTCGCCTTGGCCGCCTTTTCAGCAGGAACCAGCTCCAGCGCGGCAAAGCGGTACTGGTGCCCGGCCGCCGTGGCAAAACCCATGGTGAAGGTTGACAGGCAGTAGACCACGAAAGAATCGTGCGAGATCGCCCAGGCCGCCAGGAACGTCGAAAAAATCGCCAACAGTCCAAACGCCAGGAACACGGTGCGTCGCCCAAAGCGCAGTTGCAACCGGCCAGTTGGCAGGGTGGCCGCCGCCAAACCAACAATGACCAGCGCGATTGGCAGGGTCGCCCATCCCGGCGCCGGCGCGATCTCGGTGCCGATAATCCCGGCAATCAGCACCGTCAGCGCCATGCCGCCCATCATCAGGGCATAGGCGACCATCAGCCGCCAGACGGAAAAGGGAACGCCCAAACCCGGTTACCGCCTTCGCGCTGCCTGGCTAGCCATCTCTACATTCAATCCAGCGTATCGCCCAGCATGAACTCGCGAATTGCGAAGAACGGCGGTGAGCCGGCGCCTACCAGGCGTTCGTTGAAGTCCTTGTAGCTGAACGCGTCGCCCATCTTTTCCTTGTACTCGGCGAGGATCTGCTCGATGGCGTATTGTCCGGCGAAGTAACTGGTGAGTTGCACCGAGCTTACCTTGGCGCGCACCAGCTTGCTGGAGGCCTCGGATGGCTCCTGGAAGCCCTGCTCGGTCATCATTTTCACCGCTTCTTCCTCGGGCCAGTCGGTGCGCTGCAGCTTGAGGTCGATAATCGCGTTCATCACCGAGCGAAGCTGCATCTTGTCATCGACCATCAACTGGATGTCGTGGCCCCACGGCTCATCGGGGTACACGGTGTAGCCCTGGTCAATCATCTGGCTGGTGATGAAGGACGCCCAGCCTTCCACCATCGCGCCGTTCCAGAACACCTTGGGGACGATGCGCTCGGAGCGGTTGGAGTATTCCAACTGCACAAAGTGACCTGGTACGCCCTCGTGGATGTACACCACCGCCAGCGCCGGACGGTTGTACTCCTTGAGGAAATCTTCTGAGCCCGAAAGCAGCGGCAGGTCCCAGAACCAAACCGATTCCAGGTCGGGCTCAAACGGCGGCGCGGTGGAAATCATTGCCACGGCCACGCCGGAAAGGTGCGGCGGAATGTTTTCGATGCGCAGCTTGGATGCCGGCGGCAAGTCCATCAGGCGCTGCTCTTCAACGAACCCGATGATGCTGTCTGCCAG
>JAUIBE010000050.1 GCA_030428105.1 Gammaproteobacteria bacterium
TCAGGTTGTGGCCGAAGTGCTACAGGAGAGCGCGAAGGATGCCCGACTACGTGGTGTCTACGCGCGGATCAAAACGGCGGTAATGGCGGCGGCGGTCTGTATATTATGTTAAATAAACGACGGAAATACGCTTAATCACATGAATGCAACGGTTCAGAAAGTCATCCAGATCATCGGCGTGCCCCTCGACCTCGGAGCCAGCCGCCGTGGCACCGACATGGGCCCCTCCGCCTTGCGAATCGCAGGCCTGGGCACCGCGCTGCGCGACATGGGCTACGAAGTGGCCCGCGAAACCGATATCCCCGCACCGGCCATGGAAACCGGCACGCCTGAAGACCTCAAGGCGCGTTTCAAGCCACAAATCCTTGAAGTATGCACAGAGCTCGCGACCCAGGTTAAAGACACGCTGGATTCGGGAGACTTTCCCATCGTGGTCGGTGGTGATCACTCGATCGCCATGGGTACCGTCTCCGGTGTCGCCAGCCACTTCCGTCAGCGCAACGAGAAAGTTGGGCTGCTCTGGTTCGACGCCCACGGCGACATGAACATCCCCGAGATCTCTCCCAGCGGCAATATTCACGGCATGCCACTGGCCCACCTGCTTGGCAATGGCGACGAGGACTTCAAGCAAATTGAAGGCTTCAGTCCCAAGGTCCAGCCCAGCAACGTGGCTTTGATTGGGGTTCGCGATATCGACGCCAATGAACGCAACCTGATCCGCGAATCCGGCATCCACGCCTATTCCATGCGCGATATCGACGAACGCGGCATGGCGGCTGTGATCAAGGAAGCGCTGGAGTACGTCAATGACGGCACCGCCGGCTTCCACATCAGTTTCGACGTGGACGGCTGCGATCCGTCAGTGATTCCCGGCTCAGGCACGCTGGTGCCTGGCGGCGTCAATTACCGCGAAGCGCACCTGATGCTGGAATATTGCGCCGACGATGGACGCATGACTTCGCTGGAGGTGGTTGAGTTGAATCCATTCCTGGATCACGGCAATGTCAGCGCCGAGAGAACCCTGGAGCTCATACTCAGCGCGATGGGTAAGAGTATTCTATAAATATTTGTTTTTAATAGCCTTTTAGTCTAACCCGGCAACTTCAAAAACACGCACATCGTGGTCAAAGCCCTTGGGGCTGATCACCAGTTCCTGGCCGGTTTCCAGGGCTTCACCCAGCAAATCCCGGGTGCGCTCCGATACCAGGATCTGGCGCCCCTCGGTGACGGACTCGATACGGGCGGTGAAATTGACGTTGTGCCCCACTACCCCGTACTTGGCGCGCATTTCTGAACCAATGTTGCCCACCACCACCTCACCACTGTTCACCGCGATACCGGTTTCCACTTCAGGCAGGCCGTCTTCGCGGTTGAGTGCATTGACCTTGTCCATCGCCGCCTGCATCTCCAGGGCGCAGGTGACCGCCGAACGGGCGTGATCCGCCATCGCCTTGGGCGCACCGAACAGCACCAGGATGGCGTCGCCGATAAACTCGTCGATCGTCCCGCCGTGGCTTTGGATCACCTCGGTCATGGGTGTCAGGTAATTGTTTACAATCCGCACCACTTCCTCGGGGTCACGCTGGGCGCTCATCCGGGTAAAGCCGCGAATGTCCGCCATCAGGATCGAGATTTCACGCCGCTCGCCGCCCAGCGCCAGGCCCTCCGGCGTTTCCAGCAGGGTTTCGGCGATGTCGTCGGTCAGGTAGCGGCCGAAAACGCCGCGAATGAACTCGTTGCGCTTTTCCAGTTGCTGGGCCAGCGCGCGGACACGGTCGTTGGCCTTTTTGAGCCCCAACTGCGCGTTAACGCGCGCCAAGACAACCGGGAAATCAAGCGGTTTGGTTACGTAGTCATTGGCGCCGGCCTGCAAGGCTCCAACGATGTCTTCACGACTGTCCTTCGCGGTGGCCATGATCACCGGCAGGTCGGTGCCATCACGTTCCAGGCGCAGTTTCTCGAGCATTTCCACGCCGCTCATGCCGGGCATCATGATGTCCAGCAGGATCAGGTCACAGGGGTTGTTGTGCAGCCAGTCCAGCGCCTCGAAGGCGTCTTCGGCAATTGCTACCTGGAAGCCTTTCTTGGCCAGGCGGCGGGACAGCAGGTCGCGATTCAGCTCATTGTCATCCACCACCAGGATGGTTGAGTCCGTAGCCTCCTGGTGTCCTGTTTCCTGGCCCATCTGATCGCCGTCCGGTGTCATTTCCTGCTCTCAAGTATTCCTTCCAAGGCCGCAGTATATGGAATGAATCTTAAGAAAGTCAGTGTCCGCCACTATACAGCCGAGGGGCACAGTCCTTATGATTGGGGGATTGGGAGAGCACCAGAAGCGGCTAAAAGCTTCACCGGATAACACCAAGAATAAATCCACATGGCAAACAAAAGGGATCCTAAGCACAAGGCCCATCCGGCGTTGGCACGGTCGTACTGGCCGCGCAGCTTTGCTTATGCAGCCGGCTCGCTGCTGGTTTTCGCCCAGGTTCCCACCGACAACACCATCGCGCAATACGTGGTGCTGGGGTTCGGTTTCCTGTACCCCACCCTGTTCTACCACCTGGGCATGCGTTCCCGAAACACCCGCTTCGTCGGCTTCCTGGGCTACTACCTGGATGCCCTGATCTGGTCGGCGGCGGTGATCTACACGCACTACTCCATCGTTTTATTGCTGCTGGCCCCCATCCTTGCCGCGGTGTCTTCGTTGCTGATGATGGGCATCAAGCGGGCCTTCCTGCCAGCTTTACTCATGACCACCATCCTGGCCTCCGTTTGGTACTTCGAATTAGCACCATTCGAGCCGTTCGGTCATCTTTCGTTGCCACAGGCCATTTTTGGCTGGGCCATGCTGCTGGTGTTCATGATCTATATCACCAGCCTGGTCAACGGAACCACGCGCAGCTTTGTCGCGGCGCGCCACGAACTGCAGGAAGGCAACACCAAGATCAAGGAGCAGTCCGAGCAGTTGGCGTCGATCACCTACGTGGCGCAATTGGTGAACTCAACCCTCGACCTGGACCAGGTGCTGAGCACAGTGATGCGCAGTCTCAACCAGGTGTTCAGCTTCACCATGATGGCCATCCTGTTTGTTGACGAAAAGCGCGAGAAGCTCGTGCTGGACCGAATGTCCGGAGATGTTTCGCCCCAATTGCTGGAACGCCTGGAAGGCCTGGACATTCCACTGGACGAACAGAACAGCGCCTTTACCCGCACGGTCACCGACGCGCAGCCGGTCTACCTGGCCGATGTTTCCAAGGACATTGGCGCCAGCGAAGGCGTCAGCAAGCTCATTTACGAGATCGTCCCGGCCAAGTCGATGCTCACTTTTCCCTTGCGCCAGGATGGCGCGGTGGAAGGCGTGCTGGTGTTTGCCAACACCCGCAACTATCTTGACCTTGACCCGAGCAACATCAAGGAAATTGGCCGCTACGTCACCTACATTGTCAGCGCCATCCGCAACGCCAAGAATTACCGTGCCATCCAGGACGCCCGCGCCGCCGCCGACGCCGCCAACGTGGCGAAGAGCCAGTTCCTGGCCAATATGAGCCACGAACTACGCACACCGATGAATGCCGTTATCGGCTACACCGAAATGCTGCAGGAAGAAGCGGAAGACCGCGGCCTGGATGACCTGGTGCCTGATTTCGAGAAAATCCGCAGCGCCAGCCAGCATTTGCTGCAACTGATCAACGACGTGCTTGACCTGTCAAAGATCGAGGCCGATCGCATCGAGCTTAGCCCCGAGGTGCTGTCGGTGGATGAGCTGATCAGCAATGTCAGCGCCCACGTTGAACCGCTAATCGCCAAGAACAGGAACCAATTGAAAATTACCAGGCGCTCTGCGCTGGGCGAAGTTTTTCTCGACCGGGTGCGGCTCCACCAGGTAATACTCAATCTGCTCAGCAACTCCGCCAAGTTCACCCGCAAGGGAACCATCGAAGTCGTTGCCGAGCGCCTCACCGAACACGAACACGACTTGCTGATCATCAAGGTGCGCGACAGCGGCATCGGCATGACCGAGGAACAACTTGAACGCGTCTTCGAGCCTTTTGCCCAGGCGGATGCATCCACCACCCGCGAGTTCGGCGGCACCGGCCTGGGCCTCAGCATCAGCCGGCAGATCTGCGAAATGATGGGCGGCTCGCTCACCGCCACCAGCGAAAAGGACGTCGGCTCGGTATTCACCGTTTGCATTCCGGTTGAGCACACCGGTGTGCGCGCCGGCGCCCTGCCCCACGCCAAGGCCGCGGACAAGTCCGTCGGCCCGGTCAAGCACGTCCTGGTGATTGACGATGACGCCAGCATCCGTGAACTGATGACCCGCATGCTCAAACGCGAGGGGTTTTCGGTGTACACCGCATCCAGCGGCGAAGAAGGCCTGGAAATGGCCATGCGGATCAAGCCATCCGTGATCCTGCTGGACGTCATGCTGCCACGGATGGACGGCTGGGCCGTGCTTACCAAGATCAAGTCCACTCCCGAACTGGCGGACATCCCGGTGGTGATGCAGAGCATCCTCGACGAAGCCAACAAGGGCTTCATGCTGGGCGCACGCGACTACCTGACCAAGCCGATTGATCGCAAGCGGGTACTGAGCGTCATTGGCAAGCTTCAGCGCAGCGACGACAAGCGCGTGCTGGTGGTGGAAGACGACAAGGACACCCGCGAAATCATGGCTTCCTGGCTCACCCAGGCCGGCTGGGAAGTCAGCGCAGCGGTCGATGGCCAGGAAGGACTCGAAGCGTGGAAACGCACCAGGGCGGACCTGGTGATCCTCGACCTGATGATGCCGCGCATGGACGGCTTCGAATTCATGGAAGCCCTGCGCCAGATTCCCGAGGCGCGCGAAACCCGGGTGGTGGTGGTGACCGCCAAGCACCTCGAGCCCGAAGACCTGCAGAAACTGAATGGCAGCGTCGAGCGCATTATTCAGAAGGCCAGCCGACCGGCTGACGAGATCGTCCAGGAGGTCGCCCGCCACCTTGGCCAGTAACGGCGCGCGGCCACCAGGCAACAACACGAGATATTTATGCACACGATTTTGCTGGTGGAAGACAACGAGATGAATCGCGACATGCTGTCGCGTCGCCTCAAGCGCAATGGCTACGATGTAGTGATGGCGGTGGATGGCGATGATTGCATGAATCGCCTGCGCTCGATGATCCCCGACCTGATCCTGATGGACATCAACCTTCCAGGCAGGGACGGCTACCAGCTCACCCGCGAGATCAAGGCCGACAGCAGCACCGCGCACATTCCGGTGATTGCGCTGACAGCGCACGCCATGTCGGGCGATCGTGAAAAATGCATCGAGGCCGGCTGCGATGACTACGACACCAAGCCGGTAAATATCACCAGCCTGCTGGAAAAAATGATGAAGCTGATCGGAGCCTGAGAATGACCACCCTGCCCGTTCGATCCCTTACCGCGGCTGTGCTGATAGCCTTTTCCACCCTGGCCGCCGCGCAGCAAGGCTCGGGCACCGGGGTTTCCGCCCTGGGCCGACTTGAGCCGGAAGGCGGCATCATCAGGATCGCCGCTCCTTCCACCCCGCAGTCCGTTTCCGGAGCGGTTATTGCCGAGATGCACGTTTCCGAAGGCGACGATGTATCCGAGGGCGACCTGCTGGCGGTGATCGATATCAAGCCGTTCTACGAGGCGACCCTGGCCCGCGCCAAGACCACGCTGGAGCTGGTGCGACGCGCCGCGGAAGCGGCCGAAAGCCGGGCCGACGAGGCCTGCGTTCTGGCGGATGTCGCGGCCCGTGAGGCCGAGCGCCGCGCCAGCCTGCTGGAGCGCGATCTGAGTTCCCGCGAGGAAACCGAAAGCGCCCAGGGCGAGGCCACCGCCCGCAAGGCCTCATGCACCGCTGCCCGCGCCAACGCACGGGTTGCCGAGTCGGAGATCGACGTGGCCCAGGCGGCCCTCGCTGTCCACGAGGCGGAGTTGCAACGCGCCTACATTCGCGCGCCTTTCGATGGCCGGGTGCTCGAGGTGCTGGCCGACAAGGGCGAGTTCGTCGCGCTGGAAGGCGTGATCGAGATGGGCCGGGTTTCGAAAATGTACGCGGTGGCGGAAGTCTACGAAACCGACATCCGCAACGTGCGCATCGGCCAGAGCGCCACGGTCACCAGTGACGCCCTGCCCGGCCCGGTGACGGGCAAGGTTGATTACATCCACCACAAGGTGGCCAAGCAGGACGAGATGGGCACCGACCCGGCGGCGCGCAAAGACGCCCGCATCATCGAGGTAGATATCCTGTTGGACGACCCGGCCGCCGTTTCCGCTTTCACCAATCTGCAGGTGGAAGTGGTGATCGCTAACTGAATGCCAGTGATCAAGCGTTCATGAACTTGCCGATCGGCTGGCTGCAACTGCAGCATCGCCCGCTGCGCCTGCTGGTTGCGCTGCTGGGCATCGCCTTCGCGGTGCTGCTGATCATGATGCAGCTGGGATTTCGCTCCGCCCTGTTCGAGAGCGCGGTGCGTTACCACGAACGCCTGCACTACGACATTGCGCTGTTCAGCACCGACAGCGTGTTTATCGTTCGCCCCCAGCCGTTTTCCATCCGCCGCCTGTACCAGGCGCTTGGCGACGAGGACGTGGCCGCGGTGGCGCCGGTCTACATTTTCCCGGCCGTTTGGAAAAACCCCTGGAACCACGACCGCCGCAGCATTGCCGCCTATGGCTTTGACCCCGAAGACTCGATACTCGACACCGCCGGGTTCGAGGAACATCGCCAATTGCTCCGCCGCCAGGACGTGGTGCTGTTTGACGCCAGGTCGCGGCCGGAATTTGGGCCCGTGGGCGATGAAATTTCCGCGGGAAACCCGGTGGTCACCGAGATCAATGACCGCGAGGTGGAAGTGGCCGGCTTGTTCGAAATGGGGCCGTCGTTTGGCATCGATGGTTCGATTCTGACCAGCGCTGACAACTGGCTGCGCCTGTTTCCCGACCGTTCGCGCAACGAGATTCACATGGGGCTGTTAACCCTCGAACCGAACGCCGACCCCGATGCGGTACGCGACCGCCTGCGCGCCTACCTGCCGAAAGACGTGCTGGTCATGACCAAGGCGGATTTCGTGGCGCGCGAAAAGAACTACTGGAACTCCGCCACGCCCATCGGTTACATCTTCGCTTTCGGCGCCATCATGGGCTTCGTGGTCGGCGCAATCATTGTCTACCAGATCCTGTTTGCCGATGTCTCCGAGCATCTGAACGAGTACGCCACCTTGCGCGCCCTGGGTTACCCCAATCGCTTCGTATCGGGCATTGTCATTCAGCAGGCCATTATCCTGGGGGTGCTGGGCTATCTGCCCGGCCTGGCTGCAGTGTGGTGGTTATATGGAAAAGCCGGAGCTGCCACCAACCTGCCGCTGTATATCACTTCCGACCGTGCCTGGACGGTGTTCGCGATGACGCTCGCCATGTGCGCCATTTCTGCATTGCTGGCGCTGCGCAAAGTGCGCCGCCTGGACCCGGCCGAGGTGTTCTGATGAGCAGCCAGGACAACAGCGCGCCGATCGTCATCGAAGGCTTGAACCACGCCTTTGGCAAGGGCAGCCTGCGCAAACAGATACTGTTCGACATCTCAACGGAAATACCGCGCGGCGAGATTGTCATTGTCACCGGCCCATCCGGCTCCGGAAAAACCACTTTGCTCACCCTGGTGGGCGCCCTGCGCTCCACCCAGGAGGGCAGTGTGCGGGTGTTGGGCGAGGAACTTTGCAATGCAAAAGCGAAGACGCTGGAGAAGGTGCGCAAACGCATCGGGTTCATCTTCCAGCAGCACAACCTGCTGGACGCCCTGAGCGCGGTACAGAACGTGGAACTGGGCCTGCGCGTCAGTGACCGTGGCGCCCGCTCACAGCGTCGCCGACGCGCCACCGAGATGCTCGAGGCGGTGGGCCTGGGCGAGCACATTTCCAGGAAGCCTCAGCGCATGTCCGGCGGCCAGCGCCAACGCGTGGCGATTGCCCGCGCCCTGGTTTCGCAACCGTCCATCGTGCTGGCGGACGAGCCCACCGCATCCCTCGACAAGCAATCGGGCCGCGAGGTGGTGGATCACATGCGCACCCTGGCCCGCCAGCATGGCGCCACCATCCTGCTGGTGACCCACGACAACCGCATTCTCGATATTGCCGACCGCATTGTTCATCTCGAGGACGGCCGCCTGTCGACGTTTACCGATTCGGTCATCGCCAACAACCGCCACATGATGCAGATGCTGGCCGAGAACCGGCAGAAGCAGCCGATTGCCGAAACCATCGACCAGCTCGATGAACACGGTTTTCGCGAAAAACTGCTGGAAATCACCGAGGAATCGCAGCGCTTCCAGGAGGCCACCGCGCTGGCCAATGACCTGGCCTTTCGCTCCATGCTGGAACAAGGCCTGTTTGCTTTTACCCGCAAGCTTGGCCAGTTGCTCAACGCCGACAAGGCCTCGCTGTTCCTGGTCGACCAGGACTCACTGGTGCTGCGCGTGGCCGAGGGCATCGAAGAAATGGGCGAAGTGCGCATCCCGCTGGGCAGCGGCATTGCCGGCGCCGCGGCGGCCACCGGCGAGACCATTCGCATAGACGATGCCTACGCCGACTCTCGCTTCAACCCCGCGGTAGACAAGCAAACCGGCTATCGCACCCATTCGATTCTCAGCCTGCCGATCAAGAATCATCGCGGCAAGGTGTTCGCGGTGGCGCAGTTGCTCAACCGCAAAGACGGCGCGCCGTTTGATGCAGGCGATGAGCGCAAGTTCACCGAATTCATGAATTCACTGGGGGTTATCCTCGAAACCCTGGACGGCATGGCCACCCCCAAACCCGCCGATTCAGGCCTTTCTGAGTGAAGATTACCGACCCTAAAGTTCGCGGCATTATCGAGCGCTACTTCGAGCAATCGCTGGACGACTCCGCGCTTGCCAATTTCTCCACCCGCACCCTGCCCGGCGGCGACTGGCTGTTCCACCAGGGCGACGCCGGCGATTCGCTGTACTTCCTGGTGCGTGGACGCTTGCAGGTATGGGTCAATGCCGCCGACGAAGGCCCGCTGCTGGTCGGCGAGGTGACACCGGGCGAATCGGTGGGCGAAGTCAGCCTGCTTAGCGATGAGCCCCGGAGCGCGGGCATTCGCGCCATTCGCGACAGCCTGCTGATCCAGATTGACCGCGCGGCCTTCACGCGGTTGGCGGAAAGTCACCCGCCCATGGTGATGAAACTGGCCAGCAACGTGGCCAAGCTGTTGCAACGCCGCACGGGCGGCAAGAAGTCTGCCTCGCGCAATGTCAAAACCATTTGCCTGTTGCCGCTGAACCCCGGCGAGGCCGTAAAGCGTTACTGTTCCGAGCTGGTTCAGGCCCTGTCCGCACAGGAACGAACCATCGACCTTTCACCCGCCTCGCTGCAAAACCTCGGCGCGCCCTCTTTTGATGCGTTCACGCTGGAAAGCGTATCCAGCCAGCCTCTTCCAGATGCCCTTGGCCACTGGCTTTCCGACCTGGAGGACGAGTACGACCTGGTGGTGTACCGCTGCAGCGCACAGGACAGCGCCTGGTCCCGCTTCGCCCAGCGCCAGTCGGACATTATTCTCGAGGTGGCCGAAGCCGATGCCGAGCCACCAGCGCAACGCCAGGCTGGCGACCACCAGCCGGACGAAGCTTCTACGGCCACCCGCGCGCTGATCCTGCTGCAGAACGACCGGCTGACCATCCGTGATACCGCCCGCTGGCTCGATGCCGGCCACTACCGCTTCCACCTGCACATGGAAAAAGGCTCTGCCGCCGACGTGGCGCGGGCCGCCCGGGTCCTGACTGGCAACGCCATTGGCCTGGTGCTGGGTGGCGGTGCGGCACGTGGCATGGCGGCCCTTGGCGCGTTCCAGGCGCTGCACGAGGCCGGAATTCCGGTCGACTGGGTGGGCGGAACCAGCATTGGCTCGATCATGGCGGCGCAGGTCTCGTTGGGCTGGAGCCCGCAGGAGGCGATCGCCAACTCCCGCGCTGCATTTCACGATGGCAAACCATTCAGCGACTTCACCATCCCGGTCATTTCCCTGCTGCGCGGCAAGCGCATGAAGCAGTTGCTGAATCGTTATCTTGATTACCAGATCGAAGACACGGCCCTGCCCTACTACTGCGTTTCCACCAACCTGGGCCGGGGCGTCAAGAACATCCACACCCGCGGCTCGATGGTGAATGCAATTTGCGCCAGCGCCGCGCTGCCGGGCGTGATTCCACCGGCGATCGTCGATTCCGAACTGACCGTGGACGGGGCGTTGCTCGATAACCTGCCGGTCGACATCATGCAGCAGAACCCGGTGGGCCGGATCATCGCGGTGGATGTCTCGTCGCGGGTCGACAAGAAAGTGACGTTCAAGGAAATGCCTTCGCCATGGGCCATCCTGCGTGGCCGCTGGTTGCCCTTCGCCAAGCGCTACAGCGTGCCTACCCTGACTACCCTGATGCTCAAGGCCACCGAGATCGGCACCCTGGAACACATCCGCAAACACGGCGAAATGGCCGACCTGCTGATTGACCCGCCGGTGCGCCGCTTTGGCATGATGGATACCAAGTCTTTCGACCTGATCGTGCAGGCGGGGTATGACCGCACCCGCGAGTTGCTCAAAGACTGGAAATGATTGACCAGCGGGGTGAAAGCCGCGCCCTTACCGCGTCCTAACCCAGGTAGTAAATCGCCGCCCCGTTGATCAGCACGTGGCAGGTGCCGTCAATGATGATGTACAGCAAGCGAGCCAGGTCATCCGGCGTATCCGGCGGAAAACCGGTGCGCGCGCACTCGCTGAACGGCCGGCGCCCCGGAAACGGCAAGTTCTTCAGCCAGATCAGGAAACGCGGAAGGCGCCAGCGGTCGATCAGGAAATGGGTGCCGGCTATCACCAGCAGGGCCTCGGGCGACAGCGTAATCAACAGGAACGGCAGGGTGTAGGCAATGACATGCACCAGGCATGCAAATGAATTGCCAAACTTCTCCCGCGCCATCCAGTCGCTCTGGAGAATGAAATCCCCGACGAAATGGGCAACGATCTGGTCAGCTGTAAACAACGGCCTCTCCCTTGGCTGCGCTTACATCATGCATGGGTAAGCGCCATCGACGCAATACGCAAGGCCCAATGCGCTAGAATTTCATCCACTTGCCAGTCACAGTTCCGCAGGAGACCATCCAAATCCCATGAAAAGCGTGACGTCGACAACCACTTCCGCCCTGGCGATTGCCTTGCTGGCGATGGCGCTGCTCGGCGGCGCTGCGGTTGCCCAGGAGCCCAAACTCGACGAGGGCGGCCACAAGCTGGTGCTGCAAAAAGCGCCGGACATCGAGACCGGCATTGTCGCATTGGTCAGCGGCACCGTTGGACAGGAAGGCGAGCGGTTCTTCGTGGAGCATCTCACCATGTTCCAGCCGGCCATGGTGGTGTTGATCGCCGCCGATGTAGAACAGCCGCTAAGCCTTGAGCTGGCAAAGTTCCGTTACGACGAGAACGCGTTCAGCGCCGAAACCGGCGATGAAGGCTTCATCTCGCATCGCTTCCGCACCCAGGGCGAGCTCAAGTTGCAGGTCAAGCCCGTTGGCCTGCCTGCAGGCGAAGAAGCTGGCTTTTACCTGATTGTTTGGGCTGCCGAGTTACCTGAACCCAACTTGCCGCCACCGGTGGAGGTGATGGGTGCTTCGAACAACGCGGGTGGTATGCCGGGATGGCTCAAGATCGGCGGCGGCGTGGCTTTGCTCGCCGTGATCGCGCTGGTGTTCTTCCGGCTGGGGAGAAAATCATGAGACTGCTTGCATTCGTCGTTTCACTCACCCTCGCACCCGCGCTGGCCCAGGTTGCCCGGGCTGACGTGGTGGGCCATGTCAGCATGGGCGACCTGCAGGGCGCGATGGACAACTACAACAACCAGGTGCGCTCAGAAATGGAAGCCAACCAGGCGCGTACCGCGCGTAACCGGGGCGCCATCGACCAGGGCATCGGCGCGCTCAACCAGGGCATGGGACTGATGGACACCATTCGCGATTTCGGCGAAACCCAGTTCAGCCCCCTGGTTCCGGAAGACATCGATTTCGACCCCAATTTCGACCCGCCCGGCGCACCGACCATCCCGGTGCACTGCGAAGTTTCCGGAGGCGACGCCTGTCGCCAGTGCTACGACAGCGCCTACCGCAAGCTCAATTTCGTGCGCCACTACCTGGAGGTGCTGCGCGGCATTTACGGCGCCACCAAGCGCTACACCGACAGCGCGATTGCGTTCGGAGACTCCATGTCTGGCCTGCACGGCGGCTTCGGACTGGCCTGGCCACCCGAGCGCAAGGGCATCCAGGACGCCTTCGACAAGATGGGCAATACCTACGACGAAAAATACGAGGGCTACATGCGCGAACTGCAGGAGGGCCTGCAGGAAGTGGCCGCCTGCGAGAAGCAGTACTTCGATGAAGACGACTGGTACAGCCGCTACGGCTTTATCTACTACACCTACATGCAGGATCGTTACCGTCGCTAGATGAGACTGCGGCTGCTACTTACCGGCCTGTTGTTCCTGTCTGCCTCGGTGCAGGCAGAGGAGGCCATTCAAAAACGGCGCCTGGGGCCGAATATCAACACGCCCTACGCCGAGATCCTGCCGATCGCCTCGGCCGACGGGCAGATGCTGTTCATTACCCGCTACGACTACCCCGACCCGGCGCTGCGCAAACACGTGGAAGACACTTTCACTGTTGACGAGAGCAGTTGCAATGAGCTGGGTCCCGCCCTCAGGGCGCTGGCGGAAAAAGAAGGCAAGGAAATGACACCGGAGCAGGAAGCCCTGGTGGCTTCGGTCTCCGCTGAATGCAAGCAGTCGAACGAGCGCTTGCAGCAGGACCTGGAGAACTATGATGTGGGGAAGCATCCCCAGCAGGCGTACTTTTCGCGCCGCCAGGCCGACGGAAGCTGGGGTCCCACCCAGCGCGCACCCGCCCCTCTGAATGACGATGCGCTCACCAACATCGGCAACATGGCGATTGTTTCGGCTGCGCCCGACCGCAATACCCTGCTCATCCAGGGTGACATGCTCTTTGGCCGTCAACGCACCGATGGCTGCGTGGATATCTTCGCCGTTATCGGTTTTGGCGAGCGCCAGTGCCTGCCTTTGGCAATTGCCAGGCGCAACCAGGAAGGCCACTGGACGCGCAGCGACCGATTGCGCACCCAGCCCTTCAATCCGCCGCTTACCGTTTATGGCGCTGCCCTGGCGCCTACAGGCGACGCCATTGTGCTGTCCGCCAAGCTTCCCGGCGCGGATGTCACCAACTTCGCCCGTTTTTACCTGACACGCTGGCTGGAATCAGAACAACTGTGGTCTGCACCCGAGTTGATCACCGCGCTGGACGGGGAATGGAACTCGCTAGCGCCGTTTATCAGCCCGGATGGCCGCACGCTCTACTTCTCCAGCGAGCGGCCCGGTGGGCATGGCGGCATGGATATCTGGATCTCCCGCCGCCAGGGGGGCGGGTGGCTAAACTGGAGCGAACCCGAAAACCTGGGTCCAGGGGTGAATTCTGAGGAAGATGAGACCAGCCTGTCGGTAGACGCCAGCGGCGGTTATGCCTTCATGTCCGCTGGCAAGGGCAAGCAACAGGATATTTACGAATTTGGCCTGCCGCCCAACCTCTCCCCTGCCCCCACGGCGATTGTCGGCGGCATCGTCTACCGCCTGGGCACGATGGAAACCGAAGACCTTTCCAGCGGTGGCGAACTGTTTGTTGGCGAAATCCCGAAAGGCAGGTTCACCGGCTCGGGCGGCGCAGGTGAAGGCATCGATATCAACGCGGAGGCGGTTGTTTTCGTGAGCATGTCCAGCGGTGAAGTGGCCGGGTCTGCGCGAATCAACCCGGCAACGGGCGAGTACGCCACCCACCTGCCGGTCAACGACCAGTACGCGGCGTACGTAAACGTCGGCGGCTTTGCAGGGATTGGCCAGGTGGTGAACCTGGATCAAGTGGTAGCTGGGACACAGCTTGAGCAGGACCTGGAAGTTACCGAGTTGCGCGAAGGCGCAACCATCCTGCTGAACAATGTTTATTTCGAAACCAACCAGTGGGGCCTGCTGGAAGAGTCGCGCTTTGAACTCGACCGCCTGGTTTCAATCCTGGACCAGTACCCGGAAATGGAGATCGAAATTGGCGGCCACACCGATTCGGTGGACAGCGAAGCGCACAACCTGCAGCTTTCAGACAACCGCGCCGCCGCGGTGCGCCAATACCTGGAGGCGGCCGGGGTAAGCCCCGACCGCCTGCAATCCAGGGGTTATGGCGAGTCGATGCCGATTGCCTCGAATGACGACGAGGAAGGCCGTCAACTCAATCGGCGGGTCGCCTTTACGATTACTCGGATGTAACCAGCATGCTGCGCAGCATCCACGCGGTTTTCTCGTGTGTCTGCATACGTTGGGTGAGCAAGTCCGCGGTGGGCTCATCATCAGCGCCATCCGCTACCGGCAGCACTTCACGCGCCGTACGAACCACGATTTCCTGGTCGCGGGCCAGCTGGGAGACCATCTCCCGCGCGTCCGGGTTGCCGGTCTCTTCTTCAATGCGCGTTAGCTGGGCGAACTGGGCGTAAGACCCCGGCGCCGGAAAACCAAGCGCGCGAATACGTTCGGCAATCTCGTCAATGGCCGCTGCAAGTTCGGTGTACTGCGTTTCAAACATCTGGTGCAGCGAGTTGAACATGGGGCCTTCCACGTTCCAGTGGAAATTGTGCGTCTTGACGTAAAGCGTGTAGCTGTCAGCCAGGAGACGGGACAGTCCCTGGGCAATCTGCTCGCGATCCTGGACGGAAATTCCAATATCAATCTGTTGGTTCATCGGTCGCTCCTGTTTTCAAGAATGTGACCAGTCTACAGGCCGGCATTCAATAGATGAAATGATTTATAAATATCCGGCCCATAGACAAACCAAATAGCTGGAAGTTCGCAAAACTACAGTGGTGGCATGTTAAAAAACCGCCGCGACTTGTTGACGTGATCCTTGGTGCCGTTCACCGAGGGGTTGTTCTTGAGGTACACCACTTCGATTTCCGAGCCCTCCTTGTGAACATGGCAAACCGCCTCACCCACAAACGCCGAACTGCGCGAAAACTCGCCCTTCGGCGTCAGGAAATCGTACTCGATGACACTGGAAATGGGCCCCAGCGTCTTGCCAAACGGACGTACTTTCCTGATCACCCGTCCGCGGGCAATGACGCCATTCTTCGCCAGTCGCCACTGGCGTACCGCCCAAACCAGGAAAATAAGAAAAAGACCACCTAGAATTGCCGACCCGAACAGATACGACACGCATCCCTCCCTGGAATGTGTTTCCCTCAAGCGGCTTTCGCCGCGCCCGCCTGAATCTTACCAAATCGAGATGAATTGTCGAATGCGGGTGATGCAACGCCAATGCATTAGAACGAATCGAGGTCGAAAGCGTGTTCGGGTGGCTTTGTCGTCGAGCGAGGTACGGCTTACACGTCGACAGTTTGTCGTTGTAGCCACTTGTGGCAACGCCGATGCATTAGAACGAATCGAGGTCGTCAGCATGTTCGGGTGGCTTTGTCGTCGAGCGAGGTACGGCTTACACGTC
>JAUIBE010000051.1 GCA_030428105.1 Gammaproteobacteria bacterium
CGGTGGAAATCATTGCCACGGCCACGCCGGAAAGGTGCGGCGGAATGTTTTCGATGCGCAGCTTGGATGCCGGCGGCAAGTCCATCAGGCGCTGCTCTTCAACGAACCCGATGATGCTGTCTGCCAGTGCGTAGCTGTCCTCGATCAAGGTATCCACGGTGGAGCGGTCTTCCGCCAGCTTGGTGAAGATATCGCGCACCACCTGTTGGTCATCCACTTCGGCGGCTGACTTGACCGTCCCCGCCTCAAGCTCCTCGGCCAGGTACTCGTCGTGAATCTTGCGACCAACACTGACCAGTTCCGCACTCCGCGCCGCCATCCAGGCCTCGGCCGCAGCCAGCAGCTCATCCGGGCTCAGCGGGTAATCGAGTTGCAGATCGTACTTGCGGTCGTACAACTCCTTGCCGAGGCGCCATTCACCGTTCTCGCGCGGCACGACGGTTTCTTCGAGCCAGGTCGCAAAGGCTTTGATCGATTCCACCGCGGTATCACAGTCCGCCTTGATCGCCGCCGACTGTGTCTCATCCAAACCGGATGAAGCCAACAGTTCCGGCAGCGTCTTGTCGAACAGTGTGCCCTCGCGGGTCATGCCGCCCAGGTTGGAAAGCGCGATCGCCTTGTTCATCTCTGGCGGCTGCACCGATTCGGGCGCCAACGCTGCCTTTGCCCCATCGAGGAAAGCCGGGGTAGCTTTGCAGCGTGAACCAAAGCTCACCAACCGCTCATCCAGCGGCGCGTAATCACGCAACACCAGGCCAGAAAAGGCCGAGCCCAGCGAGCCGGTCCACGACAGCGGGTCCTGGTAGCTTTTCAGCGCTTCGCCGGTCATGCGGTCGAGCGCAACCTGCTTGGTGAGAATGTGCAGGTCAATCTGGTCGGGGCGCGAAAGCGTCGCCGGGTCGAAGGAAGCCAGCTTCTTCTGCAACGCCGCACGCTGCGCCGCAAAGTGTGCGCGGGCTTCAGCGGTGGCGTCCGGCAGGCGGCGGTCGTAGTAATAGTCATCATCACCGCGCCCGTGAATGCCAACCTGCGCAGCCGTGGTTGGGCTCTCCTCCAGGATCAACTCCAGGTATAGGCGACCCAGGTTGTCGATACTGGTTTCTGCTTCCACCCGCTGCTGCCAATCGCCCTGCGAAGCGTGGACGTTGGTGAGCATGGCGAGCGCCAACGCTGCAATCAGCGACATGCGGATGTTGAGTACTTTGCTCATCGGATTTTCCTGAATGTGGTGTGCGTAATCGGCCCCGCGGGGACAAGCAGGGCTGCTGAATCAATTCTGGCCTATCTACCGTACTTTTTCATGATGGCCTGCAGGCGGTCATGTGGCAGGCCGTAAACCGTGTTGCCATTAATGCCCGTCATGGTCTGGCCAGCCACCAGTGCGTTCACAATGGCCTCTTCGGTTGCTTCTACCGTGGCACGGAACAGGCCGCTAAGGCTGTCATTGGGGAGGAACTCGGCAGACTTGGTCCCCTCCCGGTATGCGGCGCCAGGGTTGGCGGTGGAAAAGGCGATAAAAATATCGCCCGAACCGTTGCCGGCGTAGCTGCCAACGCGGGCTAGGCCCATGGGAACCCGGCGTGCAATGCGCTTGAGCTGGTGCGGTAACAGGGGCGCATCGGTGGCGACAATCACGATGATTGAACCGGTGTCCTGCTGTGGCGCGCCTTCGCTGGGCATCAGGTCGGTGATTTCCTTGCCCACCGGTACGCCAGCGATGGTCAGCGCATCACGCACTCCGTAATTGGCTTGCACCAATACACCCAGGGTGTATGTTTTTTCCTGGGCATCCAGCACCCTCGAGGCGGTTCCAATCCCGCCCTTGAAGGCGTGACAGACCATGCCCGTGCCGCCGCCAACGCCGCCCTCTTCCACCGCCCCGCTCCTGGCGCTTTCCAACGCCGCGATGGCGTGCTCTTGACGAACATGGAACCCGTTGATGTCATTGAGCCAGCCGTCATAGGTCTCGGCCACCACCGGCAGCGACCAGAACACATCCGGCTCGCCGGGCAGCGGCTCGAACAGCTTGTTCTGGTGTTGCCAGGCGATCACCGCATCGCGCACCACGCCCACGCTGTGGGTGTTGGTAATCATCACCGGCCCTTCCAGGAAGCCAGACTCCTCCACCCAGGTGGTGCCGGTCATCTCGCCATTGCCGTTCAGCGAATACCAGCCGGCAAACACCGGGTCGTACGATTTGCCACGAGGCAGCACCGCGGTGACCCCGGTGCGCACCGGGCCGTTGCCGACATCCAGCGCGCCCTCGCCCTCGATCAACGTGACCTGTCCCACGGTTACACCGGGCACATCGGTGATGGCGTTCAGGGGGCCGGTAGATCCATCAAATGGAATGCCCAGGTCGCGAGCGCGATCACCCGGGTCGGAATAAGCGGATTCAGTCATGCTGGCCATGATGAGGCAGAAACAAAGCAACGACAATTGGCGCATCAGGACATACCTCCACTTGAATCATGGTTCGGCGTTGACCGGCGATTCGGCCAACACCAGGCCGCCGGCCCCGCCCTCGGACGATGCGTAGACCATGCGCCAGACCGGCGCCTCGTGATCGGGCAACAGCGCCAGCGCCAGGCTGGGGCTTGATCCGCCTGCACCAGCCGCCGAAAGTGGAGCCGGCTCCTTGGTGCCGTCCACGGCTACCGTCCACAACCTGGAATCAGGCGAATAGCCGGCGCTGAACAGCAAACTGCGCCCATCCAGCGACCAGGTAGCGTCCGTGTCATGCGTTGTTGCAGCCGGAAGCTGCCTGGCTTCGGGAACGGCAGGGCGGGACCGACTGAGGTCAATGGATGTGATGTGTAATCCGCCCACGCCCGGACTCATACCGCGGGTGAATGCCAGGGATTTTCCGTCCGGCGAAACTGCCGGCGCATGGTCCAGCGTGCCCGTCGGCGGCCTGGTCAGGCGCACCATGTCGCCACGCGCCAGGGAAAGCGCAACCAGCTCCATGCTGTCCGGCTCGGAGCCCTTGCGGCCGAATGCAACCCACTCGCCATCCGGAAACCAGGCGGGACCGGTGGACAGGCCGCGATCCAGGTCGACCTGGCTCGGAACCTCTACGGTGCCGCGGTCGCGGTGGCGTCCGCTCTTCGGTTCAACCAGCCTGAGGGTGCGAAGCCCGGGGCCGGTGCGCGCAAAGTAGGCTATCACCCGACCGTCCGGCGCCCACGCCGGGCTTTCCTCGATTTCCGCGCTGTCGGTAAGCTGGATGTGATGCTCGGCATCCACCGTCCGCACATACAGATCGAACTGCCCGCTTTCGTTTTCCCACACGTATGCAACCTGTCGTCCGTCCGGCGACAGGGCGGGAAAATGCTCGACCCCGGGGTCGGTGGGCAAAGTCCGCGTTTCCAGCGTGGATGGAATCGCCACCGCGGTGACATGAGGCTTGCCGATGATCCACGGCAGTATCCCGAGACCCAGGATAGACATCGCGACAATTACCCAGCCGTAGGCAGGAATGGAAGCCAGTTGAAACCTGCCTGGCGTGCTGCGGGACGATTGGAGCTCGGACATCGGTTGCGTATCGGTTTGCGGTCTGGAACGCCTGAGGCCCCGCAGTATAGGCGATCAGGCGCGCCACGTGGCCGCCAAATTAGGTCTCGTTGAAAGGGCATCTCCGTCCGCTATAGGCAAAACCAACTGAAACGTTATAAACAATCAATTGGAGTAATCTGATACCTGCTTTCTATACTGATCGTCGCAAGCTCGCACCACACGATCACGGAGAAAGCAGAGCATGAACAGACACCTACAGCCCCCCAGGGCGCTCGCACTTGGACTCACCCTATTCTTCTCACTGGGCGCCGCCAGTCACGTCGCTGCCGCCGAAAGCATGCCCGACAACGACTACTGGTGGCCCAACCGCCTGAGCCTGGAACCGCTTCGCGACTCTTCCGGCTCGGCCGACCCCATGGGGCCGGACTTTGACTACGCAGAAGCCTTCGCAGAACTGGACCTCGAGGCACTCAAAGCTGACCTGAGCGCGCTGATGACCGACTCTCAGGACTGGTGGCCAGCCGATTTTGGCCACTACGGCCCGTTCTTTATCCGCATGTCATGGCACGCCGCCGGCACTTACCGCGCAATTGATGGCCGCGGCGGCGCCGATGGCGGCATGCAGCGATTCGCTCCGTTGAACTCCTGGCCGGACAACGCCAGTCTCGACAAGGCCCGCCGCCTGCTGCAACCGATCAAGTTGAAGTATGGCAATGCCTTGTCCTGGGCCGACCTGATGGTGCTAGCCGGCACCGTCGCCATGGAAGACATGGGTTTTGAGATTGCCGGCTTCGCCTTTGGCCGCGCTGATGAGTGGGAGCCGGAGGAAGTGAACTGGGGCCCTGAGGGCGAGTGGCTGGCGGACGACCGGCACTCGGAAGACCGTGTACTCGACAAACCCTTTGGCGCCACCCAGATGGGCCTGATTTACGTGAACCCTGAGGGGCCGCAAGGCAAGCCCGACCCTTTGCTGGCTGCCGAGGCCATTCGCCAGGCCTTTGGTCGCATGGCAATGAACGACGAAGAAACCGCAGCGTTGATTGCCGGAGGCCACTCCTTTGGCAAGGCGCACGGCGCCCACAAGCCATCTGATTGCGTGGGTGCAGATCCGGAAGCAGCGCCACTTGAAGAGCAAGGCCTTGGCTGGCAGAACAAGTGCGGCAGCGGCAAAGGCGCCGACACGGTTACCAGCGGCCTGGAAGGTGCATGGACGGTGAGTCCGGCGCAGTGGACCCACAACTACCTGCAGAACCTGTACAACTTCGAGTGGGAACTCACCACCAGCCCCGCTGGCGCCCAGCAGTGGACGCCTAAAGACGGCGCCGGAGCTGGCCTGGTACCCGATGCGCATGACCCCAACAAGCGCCATGCGCCGGTGATGTTTACCACCGACCTGGCCCTTCGCGAGGACCCGGCCTACCGGCAGATCACCCAGCGTTGGCTGGAAAACCCGGAGGAATTCGAGGATGCCTACGCCCGCGCCTGGTTCAAGCTGACCCACCGCGACATGGGCCCCACCTCGCGTTACCTGGGAAGCTGGGTGCCGAATGAAACCTACATCTGGCAGGACCCGGTTCCCGAGGCCGACTACGAAACCATCGACAGCAACGATATTGCCGCGCTGAAGCAGGCGATTGCTGATTCCGGACTCGGCATACCCGCGCTGGTGCGCACCGCCTGGGCATCTGCCTCTTCCTATCGTCAAACCGACATGCGCGGTGGTGCGAACGGCGCGCGCATCCGCCTGGAGCCGCAGAAAGATTGGGCTGTGAACAACCCAGCTGAACTGGCGCAGGTCCTGGAAACGCTGGAAGGAATCCAGGCCGACTTCAACCAAAACGCGGGTGACACGCAGGTGTCCCTGGCCGACCTGGTCGTACTGGGCGGCGCAGTCGCAATCGAACAGGCCGCAGCCAATGCCGGTTACGATGCGACCGTTCCATTTACGCCCGGACGCACAGACGCTACGCAGGAGATGACCGACATTGAGTCATTCACCTGGCTGGAGCCTGGCGCCGATGGCTTCCGCAATTACCTTTCAGAAGGCTTCCCGCGCCCGCCGGCCGAAGCGCTGGTGGAGCGTGCAGCCCTGCTGGGCCTTACCGTTCCGGAAATGACCGCGCTGGTGGGTGGCCTGCGCGTGCTGAACGCCAACTACGCAGGCAGCGCCCACGGCGTGTTTACCGACCGGCCAGAACATCTCACCAGTGACTTCTTCGTTAACCTGGTGGACATGTCCACGGTGTGGAGCAAGGCGGAAACCGCGGGGGTTTACGAGGGCAGAAATCGTGAAACCGGCGAGCTCGAGTGGACAGCGACCCCGGTAGACCTGATTTTTGGCTCCAACTCGGAGCTGCGGGCGATATCGGAGTTTTACGCCTCCGACGACAGCCGGGAGCGCTTCGTTGAAGACTTCATCGCAGCCTGGTCCAAGGTGATGACCGCCGACCGCTTCGACCTGCGGTAAAACCGGATCACAAGCGGGTCAGGGACGACCCAAACAAAACGGCGCCCCGTCGACCACCACGAGGTGGCAGGCGGAGGCGCCGTTTTTTAATCGTTGCAGCCTAACGACGCGAGCTAATCGCCGCGCACATGTATTTCATGTCGGTATCCGGCCAGGTCCACACCATCACTCGCTTGAGCTCGGCCGCGTTCTCGCCGTGTTCCTCGAACCAGAAGCGAACCGGGCCGTCCTCGGTGGCCAGGGTGACGATCCCGTCCCAATCGGCCGTGGAGTCCTCGATTTTCAGCTTCTTGCAGTCGTGAAAACGCGAACCCACTTTTTCGCGCAGGCAGCGTTCAACACGGCTGGGATTGAGGGTGATTTCATGGCTGGCCAGGCCGCCAGAAGTGACTTCCTCCACCTCGGCGCAGCCAAACTGCGTGCGGCCCTTGATGGTGAAGGGCGAGCTGGTTTCCACCCCGTTCGCGCTGCTGTCAGAGCCCGACTGGGCTGCAACGGGACCCGGGGCCACCACCAGGGCGAACAGGAAGGCCAGTGATAAAGCCAACGGAAAAGGCGCAGATTTGCGTGCGCCGGAATAGTTGCGTTTGCTCATGATTGTTCCCCACGTGGATGTCGTCATGAAACCAGCATCCAGGTTTTCTCCACCCCGAATGTTGATTGCTGTCTTCTTGTTTGACGCCATTGGGCCAGCAAACGTTACAGCTTCAAAGCTGCCAGTCGGTGGAACACGACAGGGCGAGACGTGAATCCGTTGGGACGCTCGTGGCATACTCGCGGCGGGGTGAGGCCCGACAGACAGGGAGCAGAGATGAATTCGCCAGTCCAGTTGATGCCGCGACGGAGCGTTGGCAAGACCAGGTCGTCCAGATCGTTGACCGCAATCGTGCTGGTTTGCGTGCTGTGCACACTGTCAGCATGCACCCAGTTTGGTCCGGGACTGGTGAAGTCCGGGCGCAATGACTACAACGTGGCCGTGAGCCAAACCTCCGATGAGCAAACCCTGCTCAACCTGGTCCGGCTACGCTATTCCGACAACCCGCTGTGGCTGCAAGTGGGCAGCATCACCACCCAGTTCAACGTCGCCCAGGGCGGAACCGCAGGGATCGAGTTGCCGGAAGGCGGCGACTACACCAGCACACTCGGCGCGGTGGTTACTTACTCGGAGACTCCCACGGTGACCTACACGCCCGTAACGGGCGAGGCCTTCGTGCGCAACATCCTTCACCCGATGGATTTCGACACCTTCATGCTACTGGCCAACTCGGGTTGGGGCATCGACATGTTGCTGCGCCTCACCGCCAGCCGCATCAACGGCCTGCCCAACGCGCCGAGCACCGAGGGATCAACCCCGGAACACGCGCCGGTGTACTCCGACTTCGTACGCGCGACCCGGCTGCTGCGCTCGCTGCAGATCAAGGATGCACTGCGCTTTCGCTACCAGGATCCGGGCACCGACAAGATGCCAACCCTGTACATCCGCGAATACGCGCTCGACTGGCCCGAAGCGGTGCAGTTGCGCGAACTACTGCGCCTTGAAACGAAGGAGCGGCTGTACAACCTGCACAACATTGCCGACAAGCCCAGTGCCGACTCAATCGGCATCGAATTCCGCTCGTTCTCGGAAATGCTCAATTTCCTGTCCACCTCGGTCGAGGTGCCGCAGGCCGATGTCGATGCCGGGCGTATCGTCGTCACCCGCGACGACAGCGGCCGCCTGTTCGATTGGAAGCCCGTCACCAGCGACTTGTTCGCGGTGCACTCTGACGATGACGCGCCCGAAAACGCGGCTATTGCTATCCGCTACCGCGGCAGTTGGTTCTACATCGACGATTCGGACATGGCCAGCAAGAACACCTTCCGCCTGCTCAGCATGGTGGGCTCAATCCTCGCCGGCAAGACCGAGCAAAGCCCCCCGCCCGTTCTAACCATTCCGGTGGGTCGTTAGCGGCTATCAGGCCTTGTTATTCAACTCCACCGCGCGCAGCACCGCCAGGCGCACGCGCGGATACGTGCCGCAGCGGCACAGGTTGCCGTCCATGGCCTGGGCGATGTCGGCATCACTGGGGTTGGGGTTGTGTTCCAGCAACGAAATGGCGCTCATCACCTGCCCTACCTGGCAATAGCCACACTGGGCCACGTTCACTTCGGCCCATGCTTTTTGTACCGGGTGACTGGCGTCTTCGCCAAAGGCCTCGATGGTTCGCACATCCAGTCCCGCCACCGCGGACACCGGAACCTGGCAGGCGCGTGTCGCCTGCCCGCCAACGTGCACGGTGCAGGCGCCGCACAGGCCTCTCCCACAACCAAACTTGGTGCCAGTTAACCCCACGTGATCGCGCAGCGCCCACAGCAGTGGCATTTCGCCGTCGGCCTCCGGATCGAGATCAAGCCGCGTGGTTTTTCCGTTGAGTTTGAATTCAATCATGCCTGGCGCTCCGTGGTATTGAACTGGCGGGATGGGGCAAAGCGGATGTGACGCGACAGCGGAATTTCACGAATCCGCTGACCACTGGCGGCAAAGATGGCGTTGGCCAGCGCCGGGTAAGCCGGCGGCGTTGCCGGTTCGCCCAGGCCGCTGGGGCGTTCCTCGCTGTCGATGAATGTGACGTGCACATTCGGCGCCTGGGACATGCGCATCAGCGGGTAGGTATCAAAATTGCCCTGCTGAACCGCGCCATTCCGGGTGGTGATCACCTCACCCATGGCAGAGGAAAGCCCATAAATCGCGCCGCCCTCCACCTGTTGACGGGCAATATCCGGGTTGATTACCCGGCCGCAGTTAACCGCGCACCACACGTTCTCGATGGAAATCATCTCGTCGCGCCAGGCCACTTCCACCACCATGCCCACGTGGGTGCCGAACAGGTAGCCTACCGAGAACCCTTTGCCATGCCCCTGGGGCAATGGCGCATCCCAGTTGCTGAGCTTGCGAACCGCCTGCGCCACTTCAACATGGGTGGCGGTGTTGTCCTCGTGGCCGTGGTCGGCCAGCCACTCGTTTTGCTCGATAAAGCGCGGTTCGCCGATCAGGCGAATGTGCAGGTCAATCGGGTCTTCCCCAAACTCATGCGCCAGTTCGTCGATAAAACACACGGTGGGAAACATCTTGGCCGGGTGCGGCGGGGAGCGCATCGGGCCGAGGTTCACGTTGCCCTTGACCCCGCTCATCTCGAAGCGCGCCGGTGAGAACCGGTACGGCTGGTCCGACATGCCCGAGGTCAGGCCGGCAACCTCCGCCGGATCACCAGGCGTGGTGCCGACGGCCTGCTGGTGCCAGCGCCGCACATTGCCATTGCTGTCGAAGTGCGCTTGCACCCGCGAAAGGCTGGCGTTGCGGAATTGGCCGGCACGCAGGTCATCTTCGCGTGTCCAGGTGAGCTTCACCGGCTTGCGCAGTTTCTCGGCAATTACGATCGTCTCGGTCAGCCCATCGCGAATGAACCGGCGCCCGAACGAACCACCCATGATGGTGTTGTGGAAAATGATCTTGTCCTGGGAAAGGCCCGTGACTTCCTCGATGCGCTGGCGAAAGCCCGCGGCGTATTGCGAGGAAGCCCAAAGTTCGAACTCATCCCCGCGATGGTGCGCGGTCATGGTGATGGGCTCCATCGGCGTCTGGTTCTGGTAACCCAGGCGGTACTCGCGGTCCAGGTGCTCCAGCCCTTCCAGTTCGGCGTTGTCGAAATCACCGACGGTGTGCTCACCGTTGGGGCTACCCGCTGCCAGGCGGGCGCGCATGGCCTGCCACTGCTCATCCTCGTTGGCGTAGACCGGCTCGGGGTCATTCCACTTTGCGTTAAGCGCCTTTCGACCCTGCATGGCTGACCAGGTGTCGCGGGCAATCACGGCAATGCCACGGCGTGCAGACGGCTCGGCAGCATGCGGATCGATGGGAAACACATCCACCACGCCGCGCACCGCCATCACTGCATCGCGGTCGAACGATTCAACGGTGCCGGAACGATATGGACACCGCTCAATGCTTGCGTACAACAATTCCGGCAGCGATTGGTCGATGGCGTACGGCGCCCGGCCGGTGAGAATCTCACCCATGTCGACCCGGGCACGCCTGGTGCCAACGTACTGGTAGTCCTTCGGGTCGCGAAATTGCAACTCGGTCGGAACCTCGCGCGACGCCGCGGCGGGCACCAGTTCGGCGTAGCTTGCTGAGCGCCCCGATGGCTGGTGAACCACCCGGTCGGTTTCTGTTGTGCACTCCGAGGCGCTGACGCCCCAGCCGACGGCCGCGGTTTCGATCAGCGTGGTTCGCGCCGCAGCGCCGATCTCGCGAAGTGCTGGCCAGGCGGTTGGCATCGATTGGCTGCCGCCGCTGCCACCACCGTTGAAACGTGGACCGAACGTTGGATCGGTCTGGACGATGCGGCCGTCGTGAAAGCGAATCGCCATTGCGTCCAGGTTGGTATGCAGTTCGTCGGCCAGGATCATTGCCGCCGAGCTTGGGCTGCCCTGCCCCATCTCCGTGTAGGGACTGGTGAACACCACCGAGCCATCGGCATGGATGGCCAGCACCGAGTCTGCCGATGCCAGGGTCTCACCCGATGCGGCACTGGCGTTGATCACCCGCATGCCGCCAACAGCGCCAAGGGTTGCGAACACGACCGTGCCGGAGCCGGCGGCCGCCAGAAATTGTCTGCGTTTCATTGAGAATCCGGTTTCCTGTGAGCGAACAGTGACCGGATTAGATGGCGCGCCTGGACTTCGCTAAAGCACCTTTCAACAGATTCCGTTGAAGCGAGCGATGCGCGCGACCAATGCAGGCCAGACGCGCCCGCATTTGCTTAGTCGTTGCCAAGCATCCCGGCGAGCCGATCGGAGATAATCGCCTCGGCATCGCGCATGATCCCATCGATCAGTTCGGCGCAAGTGGGAATGTCATGAATCAGGCCTTGCACCTGGCCGGCCCACACCAGGCCGGCGTCCAGGTTGCCGCTTTCCAGCGCCTCGCGCCCTTTAACGCCCTTGACCAGGTCCGCCACGTCCGCAAAGGTTGAATCCGGTTTCGACAGCCGCCGCACCACCTCGGTGGAAACGCTGTTGGTGGCGACCCGGGCGGTATTGTGCAGATTGCGGAAAATGACCTGGGTGCTGCGTTCATCGTTATCGCAGATGAACTGCTTGATGTTGTCATGAATGGGCGCCTCCCGGGTGGCGCAAAACCGCGTCCCCATGTTGATGCCGTCCGCCCCCAGCGCCAACGCCGCGGCCAGGCCGCGTCCATCACCAAAGCCACCGCTGGCGATCATCGGGATCTCCACCTGGTCGGCCGCAGCCGGAATCAGCACCAGGCCGGGCACGTCGTCTTCACCGGGATGCCCAGCGCACTCGAAGCCGTCAATAGAAATGGCGTCCACGCCAATGCGCTGCGCCGAAAGCGCGTGGCGCACCGAGGTGCACTTGTGGATGATCTTGATGCCGTGCTGCTTGAGATGATCCACGTGCTCCTGCGGGCGCGAGCCGGCGGTTTCCACGATCTCGACACCGGCATCGATGATGGCCTGGCGGTACTCGGCATAGGGTGGCGGACTAACCGTGGGCAGTATGGTGATATTCACTGCAACCGGCTTGCTGGTCAGTGTTCGGCAGCGTTGGATCTCGTCGTATAGCGCCTCCGGCGTGGGCTGGGTGAGCGCGGTGAGAATGCCAAGACCCCCGGCTTCGGATACCGCTGCTGCCAGTTCGGCGCGCCCCACCCACATCATTCCGCCCTGGACGATCGGGTGCTCAATCCCAAAGGTTTCAGTAAATCGGGTTTTGATGCTCATCTCCGTTGATTAATCCTTTTGCTGATTGGCGCCAGCGATACCGCCGGGCGAGCGGCAATTGTTCCAGAAAATCCACGACTGCATGCTGGCATATCGCCAACCCTACCGCCTGACTTCCTGGCCGCATCGCCCCTGCGGCACCGCATCGTGTTAATGCAATGCCCCTGAATCGTGCACCGACTTGGTGCGCACCCGCTCGGTGCGCCACCATTTTCTTTCTTACAAACAATAACTTATGGGTTGGCACGCATACTGCATAACAGAGCGTGAGAACGCGGTACCGGGCCCGGCTTCGCTGTAGTCGGTCACTCGGACCATTCCAGCCTGGGAGGGTTTATGAAACTGATCACAGCAATTATCAAGCCGTTCAAACTGGACGATGTGCGCGAGGCTCTGTCCGAGGTGGGCGTCCAGGGCATGACGGTATCCGAAGTGAAAGGCTTTGGCCGGCAGAAGGGCCACACCGAGCTCTATCGCGGCGCCGAGTACCAGGTGGACTTCCGCCCCAAGATCAAGGTGGAAGTTTTTGTCGACGAAGCACACGTCCAGCCGGTGGTGGAAGCCATTACCGAAGCGGCCAAGACCGGCAACATCGGCGATGGAAAAATCATCGTTGCCGCCCTGGATGAAGTGGTGCGAATCCGCACTGGCGAAACTGGCCCGGACGCATTGTGAGGGAGTGACGAAATGAATCGATTGAACAACAAGACATGGCTCAGCCTGCTGGCGTTTGGCGCATTGTTGATGCTGCCCGCCCTGGGCCTGGCACAGGATGAAGAACCCGTACTCAGCGCCGGTGACACCGCCTGGATGATCACCGCCACCGCGCTGGTGCTGCTGATGACCATCCCCGGACTGTCGCTGTTCTACGCCGGCCTGGTGCGCTCCAAGAACGTACTTTCGGTGTTGATGCAGTGTTTCGCCATCACCGGAATGTCATCCATATTGTGGTACGTGGTCGCCTACGGAATCGCCTTCGGCGAAGGCGGCGCCTTCTTTGGCCCACCGGGCTCCAAGCTGTTCATGCAGGGCGTCACCGTTGACTCGCTCAGCGGCACCATTCCGGAAACCGTGTTTGCCACCTTCCAGATGACGTTCGCCATCATTACCCCGGCGCTGATTGTCGGCGCATTCGCGGAACGCATGAAATTCTCATCGATGATGCTGTTCTCGGCGGCCTGGCTGCTGCTGGTGTACGCACCGGTGTGTCACTGGGTATGGGGTGGCGGCTGGATCAGCGAGCACGGCGCACTCGATTTTGCAGGGGGAACGGTGGTGCACATCAATGCCGGTATCGCGGCGCTGGTGGCGGCACTGGTGCTCGGCAAACGCCGCGGCTATCCCGAGGCGCAGATGCGGCCCAACAACCTGGGTTACACCGTGATCGGCGCCTCGCTGCTGTGGGTTGGCTGGTTCGGCTTTAATGCTGGCTCGGAACTCGCCGCTGACGGTGTCGCCGGCATGGCCATGCTGGTCACCCAGATCGCCACCGCCATGGCGGCGCTCACCTGGATGTTCATTGAATGGTTCAGGCACGGCAAGCCCTCGGTGCTGGGCATCGCCACCGGCGCGGTTGCCGGCCTGGTCGCCATCACCCCGGCCTGCGGCTCAGTCGGCCCCATGGGCGCCCTGTTTATCGGCCTGTTCGGCAGCCTGTTTGCTTTTATTGCCTCCACCACGGTCAAGCGCGCCTTCGGTTATGACGATTCGCTGGATGTCTTCGGCGTGCACGGCGTGGCCGGCATCGTCGGCGCGCTGTTGACCGGCGTGTTCTGCGCCGAGCAGTTTGGCGGCGCCGGCTTTGGCAGCGACGACATCACCTCGATTGGCGCCCAGCTGTGGGCCCAGTCGATCGGCGTCATCGCCACCCTGGTCTACGGCGCGGTTGCCACCTTCATCATCCTCAAAGTGGTTGGCCTGCTAACCGGCGGCCTGCGCGTGACCGAGGAAGAAGAGGTGGAAGGCCTGGATCTCGCGCTCCACGACGAGAAGGGCTACAACCTGTAATCAAATCCCCACGGCAACCTGGCTTCCATGGTTGCTTTTCCTGCGGGCGCTTCGGCGCCCGTTTTTTTTGGCCCGTTTGGCTGGGCGGTGCGAACTGGGCCGTCACAACCAGGGGTTTTACCCCGTGGCCTTAAGCTCGGATGCCGCTCAGGGAGTGTGCAGAGACTGGGCAACCGGGCAGGGACGCCCGGTTAGGCCATCCAGTGCAGGGAAGCGCGGCTTCATTTGCTGGTGCGGCTTTCGGCTTTTGGAAAGAAGCGCCAGCAAATGGCCATCGCGGGCACTGTATGGACGCGCCCATGTCTCTAACGACCTGTGCGGGAAGGCCAAGGCCAAGAAGAAGCGAAGCTTTGAGTGCGCCTTGAGGCCATGCGAGCAGACACGTGGGTGAAACCCCTGGTTGGGGCGGCCCGTCGTGCGGTCATGATCGCGGCGAGGCGCCGCTCCTACCATGTGCCTATCGCGGCGAGGTGCCGCTCCCGAGGATCACGCGCTAAAAAACGGGCCGGTTATTGCCGGCCCGCAAGGTTCGCATGGATGCGATGGTCGTTGTGTTGAGAGCTTAGAAGTCGAACGACTTGCTCATGGTGAATACCAGGTTCACATCGGAGTCACCACCCAGCAATGTCGAGTCGCTGTAGATGCCCACGATCGCGTAGTCGAACAAGTCCATATCCTGGATGGTCAGCGTGTTGCCATAACCCAACTCGTAGTACGAACCGTCGAAATCATCTTCAAAGGTGCCCGCCAGCACGTGAAAGCCCTCGTACTCGGCCTTCAAAGAGTAGAACTGGTAATCCAGGTCAGGGCCATCAAAATTGTCATAGGTGCCGACTGCCGCGTCGAAGGTAAGGAACGAGTAACCGGCGGAAAAGTTGAATTCCTGGTAGGTGTCATCAAAATCGCCGGTGTAGGTGTAGATCGTCCCGCCCACGCTCAACGAGAACTCGCCTACTTCAAAGCCATAGCCACCGTAGAAATCCACCTCGAGACCATCGCCGACATCCGCACCCCAGGTGCCGGCGTAGAAGCCACCAGCCTCGAAATCCACGCCGCCAAACGCGGACGACGTTTTCTGCGGGATCCCTCGAAAAATGTACTCACTGTTCCAGCCGATATTCGCAGAAAAGGGCGAGGCTTCAGCCGCGGTGGTAAACAATGTGCTGGCCGCCAAGGCAGCAAAAAGTAACGTGCGTTTGTGCATATCGATTCTCCTGGTTGACGTGGTGCCCCCTGGCCGTTGCCGGGCCAGGTTGAAAGGCGCACAACCTTCGATATGCAGATTTCATGCCACTAATTA
>JAUIBE010000011.1 GCA_030428105.1 Gammaproteobacteria bacterium
CCGTCATTTTGCCGGCTCCCTCCAGTGAGCATATCACGCCAGAGACGTTGGACTGCCCGTTGTTAGGTTCCTGTGAGCGCCGCTTGTTGCCCGGCGCTTTCAGCGTTGTTGTGCGATATGACAGGGCACGTTGGCGGGAGTTCCAAAGCGAAGCAAAAAACCTTCACCACGGATGCATGTTGCCGGCCCGAATGCGATAATGGGCGGATGAATGACTCACACGCAAACACCCACCAGTTCCTGAGCTCGCTCGGAATTGAAGAAACCAATCCCGGCGCCTGTTTCGGCCACGACGAGTGGTCTGCAACCACCGATGCCGGGGTTATCGAATCCATCAATCCGGCCACCGGCCAGGTCATCGCCACGGTCAATGGCGCTTCCCAGCAAGACTACGAACGCGTCATTGCGCGCGCCGAGGAAGTGTTCGCCGAATGGCGCAAAGTGCCCGCGCCGGTTCGCGGAGAAGCGGTAAGGCTTTGTACCGAGGCCCTGCGCCGACACAAGGATGCACTGGGCAGCCTGGTCAGCCTGGAAATGGGCAAGATCAAGCCCGAAGGCGACGGCGAAGTGCAGGAAATGATCGATATCGGCGACTTCGCCGTTGGCCAGGCGCGCATGCTGTACGGCCTGACCATGCATTCGGAGCGCCCCCAGCACCGCATGTACGAGCAGTGGCACCCTTACGGCGTGGTTGGCGTGATTTCCGCGTTTAATTTCCCGGTGGCGGTTTGGGCCTGGAACGCGTTCTTGTCTGCAATTTGCGGCAACGCCACGGTGTGGAAGCCCTCTCCCAAGGGCGCTCTGTGCTGCGTGGCGGTGCAGAACATCTGCAACGCGGCGCTCAAGGAAGGCGGCTTCCCGCCGATTTTCCTGAGCTTCATGGAACCCGGCCACGAACTGGCCGAGCGCTTTGTCGATGACCGTCGCGTCAAGCTGATGTCATTTACCGGCTCTACCCAGATCGGCCGCAAGGTCGGCGAGCGCGTGGCTGCGCGTATGGGCCGCAGCATCCTGGAACTGGGTGGCAACAACGCCATCATCCTCGACCAGACTGCCGACCTGCAGATGGCGATTCCCGCCATCGTGTTTGGCGCCGTCGGCACAGCCGGCCAGCGCTGCACCACCACCCGCCGCCTGTTCGTGCATGAATCGATTGCCGACCAGGTGCGCGAAACGCTGGTCAACGCCTATGGCCAGGTTCGCATTGGCAACCCGTTGGATTCGAGCACCCTGATGGGCCCGCTCAGCAGCGAACAGTCGGTGCAGGCTTTCCTGTCTGCGGTTGAGTCCGCTCGCCAACAGGGTGGCAAGGTACTGACTGGCGGAGACCGGATCGATGGCGAAGGTTTCTTTGTGCAGCCGACCATTATCGAGGCCCAAAATGACTGGGACATCGTCCAGGAAGAGACTTTTGCACCAATTTTGTACGTGATCCCCTACTCCGACCTGGAAGACGCGATCGCCATGCACAACGATGTGGCGCAGGGCCTGAGCTCGGCCATCTTCACCAATGACATGCGCAACGCGGAGCGTTTCCTGTCGGCGGCCGGTTCAGACTGCGGCATCGCCAACGTCAATATCGGCACCTCCGGCGCGGAAATCGGCGGCGCCTTCGGTGGCGAAAAAGACACCGGCGGCGGGCGCGAGTCCGGCTCGGACAGCTGGAAGGCCTACATGCGCCGGCAGACCAACACCATCAACTGGGGTACGGATCTGCCTCTGGCACAGGGCATCAAGTTCGATCTCTGAGCCAGCCAGGCCATTGCGGCAGCGCCTTCTGCGCATCACCTACAGGGTGAATCGTCATGCTTTATAAGCTGGCCCAGAAGGCGCTGTTCGCCACCGATCCCGAAACCGCCGCGCACCTCGCCCTTGAGGGGCTGAAGGTTGGAAGATTCTCGGGGGCCACCGGCTTGCTTTGTCCTCGCCCCCGCCTGCCCGTCACCTGCATGGGCCTGGAATTTCGCAACCCGGTGGGCCTCGCTGCCGGCCTGGACAAGGACGGCGATTACATCGATGCATTGGGCAACCTTGGTTTCGGCTTTATCGAGATCGGTTCGGTGCTGCCACGCCCCCAACCTGGAAACCCCAAACCCCGCGTGTTCCGACTGGCAAAGGCCAACGCGGTCATCAACCGCCTGGGCTTCAACAGCAAGGGCGTCGATCACACTGTACGTGCGCTGGAGAAACGCAGTTTCGACGGCATCCTGGGCGTGAACATTGGCAAGAACCGGAATACCCCGGTCGAATCCGCTGCCGACGACTACCTGCACTGCATGGAGAAGGTGTACCGCTACGCCGACTACATCACCGTCAATATCTCATCGCCCAATACCGAGGGTCTGCGCGACCTGCAGGGCAAGGCCTACCTCGATGGCCTGCTTGCCAGCCTGGTGGACGGACGGGACCGACTGGCTGACCAGCATGGCGTGCGCCGGCCGCTGGCCATCAAGATTGCCCCCGACCTTGAAGCCACGGAAATAGAGGTCATGGCCGAGTCCATCGCGAACAACAACATTGATGCCGTGCTGGCCACCAACACCACGCTGGCCAGGGATGGCGTGCAAGGTCTGCCCCACGCCAACGAAACGGGCGGACTCTCGGGCGCACCGCTAAAACCGCGCGCCGACCAGGTGCTCAGCCAGTTCCGAGACGCGCTACCTGAAGAAATTGCACTCATCGGCCTGGGTGGCATCACCCGTGGCCAGGACGCTGCAGACAAGATTGCCCTGGGCGCCAGCCTGGTGCAGTTCTACACCGGCCTGATCTACAGCGGGCCGGGCCTGGTGGTCGACAGCGTCAAGGCCATCGCCCAGACAAACGAAGCGTGACCGGGCCGTGAAGGTATACGAACGCCCTTCGCTGAAAGCGCTCAACACCTTTGGGCTGGACGCCACGGCTACCCTGCGCATTGATATTGAATCCGAGGAAGACCTGCTGGCCCTGCCCCACTTCGAGCCGGCCACCGACCTGGTGCTGGGCGGAGGCAGCAACGTGGTGCTCGCCAGCGATGTCCCAGGCACCGTGTTTGTGAACAAGGTTCGCGGCATCGCCCTGCTGGATGAACAGCAAGGCCAGGTTGATATCGAGGTGGGCGCCGGCGAAAACTGGAACAACCTGGTGCAGTGGAGCCTGGACCAGGGGCTAAGTGGCCTGGAAAACCTCACCCTGATTCCCGGCAGCGTTGGCGCTGCGCCGATGCAAAACATTGGCGCATACGGGGTTGAGTTGTCATCGGTCGTACAAACGGTAACCACCTGGGACTGGCGCAAGCAGGCCTGGCGCGTGTTCGATTACGAGGCCTGCCAATTCGACTACCGCGACAGCGTGTTCAAGTCGGTCGAACCGGGGCGCTACCTGGTTACTTCCGTGCGCTTTCGCCTCAACCGCCGGTTCACACCGCAAATCGGCTATGCAGGCCTGTCACAGGCACTTGAAGGCCAGGAGCTCACGGCCAGGGCGGTTAGCCAGGCGGTGGCACGGATTCGCATGAGCAAACTTCCCGATCCTGCCAAAACAGGCAATGCGGGCAGCTTCTTCAAGAACCCCCGGGTTGAAGCATCCCGGGGCGAAGCGCTGCTGGAGCAGTTCCCCGGGCTTCCGGCATGGAAAGCACCAAGCAGCACCACCAAGCTGTCTGCGGCATGGATGATTGATCACTGCGGCCTGAAGGGAATGCAGGCGGGCGGCGCCATGGTTTCCAGCCAGCACGCCCTGGTACTGGTAAACAGCGGCGGCGCGACCGGGGCGGACGTACTGCGCCTTGCGAGCCAGGTGCAGGACAGTGTCGAAGACCGGTTTGGTATCCGCCTGGAACCAGAGCCAAATATCATCAACTTTTCAGATAGTTAAATCAATGAATTCTAGTATGTTATTACGCGTTTTAACGGTGCTCTTGTGGGCGTTAATCAGCATTTCTTCGGCACAAGCCAGCGAGACTGAAATCGGCAAGTCGGCGCTGGATGTCGACCGCTTCCTGGCCAATATCACGACCCTTTCTTCCGACGCCTTCGGCGGCCGCGCGCCGATGTCTGAAGGCGAACGCTTGACGCTGGAGTTTCTCGAGAAGGAGTTTCGCCAGGCAGGCTTCGCGCCACTGTTCGGCGACAGCTACCTGCAACCGGTTGACCTGGTATCGATGGAAGTCAACGCCGAAACCGCCACCATGGCGCTAAGCCGCGAGGGCAACAGCCAGTTGCTGGCCTACGGCGCGGAGATGGTGGCGTGGTCGCAGCGCGTGCAGGAAAAGGTCACCGTGGATAACAGCGAACTGGTGTTCGTAGGCTATGGCGTGGTTGCGCCGGAGTATGGCTGGAACGACTACCAGGGCATCGATATGAAGGGCAAAACCGCCGTGGTGCTGGTTAACGACCCCGGCTTCGCTACCGGCAACCCCGACCTGTTCAAGGGCAAGGCGATGACCTACTACGGCCGCTGGACTTACAAGCTGGAAGAAGCGGCCCGCCAGGGCGCTGCGGCGGTGATCCTGGTGCACGACACCGAACCGGCCTCGTACGGCTGGAACACGGTGCGCAACAGTTGGACCGGCCCGCAGTTCTACCTGCTCAACGAGGATGGAAGCGATTCCTTCGTGGCAGTGGAATCGTGGGTGCAGAAGCCCATTGCAGAAGCGCTGCTGGCGGAGGCAGGTGAAAGCCTGGATGAGCTGATGCAACGCGCGCTCACGCCGGAGTTCGAAGCCGTGCCGCTGGGCACCACACTCAGCGCAACGGTGGAAAGCAACATCATCAAGGACCGCTCTTTCAACGTCGGCGCCATCCTGCCGGGCAGCGAAGCGCCGGATGAACTGTTCGTCTATACCGCCCACTGGGATCACCTGGGCACCGGCGCTTCAACCGACCCCGAGGAAGACGTGATTTTCAACGGCGCGGTGGACAACGCCACCGGCACGGCCGCGCTGATCGAGCTGGCGCATGCCTTCAAAGCGCTTGGCCAGGCGCCTCGCCGCAGCATCGCACTTCTGGCTGTGACGGCCGAGGAATCCGGAAAACTCGGCTCTGCCTGGTACGCAGACCACCCCGCCGTGCCCATGAGCCAGACGGTTGCCGGCATCAACATTGATGCCATGTCGGTTTACGGACCCACCAATGATGTGGTCGTGGTGGGCCACGGCGCCTCGCAGATGGAAGACCTGCTGGCGAAAGCCGCGGCAGCCCAGGGGCGCGTGATCAAGCCTGAGCCCCGCCCGGAGGCTGGCAGTTACTACCGCTCAGATCACTTCAATTTCGCCAAGAACGGCGTACCCATGCTGTACGCCAAGTCAGGCTGGGATCATCGTGAGCTTGGGCCGGAGTACCTGGTTAACATCGGAACCGCGTTCGTCAAGGAGCGCTACCACCAGCCAGGCGACGAGGTACAGGACGACTGGGACCTGCGCGGCACCATGGAGGATATCCAGCTCTACTTCGAAGTAGGCCTGGAAGTAGCCAATGGCGAAGCCTGGCCCGAGTGGTACGAAGGCAACGAGTTCCGCGCCATTCGCGAGGCCTCGCTGGCCGAGGGGCGCTAGAACGCGTTGATACCGGTGAGCTCGCGGCCGATCACCAACTGGTGGACGGTCTCTGTGCCCTCGTAGGTAATCACGCTTTCCAGGTTCAGCATGTGGCGGATGGCCTGGTACTCGGTGGTAATGCCGCTGCCGCCCAGCAGGTCGCGGCAATCGCGCGCAATATCCAGCGCCATGCGCACATTGTTCCACTTGGCCAGGCTCACCTGGGTGGGCGCCATCTTGCCCTCCTCCTTGAGCCGGCCCAGGCGCAGGGAAATCAACTGCGCAGCGGTAATGCGGCGCGCCATGTCGGCCACGCGAATCTGCACCGCCTGGTTGGCGGCCAGCGGGCGGCCAAACAGTTCGCGGTCGGCGGTGTAATCCAGCACCTCGGTCATGCACGCAATCGCGGAGCCAATCGGCCCCCAGGTAATGCCGTAGCGCGCCTGGGTGAGGCAGCCCAGCGGGCCTTTCAGGCCAACCACGTTGGGCAGGCGGTTCGCCTCCGGAACGCGCACGTTGTCGAAGTAAAGCTCTGAAGTAACCGACGCACGCAGCGACATCTTCGAGTGAATTTCGGGCGCGTCGAAACCGGCCATGCCTTTTTCAACCACGAAGCCCATGATGCCTTCTTCGGTTTTGGCCCAGACCACCGCGATGTCGGCGATGCTGCCGTTGGTGATCCACATTTTTGAGCCGTTGATGATCCAGTCATCGCCATCACGCCTGGCGTGGGTTTTCATTGCGCCCGGGTCCGAGCCGCCGTGCGACTCGGTAAGCCCGAAACAGCCAATGATTTCGCCGCGCGCCATGCCCGGCAACCAGCGCTCTCGCTGCTCTTCCGAGCCATAGGCGTAAATCGGGTACATCGCCAGGCTGGACTGCACCGAAACAAAGCTGCGCAGCCCCGAGTCACAGCGTTCCAGTTCCTGGCAGATCAACCCGTAGGAAACCGAGCCCAGGCCGGCACAGCCATAGCCTTCGATGCTGCTGCCCAGCAGGCCCAGATCGGCAACCTCGGCGATGAGTTCCCTGGGGAAGGTGGCATTGTCGAAATGCTCGGCGATGATCGGCATCGCGCGCTCATCAACAAAGCGGGCGACACTGTCGCGGATCATGCGTTCTTCTTCGCTCAGCAGCGAGTCGATGTCGTAAAGATCAGCGGGATTGAGCTGCGCCATGGTATCTCCGATCCGGGTATGGCCTCGCAAAGGGCCGGTGGTGAAAACGGGGTATTGTACGGCAGTCCAGCGGCCGGTTCGATACGTGCGTGCAGCCTACTCGTTGACGATTCCAAAGGGAACGTGGGCAGCCGTGACATGTTCTCGCGCCGACTCCACGTGCACTTGCTGGTCATCGAAGAAAATGTCTGCGCCAAAAGACTTCAAAAACGCCCCCTTGGCCCGGCCGCCAAGGAACAAGGCCTCGTCGATGCGAATGCCCCACTCACGCAGGGTAAGCACCACCCGCTTGTGGGCCGGCGCCGAGCGCGCGGTAACCAGGGCGGTGCGAATGGGGTTGTTGTCCGGCGGGTAGGCCGACTGGATCTTGTGCAACGCCTCCAGCACACCTTTGAATGGGCCGCCGGATAGCGGCTGATTGGCCGCTGCGCGCTCACTGTCAGCGAAAGCTTCCAGGCCACCAGCCTGGTACACGCGCTCGGCCTCGTCGCTGAAAATCACCGCATCGCCATCAAACGCGATGCGCAACTGGCGGTCCTGCAAGCCGCCCTCCCCGGCTGGCGCTTTGCGATCGACGCCGCCGGGCAGAATAGTGGCAGCCGCATAGCCGGAACGAAGCGCCCGGCCGACATCAGCCGCGTTGGTGGAAAGCCAAAGGTCGGCGCCATAGGCATCCATGTAGCGCCAGGGACTGGCGCCACTGGTGAACGCCGCGCGCTCCACTTTCAAGCCGTAATGCTCGATGCTGTTGAAAATGCGCAGGCCGGTATCGGCGCTGTTGCGCGATAACAGGATGACCTCAACACGCGGGTGCTCTGCACCGTCGTCGTTGAGCGCCAACAGTTTTTGCGCCAGCGGAAACGCCACGCCAGGCTCCAGCAGGTCATTTTCGCGACTCACCTGGTAGGCCGCATAGGCCTCCAGCCCCTGCTTTTCAAACACCTCGTGGGAATGGCGCATGTCGAACATGGCCTGCGAAGACAGGGCGATCACCAGCCGCCCTTCCTGGTCGACGGGACGATCTGATTCCGCGGGCTGGCCCGACTGGCTGCTATGTGGGACTTTGGCCGTCATACCCAGAGCCTACCATCCCGGCTCTCAAAGCATGAGAAAAGCGCAGGGAGAACTTATCCCCCGGCGATCATCGATCGGGCGTGCTGTTTAAGCAGGTTGCGCATGGCCAGGTGGTGAGGCCCCTGCGCTTCCAGGTACTGGAACTCCTGGGCGATGGTGTACAGGCGCAGCAATGGATAGACGCGGCGGCAGGTTTCCAGCGTGGCGGACAGCGATTCTTCAGAACCGTGCTCAGCAAAGGCGGACAGGTAGGCCGCGACCATCGCGTTCACCTGCTCCGCGTTCACCGGCTCGGCCTGTTCACTTCCCGGTTCGCCGGTGCCATGGGTCTCGAAGAAGTCCAGGGTCTGGCACAGCGCCATGAAGGGATGGGAAATGGCGACATCGGCCCAGTCCATCACCCGGCACTTGTCGCCCTCGACAAACCAGTTGTCGGGGCGGTAATCCAGGTGAACCAGGCTGTCGGGCAAGCCAGGCTGTGAAAGCACATGGGCCTGGCGACGCAGTTCTTCCATGGCCGAGGCAAGCGCTTCCATCTCCTGTTCCGACAGCGCGTCCTTTCCGCTGGTCAACAGCGGCTTCACCAGGTCGTTAAACTCGGCGGCTCGCCCACCGCCATCTGCAAGAAATTCGGCGCCAAGCTGGGGACAACCGGCTTCAGTCAACTCCTCAACGCGCTCCATTGCTTCGCACTGCAAGTTACCCAGTGCGCGCGCGAATTCCGGGTAGCGGGCCTGCGGCACGCGGTTTTCCTTGCGCACCGCGTAGTCGCGCATCAGCAACCAGTTGCGCTTTGCGTCCACCGCCAGCGGCTCGGCCACCAGGTCGGGCCACTGACTGGCCATGTAGGCTGTGATTGCCGCCTCGCCCGGTGGTTTGGGATAGGCGGCCTTGAAGAATATCTGCCCCTGCACGGTGGAAACCCGTAGCAGGCAGGAAACCGGCCAGCCAGCCTTGAACTGCTGGATCGACCCCGAGGCCTGGATGCCCAGGCTCACCAGCTTGTCGGTAACCCACTGCTCCGCCTCGCGGTACCAGCCTTCCCGCTCCCAGGGAGAACGCTGCTCGGGCACCTTGCCGCTTTCCCGCTCTTGCAGCCACACCTCGAAAGGGTCGAAGCCCTGTGAGTCCTGGCGGCTGAATTGCTTGTAGTTCTCGCGATCCATCCAGACGGCCTGCAATTCGCGAGGCGAACTGGCGTGCATCTCCAGTTCCACGCAGTGGTAATTGCGCGCGCTCAGAATGGTGCGCAAAACCGTGGTGCGCAGGCCGTATTTCTGCATCATGCCCTGGTTGACCACGGCGGGCTTGTACATGAGGTTGCCGTCGCCCGGCACCTGCAATTGTGGCGGGGACCAGCCGTTGGCGTGCTTGATAACCAGGAACTTCGCCTTTTCCGGGTGGGCGATAATGCAATGACAGGGGACCATGGAATTCCTTTACAGAAACTGTTCGTCGAGAATGCGATCTTCGAGGTTGTGATCCGGGTCGAACAGCAGTTTGAGAGTAACGTCCTGGGCCTCGTGGATATCTACCGAAACCACGTCGCGCACCTCCTGGGCATCGGCGGTTGCGCTGACCGGACGTTTGTAGTGATCGAGAATTTCAAAACGAACCCGCGCAGAACTGGGCAACACCGCACCCCGCCAGCGACGCGGGCGGAACGGACTGATCGGTGTGAGCGCCAGCGCGTCGGTACCGAGCGGCAAAATCGGCCCGTGCGCGGAAAGGTTGTAAGCGGTGCTGCCGGCGGCGGTAGCCACCATGATGCCGTCGCAAACCAGCTCTTCCACCTTCACCGTGCCATTGACCAATATGCGGATATGCGCCGCCTGGTTGGTCTGGCGCAGCAGCGAGACCTCGTTCATGGCTAGCGCCTGGCTCTGGCCACCCGCCTCGGTGGAAACTTCCATGCGCAGTGGCTTGAGCTCCACCGTCTGGCTTTCCGCCAGGCGCTCCAGCAGGCCATCCTCGCGGTAGCGGTTCATCAGGAACCCCACCTTGCCCAGCTTCATGCCGTAAACCGGCAACCGCGCAGAAAGCAGGCGATGCAGGGTACGAAGCATGAAACCATCGCCGCCCAGGGCGACGATGATTTCCGAGTCTTCCAGCGGGCTTTGCCCGTAGCGTTTTTCCATCTCGGCCAACGCCGCCTGGGCCTTTTCCGAGGGGCTGGCTACGAAATGGATCCTGCGCTGTTCGGGCGCCTCGCTCATGAAGCGGCTTTAAGCAACTGTTCCAGGGTCCGAACCGCCACCGAGAGCGTGGCGTAATCGGTTGCAGGCAAGCCACGCATGTCGTGGAGCATCTCTTTCGCCCGCCCCACTTCCTGCTCGTTCTTCTCCAGCCACGCCGCCAGGGGGTCCTTGGCGCGGCCGCTTGACTTGAGCACCAGGTCTACCAGGTCATTGTGGAAGGCCAGCAATTCGCTGCGCAGGTTGCCACGCGCGTGGGCGTGCCACTGCCCTTCCACCTTCAGCGCTTCAACCTCGGCACGCAGCCACTTGAGGTCCAGCGCTTCGCCCAGGCCAAAGTAGATTTTCGAAACGCGCTCGGTGGAAGTCTTGCGCTGGGCCGCGGTTTCCACAACGTCGAGCGCCGGGAACAGGGTAGGCAGCATGACGATGCGACGCGCCAGCGCCTCGGGGAAACCATCCTCGAGATACGGCGCCATCGCGGCTTCCAGCTGCAGGCGATCGGCTTCCGCCATGGACTTGTCCATCACCTTGCCCATCACCTTGATGCCGGGCGCCAGGCGCTTGATCACCGCCTCGATGTCATTGATCCGGCGCCCCTGGTTCAGCAACCAGCGGGTGGCCTGGCGCAACACGTTCCACATTGCCAGGATGGCATCGGTTTGCAGCCTGGCGCTGACCTTGTTATCCAGTCCTTCGATCTCCGCCCAGAATGCCCGTGCATCGAACACCTCGCGAATCACGGTGTAGGCCTTGGCCACTTCGGCAGCGGATGAGCCGGTGTCCTCGTGCATCCTGAGGGTGAACGAGGCGCCCATGCGGTTGATCAGGCTGTTGGTCACCTGGGTGGCGATGATCTCGCGCTTGAGGCGATGGCCTTGCATGTCTGCCGAGTAGCGACGCTGCAGGGGTTGCGGGAAATACCGCGCCAACTCGGCGGACAGGTAGCTGTCCTCCGGCACGTCGGATTCCAGCAACTGGCGATACAGGCGAATCTTGCTGTACGACAACAACACCGCCAGTTCGGGCCGGGTCAGGCCTTCGCCGCGTTTGCGTCGCGCGGTGAGCTCTTCGTCGTCGGGCAGGTATTCCAGGTCGCGGTCCAGCAGGCCTTCATCCTCGAGTACCGAGATAAAATGCTGCTTGGCGCCCAGCCGCGGGCCGGTGAGCCGACCCATCATCGAAATGGCCTGGGTCTGGAGGTAATTGCTGCGCAATACCAGGTCTGAAACCTCGTCCGTCATCGAGGCCAACAGCTTGTTGCGCGCCGCGGGCTTGAGCTTGCCGCCGCGCATCACCTGGTTCAGCAGGATCTTGATGTTGACCTCGTGATCGGAACAATCCACGCCCGCCGAGTTGTCGACAAAGTCGGTATTGATTAAGCCGCCGTTACGGGCAAACTCGATGCGGCCCAGCTGGGTGCAACCCAGGTTGCCGCCCTCGCCCACCACCCGGCAGCGCAGGTCACGGCCATCGACGCGCAGTGGCGTATTGACCAGGTCACCGGTATCAGCATGGCTTTCGCTGGAAGCCTTCACGTAGGTGCCAATACCGCCGTTCCACAGCAGGTCAACCGGCGCCTTGAGCAGTTCGCGGATCAATTCCGGCGGCGACAGGCTTTCGGCTTCAACGCCCAGCCACTCGCGGACCTGCTTGCTCAGCGGAATGGTCTTGTCCTGGCGCGAGAAGATTCCACCGCCCCTGGAGATCAGGTCGGCGTTGTAATCAGACCAACTGGAACGCGGCAAGCCGAACAGGCGCTTGCGCTCTGCGTAGGACGTGGCCGGATCGGGATCGGGGTCGATAAAGATATGCAGGTGGTTGAAGGCGGCTTGCAGCTTGATCTGTTTCGACAACAGCATGCCGTTGCCAAACACATCACCGCTCATGTCGCCGATGCCCACCACGGTGAACGGCTCTTCCTGGATGTTGGTGCCAATCTCGCGGAAGTGACGCTTCACGCCCTCCCAGGCGCCCTTGGCAGTGATGCCCATGCCCTTGTGGTCGTAACCCACAGAACCACCGGATGCGAAGGCATCGCCCATCCAGAAGCCGCGCTCCAGGGCGATGCCGTTGGCAATGTCTGAGAAGCTAGCGGTGCCCTTATCGGCCGCCACCACCAGGTAGGGATCGTCCTCATCGTGGCGAACCACGCCCTTCGGCGGAATGACATCATCCTCATCCAGGTTGTCAGTGACATCCAGTAAGCCATTGATAAATGACTTGTAACACTCGATGCCTGACTTCATCACCGCGTCACGGTCGGACGAATCGGGGCCGCGTTTCACCACGAAGCCGCCCTTGGCGCCGACCGGCACGATCATGGTGTTTTTTACATTCTGGGCCTTCATCAACCCCAGCACCTCGGTGCGGAAGTCTTCACGCCGGTCTGACCAGCGCAGGCCACCACGGGCGATCTTGCCGCCACGCAGGTGAATGCCCTCGAAGCGCGTCGAGAACACCCAGATCTCGCGATAGGGGCGCGGCTGGGGCAAATCGATCAAGCGGCTGGAGTCCAGCTTGAAACTGATGTGCTCGTGGAACGAGCCATTGCTGTCGGCAGGCTGGAAGAAATTGGTCCGCAGGGTTTCCCAGATCACGTTGTAAAAGTGGTGCAGGATGCGGTCTTCATCCAGGCTGGTCACCGAACCCAGGGCGCGCATGAATGCCGCTCGAATCCGCTTGACCTCTTCATCGCGCTCGGCGCCACGCACCGCGGCCGCTTCTTCCAGCAGCTCGGTGAGCACCGTGTCCTTGCTGTTGGCCTCGGAACTCAGTACCTCGTACATCTGCGCGGCGTGCTTGCGCTGGCGCTCCAGCTTCGCATCGGATACCTGGCCGCGAGCAGGATCAAACTTCGCCTCGAACAGGTCCACCAGCAGGCGCGCAATCAGGGGGTGGCGCGCCAGGGTTTCTTCCATGTAGCTCTGCGAGTACGCCACCCGGGTCTGGAGCAGGAACTTGCAGTAAGCGCGAATCATCTTGACCTGGCGCCAATGCAGGCGGGCCGCCAAAATCAGGCGGTTAAAACCATCGCTCTCGGTCTGGCCGCGATGAATGCGTTCAAATGCCTCCTGGAACCGGTCACGCACCGCCTCGACATTGATCTCGCGGTCGACCGCGGGAATCATGTCGAAATCCTGGATCCACAGGCTTTCGCCATCCGGCCAGCGCAGCTCGTAGGGGCGCTCAGAGACAATCCGCAGCCCCAGGTTCTCGAGCATGGGAAGCACATCGGAAAGCGGCAACGGCGCGGCGCGGTGGAACACCTTGAAGCGCAGGATGCCGGTGCGCTGCTTACGCGGGCGGTACAGGCTCATGCGCAGGTCATCTTCGCTGCTTAGCTGGGCAGCATTTTCGATATCGAATGCGGCCACCCAGGGTGAAACGTCTTCTTTGAACGCCTCGGGAATGGCCGGCGCGAAGCGGTTCACCCACCCCAGGCCGGTTTCCTCGCCGTGCTTCTGCACCAGGATCTCGGTGAGCTCATCGGTCCACGAACGAACCGCTTCGACAATCTTCTGTTCCAGGATCTTGACGTTGGGCTCGACTTCCGGCCCCGCTTTCGGGCGCACGATGACGTGCAGCCTGGCCAGCGGCGACTCGGATACCTGCACCACGTAATCCAGCCGCGCACCTTTCAACGCGCGCTTGAGAATTTGCTGGATCTTCTTGCGATTCTCGGTATTGAAGCGCTCGCGCGGAATGTAGACCAGGCAGGAATAGAACCGGCCAAAGCGCTCACGGCGAATAAACAGGCGCACCCGCAGCCGTTCGGCCAGGTTGAGCACGCCCATCGACAGTTCCAACAATTCCTCGGTGCTGGCCTGGAACAGCTCATCCCTGGGCAGGGTTTCCAGGATATGCACCATGGATTTCCAGGCGTGGCTGCCTTCCACCAGCTGCGATTGCTCCAGCACATCGTTGACTTTCTGGCGAACCAGCGGCGTTTGCATCATGCCGCGGTTGTAAGCGTTGGAAGTAAACAGCCCAAGGAAGCGGCGTTCACCGATGGTGCGGCCGCGCTTGTCGTAACAAAGCACGCCGATGTAATCCATGTAGCCCACGCGGTGAATCCGCGAGCGAGCGTTGGTCTTGGTGATGATCACCGGCTCGCCATGACGCCGGGTTCGCACCGCCTCCGCCAGTGAGCTCAGGGGGCGCGACTTCACCTTGGAACGGTCCTCGCGCAGGATGCCCAGGCCGCTGCCTTCCATGATGCGCAACTGGTGGCCTTTGCCAACGCGGGCCACTTCGTAGTCACGCACGCCGAGGAAGGTGAAATGATCGTCAATCATCCACTGGAGGAATTCCTGGCCCTCGGTGACCAGTTCCTGGTCGGCCCTGGGGGCCCACTCCGGCAATTCGCTGATGGTTTTCTTCGCCACCGCGGTCATCTTCTTCCAGTCGGCCACGGCGACGCGCACCTCGTCCATCGCGTCCTGGATCTGGCGGGCGACGCGGCGCAGTACGGTTTCATCAGTCTGGCGATCGATCTGGAACTGCATCACCGATTCGTTGATGCCGCGCGAATCATCCTTCTTGCAGATCTCGGCAAGCTGGCCGGAAGGCCCGCGACGCACACGGATGACCGGGTGAATAATCAGGTGAACACCCAGCTCCAGCTCGGTCAGCGCCAGGTTGGCGCTGTCGACCAGGAACGGCATGTCATCGTTGACCATCTCGACGACGGTGTGCTCACACTCCCAGCCGTCGTCTTTCTCGGTGGGATTGAAAACCCGCAGCAGCAACTCGCCGGGCTTGCGCATGCGCAGAAAATCGAGCTGGTTCTCCACCACCCGGGCCAGCACATGGGGCGGCTCGCGACTGATGTCCTCCAGCGGAACGCGGCGAAAATAGGCCGGCACGTAACGCCGTGCAAACGCTGATTTTCGTTTGCCGAGTCGCTCGGAAGCGATCTCCAGAACCTGGTCGAGAATTTCCTGCTTCTGCTCGTCGGCGCCTTGCGCCGTAGACGCTTTACGCGAATTGTTCACCGCAGCCCGGTCTCCAGCCGTGATATCAACATTCTCTGCACCTCGCTGGTGCCCTCGTAGATCTCGGTAATCTTGGCGTCACGGAAGTAACGCTCCACTGGCAGCTCTTTGCTGTAGCCCATGCCACCGTGGATCTGCACCGCCTGGTAAGCCACCCACATGGCGGTTTCCGAGGCGTACAGTTTCGCCACGCTACCTTCCAGGGTGTAACGCGCACCGGTTTTCTTGGCCTGGTCCTTGGCCCACGCCGCGCGCATGGTCAGCAACCAGGCTGCGTCGATGCGCGACTTCATATCGGCAATCTTGGCCTGGGTCATCTGGAATTCGCCGATGGCGCGACCAAAGGCCTTGCGCTCCTGCGCGTACTGCACCGATGCCTCGTAGGCAGCACGGGCGATGCCGACAGCCTGCGAAGCGATCCCGATGCGGCCCGCGTCCAACACACCCATGGCGATCTTGAAGCCCTGGCCTTCATCACCCAGTCGGTTTTCAACCGGGCACTGGTAGTTTTCGAACTCGATTTCACAGGTGGCCGAGGCGCGAATACCCAGCTTGGGCTCGGTTTTTCCGCACGAGAAACCATCGCGTTTGGTGTCGATCAAAAAGGCCGAGACGCCACGCGCGCCCTGCTCCGGGTCGGTCATGGCGAACAGCACCACGTAATCCGCTACCGGCCCCGAAGTGATCCAGGACTTCTTGCCGTTGATCACGTAGTGGCTGCCGTCCTCGGAAAGCACCGCGCGGGTGCGCATGTTGGCCGCATCGGAGCCCGACTGCGGCTCGGTCAGGGCGTAAGCGCCAATCGCCTCACCCGAGGCAATCGGCCGCACAAACTGCTGTTTTTGCTCTTCGGTGCCATGGGTGAGGATTCCATTGCAATACAAAGAGTTGTTGACCGACATGATGGTGCCATGTGAAGCATCGGCGGCGCTGATCTCGATCATCGCCAGGGCATAGGCCACGGTGTCCAGCTCGGACCCGCCATAGGCTTCCGGCACCTGGATGCCCATCAGGCCCAGTTCGCCCATCATGGCGATGGTCTCTCTCGGAAACTCACCGCTTTGGTCGTGTGCGGCCGCAATGGGCGCGATTTCGTCGCGCGCAAAATCGTGCGCAGCCGCCTGAATCATCAACTGTTCGTCGCTTAATTTGAAATCCACTGAAACGTTCCTGAAGAAGTGTTTAGAAGGCGCTCAAAAGACGTGCCGCATTATAATGGACTCCCCCAAACGATTCCCGGTTTTTGAGCCATTTTGGGGCAATTGACGCCGCTACTTTCCCCGGTTAGGCTATATATCTTTAAATCCGGATACAAAGATATGTCGAATGCCTCGCGGCCGGATTCTGTACTCGATCTCGACCTCGCAACCCAGCGCTGTCGATTGCTTGGCGACGCCACCCGTTTGCGCCTCCTGTTGTTGCTCGATCGCGAGGAACTGAGCGTGGCTGAATTATCCGCCATCACCCAGTTGGCCCAGCCGCGCGTCTCCACCCACCTGGCGCGCCTGAAGGAAGCCGGCATGGTCACTGACCGCCGTGAAGGCGTGTTCGTGTATTACCGCATATCCGCCTCCTCTGGCGACCCCAGCCTGGACGCCTTGTGGGAAGTGCTCCGGAAAAACACCGACGACCCGCTGGCCGAGCAGGATCGCGCACGCATTCCCGAGGTTCTGAACTCGCGCGGCGGCGTCACTACCTGGGCTGATTCGGTGGCCGGCGACATGGAGCGCCACTACTCGCCGGGGCGTTCCTGGGAAGCCACCGCCCGCGGACTCACCCACCTGCTCGACCTGGGCGATGTGTTGGACGTGGCCTCCGGCGACGGCGTGCTGGCTGAACTGCTGGCGCCGCAATCCCGTTCCATCGTCTGCCTGGACCTCAGCCAACGGGTGGTAGATGCCGGGCGCAAACGCCTGTCGAACTGCAATGGCGCGAGCTTCGAGAAAGGCGACATGCACGAGTTGCCGTTTGAAAAGGCGAGCTTTGACACCGTCACCCTGATGCACGCGCTGACTTACACCACGAGGCCGGAAAAGGTGTTGGCCGAATGCGCCCGCGTTTTGCGCAGCGATGGCCAGTTACTGGCGGTCACCCTGGCGCGTCACTCGCACCGCAAGGCGGTGGAGCCTTACGACCACAAAAACCTCGGCTTTGAACCGGACCAGCTCGAAGGCCTGGCCCGCAAAGCCGGCCTCAGGGTGGTTTCCTGCGGCATTTCCGCGGTTGAGAAACGCAAGCCCAATTTTTCCGTGATTACCCTGCATGCCGTACGCCCCTGAGCGCGAACGCCAGAGACCAATCCGCAATGACTGCCCTGCCCTGGAAAGACCCCGAAGGCGTTAGCCAACTCGAACAGCTGCTTGCCCGGCGCATCCCGGTAACCGATGGCGCCATGGGCACCATGATCCAGGACTACCGCCTGGCGGAGGCGGACTACCGCGGCGAACGTTTTGCCGATCACCCGGATCCGCTGAAGGGCAACAACGACCTGCTGACCCTGACGAAGCCTGAGCTGATCGTTGAAATCCACCAGGCCTTCCTTGCCGCAGGCGCCAACCTGCTGGAGACCAACACCTTCAGCTCCACCCGGCCAGCGCAGGCCGACTACGGCCTGGAAGAACTGGTTTATGAGCTCAACCTGCAGGGCGCGCGCATCGCCCGGGAAACGGCCGACGCCTACAGCCACGCCAACGACGGCGCCAGGCGTTTCGTCATGGGCGCGCTGGGGCCCACCAACCGCACCGCCACCCTGTCGCCGGACGTCAATCGCCCGGATTTCCGCAACATCACCTTTGATGAACTACGCGCCAGTTACGCCGAGGCGGCGCGCGGGCTGTACGACGGCGGCGCCGATCTGCTGATCATCGAAACAGTGTTCGACACGCTCAACTGCAAGGCGGCGATTGCCGGCTTGTTCGACCTGTTCGAGGACAAGGGCGATCGCTTGCCGATCGTGATCTCCGGCACCATCATCGATGCCAGCGGACGCACGCTTTCCGGCCAGACCGTGGAGGCTTTCTGGAACTCGATTCGCCATGCGAAGCCGCTGGCAGTGGGCCTGAACTGCGCCCTGGGCGCCAAGGAAATTCGCCCGTGGATCCAGGAGATGGCGCGGATTGCTGACTGCCCCATCATCCTCTATCCCAACGCCGGCCTGCCCAACGAACTGGGCGAATACGACGACACCCCGGAACACATGGCTGAGTTGCTGGGCGAATTCGCCCGCAGCGGCCTGGTGAACATCATCGGTGGCTGTTGCGGCACCACCCCGGCGCACGTCGAGGCCATCGCCAAAGCCGTGGAGGGTGTAAGCCCGCGGGCGGTAGCCACGCCGCCACGCATCTGCAGGCTTTCAGGGCTGGAGCCGTTCAACATCACTTCCGAACTCAACTTCGTCAACGTCGGCGAGCGCACCAACGTCACCGGCTCGGCGCGCTTTCGCAAGCTGATCGAAGCCGACGACTACGAGGCGGCGCTGGACGTGGCGCGCCAGCAGGTGGAAAACGGCGCGCAGATCATCGACGTGAACATGGATGAGGGCCTGCTGGATGGGCCCAAGGCGATGCGCCGCTTCCTCAACCTGATCGCCTCCGAGCCGGACATCTCGCGGGTGCCGATAATGATCGACTCGTCCAACTGGGAAGTGATCGAGGCGGGGCTGAAGTGCGTCCAGGGCAAGGGCGTGGTCAACTCCATCAGCCTGAAAGAAGGCGAAGAAGCGTTTATCGAGCAGGCGCGCACCGTGTTGCGTTACGGCGCGGCCGCGGTGGTGATGGCTTTCGATGAAAAAGGCCAGGCCGATACCCTGGAGCGACGCGTGGCTATCTGCCGCCGGGCGTGGAAAATCCTCACCGAGACGGTGGGTTTTCCGCCCGAGGACATCATTTTCGACCCGAACATTTTCGCCATTGCCACCGGCATCGCCGAACACAACAGCTACGGCCTGGACTATATCGAGGCCACCCGCGCCATCAAGCAACACTGCCCCGGGGCAATGATTTCCGGCGGCGTTAGCAATATCTCTTTTTCATTCCGCGGCCAGGACCGCGTGCGCGAGGCCATCCACTCGGTGTTCCTCTACCACGCCATTGCGGCCGGCATGGACATGGGCATCGTCAACGCCGGCCAGCTCGAGGTGTACGACGAAATCGACCCGGAACTGCGCGAGGCGGTGGAAGACGTGGTGCTAAACCGCCACCCCGAGGCTTCCGAGCGCCTGCTGGACATCGCCCAGCGGTTCCAGGGTGGTGGCGACCGCGATACCCGCGACGAATCGTGGCGTGAAGCGCCGGTGCACGAGCGCCTGGTTCATGCCCTGGTCAAGGGCATCAATACCCATGTCGAGGAAGATACCGAGGAAGCCCGCCAGGGCGCCCGGCGCGCGCTGGATGTGATTGAAGGCCCGCTGATGGACGGCATGAACGTGGTTGGCGACCTGTTCGGCGCCGGCAAGATGTTCCTGCCGCAGGTGGTGAAAAGCGCCCGCGTGATGAAACAGGCAGTAGCCGTGCTGATCCCGCACATCGAGGAAGAAAAACGCCGCAGCGGCGAAACCGCGCGCAGCGAAGGACACGTCATCATGGCAACGGTGAAGGGCGATGTGCACGACATCGGCAAGAACATCGTCGCGGTGGTGCTGCGCTGCAACAACTTCGAGGTCACCGACCTGGGCGTGATGGTGCCAGGCGAAACCATTCTCTCGGAGGCGCGTAAGCACAAGGCCGACATCATCGGGCTATCCGGGCTGATCACGCCTTCGCTGGAAGAAATGCGCCTGGTGGCCGCCGAAATGAAACGCCAGGGCATGGACCAGCCGCTGCTGATTGGCGGCGCCACCACCTCGCGTACCCACACTGCCCTGCGCATCGAGCCGGAGTACGACAATGGCGTGTTCTGGGTGAAGGACGCTTCCCGCGCCGTCGGCGTGGCGCGCAAACTGATTGGTATCGACAGCCGCGCCGCGTTGCATCGAGAAACGGCAGAAGATTTTCGCGCCCTGCGCGAGCGCAGCGCTAGCGGCAGCCGGCGCGCGCCGCCCATCGGCATCGCCGAGGCCCGCGAGCGCGCCACCCCCATCGGATGGAAGGCCGAGGATGTGCCAGCGCCTGCGAAACCGGGCGCTCACGTGTTCGACGATTACCCGCTGGCGGAACTGGTGGACTACATCGACTGGACGCCGTTCTTCCAGGCCTGGGAACTGCACGGCCGCTTCCCGGCGATCCTCGAGGACGAGGTGGTCGGCGAAGCGGCCACCAGCCTCTACCAGGATGCACGCGACATGCTGAAGCGGATTGTCGAGGAGCGCTGGCTGACTGCGCGCGCAGTGGTCGGCATTTACCCCGCCGAACGCCACGGAGATGACGTGCGTTTGTTCGCGGATGAGCAACGCAAGACACCGCTCGAAACGCTTTGCTTCCTGCGCCAGCAAAAGGCGCGCGCCGCCGAAAAGCCCCAGCGCTGCCTGGCCGACTTTGTCGCCCCGGCAGAGGCCGGACTGCAAGACCACATCGGGCTGTTCGCGGTAACCGCGGGCATCGGCATCGAGGAACACGTCAAGCGCTTTGAAGACGCCCACGACGATTACAGTGCGATCCTGCTGAAAGCGCTGGCCGACCGCCTGGCCGAGGCCTTTGCCGAGCGCATGCATGAAAAGGTGCGAACCGAGACCTGGGGCTACGCGCCACAGGAGGGTTTGAGCAACGAAGCGTTGATTGCAGAGAAATACCGCGGCATTCGCCCGGCGCCTGGTTACCCGGCCTGCCCTGACCACAGCGAAAAAGCCAAGATTTTCCGCTTACTGGATGCTACCGCCCAGGCAGGAATTACCCTGACAGACGGGTTTGCCATGTACCCGACCGCGGCGGTGAGCGGTTACTACTTCGCCCACCCGGAATCGATGTACTTCGTGCTGGGGCCGGTGCTGCCCGACCAGATCGAGGATTATGCAGCGCGCAAGGGAATTGATGTGGAATCAGTGCGCAAGCTGCTGCCCGCGAACCTGTCGACCCATTGATCGCTCAGGGACGGCCGATGGCGTAATAGGTAAAACCACGCCGCCTGACCCGCGCCGGATCCCAGATATTGCGCCCGTCCACCAAAACGGGCTGGCCCATTGCCTCCAGCATGCGCTGGTAGTCGGGCGCCCAGTACAGCCGCCATTCGGTGAGCAATACCAGCGCGTCAACGCCTTGCAGCGCCTCGTAAGGGTCTGAGGCTATCGAAAATCCTTCGCGGCCCTCAAAGCGAAGTAGCGCCTCATCACCGGCCTCCGGATCATGCGCGACCACCTGTGCGCCAGCCTTGAGAGCAGAGTCGACAAAGTACAGCGATGGCGCCTCGCGCATATCGTCGGTATTGGGCTTAAATGCGAGGCCCCACAGAGCGATTTTCTTTCCTGATAAATCACTCGCGAAGTGTTTTTCAAGAATCTGAAATGGTTTATGTTTTTGCGCGGAGTTTACCTGGTCAACCGCGCCAATCAGTGACGGCTCGTAGCCGTTCTTGCGGGCTGTGGAACCAAGCGCGCGAATGTCCTTGGGAAAGCACGAACCGCCATAGCCCACACCCGGGTAAATAAAGGAATAACCGATCCTGGGGTCCGAGCCAATGCCGATGCGCACGTGCTCGATATCCGCCCCTACCCGCTCGGCAATATTGGCCAGTTCGTTCATCAGGCTGATCTTGGTGGCCAGCATGGTGTTGGCCGCATACTTGGTCAGCTCTGAAGAGCGCACATCCATGCTCAGCAACTTCTCGTGGTTGCGGTTGAAAGGCGCGTACAACTCGCGCAGCAGGTCCACCGCGGAATCGCGGTCGGTGCCAATCACGATACGGTCGGGTTTCATGAAGTCGGCGATTGCCGCGCCTTCCTTGAGAAACTCTGGGTTCGAGGCCACCGGCACTTCGTAATCCACGCCACGCGCCTTGAGGCCCTCCTCGATGGCTTCGGAAACCATCTGGCAGGTGCCGACCGGCACTGTAGACTTCACCACGACCAGCAGGTCGCGATTCACCAACTCACCAATGGAGCGGGCTACCGCCAGCACGTGGCTGAGGTCAGCAGATCCGTCTTCATCCGGTGGTGTACCCACCGCGATCATCAGGATTTCGCCGTGGTCGACGGCTTCTTGCATGGATGCTGTGAAAGCCAGGCGGCCCTGCTCCGCGTTGTCGCGCAGCATGCCTTCCAATCCGGGTTCATAAATGGGCGGTATGCCCTGGCGCAGTTGCTCGACGCGCGCCTCATCCTTGTCCATGCACAGGACGTGATGGCCTACCTGGGAAAGGCCGGCACCACTGACCAGCCCTACATAACCACTTCCAACAATTGAAACTCTCATGCCTGCCTAATCACCCTGTAACAGCGTCGAATCTATTGCATTGCGGCGCCTGAGTGAAGCGCAGGCGGTTCACTGGAGGGGGTTGAGTTTGCTCCGCGACCTTCGGCGACAGGGACGTCGACGAAGAGCTACATGGACGTATCTATGCGTGTCGCGGAGTAAACTACCCCACCCCCTCCCTTGTACTTACTCGTCGCCTTCAATACCCAACAATTCGACTTCGAAAATCAACGTCGCATTCGGCGCAATGCTGCGACTTCCGTTCGGCCCGTACGCCAGGTCAGACGGAATGAAAAACTGGTACTTGCTGCCCACCGGCATCAGCTGCAGACCCTCGGTCCAGCCGGGGATCACCTGGTTCAGCATGAAGGTGGCCGGCTCACCGCGCGAGTAAGAGCTGTCGAACTCGGTGCCGTCCAGCAGGGTTCCGCGGTAGTGCACGCGCACCCGGTCGGTGGCGGCAGGCGTTGGGCCATCGCCTTCGTTCATCACCAGGTACTGCAGGCCTGATTCCGTGGTTACCACGCCTTCGTTGCTGGCGTTGGCGGCCAGGAAGGCTTCGCCTTCCGCGGCATTGGCAGTGGCAGCCTCAGCGCGCTCTGCCTCCATTGCCGCACGACGCTCGGCAATGTACGCCTCGCGGACTGCTGCAGCCTGTTCGGGTGAAATCGCCGGCTCAGCGCCGGTGTACACCGCCTCGATGGCCTGGAACAGGGATTCCAGGTCGATCGGCGCGCCCTGTTGTTTCAGCGAGTTACCGATATCCATGCCGATGATGTAGCTCAATTGCTCATCCTGCGTTTCCAGGTCAGCTGCAAAAGAATTGCCTGCGAAGGTCACAGCCACAAGCAGGACTATAATGAGAAACTGTTTCATTCCTGAGTACTCCGTGGGGGTAGTTTTCAAATTTGGTTGCAAGGCGCGACGCCATTGATTTCAGGGTCGCCAGAGATGTGAACATTAAAGCGCGAACTGTCTCCCAAATGGGGGCTAGGCCGAACAAGTCAAGCAGACCGGCATGGCCTGCAGTGTATATGGCCCAATAGCATATCGTCATTGCGTAAAAATCTCGACGCGGGGGGCGCGGCCACTGGTGCCAGCCTTTATAATGCGCGCTCTTTTTTTGCAGACGAAATTCGAACCATGACCATCGCAGCGCCGTACGGCGGAGAACTAAAAGACCTTTACGCAGCTCCCGAAGCACAGGAAGCCCTCAAAACCCGCGCGGGCGGCCTGCCCTCTTGGAATCTTACCGGCCGCCAGCTGTGTGACGTGGAACTGCTGCTTTGCGGTGGCTTCTCGCCGCTGGAAGGCTTCCTGGGTCGCGCCGACTACGAATCCGTCTGCAAGGACATGCGCCTGGCCGATGGCACCCTGTGGCCCATCCCCATCACCCTGGATGTCAGTGACAAGTTTGCCGAGGGCGTTTCCGCCGGCGACGCGGTTGCCCTGCGCGACCCGGAAGGCGTGATTATCGCCGTGCTGGAAGTGGAAGACGCCTGGTCACCTGACCGCAACCAGGAAGCGCGCGAAGTCTATGGCACCGAGGATGCCCTGCACCCGGCTGTCGATTTCCTGCTGAACCGCTCCGGCACCGTTTACCTGGGCGGCAAGCTGAAAGGCCTGCAACCGCCCACCCACTACGATTGCAAACACCTTCGCCACTCCCCGGCAGAATTGCGCGCGCAGTTTGAAAAGCTTGGCTGGCGCCGCGTGGTGGCCTTCCAGACCCGTAACCCGATGCACCGCGCGCACCAGGAACTGACTTTCCGCGCCGCGCGCGACACCCAGGCCAACCTGCTGATCCACCCGGTGGTGGGCATGACCAAGCCGGGCGATATCGATTACCTCACTCGCGTACGCTGCTATGAAGCCATCCTGGGTCGTTACCCGGAACAGACCACCGCGCTCAGCCTGCTGCCGCTGGCCATGCGCATGGGCGGCCCGCGCGAGGCGCTGTGGCACGCCATCATTCGCCGCAACTACGGCTGCACCCACATGATTGTCGGCCGCGACCACGCCGGCCCGGGCAAAGACAGCAACGGCAACCCGTTTTACGGCCCGTTCGACGCCCAGGAACTGCTGGCCAAACACGAGGACGAGATCGGCATCGAGATGGTGCCCTTCCAGGCCATGGTTTACGTGGAAGACCGCGCCCAGTACGTGCCGGCCACCGAGATCGAGGAAGGCGAAAAGGTGCTCGACCTCAGCGGCACCGAACTGCGTCGCCGCCTGTACGAAGGCCTCGACATACCGCAGTGGTTCACTTTCCCCGAGGTTACCGATGAACTGCGCCGCAGCTACCCGCCGCGCTCCGAGCAGGGCTTCACGGTGTTCTTCACCGGCCTGTCAGGCGCCGGCAAATCGACCATCGCCAACGTGCTGATGATCAAGCTGCGCGAGATGGGCGACCGCCCCGTGACGCTGCTGGACGGCGATATCGTGCGCAAGAACCTGTCTTCCGAGCTGGGCTTTTCCGAGGAGCACCGCAATCTCAACGTGCTGCGAATCGGCTTCGTGGCCAGCGAAATCACCAAGAACGGTGGCGTGGCCATCTGCGCACCGATTGCGCCCTACAAGGACATCCGTCGCCAGGTGCGCAACGAGATTGAACCGCTGGGCGGTTTCCTCGAAGTGTTCGTGGCCACTTCCCTGGAAGTGTGCGAAGAACGCGACCGCAAAGGACTGTACGCAGCAGCGCGGCGCGGCGAGATCAAGAACTTCACCGGCATCGACGACCCCTACGAGGCGCCGGAAAATGCCGAGGTGGTGATCGACACCGAGCAACTGTCCCCAGACGAGGCGGCGCTGAAGATTATCCTCAAGCTGGAAAGCATGGGGCTGATTGCGGTTCGCACCGAAGCCTAAATACGCTTTAATAACAGGCCATGAATGCCATCGTCACCACGCTGATCGCCTACCAGGTCCTGCTGCTGGGCATCGGCTGGTGGGCGAGCCGGCGAAACCAGGACTGCGAAGACTACTACCTGGGCGGGCGCCAACTGGGCGGCGTGGTTGCCGCCCTCAGCGCCTCGGCCAGTTCCTCTTCCGCCTGGAGCCTGCTGGGCGTAAGCGGTGCGGCCTTTGCCTGGGGCCTGCCCGCCATCTGGCTGATTCCGGCCACGCTTTCCGGGTTCATCATCAACTGGTGCTGGATCGCGCCCCGGTTGCGCCGCCAGAGCCGCGAAAGCGGCGCGGTCACGCTCACCGAGTTCCTGGCGGGGCCGCGTGGCGACCCGGCGCGCAAGCCTATCCTGTGGCTGGGCTCCATCGTCATCCTGTTTTCTTTCTCCTTTTACGTGGCCTCGCAGTTCCAGGCCGCCGGCACCACGTTTGCAGCGGTGCTGGAGATTCCCCAGTCGGTGGCAATCCTTGTCGGTGCCGGCGTCGTTCTGGCCTATGTCTGGTTGGGCGGCTTCTGGGCCGCCAGCCTGACTGACAGCCTGCAGGGCTTGTTAATGGCGCTTTGTGCGCTGGTGCTGCCGATACTTGCGGTCTCGGCAATCGGCGGCATTGACCCCCTGCTCGCCGCACTGGCCTCCGGAGGAACCTCCGAAAGCGGGCTGTGGACCGGCCAGGCCAGCGCCGCAGCCGCCATCGGCTTCGTGGTGGGCCTGTTTGGTATCGGCCTGGGCTACCCCGGCCAGCCGCACGTGGTGAATCGCTTTATGGCCGCGGAAGACGAGGCCGCCATCAGGCGCGGCCGCGTGGTGGCCATTGCCTGGGCGGTGGTGATTTATTGCGGCATGGTGCTGCTGGGCTGGTGCGGGCGCATCCTGCTGGAATCACTCGGTGATGGAGAGCAGTTGCTGTTCGTGCTGGCCGGGTTGTTGCTTCCGGGCGTACTAGCGGGCGTGATGGTCTCAGCCATCCTGTCGGCCATCATGTCCACCGCCGACAGCCAGCTGCTGGTGGCTGCTTCCAGCGCCAGCCACGACCTCAGTGATGGCCACCCGAACGAGCCGGAAAGCCTGCGCCGGGCGCGCTGGGTAGTGATCGGTGTTGGTGCCCTGGCCATCGCGCTGGCCGTATTTTTCCCCGAGAAAATCTTCACCCGCGTGCTGTTTGCCTGGCAGGCGCTGGCTGCTTCGTTCGGCCCTTTGCTGATGGTGACCCTGTGGCGCGGGCCGGTTCTACCCGCATGGAGAGTTGCCGCGTTGTGCACCGGGTTCGTACTCACCGTGGCCCTGAGCTGGACTACCGAAACCCCGGGAGACTGGCTAGAACGCTACCTGCCGATGACGCTGGCGCTGGCGCTGGCGTGGCTGGGAAGCAGGCCCCAAACGCAAGATTCCTGATCAATAAAAAACCGCTTGCGCGGATATTGGCATGGTGTTATAGTTCACTACAACACCAACGCGATTGTTTGGAATCAGCCATGATCAGGATGTTCAAAAACCCGAACCGCACCACCCGCCAGTCACGCCCACGGCGTATCTCCAACTCCCTGGCCATTTTTGCAGCGCTGATGCTGCTGGCCAGCACCCAGGTGGGACCGAACATTTCCGGCGAGCCGGCTCCGGCCGAATTGATGCAGGCCGGCGTGGTTGAGCAGACGCTTTCAACCGCTTCCGCGACGGGCAACACAGCCGACCCGGCGCCGTCCGAATCAGCCGAAACGATGGACACAGCAGCTTCGCTGCCCGCTTCGACCGCGGGCAAGAAAAACCGCAAGAGCGGCCTGAAGTTCAACCTGTTCCTGATTCGCGGCTAGCGTTCAACCCGGCATGTCCACCCAATGGAATGACAGCCAGCCGATTTACTGGCAGCTGAAAGAGCGCACCATCGCAATGATTCTCGATGGCACGCTCGACGAGGGCGATGCCCTGCCCTCGGTCCGCACGGTGGCCTCGGAGCTGCAGCTCAACCCGATCACGGTTTCCAAGTCGTACCAGGCGCTGGTCGACGATGGCCTGGTCGAGAAGCGACGCGGGCTGGGCATGTTCGTTTGCGATGGCGCGCGCGCCAAGCTGGTGGCTTCAGAGCGTGACAAGTTCCTCAACGAGGAGTGGCCGGCCACCGTCAACCGTATCGAACAGCTGGGCCTGGACGCCGAAGCCCTGCTGCGAAAACTTGCCGACAAGAACTGAGACCCCAAGAGCAGCCATGACCGCAAGCATCGACAACACCGGTTCCATCATTTCCGCCCGCGGGCTGACCAAGCGCTACGGCCGCACCGCCGCGGTGGACAACATTGACCTGGACATTCCCGCCGGGCGCATCATTGGCCTGATCGGCCCCAACGGCGCAGGCAAAACCACCGCGCTCAAAGCAATCCTGGGTCTCGCTACCTTTGACGGGGAGTTGCGGGTCCTGGGCCTGGATCCTTCAAAACAGCGCGCCCAGTTGATGGAAGACGTTTGCTTTATTGCTGACGTGGCCGTGCTGCCGCGCTGGATCCGCGTCTGGCAATTGATTGACCTCACCGAGAAAATCCACCCGCGCTTCAGTCGCGAGCGCTGCATGGAATACCTGTCGCGCACCAAGATCCAGCAGGACAAAAAGGTCAAGCACCTCTCCAAGGGCATGGTGGCGCAGTTGCACCTGGCCCTGGTGATGTCCATCGACGCGCGCTTGCTGGTGCTGGATGAGCCGACTCTGGGCCTGGATATTCTTTACCGCAAGTCGTTTTATTCCAACCTGTTGAACGACTATTTCGACGAGGAACGGACGATTTTGATCACCACCCACCAGGTGGAAGAGATCGAACACATTCTTACCGACCTGCTGTTCATCCAGAATGGCAAGATCGCGCTCAACACCAGCATGGAAGAAGTGGAATCACGCTATTGCGAGGTCATGGTCGTGCCCGACCGCGCTGCCGAAGCGCGCGCCCTGTGCCCGATGAATGAGCGCCAGGTATTCGGCCGCCACGTATTCCTGTTCCGCGACCGCGACCGGGCCACGCTTCGTGAGCTTGGCGAGCTTCACACCCCCAGCGTGGCCGACCTGTTTGTCGCCACCATGGAAGATGGTGAAGCCCAGGTGGCCGCAGCCACCCAGGCGGGCGCTGCGCAGGGAGGTGCCGCATGAACCGCCTCCTGGCCCTGATGCAACGCGAGTTCTGGGAGAACAAGGGCGCCTTCCGCACCACTCCGCTGGTGATTGGCGGGATCTACGTCCTCGGCGCGCTGATGATGATTTTCACCACCGCGCATATCGACAACGAGCTCTACACCTTCAAGGAATCGGTGCGCTTCGCTGCGCAGCAACCCGAGGAACTGCGCTCGCAGGTGCTTTACCAGGGCCTGCTGGCCAGCTCCGTGTTCTTCACCATCGTGATGTGGTTCGTGGTGTTCTTCTACCTGCTGGGCGCGCTTTACGACGACCGCAAGGACCGCAGCATCCTGTTCTGGAAATCGTTGCCGGCCTCCGACACGCTGACCCTGGTTTCCAAGCTGCTGATGGCGATGGTGGTGGCCCCCGCGGCATTCCTCGCCGCGCTGATCGTGACGCACCTGGTGATCGCGATCATCGCCTCGCTGATGATCCTGGCGGTGGACCAGAACCCGTGGACCCTGTTCCTGAGCGTCTCCCAGCCAATCAAGGCCTGGTCGCTGATTGGCCTGACTTACCTGGCACAGTCGATCTGGGCCTTACCCCTGTTCGGATGGCTGCTGCTGGTGTCATCTTTTGCGCCGAGGCTGCCACTGCTGTTCGCAGTGCTACCGCCGCTGATCATTTCCGGCCTGCAAACCTGGATCGGCTTCCTCCGCACCTTCACATTTGAAAACAATCTGTGGGGTGTGATTGGGCGCTGGTTCGCTCACAGCCCGGCCATCATGAGCGTGCAAATCGACGATGATGATGGCGGCAACGTGGCACTGGGTGCGCCAGTGGTCGACGGCTTCGACCACGCGATTACCGTGATGAATATCTTCGACCGGCTGCTGAGCCTGGAGATGCTGGCGGGGCTGGTGGTTGCCGTGGTGTTCCTGGCCGGAGCCCTGTGGTTCAGGCACCGCGCGACGGATAATTGATGACCAGGATGGGCCTTCCATGGCCCACCTGGATCTCGGCTTTGAAAAGCGTGGTTTTCAAAACCTCGCGGCCTCCGGCCGTTGGGGCATCCCTGCCCCAAGTCCTCGACCAGGCCTTTCGTCTCTCGAGGGAGCGGGCTTCAGACCGCGAATTTCCTATTCCTTAATACCGCCTTTCGTGAGCTCAAGCGGATCCAGCAGCCGATCCAGCTCTTCGGCCGAAAGCTCAGTGTTATCCAGCGCCACGTCCTTGATCGGCCGTCCTTCCTTGTAAGCCTGCTTGGCGGTAGCCGCGCCCAGCTCATAACCAATGACGGGGTTGAGCGCGGTGACCAGGATGGGATTGCGCTCCAGCGCCTGGCGAATGGTGTCTTCCTTCACCTGGAAGCCAGCGATGGCCGAGTCGGCCAGCAGGCGGCTGGCGTTGCCCAGGATTTCCATGCTCTGAAGCAGGTTCAGCGCAATCACTGGCAACATCACATTGAGCTGGAACAGGCCAGACTGGCCTGCCACGGTAATCGTTGAATCATTGCCAATCACCTGGGCGCAAACCATGCAGGTGGCTTCCGGGATCACCGGGTTGACCTTGCCGGGCATGATGGAAGAACCCGGCTGCAGCGCTGGCAACTCGATTTCACCAATACCCGCCAGCGGCCCGGAATTCATCAGCCGCAGGTCGTTGGCAATTTTCATCAGGCTAACCGCCGTGGTCTTGAGTTGGCCTGAAAGCTCCACCGAAACGTCCTGGGAACTGATCGACTCAAACTTGTTGTCCGCCGAACGCAGCTTGTGACCGGTGCGCTCGGTCAGCGCTGCGGCAACCCGCGCGCCGAACTCGGGGTGTGCGTTAATGCCAGTGCCAACCGCGGTACCGCCCTGCGGCAGTCGGCGCACGCGTTTCAGTGCGCTGCGAATGCGCTTGATGTTGGAATCCACCTGGGCCGCCCAGGTTTCCAGTTCCTGGCCAAAGGTCACCGGCATGGCGTCCATCAGGTGGGTGCGGCCGGTTTTGGCCACATCGGAAAGTTCTTCCGCCTTGTCCTTCAGCACCGTGCTCAGGTGCTCCAACGATGGCAGCAGTTGTTCGCGCGCAACCAGCACAGCGCTGAGTTGGATGGCGGTGGGAATCACGTCGTTGGAGCTCTGGCCCATGTTGACGTGGTCATTGGGATGTACACCGAGGTCTGCCGCCTGGTTGGCCAGGTGTGAAATTACCTCGTTGGCATTCATGTTGGAACTGGTGCCGGAACCGGTCTGGAACACGTCAATCGGGAAGTGGGCGTCGACTTCGCCGTCCGCAACCCGCACCGCGGCGTCGATAATGGCCTGCGCTTTGTCCGCATCCAGCAGCCCCAGGTCGCGGTTGGCGGTGGCGGCTGCTTCCTTGATCAGGCCAAGGGCGCGGATAAAGGGGCGCGGCATGGGAATTCCGCTAATCGGGAAGTTGTTCACGGCCCGCTGGGTCTGCGCGCCCCACAGCGCGTCGGCGGGCACTTGCAGTTCGCCCATGCTGTCGCTTTCAGTACGGTATTGCTTGGTCATTCCTGGCTCCGGAGGTTCAAATTCTGCTGCAAATTATATGCGGGTTAAGTGCCAGGTTTTCTATGGGCTTCGTTTTCCACAGAGAGAGGTGAAGACGGGTATGGCTTGTCAAAACCCGCCGTGAATACATCCTTGTAGGCTTGGATGAAACATCCCTGTTTCATACAGTTTTGAAAAGCCATACCCGCCTTCACCTTTGCACCGCCGCAGCGAGTACGAAAACCACTGCCACTAGGACCGCACACCCTTCCTTTCACGCGGCACCTGCCTGGCATGGCGCCAAGTGATACACCCCCGGAAAACTGTTTGAAACAGGGATGTTTCAAGCCAAGCCCCCAGGGAAGGGTTTACGGCGGGTTTTCCGGGGGTGTATCACTTTGCGCCTCCTTAGACGCCGTTGTCCGTGTAAAATGCGCGCTTGGCACGCACCGGACCTTTGGGTTGATGGAACTGACACCTCTCACGGCCATATCCAGCGTTGATGGCCGCTACGCGGGCAAGACCGCGGAATTACGCAATATCTTTAGCGAACACGGACTGATCCAGCGCCGCGTACTGGTGGAAGTGCGCTGGTTCCAGGCGCTTGCCGCGCATGAGCAAATTGAAGAACTTCCGGCCCTGGGCGCCGGGGCCAACGCATACCTTGATGGCCTGGTCGAAAACTTCTCGGTGGCCGACTCCAGCCGCATCAAGGAAATTGAAGCGGTCACCAACCATGATGTGAAGGCGGTTGAGTACTACCTTCGCGAGCAGTTTGAAAAGCACGAAGAACTGGCCGGGCAAACCGCGTTTATCCACTTTGCCTGCACCTCGGAAGACATCAACAACCTTTCCTATGCGCTGATGCTGCGCGATGCGCATCGCGATGCCGTGCTGCCGCGCCTGCGCGAAGTGGAACAAAAGCTCAGCGCCCTGGGCGTGGAGTACGCGTGTGTTGCCATGCTCTCGCGCACCCACGGCCAGCCAGCCTCGCCGACTACCTTGGGCAAAGAGCTCGTCAATGTGCAGCAGCGCCTGCAACGCCAGCTTGACCAGCTGGAACGCATTGCCCCGCTTGGGAAAATCAACGGCGCGGTAGGCAACTACAACGCGCACGTATCTGCCTACCCCGATATCGACTGGCCAGCGCTGTCGCAGGCGTTTGTCGAATCGCTGGACATCGAGTGGAACCCCTACACCACCCAGATCGAACCGCACGACTGGATGGCGGAAAGCTTCCATGCATTGATGCGGGCGCAGACCATCCTGCTCGACCTCAGTCGCGACATCTGGTCGTACATCTCCATCGGCTACTTCCGCCAGAAGACGGTTGAAGGCGAAGTCGGCTCGTCGACCATGCCGCACAAGGTCAACCCGATTGATTTCGAGAACGCCGAGGGTAATCTCGGAGTTTCCAATGCCCTGCTCGACCACCTGGCGGCCAAGTTGCCGGTCTCGCGCTGGCAGCGCGACCTGACCGACTCCACCGTGCAACGCGCCATTGGCACGGCTTACGGCCACACCCTGATCGCGCTGGCCTCGTTGATGAAAGGCCTGGGCAAGATCGATGCCGATCCTCAGCTGATCGAAGCCGACCTCGCGGACCGCTGGGAACTGCTGGCAGAGCCGGTGCAAACCGTGATGCGCCGCTACGGCCTGGGTGATGCCTACGAGCAACTCAAGGCGCTGACCCGCGGCAAGGGCATTGAGAAAGACGCGCTAAGGGCGTTCATCGAGACCCTGGAAATCCCCGAATCGGCGAAGCAGGAACTGCTGCAACTGACTCCATCAGGCTACATCGGAATCGCCTCTGCGCTTGCCCGCAAATAAACCAACTGAAATTCAACAAAAGCCTTGATTCCGGGGCATTTGCTGCCACATTTGAATGAAGCCGCGCCGTCTGCGGAGAAGGCAACCGAATCGCTTGTGAAACGTTATAATGTGCGGCCGCGCAGCGTGCAAAAATCCGCGAACCGGGAACCCGTCGAACAACAACGCCGATTGAGACCGTGAGCAAAACATTTAAACAGCTCCAGGAATCTTCATTCCTGTACGGCAGCAATGCGCCGTACATCGAAGCCTATTACGAGGCCTGGCTCGCCGACCCCCAATCGGTTCCGGATAACTGGGCCCAAACATTCAAAGACATGCAAAACGGCTCCGGCGGCTCCGAGCAGGGCCGACTGGCAGTCGAAGCGCGTTTCGAAGCACTGGGTCGACTACAGCCCGCCCTGGCCGCGGACACCATGGTCACCGACCATAAGCAGGCGGGCGTACTCAAGCTGATCAACGCCTACCGCGTGCGCGGCCACGAAAATGCATTGCTTGACCCGCTGGGTGTCGCGCACCACGCGCCGGTGCCCGACCTGACCCTGGAATACAACGACCTCGACGAGTCCGATCTCGACAGCGAATTTGATACCGGTTCACTGGCCGCGCCGGGACGCATGAAACTGCGCGACATCATCGCCCTGTGCCAGAAAGTCTATTGCCGCACCATCGGTGTCGAGTACATGCACATCGTCGACACCAGAAAGCGCCGCTGGCTGCACGAACGCCTGGAAGGCAGCGGTGGCGAGGTCATACCACCGGCGGAGACGCGCACCCGCATCCTCCGCCAGCTCACCGCGGCCGAAGGCATCGAACGCTACCTGCATACCCGCTACGTGGGCCAGAAGCGCTTCTCGCTGGAAGGTGGCGAAAGCCTGATTCCGCTGCTCAACGGTGCGATCCGCCACTCCGGAAACCAGGGTATTCGCGAAGTGGTGATCGGCATGGCGCATCGCGGGCGCCTCAACGTGCTGATCAACACCCTGGGCAAGTCGCCGCTGGCGCTGTTCGATGAATTCGAAGGCAAGTACGAGGAAACCGAGGCCGGTCGCTCCGGCGATGTGAAGTATCACCTGGGGCATTCCTCCGACATCAAGCTGGACGACGGCCAGGTGCATGTCGCCCTGGCGTTCAACCCCTCGCACCTGGAAATTGTCGACCCGGTGGTTGCCGGCTCGGCACGCGCCCGCCAGGATCGCCGCCACGACCTGGGCGACGACGCAGTCATGCCCATCCTGATCCACGGCGATGCCGCGTTTGCCGGCCAGGGCGTGGTGATGGAACTGTTCCAGATGTCCGAGGTGCCGGGCTTCGCGGTTGGCGGCACCCTGCACATCGTGGTCAACAACCAGGTTGGTTTTACCACCATTCCGCGCGATGGCCGCTCAACCATGTACTGCACCACCGTTGCCAAGATGGTTCATGCGCCGATATTCCACGTCAACGCCGACGACCCGGATGCGGTGCAGCACGTGATGGAAATTGCCTGCGATTTCCGCCGCACCTTCAAGCGCGACGTGGTGGTAGACCTGATCTGCTACCGCCGCCACGGCCACAACGAGGCCGACGAACCAGCAGCCACCCAACCGCTGATGTACAAGACCATCCGCGCGCTGGACTCCACCCGCCAGCTTTACGCCAAGCGACTGGTTGAAGCCGGCGTTATCAGCGCCGACGATGCCGACCAGATGAGCGACGAATACCGCGCCCGCCTGGATGAAGGCGAGCAGGTGGCGAATGACGTGGTCAACGACCAGAACAAGCCGGGCGAGGGCTACATCCAGGACTGGAGCCGCTTCAAAGACCACGACTGGTCGGAGGAAGTCGACACCACGCTGCCCACGGACAAAGTTGCGCAACTCAGCGAGAAAATCACCGTGCTGCCCGAGGGCCTGAAGCTTCACCCGCGGGTGCAGAAGATTTATGAAAGCCGCCGCCAAATGGCCAGTGGTGAAATCCCGATGGACTGGGGCTTTGCAGAAACCATGGCTCACGCCAGCCTGATCGACGAGGGTTTTGGCCTGCGCCTGGTCGGGCAGGACTCCGGCCGCGGCACGTTTTTCCACCGCCACGCGGTACTGCACAACCAGGCCGATGGCAGCCTCTACGCCCCGCTCGCCAACATCAACCCGGACGTCAACGTCGATATTATCGACTCCTTGCTTTCGGAAGAAGCAGTGCTGGGATTCGAGTACGGCTACGCCTGCTCCGAGCCCAACAGCATGGTGATCTGGGAAGCCCAGTTTGGCGATTTCGTCAACGGCGCACAGGTGGTGATCGACCAGTTCATCACCTCCGGCGAGGCCAAGTGGGGCCGACTGTGCGGGCTGGTCATGTTCCTGCCGCATGGATACGAGGGCCAGGGGCCGGAGCATTCCAGCGCCAGGCTCGAACGTTTCCTGCAGCTCTGCTCGCACAACAACATCCAGGTGTGCATTCCCACCACCCCGGCGCAAATGTTCCACATGCTGCGGCGCCAGATGCGGCGCGATTACCGCAAGCCGCTGATCGTGATGACGCCCAAGAGCCTGCTGCGCAGCAAGGCATCTACCTCGGCGCTGGAACTGCTTTCCGAGGGAAGTTTCCAGCTGGTCATCGACGACCGTTTCGTCGAGGACAAGCAAAAGGTCAAGCGCGTGGTGCTGTGCTCCGGCAAGGTCTACTACGACCTGGCCCAGGTGCGCGACGAGGAATCCGCCAACGAGGTTGCACTGGTGCGCCTTGAGCAGCTCTACCCCTTCCCCAGCGAGCAGGTAATCGAGGTACTGAGCCGCTATCCCAACGCGGACGAGATCGCCTGGTGCCAGGAAGAGCCGCAGAACCAGGGCGCCTGGTACTGCTCAAAGCACAATATCGAGGCCTGCCTGGGCGAACAGCACACGCTGTACTACGCCGGCCGGCCAAGCTCGGCATCGCCCGCGGTTGGCAGCTACAACCGCCACATTGAAGAACAGAAGGCGCTTGTCAACGAAGCGCTTCAACCCGGCCAGGGCCAGAAACAGTAACCCGGCCGGATGTTACCCAGGAGAGAACCAGAGCAATGAGTCAAGAGGTCAAAGTCCCCGTCCTGCCAGAGTCCGTGGAAGACGCCATCGTTTCCGCCTGGCACAAGAAACCCGGGGAAGCCGTCGCACGGGATGAAAACCTGGTCGACCTGGAAACCGACAAGGTGGTGCTGGAAGTGCCCTCGCCGGTCGATGGTGTGCTGGGCGAAATCCGCGCTGAAGAAGGCGCTACCGTGACCAGCGGTGATGTTATCGCCGTGCTGGAAGAAGGCCAGGCTGCCGCTGCCGAGGAGAAATCCGGCGATTCCGAAAAGGAGCCGGCTGAAGAGGCTGCGGCGGAAGAGCCTGCCGAGCCATCAGCCAAGGAGGCTGCAAGCGAGGCGCCGGCTGAAACGCAAAAATCAGAGTCCGGCAAGGGCGGCCTCAGCCCTTCGGCGCGTCGTTTGGCCGAGGAAGAAAAAGTCGACCCAGGCCAGGTGCCCGGCACCGGCCGCGGTGGGCGCGTCACCAAGGGTGATGTGATCCAGTTCCTCAAGGGTTCAGGTTCGCGCACGGAAGAGCGAGTCAAGATGACCCGCCTGCGCAGCCGTATTGCCGAGCGCCTGAAAGAGGCCCAGAACACCGCCGCCATTCTCACCTCGTTCAACGAGGTCGATCTCAAGGCGGTGATGGACCTGCGCCGCAAACACCAGGAAGAATTTACCGCCAAGCACGGGGTGAAGCTGGGCTTCATGTCGTTCTTCGTCAAGGCCTGCTGCGACGCGCTGCGCAAATACCCCGTGGTCAACGCCTCGGTGGATGGCGACGAGATCATCTACCACGGCTACCAGGATATTGGTATCGCGGTTTCCACCGAACGCGGCCTGATGGTGCCCATTCTGCGCAATGCGGAGTCCATGGGACTGGCGGAAATCGAAAGCTCCATTCGCCACTACGCCGACCAGGCCCGTGAAGGCAAGATTGCGCTGGAAGACCTGCAAGGCGGCACCTTCACCATCACCAACGGCGGCGTGTTCGGCTCGCTGATCTCCACCCCGCTGATCAACCCGCCACAAAGCGCCATCCTGGGCATGCACAACATCCAGGAACGACCGGTGGTGGTTGACGGCGAAATCGTGGTGCGGCCGATGATGTATATCGCACTCAGTTATGACCACCGGATCATCGACGGGCGCGAGGCCGTGCTCTTCCTGGTGGCGGTCAAGGAAGCCCTGGAAGACCCCTCCAGGCTTCTACTCGGAATTTAAGTCAAGGATTAAAGAGAAATTTTAAATGTCTGATAAATATGATGTAATCGTCATCGGTGGCGGGCCCGGCGGCTACGTGGCCGCCATTCGCGCCGCACAGCTTGGCCTGAAAACGGCCTGCATCGACAAGTTCACCGGCAAAGACGGCAAAGCCGCCCCGGGCGGCACCTGCCTGAACGTGGGCTGCATTCCCTCCAAGGCCCTGCTGGATTCCAGCAAGCACTTCCATCACCTGCAGCACGACTACGCCGACCACGGCATCAACGTCAAAGACGCCTCTATCGACATCAGCAAGATGATTGAGCGCAAGGACGGCGTGGTGAAAAAGCTCACTGGTGGCGTCAGCCAGCTGTTCAAGGGCAACAAGATCGACTTTTTCCACGGCACCGGCTCACTGGGCGCAGGTCGCAAAGTCACGGTCAACCCCGCGGATGGCGGCGACGCGCAGGAAATCACAGCAGATAACGTCATCCTGGCGTCTGGTTCTGTGCCCATCTCCATCCCTAACGTGGCGTTTGACGGCGAGTACATCATCGACAACGAGGGTGCGCTCGACCTCACCGAAACCCCAAAGCGCCTGGGCGTGATCGGCGCCGGCGTCATCGGCCTCGAGCTGGGCTCGGTGTGGAAGCGCCTGGGTTCTGAAGTCACCCTGCTGGAAGCGATGGATTCCTTCCTGCCTGTTGCAGACGCCGATATTTCCCGCCAGGCCGCGCGCGAGTTCGGCAAGCAAGGCCTGGACATTCGCCTGGGCACCCTGGTGCGCAGCGCCAGCGTGGTTGATGGCGAGGTGGTAGTGACCCTGGAAGACAAGGATGGCGAGAGCCAGCTCACCTTCGATCGCCTGCTGGTCTGCGTTGGCCGCAAGGCTTACACCGAAGGACTTCTGCAAGACGGCTCCGGCGTGGAATTGCTGGACAACGGCCAGATCAAGGTCGACGACCACTCCCGCACCACTGCCGATGGGGTATGGGCAATCGGCGACTGCGTACGCGGCCCGATGCTGGCCCACAAGGCTTCCGAAGAAGGTGTGGCGGTGGCCGAGCTGATTGCTGGCAAACCGGCGCACATTCATTTCGATACCGTGCCGTGGGTGATCTACACCGACCCGGAAATCGCCTGGGTGGGCAAAACCGAGAAGCAGTTGAAGGACGAAGGCGTGGCCTACCGCAGCGGCTCCTTTCCGTTTGCAGCCAACGGCCGGGCGCTGGCCGGCGGCTCGGGCTCTGGCCTGGTCAAGATGCTGGCCGACGAGGAAACCGACGAAATCCTCGGCGTGCACATCATCGGCACGAACGCCTCCGAGCTCATCTCCGAGTGCGTGGTGACGATGGAATTCCAGGGCGCCAGCGAAGACCTGGCGCGGATTGTACACGCCCACCCCACCCTGTCCGAGGCGGTGCATGAAGCCGCATTGCACGTGGACGGGCGCGCTATTCATCGCGGAAATTGAGTCGCGACGTAACCGTCGTTCCTACAGGAAAATGTGATGACCCAGGTACCCGAAACCTTCAAGGCATTCCGCATCCACAACGATGACAAGGGCTATCGCTCGGGCATCGAGGAAGTGGCTATCAACGACCTGACCGAGGGTGAAGTCACCATCAAGGTTGAGTGGTCGAGCATCAACTACAAGGATGCGCTGGCGGCCACCGGCAAAGGACGCATCGTGCGCAAGTACCCGCTCACCGGCGGTATCGACATGGCCGGGAAGGTGGTTTCCTCCGAGGATGAGCGTTTCGAGCCTGGCCAGGCGGTGGTCGCCACCGGCTGCAGCCTGTCCGAGGAATATGACGGCGGTTACACCGAGTACTTGCGCGTGCGCGGCTCGTCGGTGGTGCCCCTGCCGGCAAACCTGAGCACCCGCGAGGCAATGGCCCTGGGTACTGCAGGCTTCACCGCCGCATTGTGCCTGTACCGAATGGAAGCCAATGGCCAAACCCCGGAAGCCGGTCCGATCGTGGTGACCGGCGCCAGCGGCGGGGTGGGTTCGATTGCCATCAACATCCTGGCCAACGCCGGCTACGAGGCGCACGCCATCACCGGCAAGGTCGAGCACTTCGAGTGGCTTGAACACCTGGGCGCGAAACAGTGCATTTCGCGTCACGACCTGCACTGGGGCCAAAATCCGCTGGAACAGACCCGCTGGGCAGGTTGCATCGACAACGTCGGCGGCGACATGCTGGCCGGCATCACCCGGGTCATCAAGCTGTGGGGCAATATCGCCAGCTGCGGAATGGCGGGTGGCATCGGGCTCAACACCACCGTGTTCCCGTTTATCCTTCGCGGGGTCTCGCTGCTGGGTATCAGCTCCAACAACACCCCTTACGACGTGCGCACCCAGTTATGGGATCGACTGGCCAACGAATGGCGGCCGCCCAACCTGGACGAAATCTGCAACGAAGAGGTTGCTCTGGACGAAATGGAGCCGGTTTTCAAGCGCATGATGAAAGGCGGCTCGCTGGGCCGAACAGTGGTCAGAATTGGCGGATAAACGTGCCGTTGCCGCCTTTGTTCGGGTTACGAAATCCGGCATAATGGGCGCATAAAGGGGAATCGAATTTCATTGGAGCGCATCAATGCCCAAAGTCTTAATCGTCGACGATTCACCCGCACAGCTTTACAGCCTTAAGCGAATCGTCGAGAAGGGGGGTCTGGAAACCGTGACCGCGGACAGCGGTGAGCTGGCGCTCAAGCTCGCTTCCTCGGAACACCCCTCGGTCATCCTGATGGACGTTGTCATGCCGGGCATGAGTGGCTTCCAGGCCACGCGCAGGCTCAACCGAGACGAAACCACGCGTCATATCCCGGTGATTTTCGTCACCAGCAAATCGGATGAATCTGACCGTGTCTGGGGCCTGCGCCAGGGCGCCCGCGATTACATCACCAAGCCGGTCAATCCCAACGACCTGCTCACCGCAATCAAAGGCGTCATGGCAGCCTGAGCGCTGCCTGGCTGCCCTCGATCATCGTATTACCTCAGGAGTTCTGATGACTATTCAAGCCGGAGACCGTATTCCCGAAGCCACGCTCAGCGTGATGACCAGCGAGGGCCCTGCCCCGCTTCCCACTTCAGAATTGTTCGGCGGCAAACGCGTGGTGCTGTTCTCAGTGCCCGGCGCGTTTACCCCAACTTGTTCCGCCAAGCACCTGCCCGGCTTCGTTGAGCATGCCGACGAGATCCTCGCCAAGGGTGTCGACCAGATCGCCTGCATGGCGGTAAACGATGTGTTCGTGATGAACGCCTGGGGCAAGAGCGCCAACGCCGAATCCATCAGCATGGTGGCCGATGGCAACGGCGAGTTCGCCAGGGCTTTGGGCCTGGAACTGGATGCCAGTGGTTTTGGAATGGGGCAACGCTCGCAGCGTTTCGCCCTGATCGCCGATGATGGCGTGGTGACCAAGCTGTTTGTTGAAGCGCCGGGCGAATTCCGCGTAAGCGCAGCAGAGCACGTACTGTCAGAACTTTGATGTGAACGGAGGCCGGTTCCGGCCTCCGCTTTTCCAACCGCTACGAATCAATCCTCGGCGACGTTGCCTTCGGCCGCGTCGCCGTTTTCGTTGTCTTCATCACCTTCTTCTTCGGCGATTCGCGCCAGGCCAACCAGTTGCTCATCGTTGCGCAGCCTGATCAGGGTTACGCCCTGGGTGTTCCTGCCCAGGGTGGATATCTGCTCCACCCCGGTGCGCACCAGCGTTCCGCCGTTGGAAATCAGCATGATGTCATCGCCGTCCATCACCTGGATAGCGCGAATCAGGTCGCCGTTGCGCTCGGAAGCCTGGATGCCAATAACGCCCTGGCCACCACGGCCCTGGCGCGGGTGGTCATCTACAGCGGTGCGCTTGCCATAGCCGTTGGCTGTGACGGTCAGCACGTCGCCTTCGCTGAGCACCATCATGGAAACCACTTGCTGGTCGTCCGCCAGGCGAATGCCGATAACGCCACGGGCAACGCGGCCCATGGGGCGCACATCCGACTCGGCAAAACGGATGCACTTGCCCGAGCTGGAGAACAGCATGATGTCCTGTTCGCCATCGGTAACCGCCACGTTCACTAGCTGGTCGCCTTCAACCAGGTCGATGGCCCAGATGCCAGTGGCGCGGGGACGGGAGTAATCGGACAGCGGCGTCTTCTTGACGATGCCGTTGCGAGTGGCGAAGAACACGTACAGGTCTTCGGAGTACTCGCGCACCGGCAGCACCGCGTTGACGCGCTCGTCTTTTTCCAGCGGCAACAGGTTGACGATGGGCTTGCCACGGCTGGCGTGGCTGGCCTGCGGCAACTCGTACACCTTCAGCCAGTGAATGCGTCCATGGCTGGTGAAGCACAGCAGCGTATCGTGGGTATTGGCAATGAAGATCTGGTCGATAAAGTCTTCATCCTTGACCCGGGTTGCCGATTTACCGGTACCGCCTCGGCGCTGCGCCTTGTAGCGATCCAGCGTCTGCGACTTGGCATAACCGGCATGGGAAAGCGTGACCACCACGTCTTCCTCGGTGATCAGGTCTTCCATGCTGAGGTCGAGGCGCGATTCCAGAATCTCGGTGCGACGCTCGTCGCCATACTCGTTGCGGATAGCCTCGAGCTCTTCGCGAATCACTTCCATCAGGCGTGTTGGATCCGAAAGGATTTCCAACAGGGCCTGTACCTGCTTGAGGATCTCGCCGTATTCCTGGGTCAGTTTTTCCTGCTCCAGGCCTGTGAGGCGGTGCAGGCGCATGTTGAGAATTTCCTGTGCCTGTACCGGGGACAGCTGGTAGCCGTCATCGTGCATGCCGTAGCGCTTGTCCAGGTCTTCCGGGCGCGAAACCTGTGCGCCGCCCTGCCCCAGCATGGCGCGCACCATGCCCGGATCCCAGGGACGGGCCACCAACGCTTCGCGCGCTTCCTGCGGCGTCGCTGAAGCCTTGATCAGGGCAATGACCTCGTCGAGGTTGGCCAGCGCAACGGTCAGGCCTTCCAGCACGTGGGCGCGGTCGCGCGCCTTGCGCAACTCGTACAGCGAACGGCGGGTAACGATTTCACGGCGGTGACCGACAAAGGCCTGCAGTACTTCTTTCAGGTTCAGCAGCTTGGGCTGGCCATCCACCAGCGCCACCATGTTGATGCCGAACACCGCCTGCATGTAGGTCTGCTTGTAGAGGTTGTTGAGCACAACCTCCGGCACCTCACCGCGGCGCAGTTCAATCACGATGCGCATGCCGTCCTTGTCGGACTCGTCACGCAGCTCGGTAATGCCTTCAATCTTGCGGTCTTTGACCAGCTCGGCAATTTTTTCCAGCAGCCGCGCCTTGTTAATTTGGTAGGGGATCTCGGTGACGATGATCGCCTGCTTGCCGCTGTTTTCGTTGGTCTCGATCTCGGCGCGAGCACGCATATAAATGCGTCCGCGGCCGGTGCGGTAGGCCTCGCCAATGCCCTGCGCGCCGTTAATCAGGCCCGCAGTTGGGAAATCCGGCCCCGGCAGGTGCTGCATGATGCCGTCGATGTCGATATCCGGGTCGTCAATCAGCGCGATGGTGGCACTGATGACCTCGCCCAGGTTGTGCGGCGGAATATTGGTGGCCATGCCCACGGCGATACCGGCCGAGCCGTTGACCAGCAAGGTGGGAACCCGGGTGGGCATAACCACCGGTTCACTCTCGGTTTCGTCGTAGTTGGGAACAAAATCGACCGTTTCCTTGTCCAGATCGGCAAGGATTTCGTGGGCGATCTTGGCCATGCGCACTTCGGTGTAACGCATGGCCGCCGGCGCATCGCCGTCAACCGAACCGAAGTTACCCTGGCCATCAACCAGCAGGTAGCGCATTGCGAACGGCTGCGCCATGCGAACAATGGTGTCGTATACAGCGGAGTCACCGTGCGGGTGATACTTACCGATAACGTCACCGACGATGCGCGCAGACTTCTTGTACGGCCGGTTGTAGTGGTTGCTTAGCTCGTTCATGGCGAACAGTACACGCCGGTGAACGGGTTTCAGGCCATCGCGAACGTCGGGAAGCGCGCGCCCGATAATGACGCTCATTGCGTAGTCCAGGTAGGACTGACGCATTTCGTCTTCGAGATTGACCTGCAGGACTTCTTTGGCGAGTTCAGCCATATGATAAAATGGATTCTGTAATCACTATAATTTACTGATAATTCAGTGATTTATTATTGTAAACAACGGCCAAAAAATGCCGCCGTTGAGGATGAAGTAGGAAGCTTATTCAAGCCTGAAATTATACCATAAGCTGGCCCCGAACTGACCGGCGCTGGCCGATGCGGCCCGCCATCAGTATGATGCCCCTTTTGCCACCATGAGGCGCCCCCGTGGCGCGACTCAAACCGAGGAATTACCAACCATGAAACTGATCAAGACTGTGCTTGTTGGCGGGCTGTTGGCCCTGACTGCAATCAGCGCCGCTCCCGTGTTCGCCCAGGAGGCAGATGCCGGGGCCAGCGCCAGCGATGCCGCCAACCCCTCAGTGATCATTCACACCAGCCTGGGTGACATCACCCTTGAGCTGTTTGCCGAAGAGGCCCCGGCCAGCGTGGAAAACTTCCTCGCCTATGCCAACGAGGGCTTTTACGATGGCACCATTTTCCACCGCGTGATCAGCCACTTCATGATCCAGGGCGGCGGCATGACCCCGGACCTGAAGCCCAAGGCCACCAGGGACCCGGTGGTCAACGAAGCGGGCAACGGTATTTCAAACACCCGCGGCACCGTTGCCATGGCCCGCACCTCCCAGCCTGATTCAGCAACGTCACAGTTCTTTATCAACGTGCAGGACAACGGCTCCCTCGACCGCAACCCCACTTCCGCGGGCTACACGGTATTCGGCAAGGTCACCGAGGGCATGGAAGTGGTGGACGAAATCCGTTTCGTTGAAACCACCTCGTTCCCGCCGTACCACGATGTTCCGGCCGAACCGGTCCTGATCGAGAGCGTCGAGGTCGTCGCCGCGGAGTAATACACCATGGCAACGCTGTTCATCTCCGACCTGCACCTGGAAGACAGTCGGCCGCAGATGACGGAAGTCCTGTTGCGCCTGCTTGCGGGCGAGGCCAGGGATGCCGAGGCGTTGTACATCCTGGGGGACCTGTTTGAGTACTGGATCGGCGATGACGCGGTTACCCCCACCGCGCAGGCGGTCGCCGATTCGCTTCGTGAATTGAGTGATTCCGGTGTGCCGTGCTATTTCCAGCACGGCAACCGTGATTTCCTGCTGGGCGAGCAGTACGCCAGCCAGGCGGGCATGAAGCTGCTACCAGAAACCCTGGTGGTAGACCTGTACGGCACCCCCACCCTGCTGCTCCACGGCGATACGCTGTGCACCGATGATGTGGAGTACCAGGCGTTTCGCGCCCAGGTGCGCAACCCGCAATGGCAGGCGGGCTTCCTGGCCTTGTCGATCGAAGAACGCATCGCCGTGGCGAAGCAGGCCCGCGACGCCAGCAAGCAACACACTTCCTCGGCCAGCATGGACATCATGGATGTTAACCCGCAAGCCGTGCAGCAGGCCTTTGCAGATCAGCAGGTGCGGCACATGATTCACGGCCACACCCACCGCCCGGCAGTTCATGAACACATCCTGGAGAATGGTGACTCGGCCAGCCGGATCGTGCTGACCGACTGGTATAAAAGGGGTGGCGTACTGCGGGTAACGGCAGAAGGCGCCACCGCGGTTGACCTGCCGGTCGCGGTCTAAAGCCCGCTCCTACAAAACACTGCGCGTCATTTTCGCGCGACCTTCACCACCAGCGGCCAGCGCACTTCCCGTTTCTTTTCGGGATCACCCCATGCGCGGGCCAATCCGGCGCGGATTTCTTCCACCGGGTTAGCGCCTTTCTCGGCCACGTAGCGGCGAAACGCAGACCAGGTCTGCAGGTATTGCAGCATGGCCTCCAGCGGCCAGCTTGCCGACATCGCAAACGACGGCACCTCGATATCTGGCCAGGGAAACGTGAAGTCCCTGTAACCACGCTCGACATAAGCCCGCTCCGGCGGCCAGTACGGCCCCAGGACTCCCTCGTACAGTTCGTACACCAGCGCGTCGAACTCCGGGTTAACCTCGGCCAGCATGTAGGTCCACGCGGCAAGGACGCCCCCTGGCTTCAAGACGCGCTCTGCTTCGGCGTGAAACGTCGCGTGATCAAACCAATGATAAGCCTGGGCCACCGTGATCAAGTCGACGCTGGCGTCAACCAGGGAGGAACGCTCCGCCGGCTCGGCGGCGTAGGTCACGCGAGGATGCGCCCTCGCCTGCTGGATCTGTTGTGCGCTGGCATCGCTGGCAAATACCGAGTCAAAGCGCCGGGCCAGCGCCACGGCGGCTTGCCCATTGCCGGTGGCGCAATCCCACGCCAGCCGCGTAGAAGGCGCCTGCGCGGCCAGCCAGTCAAACAGCGATTCGGGATATCCGGGACGATAGGCCGCGTATTGCGCGGCATGCCCCGAAAAGTGGTCGGAGAAATGACCGGATTGGGCGCCCAATTCAGGCAGCCTGTTCCTGCAGAATGGCCAGTTCTTCAGGGCTAAAGCCGGCCAAAAGCCTGGCGTCGATATTGAAAGGGCCGCGTGGCCAGCCAAAATATTCGCGCAGCAGTTCAACAAAAGTTGGCAACGGCGCAACGCCTTGCTGTTGGCAACAGAAGCGGAACCATTCGCTGCCAATCAGAACGTGGCGCACTTCTTCTTCGAGAATCACTTCGAGTATGGCCACAGTTTCGCCATCACCGGCCTCGTTGAGGCGCTCGATCATCCCCGGCGTAACATCCAGGCCCCGCGCTTCCAACACCCTGGGCACCAGCGCCATGCGCGCCAGGCAGCTGTGCGATGTCTTCACCGCCATCTCCCACAAACCGTTGTGGGCAGGAAAATCGCCGTAGCGGTAACCAAGCGCCTCGAGACGCCCGTGCAGCATCTGGAAATGGCGCGCCTCGTCGGCCGCTACCGAGAGCCAGTCTCGGGTGAACTGCGCTGGCATGTCGCGGAATCGCCAGGCGGCGTCCAGGGCGAGGTTGATGGCGTTGAACTCAATGTGGGCGATGGCATGTATCAGCGCTGCCCGGCCTTCCTCGCTACCCAGCCGGCGCTTAGCCAGGCTGGCCGGCGCAACAAGCTGCGGCCTATCCGGCCGACCGGCCACGCAGGGTGCATCAACCGGGTTTTCCCGAACAGAAAAATCCGCCGTCTTGTCGGCGTACAGATCAGCAACCGCCTGGCATTTCTCAACCGGACAGGTCAGCCCAAGGGCCCGGCCAATGGCCTCAAAAGCGACAGACTGGTCAAACGCATTGCGCATAGAACTGGCAATCGAAGTGAAAGAATAACGGTGATAATTATAACTTCATGCGGTGAACAAGCAGAGGGCGAAACAGGAGCGGGCACCTTTCAAAACCCGTCGTGAATACATCCATGTAGACTCGGATGAATCATCCCTGGTTCATACGGTTTTGAAAGGTACCCACTCAACTGTTTCGCCTGCGGATTCTTAAGCCATACTTAACGGGAAATTAAACCCCGTTGGGCATAATTCGCACTTTCACCAGGGGCCATTCTTCTTGAGCTACGCCATTGCCACCAAACCGCGCCTGCGCGCCGCGGACAGCCGCTGGCTGATTCTTGCCGTGGTGGCCCACGCGTTGATCCTGGCAATCCCCATCAAGCGGGTGACCGAAGCGGTGCAGCTGGCACCAGCCGAGCTGCTGGTGCGGCTGGTCATGCCTGCCCCGCGCGCACAAGTGGCGCCTCCACCGACCGAGGCGCTTGAAGCCGCGCCGGTTGAGCCGCTGGAGATCGACGAGGTTGTTCCTTCCGCGCAGCCGCGCAACATTCCCGTCCCGACACCGACAACAGAAGCAAAGCCCGTCACGCCGGAAATTGACCAACCACCGCTGATACCGATCACGCCCCCGGTCACCACCGCGCGGCTGATAGACCAGCGAGACAGCGTGGCTGAAACCGTGCCCCTGCCCAATGACTTAACCACAGCGCCCCGCCGTCTCGGTACGCCAGAAGACTACGAGATGCCTTCCAACTGGCAGCGCCATGCCGGCGCCGAGGCGCTGGCGCCCTTTGATAACACCTTCAACGGCAAGACCGTGCCTGAAAACGTCGAGGTCGTGGACAGCTGGCAGGCCGCCGACGGCAGTCACAACGTGGTGGTTGAAACCCCGGCCGGCTTGCGCATGTGCGGACGCGCCCGCGCCCACGACCCACTCAACCCGCTGGTCGAGTCGGTAATGATGTGGAAAGTCTGCGGCGGAGACGGCCGGCGGCCGTTCGATTTCAAACCGCGCAAGCCGCTGGACCGAGACTTCATCATCCCGATGGCGAAAGACGCCACTGATCCGTGATTTTCGCCACCGGGCGCCCAACCCTTCTGAAAAACTCTTTGTAAATCAAGATATACCGTTTGGCACGAAATCTGCATCTACCTGGGTAAGAACTGAATAACCCACTACAGGAGGGCACGATGAGCGGTCGAGATTATGGTTCTGGAACTTGTGGCAACGTGATCTGTGCGCTGGCCAGTTTCTTTATTCCGGGGCTGGGTCAGCTTCTCCAGGGTCGCTGGATCCTGGCCGGTGTGATGTTTGTGCTCACGGCCATCCTGTGGATGATTCTGCTGGGCTGGGTGATCCACCTGTGGTCAATCGTGGATGCGGCACTGTACAAGCCACGCCGCGATAACTGGGGCCACGACGATAGTCGCTACGATCGGTACAATCGATACCGAACCGAGCGGAGCTATCGTGACTATGACCGTTACTACCGGACCTGAGCCAGCCAGAGAACAACTAACCCTCCGAACCGCAGTCAGGGATGACTGCGGTTTAATTTTGCAGTTCATCCAGGACCTCGCGGACTACGAAAAGCTGTCCCACGAGGTGACCGCCACGGTCGATGGCCTGGAATCCAGCCTGTTTGGCAGTCAGCCAGCAGCCCGGGTGGTGATTGCGGAATGGGAGGGAAACCCGGCCGGGTTCGCCCTCTTCTTCACCAACTACTCAACCTTCCTTGGCAAACCAGGCATCTACCTGGAAGACCTGTTTGTACGCCCTGAATTCCGGGGCAAGAGCATTGGCAAAGCCTTGTTGACCCACCTGGCATCGCTGGTGGTCGCCGGCGAAGGCGGCCGGCTGGACTGGTCTGTTCTTACCTGGAACAAGCCAGCCATTGGCTTCTACGAGGGCATTGGCGCAAAGGCCATGTCCGGCTGGATGCAGATGCGACTCGAGGGTGAAGCCCTGCAGCGCATGGGCAAATCGAAGGCATAAAAAAACGGCCCGGGTTTCCCCGGGCCGTTTCTCTTACATCAATCCAGGCTTATCAGACCAGTCGGCGGAAGCCGATAAAGCCTACACCCAGCATCAGCAGGGCAAGCACGGCCAGGCCGTACTGGCTCAGCGTCGGGATGCCTTCGTACAGACGGGTGTTGTAGATGGTGCACTCGGCACCCACGCCCGGCCATACGGTCAGGTTCTGACACTCGCTGTCGTCGATCTCAACGCCACCGTCAGCAACGAATACTTCGTCCACGTCACACACGGTGCCGTTTTCCCAATCGGGGTAGACCAGGAAAGAGTCCGAACCGGGGTTACCGTAGAAGTTCAGGTAGCCACTGCACTCGTCGCCGAGGAAGCCAACGTTGCAGAATGCCTCGTTGCTGCATGACCACACGGCTTCAGCAATGTTCTGGCCATTGAACTGCGGGTTTTCATCGATCCAGACCTTGGTCACATCGATTTCAACCGGCAGCAGGCTGTTGTCGATTTCACACTGGTAGAAACCGGCGGAAACCTCTTCAAACACACAGCCCTCGTCGGAGCCAGTGTCGTTGAAGTTGTAGAAAGCCTCGTAACCAACCGGCACTTCTTCGGTCACCACGCAGTCCATGGCGCCGGGCTCGAAGTCGTTGACCACGAAGGTCACCGGGTCGCCCTCGGAAATACCGATGGTCTGCTCCAGCGGCAGGCCGGTGTTACAGCTCAGGGTTACTTCCACTTCGGCTTCGTTGTCGTCGTCGAAGTTCTTGGAAACCTCGAAGCGGGCCGGACCAACGCCACCTGCGGCTTCGCCATTGGCGCGGAGCAGCAGTGAACGGTAGCCCGGGAACAGGCTCTGGGTGGTAGACCATGCGCCGGCGTTGTCATTCCAGTTGTGGCCACCGTTCAACGGCGTTCCGGGTGACTCATCGCTGCAGATGAAGAAATCCAGGTCCGCAGTCGGATCCCAGCGCGCGCCGATGTACACGGAGTCGCCATTGGCCACGTCGATGTTCAGCGATGAAATGTCGTAGCTGTACCAGTTGCCTGGCAGCGTGCCGCCAACACCGGTTGCCTGCGCAGACATCACACCGAGGTTGTTGCCAGGTGCGCCGCCCGGGCCAGTGTTGTCCCACACTTCAATCTGGAAGTCGATGGTGGTATCGCCGCCCAGCTGCACCCAGCAGAAACAAACTTCGGTGTAGCTGAAATCAGATGCCGGAGTGAATACATCGGCGTAAATGCCATCGGAAACGAGGGCTTCGTTCCAGCCGTAGCCGTTTTCGGCCACGCCGTCATCGTGAATCTCGCCACCACTGCAATCGGAAACACCCAGCGGGGCATCGCCAACGGAAGCCGCGCCGCCAGCACCGAGGTAATCGAGTGCCTGGGCATGTGCAGCGCCAATTGAGATCAGCAGAACGGCAAAAGCCAGCAGACTCTGTTTAAAGAGCTTCTTCATTGCTTATTCCTCTTTATTTTGCCCCTGTCCGCAAGCGCGCGTCCGTGCCAGGGCGTTCACACCAAAAGATCCGCGCGGATTGTAAACAAACTGTGAAGAAATGTAAATTTATGTTTGCTATTTTCTATACCATTTGTCAGTGGAATCTCTTGCACAGACAGACAAAGGAAATCACCATGTTTTTCAAGCCGATGCTCCTGCCCATGCTGGCCATGGTTGCGCTCACGTTCGTGGTCTGGGTTTACATGTACTTGACCCGCATGGCGGAAATAAACCGCAAGCGGATTCACCCGCAAAAATTGCAGCAACGCGAACAGGCCAACGCGCTGCTTACAGACTCGGCAGGCCCGGCCAACAACCTCAAGAACCTGTTCGAGTTACCCATTCTTTTCTACGTGGCGGTGCTGCTTACCTTGATCCTGCTTATCCAGGACCCGTGGCTGGTCGCGCTGGCCTGGGCTTACGTACTGTTTCGCGTGGTTCACAGTTTTATCCAGTGCACTTACAACAACGTCATGCACCGTTTCACCGTGTACTCGGCCTCTTGTATCGTATTGTTTTTGCTGTGGACTCAGCTGGCCTGGTATATCGTTTCCAATTAACCCTTCAAAAGGCCTGGTTCCATGCTCGCCATCAAGCCCAACTGTGAGTCGTGCGGCAAAGACCTGCCGCCGCGTTCCACCGAAGCGGTGATTTGCTCGTTTGAATGCACCTTCTGCGAGCGCTGCGCCGATTCCTTGCTGCACAACATTTGCCCGAATTGCGGAGGTGGTTTCGAAAAGCGCCCTGTTCGTCCGCAGGATGCGCTCAAGCGGCATCCGGCCAGCACTGACTCGCCCAGTGTTGGAATCAACCAGGACAGCCACCTGGAGTTCATCCGCCGGTTTCCCGGGGTGCCCCCCAACCGTCGCTAGGCGTCTTCGACTGGATTAAGCAAGCGCCCAGTTAATGGGCTCCAGGCCGCGCGCGGAAAGCCAGCTATTCGCCTTGGAGAAATGCCTGCAGCCGAAAAAGCCGCGATGCGCCGAAAGCGGCGACGGATGCGGCGCTTTCAAAACCAGGTGACGGCTTTGATCAATCGCCGCTCCCTTTTTCTGCGCGTAGCTGCCCCACAGCATGAACACCAGGCCGTCTCGACCCTTGTCCAGTTCGCTGACCACGCGGTCTGTGAAGCGCTCCCAGCCCTTGCCCTGGTGTGCGCCGGCGTTGCCACGTTCCACCGTCAACACGGCGTTGAGCAGCAGGACGCCCTGCTCCACCCAGGGTTGGAGGTTGCCGCTCCCGGGCCGTTCGCCTGGCGCTGAAGTGCCGATATCGGCCGTAATTTCCTTGTAGATGTTCAGCAGCGAAGGGGGCAGCGCAACGCCATCGGGCACCGAGAAACTCAGCCCGTGCGCCTGGCCCGGGCCGTGGTAAGGGTCCTGGCCCAGGATGACAACCTTGACGGCGTCGAACGGCGTCGAGTTCAATGCGTTGAAGATCAGCGGCCCTGGCGGATAGATCACCGCACCCGCGCTTTTGCGCTCCAGCAGGAAGGCGCGCAGTTGCTGCATGTACGGTTCGGAAAACGCGTCAGCGAGCCGTTGCTTCCAGGATTCCTCCAACTTGATCTGCCGTGTATCACTCATCAATAATGCAATTTACTTGACAATTATCCAGCTTGACTCCGCGGCCATCGCCCCCAAATCCAACCCGGTCCGGGCAGCAATTTATACCAAATACCAATCACCTTAGAGGGAACTCCAGCATCATGACCATCCAAACCGACGTCGTTATCGTGGGCGCAGGCCCCTGTGGCCTGTTCCAGGTGTTTGAACTGGGGCTGCTGGATATCAAGGCCCACGTGGTCGATTCACTGCCCCAGGTTGGCGGTCAATGCTCCGAACTCTATCCGGAGAAGCCCATCTACGACATCCCTGCCCTGCCAGTGTGTGGCGCCCAGGAACTGACCGATCGGCTGATGGAACAGATCAAGCCGTTTGATCCGGTTTTTCACCTCAGCCAGACCGTGACTGAACTCGAGAAACTCGACAACGGGCGCTTTCGCCTGGTCACCAATACCGGCACAGAGTTTGACGCAGGCGCGGTGGTGATCGCCGCCGGGCTGGGCGCGTTTGCGCCGCGACGCCTTCGCGCACGCGACGCCGATGCCTTTGAAGGTACGGAAATCCATTACAAGGTGCTGAACCCCGAGCGGCTGGCTGGTAAAAACCTGGTCATCCTGGGCGGTGGCGACTCGGCGCTTGACTGGACCCTGGAACTGCACGGCAAAGCGCGCAAAATCACCCTCATCCATCGCCGCGCCGAGTACCGCGCCCAGCCCGCGTCGGTGAGCAAGATGAAGTCGCTGGTCGATGGTGAAACCCTGGATGAAATCCAGGGCAATGTGCGCTGCGCCATCAAGAACGAAGATGGCAGTTTCGGTGGCCTTGAAATCGTCGGCGCTGATGGCGAGTCATTCAACCTCGACGCCGATGAAGTGTTCGTCTTCTGGGGTTTGTCACCGAACCTCGGCCCGGTGGCCGAATGGGGGCTGGAGATCGAAAAGCGCCACTTGCAGGTGGATACCGAGAAATTCCAGACCAGCGTGGAAGGCATCTTCGCCGTCGGCGATATCAACACCTACCCCGGCAAGAAGAAGCTGATCCTGAGCGGCTTTCACGAGGGCGCGCTGGCCGCGTTTGGAATCCAGCAGTACATCCACCCGGAGCAGAAAGTGCGCCTGCAATACACCACCACCAGCCCGCTCATGCACCAGCGGCTGGGCGTGGACGACTAAAACACGGGCTTCTTACTCGCCGATATCCTCGTTCCACAGCTGTGGACGCGTGGCAATGAACTCTTCCATGAGGGCAATACAGCCGGGGTCCTGAACCACCTCGACTTCTACTCCGCGTGAACGGAGCAATTCTTCCTCGCCCATAAAGGTTTTGTTCTCGCCAACAATCACTTTCGGTATGCCGTAGAGCAAGATCGCCCCGCTGCACATCGAGCACGGTGACAGCGTGGTGTAAATCACGCTCTCGCGGTACACCGAGGCGGCCTGGCGTCCACAGTTTTCGAGCGCGTCCATCTCGCCATGGAGAATGGCGCTGCCCTGTTGCACCCGCCGGTTATGTCCGCGGCCGATGATCTTGCCGTCGTGGACTATCACCGAACCAATCGGGATTCCCCCTTCCTCTTTGCCTTTCTGCGCTTCTTCCAGCGCCGCCTGCATGAACATGTCCATGGACGAAGGTTGTGCCAAATTTCGTGGCAGTTCAAGGGTCTTGCAGATTTTATTGGCGCTATTTGTGATTTAATTGAAGCGTCCAATAAGAAAACAGGAATGCACCATGAGCAGAATGGTCAAGGCCGCCATCATCCAGATGGCCAACAAGATCGACACCGAAGAAAGCTGCGAAGCGCACCGCAAAGCAATGATCGAGGCGCATATCCCCCTGATTGACGAGGCCGGCGCACAAGGCGTGCAAATGCTGTGCTTCCAGGAAATCTTTACCGGACCCTACTTCTGCCCTTCCCAGGATGCCAAATGGTACGACGCCGCCGAGCCGATTCCCGACGGCCCGACCACCCAGTTGATGTGCGAGTACGCCAAGAAGCACGGCATGGTGATCGTGGTGCCGATTTACGAAGAGCACATGACCGGCGTCTACTACAACACCGCCGCGGTGATCGACGCCGATGGCACTTACCTTGGCAAGTACCGCAAGAATCACATTCCGCAAGTGGCGGGCTTCTGGGAAAAATACTTTTTCAAGCCGGGCAACCTGGGTTACCCGGTGTTCAACACCCAGTTCGGTAAAGTTGGCGTTTACATCTGCTATGACCGCCATTTCCCCGATGGAGCCCGCTGCCTGGGCCTGAACGGCGCTGAGATTGTCTTCAACCCGTCCGCCACGGTGGCCGGCCTGAGCCAGTACCTGTGGGAACTCGAGCAACCCGCCCACGCGGTGGCCAACGGTTACTTCGTTGGCGCCATCAACCGGGTGGGCACCGAGGCGCCCTGGAACATCGGCAAGTTCTACGGAAACTCTTACTTCTGCGATCCGCGCGGCCAGATTATCGCCCAGGCCAGCGAGGACCAGGATGAAATGGTGGTGGCCGACCTCGACTTCGACATGGTCCGCGAGGTGCGTAATACCTGGCAGTTTTTCCGTGACCGCCGGCCGGAAACCTACGGCCAGCTGACTGAACTGTAATGAGCCAGGATTCGAACCTCAGCAACGTCGATCTCGCCCCGGTACCCACGGGGCAGCAGAACTGGAAAGCCATCAGCTTTTTCGCCCTGTGGGTGGGCATGGCCATCAACATTCCCACCTACATGATTGCCGCCTCGCTGGTGGATGGCGGGATGAGCTGGCAACAGGCGATGTGGACGGTACTGCTGGGCAACGTGATCGTGCTGGTGCCGATGGCGCTTTCCGGACACGCGGGCACAAAGTACGGCATCCCCTTCCCGGTGTTCGCCCGTGCCTCGTTTGGCATCAACGGTGCGCACATTCCCGCCTTCCTGCGCGCCATCGTCGCCTGCGGCTGGTTTGGCATCCAGACCTGGATTGGCGGCGCGGCGTTCTACACCATCCTGCTCATCGCCGCACCCGGCGTGGCCGACACGCCGGCCCTGATGCCCGACTGGGTAGGCATCCACTGGGCGCAGTTCCTGTGTTTCATGCTGTTCTGGGCGATGAACATCTGGCTGATCTGGAAGGGCATCGACTCGATCCGGGTGCTGGAGCACCTGGCCGCCCCGTTCCTCATCCTATGCGGCCTGGGATTGCTGTTCTGGGCCTACAGCCAGGCCGATGGATTCGGCCCCATGCTGCAGTCGGAATCGAAATTCACCAACTGGGGGGACTTCAGTGAACTGTTCTTCCCCAGCCTGACCGCAATGGTTGGCTTCTGGGCAACGCTCACCCTGAACATCTCCGACTTTACCCGTTACGCCAAGAGCCAGCGCGACCAGGTGGTTGGCCAGCTCTCCGGCCTGCCCACCACCATGACCCTGTTCGCCTTTATCGGGGTGGCGGTGACGAGTGCCACGATTGTGATCTTTGGCGAGGCCATCTGGGATCCGGTGGTGCTGGTGCGGCGTTTTGACTCTCCCCTGCTGGTTTCCCTGTGCATGATCGCGGTGGTTATTGCCACCATCTCGACCAATGCGGCGGCCAACGTTGTGGGCCCAGCCAACGCGTTCGCCAACATGTGGCCATCTAAAATCAACTTTAAGCGCGGCGGTTATATCACCGGCGTGATCGGCATCGTGATGATGCCGTGGAAACTGCTGGCCGACCCCAGCGGCTATATCTTCACCTGGCTGATCGGCTATTCCGCCCTGCTCGGCCCGGTGATCGGCATCATCCTGGTGGATTACTTCCTGGTGCGCGGCACCGAGCTGGACCTAGATGACCTGTACCGCAACAACGGCCGCTACTCCGGGTTCAACCGCAAGGCCATCATCGCCCTGCTGATTGGCGTGGTGCCAAACCTTCCCGGTTTCCTGGCGCAGATCGGCATGATTGAAGGCAGCGGGTTTTTCGTACACCTTTATCACTACGCCTGGTTTATCGGCCTTGCGTTTGCCGGCATCAGCTATTTTCTGCTGATGGGCGGTAAACAACAGGCCCCAACCCCGGAGGCCGCATGAGCCGCGATGTCAAAGCGGGCCGCTTGAGCCCTGAAAAGATTGCTCAGAACTACGCCGACCTGCATCCCCTGCTCAGCGGACACGAGGCCGCGGTGGAATCAGCCCGCTGCCTGTTCTGCTTCGACGCGCCTTGCACCGAGGCCTGCCCCACCGGCATCGACATCCCCGGGTTTATCCGCAAGATCAACAGCGGCAACGTGCGTGGCGCGGCGGTCACCATCCTCGACTCCAACATCATGGGCGCCACCTGCGCCAACGTTTGCCCGGTGGAAGAACTGTGCGAGCAGGTCTGCGTCAAGAACACTGCTGAGCACCGGCCGGTCTCCATCGGCCGCCTGCAGCGCTACGCCACCGACCACCTGTTTGAGATCGGCGGCCAGCCTTTTGAACGCGCGGAGCCTAGCGGCAAACGCGTTGCAGTCGTTGGCGCTGGCCCTGCCGGGCTCTCCTGCGCCCATCGCCTGGCCATGCGCGGCCACGAGGTGGTGGTGTTCGAGGCGCGTGAAAAATCCGGCGGGCTCAACGAATACGGCCTGGCCGCTTACAAGATGACCGATGACCGCGCTGCTCGGGAGGTTGAGTTCATCCTTGGTATCGGCGGCATCGAGGTGCGCAATCGCAAGGCGCTGGGCGTGGATTTCAGCCTTAAGGAGTTGCGCCGCGAATACGACGCGGTGTTTATCGGCATGGGGCACAACGCGGTCAATCACCTGGACATGGACCACGAGGACGACCCCGGCGCGCACAACGCGGTAGACAAGATCGCGGCCATTCGCCAGCAGGATCTCAACGACATTCCTGTTGGGCGGCGGGTGGTGGTGATTGGCGGCGGCAACACCGCCATCGATATCGCGGTGCAGATCAAGAAACTCGGCGCCGAGTTCGTCACCATGGTTTACCGCCGAGGTTTCGCCGAGATGGGCGCCACCGACTTTGAACAGGAAGTGGCGCAAACCAACGGCGTGCTGCTCAAGACCTGGGCGACCCCCGAACGCATCCTGGTGGACGACGAGGGCGTAACTGGCGTGCGCTTCGAATACACCCAGAACGACGACCGCGGCCACCTGGTGGGCACCGGTGAAACCTTCGACCTGCCGGCCGACCAGGTCTTCAAGGCGATCGGCCAGCACTTCGATGAAAACCCGCTGGAGGCCGACGACTGCCCCGACATGGACCGTGGCCGCATCCTGGTGGACGAAAACCGCCGCACCTCGTTGGACGGCGTGTGGGCCGGCGGCGACTGCGTGGCCGGCGCCGATCTTACCGTGGTGGCGGTGCAGGACGGCAAGCTCGCCGCCGAAAGCATCCATCGATACCTGACAGACGGAGCCGCTCATGGCTGACCTCAGTTGCAATATTGCCGGCGTTCGCTCGCCCAACCCCTTCTGGCTGGCTTCCGCGCCACCCACCGACAAGCAATACAACGTGGAACGCGCCTTCGAGGCCGGCTGGGGCGGCGTGGTGTGGAAAACACTGGGAGAGCCCGGGCCGCCCATCGTCAATGTCTGCTCGCGTTATGGCTCGGTGGATTACAACGGCACCCGAATGATGGGCCTGAACAACATCGAGCTGATCACCGACAGGCCGCTGGAAGTGAACCTGGCGGAGATTACCGCGGTGAAAAAAGCGTGGCCGGATCGCGCCATGGTGGTTTCGCTGATGGTGCCGTGCAATGAAAAGGCCTGGAAGGATATTCTCAAGGCTGTCGAGCAAACGGGCTGTGACGGGGTTGAGCTGAATTTCGGCTGCCCGCACGGCATGAGCGAGCGCGGCATGGGTTCTGCCGTGGGCCAGGTGCCCGAGTACATCCAGGATGTCACCGGCTGGTGCAAGCAGCACAGCGACCTGCCGGTGTTCGTCAAGCTCACCCCAAACATCACCGACATCCGTTACCCGGCACGGGCGGCCAATGCCGGCGGCGCCGACGCGGTGTCGCTAATCAACACCATCAACTCGATTACCTCGGTCAATCTCGACAGCTTTTCACCCGAGCCCTCGGTGGGCGGCAAAGGCGCCCACGGCGGCTATTGCGGCCCGGCGGTCAAACCGATCGCGCTGAGCATGGTTTCAGAGATCGCCCGCGACCCGGAAACGGCGGGCCTGCCGATCTCCGGCATCGGCGGCATCAGCAACTGGCGCGACGCGGCAGAATTCATTGCCCTGGGTTGCGGCAGCGTCCAGGTCTGCACCGCCGCCATGCACTACGGCTTCAAGATCATTGACGACCTGGTCGATGGCCTCAACAACTGGATGGATGACAAGGGCCACGCCAACCTGGAAGCTTTCCGCGGCAAGGCGGTGCCCAATGTGACTAACTGGAACGAGCTTGACCTGAACTACAAGACCATCGCTTCCATCGACCACGACAAGTGCATCGAGTGTGGGCTGTGCCACATCACCTGCGAGGACACCTCGCACCAGGCGATTGGGCGGCGCAAGGATGAAAACGGCAAGCGCTGGTACGAGGTCATCGAGGATGAGTGCGTGGGCTGCAACCTGTGCTACCTGGTGTGCCCGGTGGAAGACTGCATCACCATGGTCGAGGTAGACAACGGCAAGCCGTATATGAACTGGGGCGATCACCCCAACAACCCCATGCGGAACTAGCGCCTTCCGTTATTTCGAACGGTCTAGGCGCTGGGAACGCAGGGGTGGTGCCCCCCAAAACTCGCCGTAAACCCATCCATGGGGGCTCGGATGAAACATCCCTGTTTCATACGGTTTTGGGGGACACCACCCACTCCGTTCCCATGTGACACCGCGGCTCGCCATGCCGTGCTATTCGAAACCGTCCTTGAACGACATCGGCACCACGCTCCGCACACATTCGTAGGTTTCGGCAATTCTTGCCCCGGTATCAATCACCTCGAAATCCGTGACATCCACATCCAGCGCACCCGGCGACTGGTCAAACACGCGTGAGTTGATGCCCAGTTCCGCCCAACTGGTTTCGGTAAACAGATCGCTCTCGGCGGTCAGGGCAATGTTGCCGCCGTCGGCCAGGACAATGCCGTAGCGCTTGAAGGTGTTGAGGATCACACGCGCGGCCGGGTTGTAGCCGTCCAGGGGGAAATCGGCGCGCATGCGCAGCCGGGCGCCGTAGGGAATGGAGTTGACCGGCCCGCTGGGGCCGCCGGCGTGGGAAGCCGGGCGCACATACAGGCGGCCGGATACGCCGCCCAGGCTGGCGTCGCTGGCCATGCGCTCATTGCGAATGATGAAGCGGATGGCGTGGCCGAGGTCGCCATTGCCGGAAGGATCAAGCGCCAGTTCAGCAGCAATGTCATCGGCATTGAACATCAATGGCGCCATCGGGAAGCCGGCCGCATCGGCGCTGGTGCAGTGTTCTCCCCTGCCCTCGGGCGGATACACCTGGTCGAGTTGCCACACGGCCAGGCACTGGGCCTCCAGCGCGTTGCTGCCGCTGGCGGTGACGCGGTAGGCCTCGTAAAGGGTGCTGCCCTGCACGACCAACAGGTGGCAATCGCTGCCCAGGTTGTCGCAGACCAGGCCGGTTTCGCCTTCGATGGCAGCGCCGGCAGGAACGGGCATGGCGGTTCCGGGCGTTTCGCAATCGGGCGTGTAATAGCCATCGGGATGGCTGACGATGGTGCGGGTGGGCGCGCTACTGTCTGCATGGACCACGTGCAGGGAAAAATCGATCTGCATGCGGCGAAAGTTGGTGCCGCCAAAGCCGCCCAGTGAATCCAGGGTGGAAATCATTAAGGCCGAATTGGCGTGCAATGGCGCCGCCTCGATATTCTGGTTCCACACCGCGGCGTCGGGAAAGCGCGGCAATGGGGCTGCAACGGCCTCGAAACAGACCAGCAGGATGGCGAACAAAGCCCCCTTCATGAAATAACCCTCCCTGGCTACTTCCTGGTGATCCTCAAAGTGTACGCCTCTGTGGGTGGTAATCGCCAATCACTCGCCTAGACTCCATAGGGACCAGGAAACCTGTTTCACCAGCTTGCAACCCGGAGGAATCGCCATGCACAAGAGCCAACTTGCCGGTTTTATCATCGACTGCCAGGGCGATGACCTGGACAGCGCCGCCACCTTCTGGTCGCAGGCCCTGGGCCTGGAAAAGCAGGCCGCGGACGACCCGGCTGAATCTGACTACGTCTTGCTGAACACCCGCCCGGAAGAAGTGCATATCGAAGTGCAGCGCGTGGATCACCCTTCGCGGGTGCACCTGGACATTGAAACCGATGACATCGAAGCAGAGGTCGCCCGGCTGGAGCGACTGGGTGCGAAGCGCCTTTCCGACATTCGCGGCTGGGTGGTGATGGAAGCGCCCACCGGCCAGCGCTTTTGCGTGGTGAAGCCGGCGCGCGCGAATTTCGAGGAAACCGCCAACGCCTGGAGTTAGGCGCCTCGCAGCCATCAGATTCCGGTCAGGCGTTGCACGTCCTCCACGTAGACAATCTCGCAGGCGCCCTGCCCGGTATCCTCGCGGGTCAGTGAAGTGCGCCAGCGCCAGCCTGAATGGTGGTCGACATCCACCAGGTAACCGTTGATCCGGATCACGTCACCGGGGCGAAGTTTCTTGAGTTCGCGTTCCACGAAACTGTCCGCCGGGATCATGTGCATGTTGGCGCTGGAGCGAATGATTTCCGGCTCGGGGATCGGCGGCGGCAGCGCGTAGCGCGTGTAGTACCACCTGCCGGACTGGCGAATGCTCATCTGGTCTAGCACCGCCTGGTCGGACATCCGCCCCCAGCCCAGCGCCAGGTCGATGGGAGAAAGGTCGGCCTCGGTGCCCATGAAATAGGTTTCGCGGCCCAGGATCCTGGCCTGGATATCAAACCGGGCCCTGCGGGTCACCTGGAACTCCTCGTAGTCAAAAGCCTCGGGACGACGCAAATTGGTTTGCACCGGAGCCAGCGGAACCAGCACGCCTGGCGGATGCTCCAGCGGACGGTAGCGCCACTGGTTGTAGCCCACATAGGCTGCCACAAGCAGCAGGATGACAAGCAGTTTTCGCATGGCGCCACTATAACCGCCGATGGCGGCCAGTTGGCAACCTCATTGCGAAACCGTCAATTGGCCAACTGTTTTTTCTGGAAAAACCCTGCAGAGCGGCAGCGCAGCACCATCAGCGCGTGGCGGATCTCGGCAAAGCCAAGGATTACCAGGTTGCCAAACAGCACCAGGATCACGCCAGCGATGATGTGGCCATCCATGGGCAGGTCCTCGAACAGCACCGACAGCACAAAGGCCACCACCGGGAACATGACAACCGCGTATCCCGCCCGGGCTGGGCCAATCTGCCCCACCAGCTTGAGATAACTGCCAAAGGCGACGATGGTGCCAAACACGGCCAGGTAAAGCAGCGAGGACACGTAGCTGAAGGTGTACTCGAAGTTGAAAGGCACGCCCTTGCGCCACGCCACCACGGTGGTGATCAGCGTTCCGTAGAACATGCCCCAGGCATTCGCCTGCAACACCGGCACACCCGAGGCCTGCGCACGGGTTGACACCATGTTGCCGAACGAAGCCGACAGTGCGCCGGCCAGGCTCAGCGAGGCGCCGATGAGGGTTTTGTCAGTGAGGCTGATCGAAGCCACTTCCGGCCAGAACAACACCACCACGCCGGCCATGCCAAAGCTCGCGCCCATCCACACCCGGGGCTCCACCCGGGTTCCGAAGAACAGCCGGGCATTCAGTATGTTCATCCACACCATGGTGGAAAACGCCACCGCGTTCAGCGCCGAGGCAATGTAGACCTGGGCCGAGTAGGTGGCGATGTAATTGAAGCTGAACAACAGCACGCCCAGCAGCACGAAGCGCAGGTGGTCCTTCAGGCCATAACGCATCTTCAGGCCACGCACCAGGGCGTAACCCATCAGCAGTGCGGTGGCGATGCCATAGCGGTAGGCGACAGAAACCTCGGGGGCGACTTCGCCCAACTGGAAATTGATCAGGAGCCAGGTTGAACCCCAGATCAGAACGGCCGTTGCGTACAAGAACAGGTTGTTCACAGCGCACCCCCAAAGGATGTCGATTCATTGAAACTGGATGACATTCTGCGCGCCCGGGTGCATACTTAACAGAAACACAATTTCGAAAATGGAACATTAACAGTTTGCAGGTAAGTTGCCATGATCGCAGTCGACAAAAGCGCCCAGTCTTTTCTTTACCAACAGGTCGTTGAGCTGATTGTCCAGCAAGTTGAAAACGGCACCCTCCGGCCCGGCGACCGTTTGCCATCGCTGCGCCGCCTGAGCAACAAGCTGGAAGTCAGCATCCCCACGGTGCGCCAGGCCTACCTCGAACTGGAACGCCACGGACGCATCGAAGCCAGGCCCAAATCGGGCTACTTCGTTCAGGCCAAGCGCATCAACCCCCTGGTCAGAACCCAGTGCAAGAGCTGCAAGCCGGTGGAGGTGCGCTGCCGCAACCTGATCGACCGTGTCTACTCGTCAATCCACCAACCCGGCATGTTACCGCTGGGCATAGCAAACCCCTCGTTGGCCAGCCCGGCCACCAAGACACTTCATCGGGCCATGAAGCGCATCATGGCGCGCGCCGAAGCACGTTCCCTCACCTACGCTCCGTTTTACGGCGAACCGGGCCTGTGCCGCCAGATTGCTTACCGCTATCTCAACCAGGGCGGTTCGGTAGACCCCAACGAGGTGCTGATTACCAACGGCGGGCAGGAAGCGCTGACGCTGGCCCTGAAATCGGTTGCCCAGCCCGGCGACGTGATCGCGGTGGAAAGCCCGGCCTATTACGGCATGCTGGAACTGATCGAGAGCCTCGACATGCTGGCGCTGGAAATCGAGACCTGCGCGGTGGAAGGGATTGAACTCAAACAACTTGAACGAGCGCTCAAGTCACACCGTATCGCCGCCTGCCTGTTCTCGTCGGCCATCAACAACCCGCTGGGCTGCCTGAGCAGCGACGAGTACCGCCGCGAACTGGTGGAACTGCTCGAGCGCTACCAGGTTCCGCTGATCGAGGATGATGTCTATGGCGAGCTGTTTTTCGAAGGGCCGCGCCCTCGCCCGGCACAGTTCTTTTCGCGCAAGGGACTGGTGCTTACCGCCGGATCATTCTCCAAGACGGTCGCCCCCGGCTACCGTATCGGCTGGCTGCTGCCCGGCAGTTATGGTGAAGAGGCGCGCAAACTCAAACGAGCGTTGTCCTGCTCATCCGGGTTGTTACAGCAACTGACGCTGGCCGACTTCATGGCCTCGCATGACTACGACCGGCACCTGAATCGATTGCGCCCCATCCTGCGCCAGAATGCAGAACGCATGGTGGCTTGCGTGGAGAAATACTTTCCTGCCCAGACCGCGATCTCGCGCCCCAGGGGCGGCTCCGTGCTGTGGCTGGAACTGCCGCCGGAAATCAGCTCCGAGCCGCTGTTCGAGGCCGCACGGGAACAATGCATCAGCATTGTCCCCGGCGGCATCTTCTCAGCCGAAAACCGTTACCAGAACTTTGTCCGCTTGAGCTTCGGGCACCCCTGGTCGGAGGAGATCGAACACGGCATCGAAACCCTGGGCCGCATGGTGCAACAACAATTGCAGAAAGCGGCCTAGAGGCTGCCTAGCCCAGCGGCTTCTTGAAGCGCAGGGTCATGCGGTCGCTCTCGCCAATCTCGGTCCATGGCGCCTTGCAGGCCGCCAGCTGCTCGGCGTCATCTTGCACATCGCGGCAGGCGCGGTAGCCCGGAGGCAGCGTCCACACGCCAAACTCGTGGTCGTGGTCGTCTTTGGGGTTGGCGTTCACTTCCGAGCGACCATCCAGGTAGAGCCCAGCCTTGCCAGCGATTTCAATAATCGTGGCTTCGGGCACGTAGCCGGAGGGAATCGACTCCTCCAGTTCAACGCCCTCGGCGGCGCGGTGCTGAACAATGCCCAGCACCCCACCCGGCTTCAACACCCGGGCGAACTCGGCAAAGATGCCGTCGGCAATGCCGTCATTGATCCAGCCGTGGGCATTCCTGAAGGTCACGATCATGTCCACCGAATCGGCCTCACCCAGGTTGGATGATTCCGGCGGCGAGAAAGGAACCACGGCCACCTGGTCGTAAAGCTCCGGTGATTCGCGGAATGTCTCCAGCATCGCCTCGTGCTGGGCATAGCGGTATTCAGGCTGCCCCTCGATGTCGATGTCGTAGCTGGCTGCAATGTACTGGCCGTGGTGGCGCATGGCCGGCGCCAGGATCTCGGTGTACCAGCCGCCGCCGGGGGTGATTTCCATCACCGTCATGCCATCCTTGAGCCCAAAAAATGTGAGTGTGCCTACCGGGTGGCGGTACTTGTTACGCGCCTTGTTGGCCTCGGAGCGGTGGTCACCGAGCATCGCACTTTCGATGCGGGCTGCAACCTCCGCGTGCCCGGCCATGGCTGGGAAGGCGGCCACCGCGAGACAAGTGGACAGGATGGAAATCGCGAGCTTGTGCATTGCATGTTCTCCAGTTGGTTCTTCAGTTTATGCGGGGTTGCGAAATGATCTTCTGAAAGCAGCCGCCAGGCAGACGCCGGCCAGCACAGCGGCCAATAATGCCACCTCGCGGACCTGTGGCAAACCCTGGGCCACCGCTACCAGGGCAACCGTTGCGCCCGCACGCACCCGGCGCAGGTCAAGGTTGCGCTGCCTGACGTCGCAAACAGACGCCACGCTGTCCAGCAACAGCACGTTCAGGCCAAACACGAGTACAGCGAGGGCCGCCAGCCACTGCGGCAGCGATTGTGGTGCGCTAAGCAACTGCAGGCTGCTGTCGTGATCCACCATGTAAACAATGGTGGCGCCAACCGACGCCAGGGCGAACACGTATTGGCGGCGCTGGGGGCGATCGAGGCTGCCGTCAAAAGCGAAAGAAAGGGCCGCGACCAGGCCAAAAAGCGGGTTGGCGGTGGCGTAAATCACCCACAGTGTGAGCGCCATCAGGACCAGGCTGTCGCTGAGCCGCGACTCCAGACCGGTGGTGCGGTTTACCTGGCGCACCAGGCCCAGCGTTGTCAGCAAAACCAGGATGGAATGACCCGTGTAAACCGGGCCCAGCATGTACAGCACAAACACCGCAAGCGCCATGGCGGCAAAGGCGGATGCCTGGTGATCGGGGTCAAGTTCGCGTCCCAGCGCCCATCCACCGAATCCAGCCAGGACCGCATGCAGCGCGAATCCGAGCACCGTGGCCAGGGAAGCCCCCTGCAGAACGCCCAGCACGATGGCACCGACTGCCGCCGGGGCAAGCAGGATTACCATCGCCCGGTTGGTCGGCGTATGCCAATCCACCGGGCGTCCGATCGAAGTCAGGTTATAAATGCGGTGAGTGCTCACCCTGCGTCCGCTCCCTGGTGCAAATCATGCCCAACATCACTCGCCTTGCGGCGCCGAAACGGCGTCCTCTGCATATAGTTTACGTAACTCGGCGACGACCTTTCCACACGGATCCTGGTCGCGCATGAAGCGATCGAACAGCGACTTGCCCAGCAACGACAAGCCGGCAGTCGCTACCGCGGCGCTGCCGCTGATGGCGGCGCTGGTCGGATCCAGGGTGATGCTGGGCTGGGCCATGGTGCCACCCAGGCGAATAAACGGGTTCACCACCGCACCGGCACTGATGCCAATGCCCTGGCGTGGACGCGTGGTAAAGCCCATGCTGAGCTTCTCCGTGGCCAGGTTGATGGTGCCGGTGCTGGAAGCTATGAGCTGGTCAGTTTGCAGGATCAATGGGTCAACCCGCGCCGTTCCGTTCTCCAGTTCAACCATTGCCACCGCGCACTGCAAGTGGGTCAGCGGGCTGCGCTCAGCCATCGGGTTAATCAGGTTAAACAGCTCCGACACGATATCGGAAAACAACAGTTGCAGGCGGGTGTTCGAGAGGTTCCCCTCGCCCACGATCACTGCCAATTCGCCATTTGCCGAACGGGCCATTTCCTGGGGGGTCGCGCCCGCGGCGTTGAAATCCACCTCGAAATCCCACGCCGGGTAAGTTGCGGGATCCTGGCCTGGCGCAACCGCAAGGCCCAGCCTGAACCCGCGCGCCCCACCCCTGGCAAGTACCGACAGTTGCCGGTCCGTTTCCGCGACTTCCACGGAACCCGAAATGGCGCCGCCCTGGACGGCGCTGATCTCCAGCGGCTCTATGGTCAACGAGTTACCAGTTCGCTGCACACCCAGTTTTAACTGCACGGCGCCCCAGGGTAGCTGCAAGCGGCGAGCGTCGATATCCAGGTCGAGGCCAAGCGGGTATTCGGACAACCGCGGCAACGGCTTGTCCGAGAACACGCGCGACAGTTCGGGCGATGGCGCCTGCGTTGGCTGGCCCTGGTCGGCAAAGCGGTCGCCATTGATCCAGCCCAGGTCAAAATACTCGGAGTCCAGCCTGCCTCGAATTTCCATGACCTCACCCAGGCCCACCGACAAATCGCCGCTCAAGGCGCTGTCTTCCATGCGCAGCTGCAGGTTCCTGAAATCCAGCGATTCGGGCCGGGACTGAAGCTGGAAGCTTGCCTCCAGGGGCTCGCCCGGCAGCTCGATGTCACGAAAGCGCCGCACGAAAGGCAATAATTCGCGGGGGTCTTCGCTCTCGACGCGCACCGCGAGGTCGGCCACCCGGGGGCGAACGATATGGTCAACCGTGCCGTCGAAATGCACGCTGCTGCCACCCAGGCGAATTTCCACATCGTCGAGCACCTGGCGGCCGTCATCCAGGTGCGCCTCGCCAGAGACCTGGAACTGCGCCGGCAGTTGCTCCAGTTCAGGCCGATCCAGCAGTCGCCGGAAGTCCGGCCCGGAAACGTGAAAACGCAGGTTCTTCAGCGCAAGCCGGGGCTCCAACTGCACCCGGCCATGCAGCGCCAGCTCGCTGTTACCCGCATGGCCTTGCAAGTGCTCAAACACCAGGCCATCGTCGAGATACTGCACCGCCCCGCTCAACCGCAGCGGTACGTCCGGCAGGCCCTGTCGATCGAGGTAGGCTTCCACCGCTTTCAGGCTGGGCAGATTCAGATCCAGGGAAGTGCTTGCACCGGCCAGGTCCGGGAGGTTGGGAAACTGCGCATCAAGCTCCAGCGTAAGTTCGCCCGAAGACTGCTGGCTATCAGTGGCGGTCGGCAAATGAACCTGGAGAGCAATGCGGTCATGGGCCGGCGGCACAGACCCGGTAAGGCTGATTTCCTGCTGCCCCAGTTGCATGACCGGAATGTCGATGTCGAGGGTCCCCGACCGCTCGCGCAACCGGGCATCGAGTTGAAACGGCTCCTGGCTCAGGCGTTCGAATCCCAGCAAAGGGCTCCATACCGCAAGGTTTTCCGAGTGCGCTTCCAGGGTGAGGTCGGTATTCTCCAGGACAGGCCACGCACCGAGCGTACCCCTGGCGCCCAGGTGGCCGCCGTCGACCGTGACCTCCAGGTTCTCAAATGAGAATTGCCCATCGGCAAGGTCCAGTTGTGCGCCGATGTTGAAGCGGGAAGCGGGAAGGAAGGTCAGGCCGAGTGCCTGGCCCAGGGCGCCGAGGTCCGGCCCTGACACTTCGAGATCAAGCGCCAGGCCAAGCGACCGGCGCCACTCGTTCACCTGGCCCGATGCGCTGGCCTGAAGACTGCCGAAATTGCCGTCCAGGGCCAGCACCAGCACGCCGGGGTCTTTCAGACCAAGGCTCCCGGACGCCTGGAAAGGCCCGCTTGAGAATGCCGGAAGCGCCGCCTGCTCAAGCAACCAGGCAAACTCGGGACCGCTGAATTGGAACCCCATGTTGACCCCACCTCCCGCGCCCGGGTCTTCAAACGTGCCACCACTGACCAGCTGGTTTTCTCCCAGCGCAAGCTCCAGCCGGTACGCCACGCCGCCATCCAGGAGCGTTCGTTGCAAAGGCTTGAGTTCAGCACTGAGTTGCAAAGGGTACCCACCCACCGCGCCTTCGCCGTTGAGGTTGACCGCACCGTCGCCGTGGTGGACGCCGGCAAGTTCTGCCACCTCGAATTGCAGCGGTACAGCACGATCAGGCGAATGATGGGACAAGCTGAAATTTGTAACCTTGAACGCACTCCAGGGCACGATGTCGCCCTCCCCGGTGTCGTCCCGCTGGTGTGCAGGCCCATCCCGGGTGTCGAAGGTCCAATTGTTCTGCCCGGAGCCGTCTTCTTCCAGGTCCAGTTGCAGCCCGTCCAGCTCGACCTGATCGATTCGAACCCCCGCGGAGAACAGCTCAGAAATATCCACGCGGGCTTCCGCAAGCTGCACGCGCAGCAATGCATCAGACCTCCCCCACTCGGTGTTGGCAACCTCGAGGCCCTCCAGCCGAATCCGGCTGGTCATGCCTGGCCAAACTTCCAGGCGCGCCACGCTGACCGGCCTGCCTGCGGCGTTGGTGGCCAGTCTCTCAACCTGCGCTCTGAGCAACGATTCGTCGTTCAGCAGCCACAGCGTCCCGCCGACCGCCAACAACAGCAGTGCGCCCAGGACGAGCAGAACAATTTTTGCGGCACGCTTCATCACCGCGAATTGTAGTTCAGTAAAATCATGGCGAGGGAAATCTGCCTGGGCGATAATCTCGCCCACCGACAAGGGAAGCTGGTATGAACGTGAACGCCGTGCGCTTGCAAATTTTGAGTCTACTGATCGTGTTTTGCGTGGCAGCCTGCGAGGCTGACCCGGCGGAGGGCGGACCTGCGCCGGCCACTCCATCCGGGCCAGGCAGCGAGAACGCGGCGCCAGGGACAGGGCCGGGGACTGCGCAACAAGACCCACCGGGAACCCCGCAATCCGAGCCCGGCTCGGAAACGGAACCCGGCAGTGAAAACGAGGCCACGCCAGCCAACGAGCGCTCCCTGCGCGTCTTCGAGTCCCGCACCGGCGATCTCGATGTGCTGATCGAACACCGCCTGATCCGCGCCCTGGTGCCGTGGTCTGACACCTACTATTACCTGGATGGCGCCCAGCAGCGTGGTATTTCGTTCGAAGCCATCAGCATGTTCGAAACCTGGCTTAACGAGGACCTGGCCTCGGACGAAATCGAGGTTCACGTGGTGGTGCTGCCGGTCCGCCGTGACCTGCTGATTCCCTACATCGCCGAGGGCCGCGGCGACGTGGCGCTGGGCGGTATCACCATCACCGATGAGCGCAAGACGCTGGTCGATTTTAGCGAGGCCGCCTCCAAGCCCATCGAGGAATGGTTGATCGAATCGGCCGATGCGCCGCGGGTGGAAAACAAGGATGACCTCTCTGGCCGCACCGTCTATGTGCGCAAATCCAGCAGCTACTGGGAAAGCCTGGAAACCCTGAATGCTGACTTCGAATCGCGCGGCCTGGCGCCAGTCAAGCTCCACGCGGTCGATGAATACCTGTCCACCGAGGACTTGCTGCAGCTGGCCAACGCGGGCTCCATTCCCTACACCGTCTCCGACCACGAAATTGCCAAGTACTGGTCAGAAATTTTTCCCGATATCCGCATACGCGATGACATCGTGCTGCGCAGCGACGCCCGGATCGCCTGGGCGATCCGCAAGGACAGCCCGCAGCTCAAGCAGAAAATCAACCAGTTCCTTGACGGCCACAAGGCCGGAACCCTGCTGGGCAACGTCGTCTTCAACCGCTACCTGCGAGACACCTCGCGCATGCACAGCATCCACGGCGACGAGGAACAAGAGCGCTTCAACAACCTTTACGACCACTTCGACGAGTATGCAGCCGAGTACGGTTTTGACGCCCTCATCATGGTGGCCCAGGGTTTCCAGGAATCACAGCTTGACCAGTCCCGGCGCAGCAACCGCGGCGCCGTGGGCGTCATGCAGCTCTTGCCAAGCACCGCGGCCTCGCCCGAGGTGGGCATTGAAGACATCAGCACCGCCGACAACAACATCCTCGCCGGCATCCGCTACATGGACTGGATTCGCAAGACCTATTTCGACGATCCGGAGCTGGATGAATTCAACCGCACGGCGCTGGCTTTCGCCTCCTACAATGCCGGCCCGAACCGAATCCGGGGCCTGCGCAGGAAAACCGCCGAACGTGGGCTGGACCCCAATGTGTGGTTTGAAAACGTCGAGATCCTGGCGGCCGAGGAGATTGGCAGCGAGACCGTCGATTACGTTGCCAATATCTACAAGTACTACATGGCGCACCGTCTCTCGGAAATGCGCAGCGAATCCGACTAGAAGGAATTCTCCGCAAGCCAGCAGTTCTGTCAGCGCCGGGGCGTAATGCCCCGGCCTTCAACCTTCTTCCCGGCGCCGCTTGCAACTCGCAATGGGCACCGACAGAATGCCCAGACGCAGAAATCAGCCATGGAGTTTCCCCATGATTCGCCTTTCGGCCACCCTTGCGCTCTTGCTTTGCATCCACGCCCCGGCCCTGATGGCCGCAAAGACCGACATCGTCGTGCTCAAGAATGGCGACCGCATTACCGGTGAAGTCAAGGCATTGAAAGCACGCATTCTGCAGTTCAGCACCGACGCCATGGGCACCATCGCCATCGAGTGGCAGTACATTGACCAGATCATCAGCACCGCTAACCAGTCGGTTGAAACCACCGACGGGCGTTTGTACCTGGGTCACCTGACCTCGGAAGAAGAAGGCGACGCCATCGGCGTGGATACGGCAAGCGGCCTGGTGACCCTCGACACCGATGACGTGTTTTCCGTGTGGCCGGTGAAATCTAGTTTCTGGGAGCGCTCCGACTTCGATATCAGCGTCGGCTTCGACTACCAGAAGTCCACCGGCATCACCGACCTCAACCTGGCGGCAGACTGGCAACACCGCAAAGTAGACCGGGTAACCGAGGCCAGTATTCGAACCGACGTCACCCAGCAGGACGGTGCCGACGACCAGAAACGCAACCAGTTTCTCTTCAGCCACCAGTTCATCCGCACCAACAAGCGCTTCAATGCCTGGCTGGGGTCGGCGGAAGCCAACGAAAGCCTGGGCCTGGACTACCGTTTTTATGCTGGCGGGGTGTACGGAAAGTACTTTATTCGCAAGCCACGGCACTGGCTGTCGCTGTCCGGCGGGCTGGTCGGCACCGAGGAAAAGTATGTCGGCGCGGGAAGCAACACCAGCCTGGAAGCAGTAGCCAGCGCGCAATTCAACATGTTCCGCTATGCAGACCCGGAGCGTTCCCTGATGTCACGGCTCACCCTGTTCCCCAGCCTGACCGAGCGGGGCCGACTACGTACCGACTTCCGCACCACCTTCAAGCTTGAGCTAGTGGCCGACTTCTACTGGTCGATGGAGGTGTACTACCAGGGCGACTCGGACCCGCCGCCCGAGACGCTCAACTCAACCGACTATGGCATCACCACCTCGCTGGGATGGTCGCCCTGAACCACGTGGACGACTGTCCTGGCCAGGCCTGCTGCCAGAGTTGACGGCCAAAAAAAGCCCGGCATTTGCCGGGCTTTTCGTTTCAGGCTGTTGCGGCCGGTTTAGAAACGGGCAGTAAACTCCAGGCCCCACCACGCCGGCTCATTCACAAACGCCGTCAGGTTGAGGAAGTTGATTCCACCTTCGACCACGATTTCATCGGTAATGTTACGCCCCACGATGGCGATATCCATCCCGCTGTCGGTGCGGTAACCAGCCCGCAGGCCGCCCAGCCAACGCGCATCCTGGACGAATTCAATGGATTCGTGCAGGAACAGGTTGGATTCATCGCGGTAGTTCCAGTCGGTGTTGAAGTACAGCCCACCACTGGACAGCGGGTAGCTGTACTCGAGAATGAAGTTGAAGATCCACTGCGGCGTACGCGGCAGCGGGTTGCCGTCAATCGAAACCTCGGTCACCGGGCCAAACGGACCCAGGCGCATGCCAACCACGGGGTCGAGACCGGTACAGGTCGGCGCGGAACCGCAAAGGTCGTCGCGCAGGTCCGGGTCATCGATCTCGGTATCGTTGTAGCTGAGGTTGGCCATCAGGCGCAGGTTCTCGGTAACCAGCACGTCAAACTCGGTTTCAACACCCCAGCCGTTGACCTGGTCGGCATTCAGAAGCTGGTTGACGTTGGCAGCGCCGCCGGTGGCGGTGAGTTGCTGGTCATCGTTCTTGAACATGTACACCGCCGAGTTCCAGCGCGCGCGGCCATCCATAAGGTTGCTCTTGAAGCCAATCTCGGTGGACAGCGTGTCCTCGGTTTCAGCCGAGCTGACGAAACCGAATCGGCCCAGCGTTACCGGGCCACGCGAGCCGGTTGCGATGCGACCGTAGTAGCTGGTGTCGTCGGTGGCGTGGAAGTTCACCGCCACGTCCCAGTTGAAGAAATCGTCAGAAACCGAGATGGAGTCCGGCGTCACGGTGCCACCTGGGAATGCAGGGCCAACCGTCAGGTCTTTCTCATCGTCGGTCCAGCGGCCGCCGAGGGTCAGTGACCAGGCGTCGGACAGCGTTTTCTCAACCTGGCCAAACAGCGCCATGGAGTCCGTCTGCTGGGTGACCAGCGCGCTGGCAGGCGGGTTGAGGAAATCCTGGTTGAGCAGGTCGAAATCCTCGTCGAAGTAGTAGAACCCTACCTGGTAGAACAGGCTGTCGGTCTCACCGGCCAGGCGGAACTCCTGGGTGAACTGCTCCAGGTCATCCAGGCCGTCACCGGTGGCAACACCGAAGAACACCTGCTTGCCCAGCATGCCGATATCGGCCGGGTTGAAGGAGATCTCGCCACCATCGACGTCGGCGCTCTGGAAGTTCTCCAGGGTGTCGTAACCGGTAATGGAGGTGAAGGTCATCCCATTGCCGAAGCTCCACTGCAGGTTCAGCGCACCGCCGATGTGGTCGAGGTCGAGCGTTGCCACGCTGCCGTCATCATGGCTGGCAATCTTTTCGTCGAACTCGGGGCGCACACCCGAAGTGCCCAGCGCAATGGCATTGGCGTAGAACACGTTCGGGTCACTGCCGCTCTGGTCGAAGCCGTGCAGCTTGAGGTGGCCACGGAAGCTGTCGCTGGGCTCCCACAACAACTGGGCGCGCCAGGCGAACTCTTCGAAACCGCCAAAATCATCGCCCGGTCCATTGCTGACGTTGTCGATCCACTCGCCTCGGTCCTGGTACTTCAGCGAGATACGCGCGGTAAGGGTGTCAGAGAAGGAGAAGTTGGTAGCGCCCTCGCCGATCAGCGTTTCGCGCGAACCATAGGAAACCGTGAAATAGCCGTTGCGGTCCTGGTCGGGCCTTACCGTGTCGATCTTGACCACGCCGGCATTGGTGTTGCGCCCAAACAGTGAACCCTGCGGCCCGCGCAGCACTTCGACCCGTTCGATATCGAACAGCGGCAGGCTGCGCAGCGTGTTGTTCTCCAGCGAGATGTCGTCGAACATCATCGCCACCGGCTGGTTGGCATTGACGTCAAAATCGATGTTGCCCATGCCACGCAGGTAGAAGCGCGGCTGGGTACGGCCATTGGATGTTTCAATATTGAGGCCGGGTACGCGTGCCGCCAGGGCACGGATGTCCTGTGCGCCATTGAGGTATTCACGCACCTGCTCACCGGCGATGATGGACACTGCGGCCGGAACATCTTCCAGCGTTTGTTCTCGCTTTTGTGCAGTGACGATGACTTCTTCCAGGGTCATCTGGTTGTCCTGGGCCAGCGCTGAGGCAAACGGCGTCAGCATGAGCCCAACGGTCAGGCACGACGAAACGCCCAGCAAGTTTTGGGGAAGTTTGATAGTGGATTTCATTTCAAGCACCTTTGGTTTGCACGGCGGGTTGGGTGCGCCGCAATCGGTCTTGTCACCGCGACCCCCCACGGGCCACGATTTCTTACGAACCAGCAACTTATACCACATGCGGGACTTTGCAAGTCACCGTCACATGGCTGAAATATTCAATATCCCCGCTCGACGTCCACCACCGAAAGCAGGGGTTCGCCCTCGACGTAGCGGCGCAGGTTTTCGCGCACGAGCATGAACAGGCGCTCCATCCCCTTGTCGCCACGCGCAGCGGTATGCGGGGTGATGATCACCCTTGGCGCAGTCCATAACGGGTGCCCTTCCGGCAGTGGCTCAGGGTCGGTGACATCCAGGCCTGCGCCCGCGATCTCGCCGTTCTCAAGCGCTGCCACCAGGTCGTCAGTCACCGTGCTGCCACCGCGGCCGACTGAAATAAACATGGCCGTGGGTTTCATCAGCTGGAAAAACTCGCGATCGAACAGGCCTCGGGTCTGGTCCGTCAATGGAACGGTGTTGATCACCACGTCTGCCTGCGGCGCCAGGTCATGCAGTTCGTGTGCAAGCCCCACGTACTCAACGAAATCCGGCCCTTCGCGGCTGCTGCCGCGGGTGGCCAGCACCCGCATTCCCAGGCCGTGGCCGCGCTTGGCAACCTCGCTGCCGATACCTCCCAGCCCCACCACCAGCATGGTTCGGCCAGAGATTTCAACGAAGGTGCCGGGCGGGTCACCCACATCACGCTCCCACTTGCCTTCCATCTGGTTGCGGTAATACAGGTCCAGGCCACGAACCAGGGCCATCATCAGCGCAATGCTGGTCTCCGCCAGCGCCGGCGAAGACATGTGCTGGCCGTTAGTAACGAGGAACTCGCGCTGCTGCAGGGCATCCAGGCCCACGCAACGCTCAACGCCCGCCGAATAAACCTGGATCCAGCGCAACTCGGTGCCAGCTTCAAGCAACCAGGCGTTGCAATAACCCAGCAAGGCGTCTGCGCCTTCGATGGCTGCCAGTGCTTCCTCGGCGCTGGTCACGGCAACAATCTCAACACCGGGAGCGACTTGCGCAAGGATTTCTGCCTGGGCGGGTTCAAGGACCCGCACCACTACCTTCTCCGGGCGGCGCCAACCCGCAAGCGCCGACGAAGGCGTCGATGACTCCCGTAGCTTGAGCTGGTCTATCAGGACCTGCGCGTCCGGAACACTGTCAGCCTGCGCAATCGTGAACGCAGAGAGGCAGAAAACAATCAAAGATATCCGCACTTTGAATATCTTGTTTAAGCAACAGTTCATATCGACTCCATGCCCAGTCGCTCAGGGTTCAGACGGCGCAGATGGCGCGGGGGCCTGCGCAGGCCCGGCGAGTTGCTCCTGCTGGCGGCCAAGCGCAATCGCCAACACCGCCCACAACCCTGCCACCGGCGCAGCCACAAGCGCAATTGCGCCAATACTCAGCCCCACCGCAGCCAGGCCGGCATAGATCCAGCCGCTGACCAGGTCGCCGCCACGGTAGACCGCAGCATCCAGGAACGGCTTGGATTTGTACTTGGCCTCGCGCCCCAACACCGTCCACAGTACCTCGCGGGCCGGCTTGGTCAGGCCGTAGCGGCCGGCGCGGTAAATCACCTGCGCCACCACCAGCACTGCAAGCGTGGGATAGACGCCGAGCGACAGGAAGCCAGCAGTCATCAGTGCAGGCACCGCGGCCAGCGCCACGCCCACGCCAATCCATTTCATGATCTTGGCAGTCAGGTAAACCTGGAAAACGATGGTCAGGACATTAACCGCCAGGTCCACCTTGGCGAAAAACGCAGTTCGCACTCCGCGGTCGTCAAAGGCCTGCGCCACCAGGTGGGCTTGCTGGAAATACAGCATGGTGGAAACAAATGTCATCAACGCGATAAACCCGGCGATACCCATCAGGTAGCGCGATTGGAACACCGCCTTCATGCCGCTCCAGGCGTTGCCCTCCACCGCGCGATCGCGCTCACCCTCGGTGGTCACCGAGCCGGTCGCGAAACGACGATGCAACACCAATGCGCACCACGAGGCGATTTCCAGCGGCACGCAGGCAATCAGCAGCAGCGAAAATACCGGCACCGACTCGGCCAGCAGCGCGGTGGTGGAAGAGCCGGCGATGGCGCCAATGGAACTGCCCACGGTAATAAACGCAAACAGGCGCTTGCCCTGTGCGTTGGTGAAACAATCGGCGACCAGGCCCCAGAACACGGTGACCACGAATAGCGCGAACACGCTGGACCAGACGTAGAACACCCGGTCAATCCAGGGCCGCGCGCTGTCTGGCAGGAACACCAGGGCCAGCCAGAACGCCACCAGGCAGGCGATAAAGAAGCGGTTGGCCAGCGGCACAAACACCCCGCGCGAGAACCGCGAGGTAATCCAGGAATACAGCGGCACCGCCACCATCATGGCGAAGAACACCACCGTCCAGATCACCTGCAGGTTGCCCCGGTCGGCGGCGGAAATCTCATCGCGAACCGCGCGCAGGATGTAATAGGAAAACATGATGAAGAAGCCGTAGGCGGTGGCCCACAGCAGGCCGGCAAGCTCCGTTTCGTCTTCCAACTCAACGAATTTGCCAATCAGTGGTCTGATAAAATTCATCGTCGCGATTCTACACTGGAGTGATAACAATCATGAGAATAATCCCCTTGTGGGTTCTGGCCTGCGCCCTGCCCCTTGTGGCAACGGCGCAGGAAGCCCCGCAGCAACAGCAGCGGGCTGACCACTATATCGATCATATCGTGCTGGGCATACAGGACCTGGAGCGCGGTACCGAGGAAGTCCATCGCCTTACCGGCGTAAAGCCGAAGTTTGACGGTCGCAATGCCGCCGATGGCACCCACAGCGCGATTATCGCCCTGGGTGACAAGACCTTCCTGGAAATACGCGCGCCGGATCCGAAAGCGGACACCAGCGCCATCGACCCCGAACTGGCCGCAAAATCCCGTGACCGGCTGGAGAATTACGCCGCACTGACACCCTTCGGATGGGCCATCGGAACCGGCAACGTGGAGCTGAGCCGCAACCTTTCCACACGGGCGGGCAGCCGGGTGACCGACACCTTCGAAGGCGCGCGCAGTCGTTCCATGAGCCGTGAAATCAACTGGACCTGGTTTGGGGTTCGGTCACCGGAATCGACGGTCAGCCCGATTTTCGTGCACTGGCATGATGCCAAAAAGCGCCCCCAGGATCGCGCCCCTGGCAGTTGCGAGTTGACCGGCATTCACATCAACACGCGCTTTTACAAGGTGACGCACAACCTGATTGCCGCCACGCGGATTGACGCCGAGGCCGCGTCAAGCGAGGACGAGTCGCTGACCTTCAGCCTGGACTGCCCGCGTGGCGAAGTGGTGTTCGAAGGGGTCACGCTGACTTCCAGGTAATTCCTCAAGCCAAAAAAAAACGGCCCGCCAATGTGACGGGCCGTTTTTTTGTCTGTGACCAGACGGCCCCTAGATAAAGATGGTAGCCGGCTGTTCGAGGTAGCCTTTCAGCGCCTGGATCAGCAGCGCGGCATCGTAACCATCGACAAAGCGGTGATCGAAAGACGATGACAGGTTCATCATCTTGCGGACTTCGACACGCCCATCAATCACCACGGGACGCTCAACCACCTTGTTGACACCAATGATGCCTACCTCGGGCAGGTTGATGATCGGCGTTGACACGATTCCGCCCAGCTTGCCCAGGCTGGTGATGGTGATGGTCGAGCCACTCAGCTCATCGCGCTTGGCGGTGTTGTCACGCGCCGCCTGGCTGACCCGGCGAATCTCCGCTGCCATGTCATCCAGCGAGCGTGCCTCTGCATTTCGCACCACCGGGACCTTGAGGCCATCGTTGGTCTGCGTGGCAATACCAAGGTGTACGCCGTGGTGCTGGATCAGGACTCCGCGCTCGGCGTCGTAGTGCGCGTTGCACTGCGGGAAATCCACCACCACGCGGGTTAACGCCATGGCGAGGAAGGCCAACGGTGTCAGGTTTGGCTGCCCTTCCCCGCGGGACGCGTTGAGATGGGCGCGCAGATCTTCCAGGCGGGATACGTCAATTTCCTCGACGTAAGCGAAATGCGGCACATCACGATTGGCCTGGTCCATGCGCTCGGCGATCTTGCGCCGCAAACCGACGATCTTGACCTCGGTCACGCCATTACGAGCGGCGCGAGCCGGGCTCGCTGGGGCTGTTGCGCTGGCAGACTGGCCACCGGCCACGAAGGCTTCGAAATCAGCCATCAGGATACGCCCGCGCGGGCCGGAACCTTCCACCTGGGAAAGATCCACGCCTTCCTCGCGCGCACGGCGGCGAATCGATGGCGAGGTCATCACCTTGCCGTTGCCCTGCACCGGCGCTGGTGCGGGCGCGACCTGTGGCTGGCCGCCGCCGTTGCTGGCGACTGCTGTAGGCGCCGCAGCGGGCTCAGGCTCCGCCGGCGCAGCAGCCGGCGCCGCCTTGGCAGCACCGTCCGTTTCAAACGTGATCAGCGGAGAGCCCACCGAAATCATGTCGCCCAGGTCGCCTGCCAGCGACAGCACCTTGCCGGTGACCGGCGCCGAAAGCTCAACCGCCGCCTTGTCGGTCAGCATCGAGCAAATCGGATCTTCCTCTTCGACCACATCGCCGACTTTTACCATCCACTCGGCAATTTCCGATTCGACGGTTCCTTCGCCGAGATCCGGTAACTTGAATACGTACTCGCTCATCCTGCCTCCATGACCCGGCGAATTCCGGCCGCCATGCGCTTCTGGCCGGGGAAATAACTCCATTCAAATGCGTGGGGATACGGTGTATCCCAACCAGTGACCCGCTCGATGGGCGCCTCCAGGTGCCAGAAGCAGGCCTGCTGGATGGACGCCACCAACTCGGCGCCGTAACCGCAGAACCGGGTCGCCTCGTGCGCAACCAGGCAGCGACCGGTCTTCTCCACCGATTTTTGCAGCGTCATGACGTCCAGCGGCATCAGGGTGCGCACGTCAATCACCTCGGCGTTCACTCCCAGCAGCTCGGCGGTGGCCAGGGCCACGTGCACCAGGGTGCCGTAAGTGACGATGGTGATCTCGTCGCCCTCCTTTATCACTTCGGCCTGGTCCAGCGGCAGGCTGTAGTAATCCTCGGGCACTTCGCCCTTGGCGTGCGACGCCCATGACTGCGCGGGCTTTTCCGGATCGCCGTCAAATGGGCCGTTGTAGATGCGCTTGGGCTCGAAGAACACCACCGGGTCATTCGACTCGATGGCGCTGATCAGCAGGCCCTTGGCATCGTAAGGGTTGGAAGGCATGACCGTCTTGATGCCGGAAACGTGTGCAAAAATCCCTTCGGGACTCTGCGAATGCGTCTGGCCGCCGCGGATACCGCCACCACAGGGTGAACGGATCGTAACCGGCGCTGTAAACGTGGCATCGCTGCGATAGCGAATACGCGCCAGCTCGCTGGCGATCTGGTCGAAACCGGGGTAGATGTAGTCGGCAAACTGGATCTCGGCCACCGGGCGAAGGCCATTCACCCCCATGCCGATCGCGGTGGCGACAATTCCGCCCTCGGAAATCGGCGAATCCAGCACGCGGTGCTCGCCGTGGCGTGCCTGGAGGCCATCGGTGCAGCGAAACACGCCGCCGAAGTAGCCCACGTCCTGGCCCATCACGACCACGTTCTGGTCACGCTCAAGCATTACATCCAGGGCCGAATTGATGGCCTGGATCATGTTCATCTGCGCCATTACTTTTCCTCCAGCGCCAGCATTTCGGCCTGCTGTTCCTTGAGGTGCTGCGGCATTTCCTCGAACAGGTCTTCAAACATCTCGTGGGGGTCGAGGAACGGACCTTCGGTCATGGTTCCGTAGCTGCAGGCTTCTTTCCAGGTATCGGTGACGTGCTGCTTCATCTCCGCCTCGAGATCCTCCTGCTCCTGCTCAGACCAGTGCCCCAGGCGTTCCAGGTGGCCCTTCAGGCGCACCATGGGATCGCCCAGCGGGAACGCGGACCACTCGTCTTTCGGACGGTAGCGGCTGGGGTCGTCACTGGTGGAGTGGGCGCCACCGCGGTAGGTGACGAATTCGATCAGTGTCGGTCCGCCGCCGTTGCGTGCGCGTTCGGCCGCCCACTGGGTGGCCGCGTAGGTGGCCAGCAGATCGTTGCCGTCCACCCGCAAACCGGGAATGCCGTAGCCCGGGCCGCGCGCCGCGAACGGCCGCAGTTCACCGCCGGCGAAAGCCTGGAAGGTGGAAATGGCCCACTGGTTGTTCACCACGTTGAGAATCACCGGCGCCTGGTAAACCGCCGCAAAGGTCAGCGCCTGGTGGAAATCAGCCTCGGCGGTGCTGCCGTCGCCAATCCATGAAGCCGCGATGTCATCACTGCCCTTGATGGCCGCGGCCATCGCCCACCCAACCGCTTGCGGGTACTGGGTGGTGAGGTTTCCGGAGATCGTAAACACGTTGCCTTCAGCGTGCTGGTAGAACACCGGCATCTGCCGCCCTCGGCAAAAATCGCGGGTATTGGAAAGACAGTGGCACATCATGTTCAGAAGACCAGTGCCACGCATCAGGTACAACGCCTGCTGGCGGTAATGCGGAAAGCACATGTCGCTGTCGCGCAGCGCCATGCCCGGGCCAATCGAGGTGGCTTCCTCTCCCAGGCACTGCATGTAAAAGGTAATCTTGCCCTGGCGCTGCATGCGCAGCATGCGGTCATCGTAAGCCCGCACCAGGGTCATGAGTTTCAATGCTTCCAGCAACTCATCCTTGCCCAGTTCCGGGTTCCACTGCCCCTGTGCCTCGAATTCGTCGTCGAGGACACGCACCAGGTCAAATGCCAGGTGTTCCATGTCCTGCAGCGCCGCATCGGTGGGCGGGCGTTCGACACTGCCAGCGTCGCTGAGCTTCAGGTAACTGAAGTCCGGCGCCTCGCCCGGTCGGGCCGTGGGGTGCGGAATATGAATTTTCGGTTGTGCGCTCATATCGATGAAATTCCGTCTGATTGATCGGCGCGGGAAACCGCGGTCGGGAACTCCCTATTATAGCCCAGCGACAAGGCCAGGGTTATGCAGCCCTGTTATGTCCCGCCTTATCACGCCAGGTTATAAGTGCTCGGATTTGGACGCCGAAAGCGCCCAGGTTGCCGGCACCAGGACCAGGGCTACAAAGTAGTAATCCTGGCCGGGTAACGGCGTATGCGCTGAAACCATCGAGGCCAGCCTGGCCACCGCGGCAGGAATGATCGCAGCCGCCGTGCCCCACATCATCAGGTTCAGCCCCAGGCGCTTGCGGGTCGCCCGATCCGTGCGGCTGTAATTCCTCAGCAGCAGGAACAAGCCAAACACCAGGAACACGGTGATGCCAACGCCACTGATGAACTGGCCAACAAAAGCCGGCATCGAATCAGCCTGTGGAGTAAACAGGATGCGCCAGGCAATCAGCGCCCAGATCAACAGGATCGGCCAGTAAACCAGTTTGCGCCCCCAACCAGCCACCAGGGACGGCCGCGGGCTGGGAAACAGCAACAGGAAATGCACCATCGCGCCCAGGCCGAGCAGGAAAAACAACTCGGCCACCACGGCGGCAATCGAACGAATGTCGTACGCCTGGATATAGGGCCCGCTGAAAAACGACAAGGACAAGCCCAGCCCCATCAGGAACAGGATTCGGGTCGCGGCATTGGGCCGGGTCAGGCAAGCCGCCAGCGGAATCAGCAGGAAACCCAGGCCGACGATGGTGGAGAGGTATTCAATATGCTGCGCCCGCGGGCTGATGGCCTGGAATGCGGGACGGTAACGAATGGTCTGGTCTCCGCGCTCCACCACGTACGCGCGGCGTTCTCCAGGCTCCACCCGGGGAAGCCTGAGGATGTTGGCAGTGTCTTCAATCCGTTGACCGGCGATGCCGATGACGCGGTCACCCTCCTGCATGTTGACCCGCTCGGCAGGTCCGCCCGGAGTGAGTTCGCTGATGACATGATCTCGGTCCAGGACGAAACCGGCCTCGGTGCGATTGGGCACATCCAGCGCGCCGGCAATGCCCCAGGCCGCGACCAGCGCGGACATCAGCAGCAGTAGCAGGAAATCGGAAGACTTGCGGGTTGATTCTTGTTGGTTCGACATACCAGGCGCCCCGGTTCAATCAGTCCAGCAGTGGCTGCAATTCAGGCCACACATTATCCAGCAGAACCGGTTGTGCTTCGACATTGGGGTGCACCCCGTCCGCCTGCATCATCCCCGGGACGAGGGCCACGTCCTGCATGAAAAAATCAACCAGGCGGGTGCCGTGTTCAGCGGCCAGCTCGGGATACATGCCCTCGAAACGCGCCACGTACTCACTGCCATAGTTGGGCGGAATGCGGATGCCCAGCAGCAACACCTCGGCGCCAGCCTGCCTGGCAGCGACCACCATGGATTCAAGGTTGTCGCGAGTCACTTCCAGTGGCAGGCCACGAAGGCCGTCGTTGCCTCCAAGCTCGATAATCACGATGCCGGGCTGGTAACGTTCGAGCAAACGGGGGAACCTCGCCAGCCCTCCTTCGGTCGTATCCCCGGTGATGCTCGAGTTGAAAACCCGCCAGTTATAGCCATCTTCATTCAAACGGGATTGCAACAGGCTGGGCCAGGCTTCGCGCGTCTGCATGTTGTAGGCAGCGCTGAGCGAATCGCCGATCACCAGGATCACCGGCCGTGAGGCCGATTCTTCGGCTTCCAGCGTGTCGCAAAACGCGGAAGGGGCCAGCAACAGGGCCAGACCCATAATACAAACAAGGTTATTGATTAATTTAATCATGCAAGATTCTGAAATTATTCTACAAACCACTGACCTAACCAAGCAGGTCCCCAGCCCCGGCGGCACCCTTACGATCCTCCAATCGGTGGATCTTTCGGTGCGCCGCGGTGAATCCCTGGCCATTGTTGGCGCATCGGGCGCCGGCAAGTCTACCTTGCTGGGACTGCTCGCGGGGCTCGACGTTCCAAGCCGGGGCTCGGTGCAGCTCAAAGATGTTGTGCTCACCGCGCTGGACGAGGACGGCCGCGCCGCGGTACGTGCAGACAAGGTGGGGTTTGTTTTCCAGTCTTTCCACCTGGTGCCTTCCTTGACCGCGCTTGAAAACGTGATGCTGCCGCTGGAACTCTCGGGCAGGGATGGCGCTCGGGCTGCAGCGCTGGGCGCGCTCGAAATGGTGGGCCTGGAAAAACGCACCGGCCACTACCCCCACCAGCTATCCGGCGGCGAGAAACAGCGCGTCGCCATCGCCCGCGCCTTCGTGGTGCAGCCCGAGGTGATGTTTGCCGACGAGCCCACCGGAAACCTCGACCAGAGAACCGGCGAAACCGTCGCCGACCTGCTGTTCCGGATCAACCGCGAATCAGGCACCACCCTGATCCTGGTGACCCATGACCATGGCCTGGCGGAACGCTGCCAGCGGATCGTGTACATGGATGCCGGGCGGCTGGGCGATTCGCCCGAGGTTGCCAGCCCTTGAACCAGGCCAACGTGGCGTCGACGCCAACCCGGCGCAGCAGTGGATTTGGCCACGCGCTGCGCCTGCTGATGCGCGACTGGCGCTCGGGCGAACTTACCGTGCTGCTCACCGCGCTGGTGATCGCGGTTACCGCGCTGACCGCGGTGGCGTTTCTCACCGACCGCGTATCCCAGGCCGTGGCCATGCGCGCCGCAGAATCCCTGGCCGCTGACCTTCGCCTGGCTTCCACCCAGCCGATCAGCCGGGACTACGCCGCGGCGGCGCAGGCCCAGGGGCTGCGCACCGCAGACCTGGCCTCGATGCCCAGCGTGGTGTTCAGCGGTGAAGGCGCACAGCAGTCCAACACCCTGGCAGCAATTCGCGCAGCCAGCGACCAGTACCCATTGCGCGGCTCCCTGATCCTTGCCGACCAGCTGCTCGGTGAGGAATACAACGCCACCGGCGCACCGCCTGCCGGCGAGGCCTGGGCGTCACCGCGGCTGCTTACCCGCCTGGGCGTGGAAGTAGGCGCGGTGATCCGCGTTGGCGAAACCTCCGTGGTGGCAACCCGTGTACTGGTGTCGCGTCCTGATGAAGGCATCCGCTTCACCGATCTCGCTCCCAGCCTGCTGATCAACATGGCCGACCTCGAAAAGACTGGCCTGGTGCAGCCCGGCAGTCGTATCGCTTACCGCGGATTGTTTTCCGGCAGTCGCGAGCAGGTCGACGCCTTCAAGCCCGTGCTGGAAGCCATGATGGCCGACGGCGAGGAACTGGAAGACATTCGTGACGCCAACCCGCAGGTCCGCTCCGCGATGGACCGCTCGGGCCGCTTCCTCAACCTGGCGTCCCTGGTTTCCGTGTTATTGGCTGCCGTGGCCGTGGCGATGTCCGCACGCCGCTACGCCCATCGCCACCGTGATCGCATCGCCCTGATGAAGTGCCTGGGCGCCAGCCAGCGGCAGATCCTGCTTTCCAGCCTGGTGCAGATGTTCACCCTGGCCGTCATTGCCGGCGTGATCGGCGCGGCGCTGGGCTATTTTTCCCACAGCGCGCTGGCGTGGCTGATGCGCGACATGATCCAGCAGACGCTGCCGGCGCCGGGCTGGAGCCCGGTTGGCCTAGGCCTGATCACCGCAACCCTGGTGCTGGCCGGCTTTGCCCTGCCCGACCTGCTGCAGATGCGCAAGACGCCACCGCTGCGGGTACTGCGCCACGACATTGGCCCACCGCCGATTCGCTATGGCCTGAGCTGGCTGGCCGCGATTGCCGCTATCCTGCTGTTAATGCTGTGGATTGTCGAAGATGCGCAGTTGGTCTTGATGATCTTCGGCGGAATAGCCGCCACCTTTGCATTGCTGGCGCTGGCGGGCTGGCTGCTGGTTCGCAGCCTGCAGGGTTTCCGTGGCGCGGCAGGTATCGCCTGGCGTTTTGGCCTGGCCAGCCTGGCCAGGAGGGGGCGCGAAAGCGTGGCCCAGGTGGTCGCCTTTGGCCTCGGCATCATGGTGCTGCTGCTGCTCACCACGGTGCGCAACGACCTGATGGACACCTGGCGCGCCAGCCTGCCCGACAACGCGCCCAACCAGTTCCTGATCAATATCCAGGGCCACGAGGTGGACGGGGTTCGCGACTTCTTCGTCGACAACGGCCTGGACGCGCCGATCCTCTACCCGATGGTGCGTGGGCGCATGACCCACATCAACGGGGAGGACGTCACCGAGATGACCTTCCCCAACCCGCAGGGACGCCGCTGGGCGCGACGCGACGCCAACCTGAGCTGGTCCAGCCAGTTGCAGGACGACAACACCATCATCGAGGGCCAGTTCTGGAGCGATGGCGCCAGCGAGGCGCAAATTTCCATTGAACAGGAATTTGCCGCCGACCTCGGCGTCGGGCCCGGCGACACGCTGGAGTTCGACGTTGCCGGCGAACCGGTGAGCGCTGAAATTACCAGCGTGCGAACCGTGGAGTGGGATTCTTTCCGGCCCAATTTTTTCGTCATGTTTGCCCCCGGCCAGCTCAACGACTACCCGGCCACCTGGATCACCAGCGCGCGGGTGGAAGAGACCGACAAGCACATCATGCTCGACCTGATGCGGGCCTTTCCGTCGGTCACCGTGATCGACCTGGATTCTGTTTTGCGCCAGGTGCGGGACGTGATGGACAAGGCCGCGCTGGCGGTGCAGGCCGTGTTCCTGTTCACCCTGCTGGCGGGCCTGATCGTTCTGTGGGCGGCGGTACAGTCGACCCGCGACGAGCGCCGCTATGAAAGCGCCCTGCTTCGCACCCTGGGCGCGCGGCGCAGCCGTGTGCTGGCGGGCGTCGCCGCCGAGTTCCTCGCCATTGGCCTGCTGTCTGGCATTCTCGCCGCGGCCGGCGCCAGTGGCATCGCCTGGCTGTTTTCCACCCGCCTGCTCGAGCTTGACTACAGCTTCAGCCTGGTTCCCTGGCTGGCCGGCCCGGTGCTGGGTATGATCGTGGTGGGGCTGAGCGGCACCGCCGCCACCTGGCGGGTGGTCACCCATGCCCCGGTCAACGTGCTGAGGCACGCAAACTGAGCCAGGCCGCCATTTGAAAGCGCAATTTGAACAGCAGGGCTACTGCGTGCTGGAAAAAGCCATCCAGCCGGCAGACCTGGCGTCGATTCGCGATGCCGCGGAACGCATCGTCGACGACTTCGATGTCGACGCCCACCGCTCGGTGTTCTCCACCCGCGACCGCGACAAGGGCCGTGACCGCTACTTCATGGAGTCGGCCGAGGCGGTGCACTGCTTCCTGGAAGAAGAGGCGCTGGATGAGACAGGCGCGCTGACCGTTCCCAAGTCACGGGCGATCAACAAGATCGGCCACGCCATGCACGACCTGGTGCCGGAATTCACGCGCTTCTGTCGCCTGCCGCTGTTCGCTGAACTGCTTCGCGCGCTTGGCTACCACAAGCCGCAGCTGTGGCAAACCATGTACATCTACAAGCAGCCGCGTATCGGCGGCGAGGTGCGCTGGCACCAGGACGCCAGCTACCTGCAAACCAGCGGCAGCCCGGTTACCGGGGTGTGGGTGGCGATTGAAGACGCAACCCTGGAAAACGGCTGCCTGTGGGTTCAACCCGGCGGCCATCGCTCGCCGCTGCGAGATAGCTACGAGGTGGACCACGCCACCCTGGAAGGCGAGTTGCACAACCTGGACCGTACCCCGTGGCCGGGGCCCAATGAAGGCGTGCCGCTGGAACTGGAAGCAGGCGGCATCGTGGTTTTCAGCGACCGCATGCCGCACTACAGCTCCGCCAACCGCTCGAATCGTTCGCGCCAGGCATTCACCATGCATTTCAGCGACCACGACAGCACCTGGCTGCCGCACAACTGGTTGCAGCGCCGATCGCTGCCGCCGTTCTATCTCTAGGCCGGGCTCACTCCTCCGGCACAAATGCCACCGCGCGCAGCGGCGCGCCACTACCACCGCCAATCTTCATCGGCAGGGCCACCACCAGGGCGCCTGTAGGCGGCAGTTCATCGAGGCTGGCCAGGTTTTCAAAGCCGGGAATATTGTGGGCGTAGAGAATGCGATGGGTGAGGAACTGGCTGGATTGGCCGTGGTCGATGCTCGGCGTATCGATTCCAACTGAGGCAACCTTGCGTTCGCGCACCAGGAAACGCGCGGCTTCCGGGTGAATCCCCGGAAAATGCAGCTTGGCAACGGCTTCCGCGCCACGCTCCCCGGTGCCCATGTAGGCATGCGCGTCCGGCCAGCGGGAAGCGAAGCCGGTTTTGAACAATACGATGGAGCCGGGCGGGATCAGCCCATGCTGCGCCTCCCAGGCCTCGATATCCTCCCTGCTTGCCTGGTAGTCGACATCCTCCGCCGACTGTTCACGCACGTCGATGACAACCGCCGGGCCGATCAGGCGCGAAAGCGGTATTTGCTCGACGCTGTCCTTGCCCTCGGCGAAATGCACCGGGGCATCCAGGTGGGTGCCGCCGTGCTCGGCAGTGCAAAAACTGTACGCGGTGTAATAAAAGCCGGCATCGGTCTGGCCCTCGAACACCGTGTCCTTGCGAAAGCCCTCGGCGGTCGGCCAGTACAGCGTGTCGTCATCGTATTCGTGGCTCAGGTCCACCCAGCGGCCCTTGGACAGGTCAACCACCTGTGCCTGCATGGGTAGCGCCACTGCTGCCAGCAGTGCGGCTACCGCCTTGATAAGCCCGCCCCGTCTGTTCATTCCGTTACTCCCCTGCTCACGATTAGAATGTCGCCATTATGCCGCCCTGGACGCTTTCTTCCATAGCGCGCCTTCGCCAGTTGCTATGATGAATTCCTGTTTCCCTGGAAAACCAGCACCGGTCAACCCGCGATGAACCACTGCCCGCCCACTTCCACCAGGCTCGAAAGCATGCCGGCTCATTCAACCTGGCCCGCGATGGTGCTATGCCTGTGCGCAGCATTGGCTTGCCAGGCGGCGAGCGCGCAGCCACTGGCCACCGTCGACCTGACCGCCGTGGGCACCAGCAACAGTGGCTTGCAGCGGGTCTACGGCTCGGTAGGCAACGGCGCTTCCGGCGTGCCGGTGGCGGGGGCGCACGACATGGACGGGGATGGCCATACCGACTATGCCTTTGCCGCTATGCGGGCTGACCCGCTGGGGCGCAGTTCGGCCGGCCAGGTATTCCTGGTGTTCGGAGACAGCGAGGTGGAGGGCTCCATAGACACCGGGGTTTCCAACCCACGCGTGCTGCCAATCCTGGGCGACCAGGTCAGCGAAAACGCGGGCAGCGAACTGTGGATGGCCGACGTCACCGGGGATGGCCTCGGCGACTTGCTAATCTGCCGCCAGAACTACTCGCCCGACAGCAGCCGCATCGGCGCCGGCGCACTGACCATCGTGGTCGGCCACCCCATGCTCAAAACCATGGCGGCCGCGGACCAGGCCCTCGACCTGCGCAGCCCGCCCGGAGGCCTGCCCATTGTCACCATCCTGGGCAGCAATGCCGGCCTGGAGGATGGCGACGGCGTCAACCAGCAGGTGGGCGAACGGCTGTGTATCTGGGCGCGCACCGGTGACATGACCGGCGATTCGATCGATGACTTCCTGGTGGGCGCCGACCGGCGGGCCAGCCACGAGAATCCCACCGAGATGGATTCCGGGGCGGCCTACGTGTTCCGCGGCGGCAACCACTTCCAGGCCAGCCAGACCATCGACCTCGACAATTTCGGCAGCGTCGCGGTTGGCAATGTTTTGCGCCTGAGGCCTCCGGCGGACTGCGATGATGACCTTGGCACCGGCATCAACTGTCACTTCGGCGCCACCGTACAGGTGGCCGACCTGGACGAGAACGGCGCGGACGAGGCAATCATCGCCACCGCGCTGAACCGCGCCGGGGCCAGCCTGCCGCCTGCAGGTGGCTCAGGCAATGGCGGGGGTGGCTCGCGCCTGGGCTCGGTCTACATCGCCTGGGATGACAGTTTCACTGGCAACTGGAATCCGAGCCCGGATTTTCACGTTGGCCCCGGCGCCGGTGGTTCGCCTGGCACCCACACGATCCTTCATGGCGGGCCGGGCAACCATGTCTTCGGCGAAGAACTGCTGGGTGGCCGCGACTATGACAACGATGGCCACGCAGACCTGTTCGTGGGCGACCTCACCGGTGAAGGCTTTGGCGGGCTGCCCGCGGTGGCCAACGCCGGCCTGGGGCACGTGATCTACCATGTAGCCACCCTCAAGGGGCTGACCGTGCGCATCGATTCACCGCCGCCCGGATTCGCCATGGCGACCTTCCAGGGGCCAGAGGCCGGCGCCATCGCCGCCGACACCGCGATGCATGGCGATTACAACAACGATGGCATTGACGACCTCGCCTTTTCCTCCCCGCACGACAACCCCATCGGCCGCGTCAACGCCGGCACCCTGCACATCCTGCTGGGCAAGAACGGCCAGTGGCCGGCCGAGTCAAACCTCGACCCGGCGGAATACCCCGACGCTGCCGATGTGCAGTTCCTGGAAATCTATGGAGCCAACGGGGGCGCGGCGGGTGGCGACGCCGGGGACACGCTGTCCTACAGCGCTGCGGACGGCGACATCAATGGCGACGGGGTGATCGACATCATCACCAATGAAATGCAGGGCAACTCACCCACGGCGGTCGACGTGGGCAACCTGATCCTGGTGGACGTGCGCAGGTTGTTCGACTTCGATGCGTTCTACCGCAGCGGGTTCGAAAACCCCTGATCCTGCAGGGCTACTGGCAACTCAGCGGATCGCCGGCAAACGCGCCGTTCTCAAAACCGGACTCGAAGAACAGCTCGGTGTTGACGAAGCGGTAGATGCTGTTGGTGCCGAAATCGGCCACGTAGAGGTTGCACTGCTCGTCCTGGCCAAAGGTCGGGATTGCGCCCAGTGAAGGCGTTTCCATCCACTCCTCGCTGACCCAGTTGGCGCCGTCAAACTCGGCAATCCAGATGCGCGCCGAACAGTAATCGGCGTACACATAGCGCCCCTGCAAGCTGGCAATCGGGCCGCGGTAGACGTAGCCGCCGGTGACCGCGCAGTTGCCGCCACTGCGGGCGTACTCGATGATCGGCAACTCGCCGAAGGTGCACAGGTTGGTGGAGCTGCCCCGCACGTGCGCGCCCTCGCAGATCTTCCAGCCGAAATTGATATCGGTCGCGCCGGCCGGCGCAAACGAAATCTCTTCCCATAGCCCCTGGCCGACATCGCCAATAAACATGTCGCCGGTCAGCGCGTCGAAGCTGAAGCGCCATGGGTTGCGCATGCCAATATGGAGGATCTCGTCACAGCCGGAATCACCACCCACGTAGGGGTTGCCGGCCGGAATGGCGTAGTTTTGCACCAGGCCGCACAGGCCGGTGCCACCCTCGCTGACGTCATCCTTGGCGCGACTGGAATCGATATCAATGCGCAGCATCTTGCCCAGCAGGGTGGTCAGGGTCTGGGCGCGGTTGTTGGGGTCGTTGCCACTACCACCGTCACCGGTGGCAATCACCAGGTAGCCATCGGGGTCAAAGTGGATATCGCCGCCGTTGTGGTTGGCAAAGTCCTGTTCGAACTCGAGGATCACCGTTTCCGTGGTGTTGGCAATGTTGGGGTTGCCCACGCTGGCCTGGTACATCGCGATCCGGGTGCGGTCCAGGCCGGGACCCGGATCATAAGTGTAATTAACGTAGAACTGGCGGTTATTCTCGAAATCGGGGTGAAACGCCAGCCCCAGCAGGCCCTGTTCACTGCCCACGTCATCGACCTCGGCGGTGATATCCAGGAACGGTGTCGGCAGCAAGGTGCCGCTGGAAAGGTCAAAGATGCGGATAATCCCTTCCTGTTCAACGATAAAAAGCCGGTCTGAGCCATCACCGGCGTTGGTGATGACCACCGGGCTGTCCAGCCCCGAGGTAAGCAGTTCCAGGCCCAGGTTGTCGGTCACTCCCGCCATATGGAACTCCACCGTCAGTTCCGGCGGCGCACCTCCACCCTGGTCACGCGAATCAATCCGCCGCGCGGTGTAATCCTGTGTCTCGTTGCCGATCATCATCCAGCCGAAGTTTTCGTCGGGATACTTCACCCACTTACGAATGTCGCGGGTCATCGCCTCGGTGCTGGGCAGGGTGATGGTCTCGATGTCCGCGCCGTAACCGCTGGCGCTGGATGCTGTCAGGAGGAAATCGCCGCCCGGCTCGGTCCAGAATTCGGTGTCGTAAAAACGATGCTGCCACGTGGCGTCCTGGCTCTGGGCGGCAGTGCCGCCACCTTCCGGACCGGGCGCATTGGAGCCGCCTTCACCCCAGTCTGCGACCACGCGATGCACGCTCACCGTTCCGCCGGTAGGCAGCACCGACGGCACCTGGTTGATGCCGAAGCTCAGCTCGGCGCTGTCGATCACCGCGTCCGCTGGAATGGCCGAAACATCAAAGCGCAGCAGCGCCCGGCGTGATGACGAATCCGCGTCGGGCCCGGTGCGACCCATGAATACGTGGCTGCCGGAACCGTTGGCCACTCCTCCGCCAACGTCCTCGTACAAGGTCGCATCGCGGTCGGGCGCAAACTGCAGCACGTCCGCCCAGGCGGCAGAATCAACCGCCAGTAACGCAAAAGGAAAAACCAGGAGTTTTAGTGCTCGACCTTGCATGGCTCACTTCCGTATGATCAACCAGGATTCAGCTTAACATGGGCGCTGTGGTTGCCAGCGGATTCGATCCGTCAAAACCGCGACCACACGCAGGCCCGCGCCAATTTTCGCCTCTGTCACTGAATCCATACAAGCCTTCTGGCATACTGGAGTAGCCAAGGAAGGCCACAGACTCTTAGGTTCAGGGAGGAGCCATGAGTTCAGCACCCAGTTACAAACCTCAATCGGGCGGGGACATCGCGTCCCGTTCCAACCCGGAATACCAACCCAAAGCTGGAACTAAGCAATCGCCCAGGCGTGATTTTCTTGCCGCAGGCGCGGTGCTTGGCGCCGCAGCGCTCGCCCTGGGTCTGCCCCGGCGCGCCCAGGCCGCCGCCGCCGATTTTGACCACCTGGTTCCGCTCAAGCCTCCGCCGAGTGTGACCGAGGGCGCCAGCGTCAGCCCGCCGCCGCTTGCCGCCCTGGTGCTGAACAAGGCTGCCTATGGTCCCAGGCCCGGCGATGTCGCTGCGTTCAATGCCCTGGGCGCAAACGACCCTGCCCGGCTCGCCGCCTGGGTTGATAACCAGCTTAACCCCGGGGTCGGCGACCCGGCGGTCGATAACCGCCTGGCCGCCCTGCTGGCCAGCGCTGAAGCCAGCGACCAAACGGCTTTCGACACCATCAACAAGACGGCGGAGCAGCTCTGGACCGAGCACGCCCGCGACGGTGATTGGCAGACCACCAACCGCCCGGTGTGGCAGATGGAGCGCCTCACCCTGCTGCGCGCCACCCACAGCCAGTGGCAGCTTCGCGAGGTGGTCTACGACTTCTGGTTCAACCACTTCAATGTGTACGGCCGCGAGTTCCCAACCCGCGGCATGATGCCCGAATACGACCGCCAGCTCAGGGCGCACCTGTTTGGCAACTTTGGCGACATGCTGCGCGCCAACGCGCGTACCGCCAGCATGTTGTATTACCTGGACAACTACGCCAACACCTGGCCCAACCCCAACGAGAACTATGCGCGCGAGGTGCTCGAGTTGCATACCCTCGGCGCCATCGAGAACTACTTTGGCGCAGTCGACCCCGGCACGGTCGGCAACAATGTCCACGGCCAGCGCGCCGGCTACACCGAGATCGATGTCTTCGAGTTCGCCAAGGCGCTGACCGGCTGGGCAGTGTCCGATGGCTTCGACAGTTCACCGGACAACGGTGCATTTATTTTCCGCGCCAACCGCCACTACAACTTCTCCGATGGCCCCATCGAAGTGATGGACATGACCATCAACAGCCCGGGCAACGGTGAGAATGACGTCACCGATATCCTCGACTACCTGGCCGGGCACTACGGAACCGCCCGTTACGTGGCCTGGAAGCTGTGCACCCGGCTGGTTGGCGATAATCCGCCGGAGACCATTGTCAGCAGCACGGCCGATGAGTTCTATGCGCGGCGCTTTGACAGCGACCAGCTCAAGGAGGTCTACCGCCACGTCCTGCTTTCCAGCGAGTTCCAAAGCACCTGGGGAGAGAAGATCCGGCGCCCGGTGGAGACCGTGGTGCGCGCCCTGCGGGCGACCGATGCCGACCTCAGCATGCGCATCGACCATAGCCTGAGCAACAGCATTTTTGGCCGCCTCGACGACACCAGCCACTATCCGTTTGGCTACGAACCACCCACCGGTTTTCCCGACTCCAGGGAAATGTGGCAGGGCGCAGGACCGTTGGTGATGTCGTGGCGAACCGTGACCTACCTGCTGAAGCAAACGCAGGAAAATATCGTCGGCGGCGGGCCTTACCTGAACCTTGCCGAGCAGACCAACGCGATGATTCCGCTGGCGGCCAACCGCACGCCGCAGAACATCGTGGCGCAATGGATGGACCGCAGCCTGGGCTACGCGCTGGAGGTAAACGTCACCAACCTGATCGAGCAGTTCATCACCGGCATTGCCAGCATCGGCGCCACCCAGTCGCTTGATGATTACACCGACACCAGCAACACCAGCAACAGCAGCACCTACCAGCGGATTATTCGCGGCGTGGTCGGGCTGGTGCTGATGGCGCCCGATGCAATGCGGCGTTGAGGGAGGCAACCATGAACAAACTGAACCGACGCAATTTCCTCAAGTGCGCTGGCGTGGGCGCCGGCGTGGCCGCCAGCTTGCCGGCCACCACCTTTGCCGCCCCCGACATCTACGGCGACAACATCCTGATTTTCGTGTTCCAGCGCGGCGGAATCGATGGCCTGAGCTTCCTGGCCCCGATGGACGGCAGCGCCGAACGCAGCGACTATGAAGCGCTGCGCGTGAACGGGACGCGGATTCCCAGCGCCAGCCTGCATGCCGCCGCCAATGGATGGGGTTTCCATCCTGCCGCCGGACCGCTGATGGACCTGTGGAGCAACCAGTCTTTGGCAGTGGTGCAATCGGTGGGCCTGCCATGGGCCAACCGCAGCCATTTCGAGGCCGAACGTTACGTGGAGCTGGGCACGCCGGGAAACCGATTCACGCCGACTGGCTGGCTCACCCGCCACCTGCAGACGGCAACCAACCTGCCGCCCTCCCTGCCAATGCCGGCGGTGGTTACCGAATCCACCATTCGCTTGTCCCTGCTGGGCGAGCCCAGCGCGGTGGCGTTGCGATATCCAACCAGCTTCCAGCTTGAGACCAGCAATTACGAAACTGAGCAGGAAGCAACGCTGGCCAGCATTTACGGCCTGGACAACCTGGAACTCAACGTCGCCGGCACCCAGGCGCTGAACGCCATGCAGATCGTCAAGGCAATCGACTGGAACGGCTACGTGCCATCCAACGGCGCGACTTACCCGGTTCAATTGGACAACCCCGGCAGCCTGACCGGCTTCGGCTACGAACTGAAAATCCTGGCCCAGCTCATCAAGGAAGATGCAGGCCTGCGCATTGGCGAAACCGACTTCGGCGGTTGGGATACCCACAACGACCAGGGCAACAACGAAACCCAGGGTTGGTTCTACAACAACATCCGCGACCTGTCAGAAGGAATCCTTGCGTTCTTCACCGACCTCGACGTGCCCTCCCCCAATGGCAAGACCTGGGCCGAACGCACCACCATGATCGTCTACAGCGAATTTGGCCGGCGCGCCTATGACAACGCTGATGCAGGAACAGACCATGGCTGGGGCAACAACTGCATGGTCGTGGGCGGTGGCGTCAATGGCGGCGAACTGTACGGCGACTTCGTCGGCCTGGACGAGGATTCACTGTTCCAGGGCGCCGATGTATGGGCCACCACCGACTACCGAACCGTGTTCTCCGAGGTGCTCCTCAAGCGCCTGCACCAGTTCCGTATCAGCGAGATCTTCCCCGGCTTCGAGCAATCAGTGTACGCGGCCCAGGAAACCAACGTGGTGAGCGGCTCGATGCATGACCCTGATTTCGGAGACCCCGAAATCATCCTCAAGCACGGCATGGAGTAGTTGCCTACAGGTATTGCTGGATGGTGCGTTTGCCAAGCTGCGACAGGTGCACCTCGTCTGGCCCATCGGCCAGGCGCACAAAGCGCGCATAGGCAAATAAGCGCGTCAGCGGAACATCGCTACTGACGCCCAGCCCTCCGTGCATCTGGATCGCTCGGTCAACCACCTCCTGGCACATTCGCGGCACCACGATCTTGATCATGGCAATCAGGTCCATCGCACCCTTGGCGCCAACCCGGTCAATAGCGTCAGCCGCAGCCAGCGTCAAAAGCCTCGCCTGATCGATCTCACAGCGTGAACGTGCAATGTCAGCACGCACACTGCCCTGGGCGCTGAGTTTGCGACCAAAGGCGACCCGCGCATCCACACGGCGACACATAAGCTCCAGGGCAAACTGGGCGGCTCCTATGAGACGCATGCAATGATGAATGCGACCTGGCCCAAGGCGACCCTGGGCGATCTCGAAGCCCCTGCCCTCGCCCAGAATGAGGTTTTCCGCGGGAACGCGTACATTGTTCAATTGCACCTCGCCGTGGCCACCAGGTGAATGCACGCTGCCAAACACTTCCAGCGGACGCACAACCTCGACACCCGCAGCATCCGTTGGAACCAGGATCATCGACTGCTGACGATGGCGTTCGGCATCCGGGTTGGTCTTGCCCATCACGATAAGCAGCTTGTTGCGCGGATGAAGCACCCCGGTAGACCACCACTTGTGCCCCTGGATAAGGTACTCATCGCCCTCACGCGTGATTGAACACTCGATGTTGGTCGCATCGGAAGAAGCGACTGCCGGCTCCGTCATCAGGAAGGACGAGCGAATCTCTCCGGCAAGCAGCGGTTTCAGCCATTGATCCTGCTGCTCCGGCGTGCCGTATTTCGCCAACACTTCCATGTTGCCGGTATCCGGCGCACTGCAATTGAATACTTCAGAGCGAACTTCACAGCGCCCCATGATCTCTGCCAGTGGCGCGTACTCGAGGTTGCTTAGGCCCGGGCTGAATGCGCCGTACTCTGGTGGCAGGAACAGGTTCCATAGCCCCGCCTCACGGGCGCGACGTTTCAGTGCTTCTAGCTGGGGAGGCACCTTCCAGCGGTTGTCAGGATCCTCGGTGAATGAATGCATGTCTTCTTCCACCGGCGCGACATGTTCTTCGACAAAGCCCTGGACCTTGTTGATCCAGTCCAGGGTGGTTTTCGAGTACTCAAAATTCATCGACTTCTCCAAAAAAAAACCCCGCGACAAGTCGCGGGGTTTTTTCGTTTGCGGCGCGAAGCCGCCTTAGCTAGCTAGTGGCTTAGCTGTAGCGACGGAACGCTACGGCGCCGACACCAAGCATCAGCAGGGCCATCAACATCAGGCCGTACTGGCTGAGGGTCGGGATACCCGCGTAGAGGCGAGTATTAACCACTGTACATTCAGCACCAACACCCGGGGCTACCGAGATGTCGGCACAGTCGGAGACATCAGCCTCAACACCGGCTTCAGGCTCCTCGGTCACGAAGCACTCGGTAGAGCCATCCCAATCGGGGTAGATACCGAACACACCCGGGAAGGTCGGGTCGATGAACTGGCTCCAGGTGTAGTAGCTACCGTTGGTCTGGTTGCCGCTGTCCACCTCGATGGGCAGACCAATACCGAAGACCGGCGCGTTACAGTGGATGGTGATGTCCACGATGGTCGGCAGGTCGTAGCCTGGGTTGTCATCGATCCATTCCTTGTTGACCACGATCTCCACGAGGTCGAGCTCGTTGGTGATTTCGCAGACGAAATCAGCGCTCTCGATACCTTCGTAGTGACAGCCGTCCGCATCGTCAAACACCGCGTTAGCCACACCGTCATCACCGAAGTCGGCGAAGTAGCTCTGGTCGTAGCCCACAGGCACGGTTTCAGAGATGTCGCAGTCCATGTCACCGGGGTTGAAGTCAACAACCACGAATTCGAGTTCGGTGAACTGGCCCGGGCTAAGCGTAGCGTCGGGGTCGTGAACCGTACCAGTCTGCTGCAGAGGCAGGCCGGTGTTGCACTCGAGGGTCACTTCAACACCCATCGGGTTGTTGTCGTCGAAGTCCTTGGTGACGGTGAAGGTGGCATTTCGGCCAACTACCGTGACTTCCAGCGGCCAGCTAACCAGCGTGCCACCTTCCGGCTCAGGATTATCGGTGTAGGTGCAGTTCAGCGTATCGGTGAAGGTATCGCCAACACCCGGATCGGTGAACGTAACGTCAACCTGCAGGGATCCGCCAGAGGGGATCGGCTGCGGGAAGCTGCCCGGAGCGGTGATCGCAAAGTCCGGACCGGTCACTGAGCAATCGTCCAGCGTCGCGTCGAGGCCTTCGTCAACGATTTCGTCGAACGTGAAGCTGAACGTGGTGCTCTCACCCGGCATCAGTTCTGCGGTCTGCGGCGTGCCGCTCGGTGGGGTTTCCTCCACTTCGCTGTACGGGTCGCGGACGTCACAGGACACCAGGTAGGTAGCCTCACCAGGCATGGTTCCGCCTTCTGCACCGTTGATGATGTTCGAGGGATTCTCGAGGTACGGGCAGCGGTAGGTATCGGTGTAATTACCGTCCGTTGTGGTGTCACAGCTGAACTGTACGACCACGTTCTGGCCCGGATCGAGGTCATCGTTGGCGGTAACCGGGCTGGCCGTAATCGGGCCGGCACCGTTATCCAGGGCGCAACCTTGCAGGTCGAGGTAGTCGTCACCTGGCGCCGCGGCGTTGCTGATGGTCAGCGAAGCTGCGTTGGTCAGGTCGGTACCTTCAACCACTGCTTCACCCGGGGTCAGGTTGATCGGGCTGCCAGCGGACGGAATTGACGAGTAGATTGCCGGATCCGGTGCACCGATGGCGCAAGTTACACCGTATGTTGCCGGACCTTCCTGGTTCGGATCATCGCTGGTGCAGCTCAACGTGCTTGTGTAGCCACCTTGAGCAGTAGCGTCGCACTGGACCGTAATCTGTCCAGCCGGACCACCCTGCGCAACCGAGAAGGCTGCACTACCGGAGATGCTGATCTCCGCGTCACCAGACAAACCACAGGTTCCGTTCAGGGTTGATCCAGGCTCACCGACGTTACTGATGGACAGCGAGGTGGTTGGATCGGTGTTGCCCTGGGTGCCATTCATCGCCGGCAGCGGATTACCGTCCGCTGGCGTTGAATCGTAGGCCGGGGTTGCATCTACAGCACAGGTCAGCGGCCAGCTTGAAGTCGGGCCGTTGGAACCGTTGTGCGTGCAGGTCAGCGTGCCCATGTGCGTTGCGGGGTTGGCCGCATCCACATCACAGGTCAAATCAAGCGTAACCGCGGGATCAGCCTGGTCGAGGTTAATCGCTACCGGGTCGCCGGCCAGCGAGAACACACCACCAGCGTTGTTGCTGATGCTGCAAGAACCCGTCAGTCCATCGAGGTTACCCGAGTTGGTGATATCGAGTGATGCCGTCGGGTTCGGGTCGCTGGTTACAAACGGGCCACCGAAGTCGATGGTCTGGCCCGGAGACTGCGGGGATGAACCCAGTGCGGGGGCCGGAGCAGCAACGATGTCGCAGGTAGCGGTGTAGCCAACCGGGCTTGCCGGGCTACCGTCGCCATCGTGCGGGCAGGAAATGATCGCGCTGTAGGAACCCGGGGTCAGAGCCGAAGAATCACAGCTCACCACCACATCGGCATTCGGACCAGCTTCTGGAACGCTCCACGGCGTACCGCTGATGCCGAACGCGGTCGGGTTTGCACCACCAACGGAGCAGGAACCGTTCAGGGTGGTTCCGGTCTCACCATCATTGTCGATGGTCATGGTGATGGTCGGGTCGGGGTCGCCAGCGGTGTGAGAACCAAAGGCAAACGTTCCACCCGGAGTCGGGTTAACCGAATCATACGACGGCCCAAGCACGTTGATGCTTGCGTCGGTCGTCGTCGTCGGGTCCAGGTCGTTGGTGGTCACCACCTCGTCCGAGGGAATGGTGAACGGGTACGATCCTGGGGCCGTGCCGCCCAGGATGTTGAACTCCATGTCAACGCTTGAATTTTCGATGTTGCCGGTAGGGAGCCGCGCCAGGCCAACCTGGATGCGGTTGCCCTGCAGCGTACACGCTTTAAAAAAGTATGAATCCCAGGGCGGGTTAAACGTACAGCCTGAGAATGAAAAGCTGGCGGTGTCGAAGTAGACGTAGAACTCCAGCCCCTCGGTCAGGTCGCCGGGGTTATCCACCCACGCGACGTTGAAGCTTGCTGTGCCACCAGCCTGGCCGGAGCCTGAGCCACCGGTGATGGTGTTTTCTGTTCCTGCCAACAACTGACCGGCGTGAACCGATACAGCCATGACGAGGATCATCAAGCATTTTTTAATATTCATCACTCTCATCCCAAAAGTAGATTGTAGTTGCCTATATGAATGTCAAAACTGTTCTGGCAGTCGGTTCAGGGCGCCGCCGTAAAGGCGTCGACGGTTGCGACCACATCGCTGATGTCGATGAATCCGCCGAGCGCATCGCAGTTCGGCGTACCAGTTGAAGGCGTTGTCTGGGTGAACTCG
>JAUIBE010000052.1 GCA_030428105.1 Gammaproteobacteria bacterium
CACTGCCGTGCCCGATCTCCGGCGTGTTTGCAGTGGAGGCGCGCGTCGGCGGCGACTTGTGGCGCCCGGGTGTGGCCAGCCTTGGCTGGCGGCCCACGGTGGGCGGCGAGGACATGTTGCTGGAAGTACACTTTTTCGACTTCCAGGCCAACTTGTATGGCCAGCGCATGGAAACCCGCTTCGTGGCGAAGTTGCGCGATGAAGCACAGTTCGACACCATCGAAGCCATGGTTCAACAAATGAAGCGCGATGAAGCGCAGGCAAGGGAAATACTGGGCGCCCGCTAGGCGCCCCAAGGCACAGAACATTGGATTACAAAGACACCATCAACCTGCCCAGCACATCGTTCGCCATGAAGGCGAACCTGGCCAATCGCGAACCCGACATGATTGCCGAGTGGGAAGCAGCCGGGTTGAACGCGCTGATCCAGCAGCAGACCGCCGAGCGGCCGCTGTGGATCCTCCACGATGGGCCGCCGTATGCCAATGGCGACCTGCACATGGGCCACGCGATCAACAAGATCATGAAGGACATCGTGGTGAAGTCGCGCCTGATGTCCGGCTATCGCTCGCCGTATGTCCCAGGCTGGGACTGCCACGGCTTGCCCATCGAGGTGCAGGTTGAGAAGAAGGTAGGCAAGGTGGGCCGCAAGGTCGACGCCGCCACCTTCCGCCAGAAATGCCGCGAGTATGCAGAGCGCCAGATTGACAACCAGCGTGACGGTTTCCGTCGCATGGGTGTGCTGGGCGACTGGGATAACCCCTACCAGACCAAGAATTTCGCTTACGAGGCCAACGAAATCCGCGCCCTGGCGGACATCATCGAGGCCGGCCACCTGGAACAGGGCTCCAAGCCGGTCAACTGGTGCTTTGATTGCGGTTCGGCGCTGGCCGAGGCCGAAATCGAGTACCAGGACAAGGTCTCGCCCGCCATCGACGTGCTGTTCAAGGCCGTGGATGCCGATGCGCTGTTCGCCGCCTTTGGCGCGCACAATGACGGCGACCCGGCGGGCATCCCGATCTGGACCACCACGCCATGGACGCTGCCTGCCAACCAGGCGGTGGCGCTGCACGCCGAGCTCGATTACGAACTGGTGCGCGCCTCCGGGCCCAATGGCGCCTTTACCCTGGTGCTGGCGGCGGATTTGCGCGAAACCGTGCTGCAGCGCGCTGGCCTGGAAGAAAAGGCCGTACTCGGTTCGGTGAAAGGCGCGGCGCTGGAAGGCATGCGCCTGCACCACCCGTTCTACGACCGCGACGTGCCGGTGGTGCTGGGCGACCATGTCACCACCGAGGCGGGTACCGGCGCCGTGCATACTGCTCCGGGCCATGGTGAAGACGATTTCCGCCTGGGCATGAAGTACGAACTGCCCATCACCAACCCGGTGGGCGGCGATGGCCTCTACCTGGAAGACACCGAGCTGTTTGCCGGCCAATTCGTGTGGAAGGCCAACGCCACCATCATCGACCTGCTGCGCGAGCGCGGCGTACTGCTGCATGCCGAGGATTTCGAGCACAGCTATCCGCATTGCTGGCGTCACAAGAGCCCCACGGCGTTTCGCGTCACTCCGCAGTGGTTTATTTCGATGGATCGCGCCGGCTTGCGCGCCAGGGCGCTGGAAGCCATTGACTCGGTCAACTGGGTGCCCGGATGGGGCCGCGAGCGCATCTACGGCATGATCGAGAACCGCCCCGACTGGTGTATTTCACGCCAGCGCACCTGGGGTGTGCCGATCACGCTGTTCGTCGACAGCGCCAGCGAGTTGCATCCCGATGCGGTCAACCTGATGCGCAAGGCGGCCGACCTGGTTGAAGCCGATGGCATCGATGCCTGGTACGCCGATGACGTATTCGAAAAGCTTGGCGTCGACCCCGACCAGTACGACCGTGTCACCGACATCCTGGATGTGTGGTTCGATTCCGGCGCCTCGCACTATTGCGTGCTCGACGCGCGTGACGAGTTGCGCCGCCCGGCCGAGCTTTACCTGGAAGGCTCCGACCAGCATCGCGGCTGGTTCCATTCCGCGCTGCTGACTTCCGTGGCAATGCACGGTGAGGCGCCGTATCGCGAGGTGCTAACCCACGGCTTCGTGGTGGATGCCGACGGGCGCAAGATGTCGAAATCACTGGGCAATATCATCGAGCCCAAGACGATTATGAATACCCTGGGCGCGGACGTGATGCGCCTGTGGGTGGCCGCCGCCGATTACCGCGGCGAGATGTCGGTTTCCGATGAAATCCTCGGCCGCGTGGCCGATGCCTACCGCCGAATTCGCAACACCGCGCGCTTCCTGCTGGGCAACCTCGATGGGTTTACCCCGGACAAGGCGCTGGCGCCGGAAGACTTGTTGCCGCTGGATCGCTGGGCGGTGGACCTGGCCCATCGCCTGCAGGCCGATGTCACCAAGGCCTACGACGAGTACCAGTTCCTGGTGATTTACCAGAAAGTCCACCACTTCTGCGCGGTCGACATGGGCGCGTTTTATCTCGACATCATCAAGGACCGTCTGTATACCACCGGCCGTGACAGCAAGCCGCGTCTCAGCGCGCAAACCGCCATGTACCACGTGCTGCAGGCCATGGTGCGGTGGATTGCGCCGGTGCTCAGTTTTACCGCCGAGGAAATCTGGAAGCTGGTTCCCGGCAACAGCGGTGAAGTGACCGACAGCGTGATGCTGCAAACCTGGTATGAAGGCCTGTATGAGCTGGATGACGCCGGGCCGATGCGGGCGCGCTGGCAGCGGATCATGGCGGTGCGCCAGGCGGTGAGCCGCGAAATCGAAGCATTACGCAAGGCCGGGAAATGCGGTTCTTCGCTGGCTGCCGAAGTCAGCCTGTGGGCCGATGGCGCCTTGCTGGAAGACCTGCAATGGCTGGGTGATGAGCTGCGCTTTGTGTTGATCACTTCGTCCGCCGAAGTTAACGCGCTGGGTGCCGCGCCCGGTGAGGCGACCCGTATTGAGCTTGATGCCGGCCAGGTATCGTTGAGCGTTCGCCCGACCGATTACGAAAAATGCGTGCGTTGCTGGCACTATCGTGCCGATGTGGGTTCCAACCCAGAGCACCCCGAGATCTGTTCGCGGTGCGTGGAAAATGTCGAAGGCGCAGGCGAGACCCGAACCCGGGCCTGAAAACCGGAAACGCATGAGCAACGAAGCCGCAAAAACCCATGGAGCAAGGCAAGGCCTGATGTGGCCGCCTTACCCGTGGCTGTGGTTGTTGGTGACCGGCGTGGTGGTCTACTTCGACTGGGAAACCAAGCACATGGTGAGCGAAGCGCTCACCCTCTACCGGCCGGTGGAAGTGTTCTCGTGGCTCAACATCACGCTGGCGCACAATTACGGCGCCGCCTTCAGTTTCCTGGCGGATGCTGGTGGCTGGCAGCGCTGGCTGTTTACCGTGCTTCCGGCCGCAGTGAGCCTGTTCTTGTTGGTATGGCTACTGCGCCTGCCGCGCCAGGACTGGTTAACGGCCTTGTCGCTGGCGTTGGTGCTGGGTGGGGCCATTGGCAACCTGGCGGGCCGCATCAAGTACGGCTACGTGGTGGACTTTGTTGATGTGCACCACGGCGGCTGGCATTTCCCGGCGTTCAACGTGGCCGATGCCGCGATTACCTGCGGCATTGCCCTGCTGCTGATCGAGGGTATTTTGCTGCCGCTGTTCAAGCGCAAAGCGCAGGTCGTGGAAGAATGAACATCCTGCTGGCCAATCCGCGCGGTTTCTGCGCCGGTGTGGACCGCGCCATCGAGATTGTCGAGCGCGCGCTGGAACTGTTCGGCGCGCCCATTTACGTGCGTCACGAGGTGGTGCACAACCGCGTGGTGGTGGAACGCCTGCGCAATGAAGGGGCCATTTTCGTCGATGAATTGGAAGAGGTTCCGGACGGCGCGACGGTGATCTACAGCGCCCACGGCGTTTCCCAGGCGGTGCGCGCAGAGGGCAAGGGGCGCGGCCTGAAAGTGTTCGACGCCACCTGCCCGCTGGTGACCAAGGTGCACATGGAGGTCACGCGTTACTGCAAACAAGGCAAGGACGTGGTGCTGATTGGCCATGAAGGGCATCCGGAAGTGGAAGGCACCCTGGGCCAGTGGTTAAGCGACCCACCGCGCAACAACCGAATCTACCTGGTGGAAGACCCACAGGGCGTTGAAGCGCTGCAGGTGAACTACCCCGACGAGATGGCGTTTGTCTCGCAGACCACGCTTTCGGTGGACGACTGCAAGGCAGTGATCGAGGCACTAAGAGCGCGTTTTCCCGCCATCGAAGGCCCGCGCCACGACGACATCTGCTACGCCACCCAGAACCGCCAGGATGCGGTCAAGGAGCTCACCGGCTCGGCCGACCTGGTGCTGATCGTGGGCTCGGTGAACAGTTCCAACTCCAATCGCCTGCGCGAGGTTGCAGAGAAGCGCAATATCCCCGCCTACCTGATCGATGGCGCTGAAGACATTCGCGATGAGTGGCTGGATGGCGTCGAAACCGTGGGCGTCACCGCCGGGGCATCAGCACCGGAAAGCCTGGTTCAGGGTGTAATCAAGGCCTTGCAGAACCGCGGCGCCAACGCGGTGGAAGAACTCGGTGGCATCGCCGAGAACATGGAATTTGCCCTGCCGCGCGAATTGCGCATCTCCCTTACCGGCTGAGCCTGCAGCCTGCGCATCCGCTCAGCGGGCGCGCCAGCAGCGGCCGATGTCCGCTTCCGAGCCTGTTACCCGCCTCAAGCCGGTCTGGTCTAGCCCCAGGCTGCCGCAAATGTCTGCCTGCTGGGCGCCGAGTGGATCTGCCCAGGCAACGTAGGCAAGGGTGTCTGAATCGTTTTCCGGTGTGATGCGAATGGCGTAGTAGTCGCTGTTCGCTGGCAGGCAGCGCGTGGTGTCGAAACGGCCGTTCTGGGCGAACCAGCGTTCCTGGCATTGGGCCAGTTCCAGCAGTTCGCTGACCGCGTCGGTGCGGTGTACGCGCAACAGGTAGCTGCGGTAGGAGGGAAGGGCGATGGTTAGGAGGATGCCGAGGATCGCGATGACCGTGAGTAGTTCGAGAAGGGTGAAGCCACTCGCGCTTCCGGGGTGGCACGGGTTGGCGCTTTGGCTGGGCATTGTTAGCGGCGCCGGCGCCATGCCAGGCGGCCGCATGGCACCTCTTCCTCAAATTGTGCGCAAAACCACTCGCTGTCAGGGGCGGGGGGTAGGGCAGTTGCTGTGATATCGGGCGCCCAGGGGCGCGCAACAATGGTTTCCGAGACCACCACGCTGCCCGGCAGGCGGCCCTGCCCGCGGGAGAGCACACGGTAGTAGCCGATTTCAGGCTGCGGCTCGCCGCTCTCTCCGGCAAGCGCCTCCATCGGCTCAAGGTGCAACTCCTCGATCAGCCACAGTGGCTGCGGCACGCCGCTGAGGGAATAATCGAAGCGGGTTTCGCCCGATTGCGGCTCCAGGCCCGCCGCAACTGCGTTGATTTGCCACCAGGCGGCGCTTTCGTGTTCCGGGTTGTTTGGTAGCGTCCCTGGCGCGAACACCGGCGGGGTGGGCCCGCACGCCGATTCACACCCGCTGGCCAGTGGGTTCTCGGCGCGGCTACTTAGCCAGTAACCAGCCCACTGATCGCCCACTTGCGCACGTTGCAGGGCAAGCTGGCCATCGGCGAAATTGCCGCTCATGCGCTGTTCCAGCAGCATGCCGTTGGCGACTGCCAAGGCCAGCAGCACCATGGAAGCCATCAGCAACAAACCCGCGATGAGGGCGATGCCCCGCGAATGGGTCAGGTTCGCGATGTGGCGGTTCGCCCTCATCGCAGTTTTGAACCGATGGGATAGGTGGCGCGCCACACGCGCCGCAGGTGCCCGTCACTTGCCGGGGTCACCGCCTCGTCCAGCACCATGTAACTGGTGGAGCGGTCGTCGCCAATTTCCGGGTTACCGGCAAGCAGCAAACCCACCTCGATGGCGGACACCGCGTGAATGTTCTGCCAGTTCCCGGCACGTACGCGGGTTTCGGGCCGCAGGTCGCCATCGCGATCCTCGGCGTACAACACCTGGAAAGACTCCACGCCCTGGACCAGCCCTTGCCGGTTGATCTGGCGCACCATCACGCCGCCGGGTGGCCCGTAGAAGCAGGTATGCGCCAGGTTGGCGCTGGCATTGCGCTCAAATGTGGATTCGCGCAAGTAGAAAACGGGTTCGCCCGTTTCGTCGGTGACCGGATTGGTATTACCAAAACAATTGCGATCGGAAAGTTGCTGAACCGTGAGCACATCGCTGGCGCCTGTCCCGCCATCCACCGTTGATGCGCCAAGCGCTGGCACTGCAGCCGAATCCCAGGGCATGGGCTGGTAACCCGCACCCATAATGGCGTCACGCACCTGGTCTAGGGCAAAGCGCCCGCCTTGCTGCGAAGCAGAGAGTGCTTCCACCAGCTGCAGGCTGCGACTGGATGCCGCGGCCATTTGCACCAGCCCCAGCACCACGAAGGAAGCGATCAGGCCCGCCACCAGCAGCTCGGTCAGCACGAATCCGCGTTTCATTGTGGCACCTGCGCCACCGCGCGGCGCTTGCCACCATCGGCCTCGTGCGCCCTGCGCGGATCTTCCCAGAACACCTTGGTGACCATCGGACCAGCGTTGTCGCAGGCAGGCGCCTCGGCGGTGCCGTCATGCGGCGTGGAATCGCGGCACGCCATGCCGCGACCACCGGGCAGTTCGGAAGCGATGCGTGTTTGCCACAACAGGTATCGGGCAGTTGCCCAGTCTTCGCTGCTGCAGCCGTCCTGCTCGAAGCACAGCGGCGTAGCGCCCGGTGGGTTGGCAAGGTGCTGCAACGCCGCGGGGCTGAGTTGCAGGGTGGCGGCCATATCCGCGGCGCCCAGGTGTGCCAGGCTGTGGTGCTCGGCCTCCGACATGCCGCCCGCAGCGGAAAGCATCATCGCGGCCATGCCGCCCATGCCAAAGGAAAATACCGTGGTGGCCACCAGCATTTCTATCAGTGAAAAGCCGGCGCTTGTTGTTAAACCTCCCGCTTTGCGCCGTTGCATTGCCCAACCTCCCGTGCATTACGTGTCTGTTAGTCGCAATGCAATCCTCGCCCCGGGTTGGGCGCTTCGGCTATGGCTAAAGGGAGCGGCTTGTTGTCAGATTTTTGCCCGCGCTTCTCGCAGGTTGCTCACAAGACGGTCCAAATGCGCCTCACGCGTGCGATAGCTGGTGATGCAGGCGCGCAATACCGGCCGGCCCACTGTTTGGGTGGCCGATATCCACGACTCACCGCCATCCACCACGTGGCGGGCGATGGCCTCGTAGTAGCGGGCTCTTTCGCCTTCATCCCGGGCATCGACATCGGGATTCTCGAAACAAACCAGGCCAAGCCGTGCGCCATTCACCACGCGCCAGCCATCTTCTTGCAAGCGCTGGCCCAGCAGCTCACCCAACTCAACCTGGGTGTCGATGGTCTCGGCCATGCCCTGCTTGCCGGCCGCTGCCAGGGTCATGAACAGCTTGAGGCCGATAAAGCGACGGGAAAATTGTGAGCTGAGGCGGTAGTTATCCATGCCTTCGGCCTTGCTCCTGGGCACGTAGGCCGGCTCCACGTCAAACGCGGCCGCCTGCCAGGCCTTGTCGGCGCTGAGGAATATGCCCGCGCCCATCGGCGAGGAAAGCAGCTTGTGCGCATCCAGGATCAGGCTGTCGGCGTATTCGATGCCACCCAGCAGGCCGCGATACTTGTCGGAAAGAACCAGGCTGCCACCCCAGGCGCCGTCGACATGAAAATGAAGGTTCTTCAGCCGGCAAATCGCGCCAACCTGGCGCAACGGGTCGATGATGCCGGCATTGGTGGTGCCGGCGGTGGCCACCACCAGGAACGGGTCCAGGCCATCAGCGCGCGCCTGGTTTAATGCCTGTTCCAGCGCAGCCGGGTCCATGCCGGCTTCGGGGCCCTGCACCGGCACCCGAATCACCGCATCCAGCCCCAGGCCAAGCTGCTGCGCCACCTTGTCCAGCGAGTGGTGGGCTTCCTCGGAGATAAACATCACCGGCTGCTTGTCCAGCGCCCTCAGGCCGTGTTTCGCCAGGCCTGGATACATCCGCGCCAGCGCCACGTTTACAGCTGTGAGGTTGGCCTCGGATCCACCACTGGTGAAGTGGCCGTAAGCGGTATCCGGCAGGCCGAATGCGCGGGCAAAGTACAACACCATCTGGCGCTCAATCTCCACCCCGGCCGGGTGATGATGCCAGGCGCCCATCTGCGGGTTGAAAGCGGCCACCAGCAGGTCGGCGATCACGCCCATGAAGCTGGGCGTGGGGTTAAACAGGCCGAAGTAGCCGGGGTGCCCAACATGCAGTCCGCAATCCCGTAGCAGGGCAAACGTCTGCTCCAGCACTTCTTGCGGCGCGCGCGGCTCCGAGTAATCGAAACCGGCAATGCGCTCGCGCACTGCATCCGAAGTCAGCGTGGTATCAATCACTTTCCAGTCAGGCTGGTCGGAAAACATGGCATCGACCAGTTCGGAGGCGCGCTCCAGCAACGCCTGGCGGGTTTCGGAATCAGGTAGCAGGACGGGTTGGTTCATGTTCGGGACAGGTTGGCGTTTCGGGCTGCTGTGCAGGCGAAACGCAATTCTGGCAGCTTAGCCCCGGCGGAAAAACCCTTGCATGCGAATAGCGCTTGAATCTTGTCTGGAAGGGGGCTATTCAATATACTTGCCGCCCCATCCAGTGCCGGCATAGCTCAGTTGGTAGAGCATCTCATTCGTAATGAGGAGGTCGGGTGTTCGAGTCACCCTGCCGGCACCATTTTTTGATTGTATAAATCAATAGGTTATTTAATATCTTTGTTGGTCAATTTCGACCAAAAAAATCAAGTGAATGAACCGTGAAATTCACTTCGCCATATCTCGCTGATTTACAAGTCTTTTTTATCATTCAAAAATCAGCATTCGGTCTCCTCAATCAGAGCGCTTCCATCACGTCATACTGTCATATGAACGGCATTCTCTAAGCTTGGCGAATTTCCCTTCTGAGGAACAAAATTAGAGCGTTCCGAAACACGTCCGAAGTCGTTTGATTGTTATTGCGCGCATGTTTGTTCAATACCGCGATCACCAGAGGGTCACATCTGAAAGAAACAGGAATTCAACTGTACTTTCTTTCGCTCATATCCACTTGCCTCTTGTTCAGTACCAGCGCGATGGTGCCAATACCGATGTGGATGATCCGAGCGATTAGTGCCAATTGTCTCTGAGGATCTTTTTCTTGCATAACTTAGAATTGGTCCCAGTTTCTCAGATTGAAATCGGATGGCATCTGACTAATGAACGACGAAAAACCACTGGCGGGGCTTACCGTCCTGGAACTGGCCAACGTGCTCGCCGGCCCGCTGGTCGGACAATTCTGCGCGGAACTGGGTGCCCGGGTGATCAAGGCCGAGCCGCCGGGGGTGGGTGATCCGACCCGCGGCTGGTACCTGTCCGGAGAATCCCGCGATTCGGATGTCACAGCCTACTTCGCCAGCGCGAACTGGGGCAAGTCGTCGATTACCCTCGATCTTGGCACCGATTCAGACAGGGCGCTCGCCAATCGCCTGACTCAGGCCGTTGATGTGGTGGTCGTCAGTTACAAGCCAGGGGACGAGGTAAAGTTTGGCCTCGACTATCCGACGCTTAGTGCCGCCAACCCCGGTCTGATCTATTTGCAGGTTACCGCCTACGGCGCAGAGGACCCCCGACCGGGGTTCGATGCCATCATCCAGGCAGAGGCGGGTTTCACCCACATGAACGGAGAATCGGATGGCGAGCCTGTCAAGATGCCGGTTGCGCTCATGGACCTGCTGGCGGCGCATCAGCTCAAAGAAGGCTTGCTGCTGGCGCTGCTGAAAAAGGCCCGTACCGGAAAAGGCAGTTATGTGGCTACCTCTCTCCTCGGGGCCGCCACCGCCTCACTGGCCAATCAGGCAAGCAACTATCTTTACTCCGGTGTCATCCCCGGCCGAATGGGTTCCGAGCACCCGAACATCGTCCCCTACGGGAACATCTTCCTGACCCGTGATGGGCGCAAATTCGTGGTGGCGGTCGGCACTGAGCGACAATTCAGGAATTTTGCCACAGCCCTTGATCTGGCCGACCTCGCCGCTGACGCGCGTTTCGCGAGCAATGCCGAGCGGGTGAATCACCGCGAAACGCTGAACGCGCTGCTTTCAGAGCGGATCGCGACACTGGACTCGGCACACGTGGAAGCAAAGATGCGGGCAGGCAAGATACCGTTCGGATTTGTCAACGACATGGCCGAGGTGTTCGAACAGCCGGCGGCGCGCGCACAGTGCTTCGAGGGCGAGCAGGGGGTCAGAACGGTGGCGCTCAGCGGCGACATCGAGGGGTGGCGCGAGCTCAGCCCGCCACCCGCCCTGGACGCGGATCGGGCCACGGTGCTGGCCTGGCTTGAGTCAGCGGAAGCTGCTGTCCCGGTCAGCCAACGCAGGCGTCAAAGGAATCGCTGAGTGTCTCCAGACCTTCTTCGAGGTGCTCGAACGGGATGGTCAGTGGCGTCAGGATTCGAATCACATTGCCGCGCACCCCGCACGAGAGTAAGAGCAGGCCTCGATTTGCGGCCTCCTTGACCAGTGCGCCGGGGAGATCGGAATCGGGATCCGAGTCGTCGCCATCGCGTATCAGTTCCATCGCCACCATGGCGCCGCGGCCACGAATGTCGCCCACCCGTCCCGGGTGCCTGGCGCGAATGCGCTCCAGGCCTTCGCGGAGCCTTGTACCGACCTCGTTGGCACGTTCACACAGCCCTTCGTTCTCGATGACCTGCAAGGCTGCCAGTCCCGCAGCGCAGCCAATGGGTGAGCCCGCGTAGGTGCCGCCCAGGCCGCCAGGCTCGGGCCCGTCCATGATGGCGCGCTTGCCAACAACGGCCGCGATCGGGAAGCCGCCGGCGATACCCTTGGCCAGGGTAATGATGTCGGGCTCTACCCCGTCCTGTTCACAGGAAAACATCGTGCCAGTACGCCCGAACCCTGTCTGGATTTCGTCGCAGATGAAGACGATGCCGTGATGATCGCAGACCTTGCGCAGACGCTTGAGGAAACCCTCTGGCACCGGGTAGAAACCACCCTCACCCTGCACCGGTTCGATTATGATGGCAGCGACCCGACCAGGTTCGATGCCATTTTTGAAGACCTGGTCCAGGGCCTCGAGCGAGTCATCCGCGCTGATGCCCAGGTATTCAGCAGGGAACGGAACGTGGAATATTTCCGGGGTGAACGGGCCGAAGCCTTTCTTGTATGGCACGACCTTGCCGGTCAGGCCCATGCACAGGTTTGTGCGCCCATGAAAGCCGCCGCCGAATGCGATCACGCCGGGGCGCCCGGTGGACGCGCGGGCGATCTTGACGGCATTCTCGACGGCCTCGGCGCCCGTTGACACAAACACCACCCGTCCGTCGTCGAACGGCGCAATCCGAATAAGCTTTTCGGCGAGTTCGACCGAGTTGGTGTAGGGGGTAACCATGATGCAGGTATGGCTAAATGCCTCGACCTGATGCTTCACCGCATCCACGATATCGGGGTGGCTGTGCCCCGTGTTGACGACGGCGATGCCGGCGGCGAAGTCGATGTAGCGTTTGCCCTCGATGTCCCAGACCTCGGCATTTCGGGCCTTGTCCACGAACACGGGCAGCAGGTTGCCCATGCCGCGCGCGAAAACGTTCAGCTTGCGCTGCTGCCAGTCGGAATTACTCATGTTGTCGATACCGATGAATGGAATAAGGTCATTCTCCGCCAGCCTGCTCAGCCCGGGCAAGGGCCACTCGGGCGCGTCGCATGGTGCCAGTTGGCAGTTAAGCGGATCAGCCTGGATCCAGGCTGCCCCATGCTGTTGCACTGGCAATTTAACATCAAGCTGACTTCTTCTTATACGTGGTAGGCTTTTCCGGGAGCGCAGTTGGCCAAGGGAACACAGGATGATCACCAAATATTTCGGCATTCACCATGTTTTGATTGCAGGGTTGTTGCTTTGGCTGTCGTCAGCAGATTTACCGGCGCAGGACCCGAGCACTGATCCCAAACCAGCGCCACCCCGGGCGGAGGGCGAAGGTCCATTCGAACGGCTGATTATCCGAAATGCAACAGTGATTGATGGCACTGGCGCGCCGGCTGGCGGACCGATGGACATTGTTATTGAAAACAACCGAATTGCAGCCGTCATAAAAACTAAGTACGTCGCCGGTGATATGCGCCCCGCTGACACGCCGCAGGAAGCGTCAAGGGTAATTGACGCCACCGGAATGTACGTTCTTCCCGGGTTTGTTGACCTACATCTGCACTCGGGCGACATTCCAAAGACGCCTGAAGTCGAATATGTCTACAAGCTATGGCTGGCACACGGAATAACCACCGGGCGTGGTGTGCCTTTCGCGTCGCCGGAATTTTCAGAAAGCGAAAAAATACGCAGCGCCCGCAATGAAATAACTGCGCCACGAATGTTCACCTATCGACTGCCCTTCGATCAATGGGAGGGCACCATTGAAACGCCGGAGCAGGCAAGAGCCTGGGTAAGGCAAGCAGCAAAAACCGGTATAGATGGCCTGAAACTCAACGCCTATCCGCCGGATATCATGGCTGCATTGATCGATGAGGCCAAAGAAAACGGATTGGGCACAGCCGCGCACTTGAGTCAGACAGGTGTGGCCGATATGGATGCGCTGGATGCGGCGCGCCTTGGCCTTGGAACACTCACGCATTTTTATGGCCTGTTTGAAGCCCTTTATGACGGGCACTCGGTACAGCCCTGGCCGCCTGGTTACAACAATTTTGACGAGCAACAGCGATTCGGCCAGGTCGCAAGACAGTGGACCCTGGTGCATGAGCAGGGCAGCGAAAAGTGGAACCAGCTATTGCATGAATTCAAATCGTACGGACTGGTGCTGGATCCAACATTTACAACCTACATCACCAGTCGCGATGTCATGCGCAGGCGCAACATGGACTGGCATGAGGACTATACCCTGCCCTCCCTGTGGGCCTTTTATCAGCCCAGCCACGACAGCCACGGTTCTTACTTCTACGACTGGACCACTTGGGACGAGGTTGCCTGGAAGAACTTCTACAGAGTCTGGATGAATTTCGTCAACGACTACAAAAATATTGGCGGAAGGGTAACCGTCAGTTCAGATGCCGGATACATCTACAATACGTTTGGTTTCTCAACGATTGAGGAGATGGAACTGCTCCAGGAGGCAGGATTCCATCCACTGGAAATCATCCGCGCCGCAACCATGCATGGTGCGCAAACACTCTTTGAACCCAAGGGCAAACCTATAGAGTTTGGCGTTGTGCGCAGCGGCCTTCTCGCGGACCTGGTAGTAGTCGGGGAAGACCCGATTGCCAATCTCAAGGTTTTGTATGGAACCGGTGCGCGCCGCCTGAACGCTGACACAGGTGAGACAGAACCGGTCGGAGGCATCATTTACACCATAAAGGACGGCATCGTGTATGACGCGAAAGCGCTGTTGGCGGATATCGCCCGTATGGTGGCGGATCAAAAAGCGGAACTGGGCATCTCCGGGTAAGAGGGCAGTCTTTACTTCAGAATCCGAAAACGCTGAACCCGCCATCCGGCAGCTCGCCGGTTGTGTGGGCTGATTAGTTGTTACCAGACAGTTCAACCAATGCAGGTGCGCGGCCATTCAACGTGGGCGGATCGTCCTTAGCGAGCCGGGCCCAAAACGATGTTCGATCGGGACCATGAACTGACCGGCCGGCGGGCCGAGATTTTTCTTGAACAGGGTCGCGTGGCCGATGCAATACAGCTGGCGGAGCAAATGGTCGGCTACGAATCCATGACACCTCAGGCTTCCCGGCGGCCCCGGCTGGTACAGGCGAGAGTCGCTGTTATAACCGGTACGAAGTCAGCGAAACAGCAATTCGAGGAATGCCTCACCCTGGCAAGAAAAAGCGCGGATACCGGTTTCGAAATTTCCGTTCGCACCGTCGACCGGCATGTGTCTGCGTTGCTGAAGAAGCTGAATGCTTCAAGCAGGATCGATATGATTATCCGCTTGGGCCATGAACCCTGGATCTTGAGTTCGATGTAGGAGACCAGCTGAGGAAACCACCGCCAGGCCAACCTTCCAGCACCATTTATATGCTCCATTGCCTTGCGCTCAAGCCCAGCGGCAAAGGATTGTTGAGCACACCACTCATCCCACTGCGGGAATCCACAATACCCCCGGCTCCGGTTCCGCAATATCATGCGATCAGGTTATTTTTCGGGAACGCTCGCCGTGGAAGATATTCCGGCGAATATCAGCGATTTCCGAACAAAGGTTGCGTCGCCGGGTTGTTAACGGCGACAACCTACTAGAGCTGAAAGACTCCATATTCCCCCAATATGGCTGATTTCCTCTGGTGCGAGCCCGCCTCTACCGGTCACCGTACTTCGTGACCTTCCAGGTTGGCGGGCTTAGTTAAGGGCAAGTCAAGGATGGCTTGCCCTTTTTTATGCCCGGCGTGGTTTATGTCTGCGCCAACTGGCCCGATTAGCCGATGGAGTTTGTCAGTATTGGCTGCTAGGAGTTGACCGGGTGTCCCCGCAGTGCCTTTGAAGACAAGGAGCTGGGGAGGGGACACATCATCCACCCCCGTAAGCTTCGTGTTCGATCATCCAGCGCCGGGTTATTTCACGGACTTGGTAGAGATTGTCGAACAACCAGGCATCCAGTACTTCATTTCGAAACGATCTGTTGAAGCGCTCGACATAGGTGTTCTGATTGGGCTTTCCGCGTAAGCTTCCCCTCCCAGAGTAACAGGTAATAACTAGAGCTTTCTGGCAGGATTGAGCCAGGAGGTTCTGATGAAGAAGAGTCGATTTACCGAGACGCAGATCATCTCGAT
>JAUIBE010000012.1 GCA_030428105.1 Gammaproteobacteria bacterium
GCCCGGGGATGCAGAAACGGGCAGGATGCCCAGGACTCGCCATGGCTGACCAGTCACTACAACTCAGGCTTACCCAGAAGCTGGCGCTTTCGCCCCAGCTACAGCAAGCGATCAAGCTGTTGCAGCTCAACCGCATCGAGTTGCGTGAGTACGTCCAGGAAGTCCTCGACCAGAACCCGATCCTGGAGCGCGAAGGCGCCGCCGAATCAGACCCCGAAAAGGCCGAATCCAGCGAGGGCGCTGACGCCGCCGATGGCGAAGACTTTTCCGAGTGGGAACAGGAACTCTCCGAGTACGATTCCTGGCAGGAGACACCCTCCTACCAGGAACCGGCCATGGAGATGCAAATCCCCGACCCGGACGAGGATTCCCTGCGCGACCACCTGCTGTGGCAAATCAACCTCGGCCGCTTCAACGAGACCGACGCCGCCATTGCCACCGCCATCGTCTACGCCCTGGATGAAGACGGCTACCTGCCCGACACCATCGAGGACATTCGCGCCAGCCTGGCGCCGGAGCTGCTGGTCAGCCCGGAAGAAGTCACCGCGGTGCTCCACCGCGTCCAGCGGATGGAGCCGGTGGGCGTGGCCAGCCGCGATGCCGGCGAGTGCATCCAGGTGCAGCTTGCCGCCCTGCCCTCGGGCACACCGGGGCGCGAACTGGCGCTTCGAATTGCGCGCAACTTCCTCGACCTCGTCGCCGACCACGACCTGGCCGAGCTGAAAAAACAGGCTGGCGCCGCCGAAGAGGCCCTGCGCGCTTCGCTCGACCTGATCCACTCCCTCGAACCGCGCCCGGGGGCGCGTTTCGACAATCGCCAGGATGAATACCTGGTGCCCGACGTCTATGTCAGCGAGGTGGAGGGCGAATGGCGCATCAGCCTCAGCCCGGACAACGACCCGGGGCTCAGGCTTAACCGCTACTACATCGACCTGTTGCGGCAATCGGGGGGCAAGGACGCCGAGTACCTGAAAGGCCGCCTGCAGGAGGCCCGCTGGCTGCTGGCCAGCCTGGAATTGCGCAACCGCACCCTGATCTCCGTGGCGCAGTGCATCGTCGACATGCAGCAGGATTTCCTCGAGCACGGCGAGATGGCCATGCGGCCGCTGATCCTCAAGGACGTGGCCGATGTGGTGAATGTGCACGAATCCACCGTGTCACGCGCCACCACGCGCAAGTACATGCTCACCCCGCGCGGTATTTACGAGATGAAGTACTTCTTCTCCAGCCATGTGAGCACCGACGACGGCGGCGCTGTCAGCGCCACCGCCGTGAAGGCGCGCCTGCAAATGCTGTTGCAAAGTGAACCGCACAAGAAACCGTTAAGCGACCAGGACATTGCCGACCTGCTCGGCCAGGCGGGCATCCAGGTGGCGCGCCGCACCATCGCCAAGTACCGCGAATCACTGGGTATCGGCTCGTCAACCGAGCGCCGCCGCCAGTACCGTCGCCAGGCGGCAGCCCAGGCTGCCGGTATTCACTGAGGCAACCGCACTGCAGCCTGTTGAATTCGCTTTGACAGCCCTTATCAGAAGTATAAGATTACCGGTAACGGTGCCCTGCCTGTCCGGATGACAGGTAACCGAGAAAGGAGAATTCGATGCAGATCAACGTCACGGGACATCATGTCGACGTCACCCCTCCCCTTCGCGAATATGTCACCGAGAAGTTGCAACGTATTTCCAGGCATTTCGACCACGTGATCTCCGCCAACGTGGTGCTCACGGTGGAGCGGCATAACCACGAGGCCGAAGTGACCGTTCATGCCCCGGGCAAGTCTTTGTTCGCCAATCACGCGGCCGACGACATGTACGCCGCCATTGACGGCCTGGTCGACAAGATCGACCGCCGGGTGCGACGCTACAAGGAAAAGCTGACCAACCACAAAGGAGCCACCCACGCCGAGCGGGTCGCTTCTTTGGGCTAGGCACTTCTCTGCCGACCTGGTTTACGGGTACAATCCGCAGCCTTTATTGACCCGCCAAGTCTCGCCAACACCCAATCATGCTCATCAGTGACCTGCTGAGTCCGGAAAGGATTCGATTCGACGTCCACAGCAGCAGCAAAAAGCGCCTGCTGGAACTCATTAGCAAGGAGTTGGCGCGCAATTCCGAGTCGCTCAGTGCGCGCGAGATCTTCGAGAGCCTGTGCGCCCGCGAGCGCCTTGGCAGCACCGGCCTGGGCAATGGCGTTGCCATCCCCCATGGCCGGGTCAAGGGCAGCGACACCGTGCAGGCCTCTTTTATTCGCCTGAAAAAGCCGCTGGCCTTCGACGCCATCGACGGCGAACCCGTCGACCTGCTGTTCGCCCTGGCGGTGCCGGAACAGTGCAACGAGGATCACCTCAAGCTGCTGGCCCAGGTTGCGCAGATCTTCAGCGACCCCGACCTGCTTGAGAGCCTGCGCCAGGCAGACGACTCCGGGCGCCTGCTGCAGTTGCTTTCCAGCACACAACACTGAAATACTTTGAGCGTGGTCCGCTCGCTCACAGCCAGTACGCTTTACGATGAACTGCAGGAACGCCTGGACCTGCAGTGGATTGTCGGGTCCGGCAAGGGCAAGAACCGCTCGGTTTCCGACCATGACCTCACCGCCCGCCCCTCGCTGGCCGGTTACCTCAACCTGATCCACCCCAACAAGGTGCAAGTGCTGGGCGAGGAAGAACTCAACCACCTCAACAGCCTGGACGCCACCCAGCGGGTGGAAACCCTCACCGCCACGCTGGAAAACGACCTGCTGGCGGTGGTCATTGGCGACGACCTGGAAGCGCCGGAAGACCTGGTGAAGCTGTCATCGGCCGCCGACGTGCCCGTGCTGGTGTCCGACCTGCCCTCGTGGGAACTGGTCAACCTGCTGCAGTACTACATTTCCAAGAGCCTGGCGCGTAGCACCTCGCTGCACGGCGTGTTCATGGAGGTGTTCACCATCGGCGTGCTGATTACCGGCGATTCCGGCTGCGGCAAGAGCGAACTGGCGCTGGAACTGCTCAACCGCGGCCACCGCCTGATTGCCGACGACGCGCCCGAATTCACCCAGATCACCCCGGAAATCATCGATGGCACCTGCCCCGAGGCACTGCAGGACTGCCTGGAAGTGCGCGGCCTGGGCGTGCTCAACGTGCGCCGCATGTTTGGCGACGCCGCGATCAAGCTCAACAAGTACCTGCGCCTGATCATCAACCTGGAAGTCCCCAAGGCCGGCCGGGTGGAGATGAGCGACCGCCTGCACGGCAATACCAGCGAGGTGCCGGTGCTGGACCTGAGCATCCCCAGCATCACCCTGCCGGTGCTCGCAGGGCGCAACCTCGCCATCATCGTCGAGGCGGCAGTGCGCGACTTCATGCTCAAGATGAAGGGCTACGACGCCGCCCACGCTTTCGTCGAAAGGCATTCGCGTATCCTTCACCGAACCAGCGGGAAGTGGGAAAGTTGAGCGGCGGAAAGCTGGGCGGTAACCAGCACCTGGTCCTGGTCAGCGGTCTGTCCGGCAGCGGCAAATCGACCGCGCTGGGCGCCCTGGAAGATCTTGGCTATTACTGCGCCGACAACCTGCCAGCCTCGCTGCTGGCCGACTTCGTACATCACATCCGCTCTGATCCCGACTGGTACCAGCGGGTGGCGCTGGGCATCGACGCCCGGGCGCGTGGAACGGCCATCACCGCCATCCCCGACTGGCTGCAGCAACTTGCCAGCGAAGGGCTCAACTGCGAGTTGCTGTTCCTGACCGCAGAGCCCGGCGTGCTGCTCCAGCGATTCAGCGAAACCCGGCGCCGTCACCCCCTGACCACCGACGAAAACGCGCTTCCGGCGGCCATCCGCAAGGAGCAGGCATTGCTGGAACCGCTCAAAGAGCGCGCCGACTGGGTCATGGACACCACAACCACCAATATTCACCAGCTTCGCCAGCAAGTCTGGAAATGGGCCGGTGAGCGCGGCGATGCCATGACCCTGGTGCTGGAATCCTTCGCCTTCAAGCGCGGCGTGCCCCAGGACGTTGATTTCGTATTCGATGCGCGCTGCCTGCCGAACCCGCACTGGGTGGAAGCATTACGACCAAAGACTGGCCGCGACAAGGAAGTGAGCGACTGGCTGAACAAAGATCCCTCGGCAGACGCCCTGTTTACCGAGATCCGCGATTTCCTGCTGCGTTGGCTACCGCGTTTTGAAGACGCCCAGCGCAGCTACGTGACCGTCGGCATCGGCTGCACCGGCGGTCGGCACCGGTCCGTGCACCTGGTTGAACGCCTGCACGCCGCGCTGGCCGAGACCTACCCGCTGGTGCTGGTCCAGCACAGGGACCTGCCGGCATGAGCGTCGGCCTGGTGATCGTCACCCACGGCGAAATCGCCCAGTCTCTGGTGCGCGCCGCGGAGTTCATTCTCGACCGCTCACTGAGCCGCATCCGCTGCGTTGCGGTCACCCAATCGGGTGCGCAAATGCCCAGTGAAAACCTGATGCGCGAGGTGATCGACAGCGCCGACGAGGGCGATGGCGTGCTGGTGCTCACCGACCTGGCCTGCGCCAGCCCCTGCAACATCGTCGAGCGTCAACTGGCCAACTGCAACGCACGCATCGTCAGCGGCGTTAACCTGCCCATGCTGCTGCGCACCTGGAACTATCGCAACGAATCACTTGACCAATTGACAGAGCGCGCTGTGCAGGGCGGCCTGAAGGGAATTGGAGTGCGCATCTGATGCAGCAAAGACCGGTCACCATCGTCAACAAGCTTGGCCTCCATGCCCGCGCCGCAACCCGGCTGGTCAACGTGGCCTCCGCCTTCGCTGCCGAGGTGTGGCTGAATTTCGAAGACCGGCGCGTCAACGGCAAGTCCATCATGGGCGTGCTGACCCTGGCTGCGACCCGGGGCTCCGAGATTATCCTCGAAGCCAGCGGACCGGATGCCGATGCGGCCCTCGACGCGGTGGAAGCGTTGATCCAGGACCGCTTTGGCGAAGACGAGTAGGCGGGCTGGATGACGCTGGCGCTGACAGGGCACGGAATCGCCGATGGCATCGCCATCGGTCGCGCCCACGTCGCCGAACGCAGCGAGGCGGAGATTGGCGAATACCGCATCGACGAGCAGGAAGTCGGCAAGGAGATTGAGCGCTTTCGCGAAGCGATTGCCGAGGCCAGCGACCAGCTCGAATCGCTGGGCGGGCAACTGGGGCCTGAATCGGGCACCACCGCCAGCGAGATCATCTCCACCCACGTGATGATGTTGCACGACGCGGCCTTTAACCAGGCCATCGAGGCGCGCATCGGCGAAGAACTGTGCAATGCCGAGTGGGCGCTGCAGGTGCAGCTTGAGCACATCCTTTCCGAGTTCCGCCATATCGAGGATTCCTACATCCGCTCGCGCGGCGAGGACGTGGCGCAGGTGGTGCGGCTGGTGCAGCACAAGCTCAGCGAAAAAACCTCGCCGGTGGAACTGGATGACATTCCTGACCGCCTGGCCGACACCCTGGTGGTGGCGTCGGATTTAACACCCGGAGAACTCGCAACGCTGCACCAGCGCGGCGTGGCCGGCATCATCACCGAGCACGGCAGCGCCTACAGCCACACCGCCATCATGGCCGGCAGCCTGAATATCCCGGCAGTGCTGGGTGTGCGCCTGGCCCGCGAACTGCTTCAGGAAGGCGAAACCCTGGTGATGGACGGCCGCCTGGGGCTGGTCTACGCCAACCCCAACAAATCGCTGCTGGCGCACTACAACGATGCCCAGCGCCGCTCTGCGCGCCATCGCAAGGCGCTGGAATCCATCCGTGAACTGCCTGCGGCCACGCTCGACGGCCAGAAAGTCTCTTTGCAGGCGAACGCCGAGCGCAGTGACGAACTGCGCGCCGCGGTGGAAAACGGCGCCGAGAGCGTCGGCCTGTACCGTACCGAGTTCCTGTTCCTCGGCTCGGATGTACCGGACGAGGAAGAGCAGTTCGCCGCCTACTCAGAGGCGCTGGAAATCCTCGACGGGCGCACGCTGACCATCCGCACCCTCGACCTGGGCGCGGACAAGTCGCTGGAATCCCAGTCGCCGGTAAACACGCCGAAAGTCGCCAATCCTGCACTGGGTTTGCGCGCCGTGCGCCTGTGCCTGCGCGACACCGAAATGTTCAAAACGCAGTTGCGCGCCGTTTTGCGCACCAGTGCATTGGGACCGGTCCGCTGCCTGATTCCGATGCTCACCAGCGTGCACGAAATTCGCATGGTGCGCGCCCTGCTCGATGAGGCCCGCCAGGAATTGCAGCAACGCGGCATGAACTACGACCCCAACATGCCGGTGGGCGGCATGATTGAGGTTCCCGCCGCCGCCCTGGCCGCTGCCGACCTCGCCCGCCACCTGGACTTCATGTCGGTAGGCACCAACGATCTGCTGCAATACGCCCTGGCAGCCGACCGCGTGGATGAGCAGGTGGCGCATCTGTACGACCCCCAGCACCCCGGCGTGATCCAGTTGCTCCAGTTCGTGGTCAACGCTGCCACCCTTCGCCAGATACCGCTGGCGGTTTGCGGCGAACTGGCCGGTGACCGCCGCTATGTCCGGCTGTTGCTGGCGCTGGGAATACGCGAATTCAGCATGCACGCCAACCGCCTGCTCGAAATCAAGCAGATGGTGAACCAGACCCACGCCGACCGCGCCCGCACGGTGCTGGACCAATGGCGCGACGGCCACGCCGAAGCCTACGACCTTGACCTGCTGAAGCTGATCGAGGATTCGCAACAGGCCCCGTAACTCGTAGCCCACCCCCCTGCGGCGCCACCCTGCGGGCGCGTATAATACAGCCATTCCAGTGCGGCACCGTTCGGGGCGCCGTTCCAACCACATCCAAGAGCGGGGCAAGCCAATGGCTGAACAACAGCAGCACGAAGACAAAACAGCCCTTCACCTGGAGCGCCTCTCCGAAGCGCTGGATTCGGGCGTTCAACAACAGGTCAAGAGCCTGGTTGAAAACCTTTCCGGCTCGGAAATTGGCGACCTGCTGGAATCGCTGCCGCCCACCAAGCGACTCGCTGTCTGGGAACTGACCGACCCAACCCTGGATGGCGACATCCTGGTGGAGGTCGGCGACGAGGTGCGCGCCGGCCTGATTCGCGGCATGACCCAGGAGCAGCTGGTCAACGCCGTGGGCGATCTCGACCTCGATGACCTGGCCGACATCCTCAACGACCTGCCGGACACGGTCATCAGCGAGGTCCTGCGCTCGATGGACCGGCTCGATCGCGAGCGCCTGGAAACGGTGCTGTCGTACCCGGAAGACTCGGCCGGCGGCCTGATGAATCCCAATGTCATGACCATCCGGCGCGATGTGTCACTCGACGTGGTGCTGCGCTACCTGCGCTCGCGCCGCGATTTGCGCGACGACATGCTCGGCCAGCTTTACGTGGTCGACCGCGCCGGACGCTTCAAGGGCGTGCTCAAGATGCGCGACCTGCTCACCAACGACCCCGCCACCAAGGTGGTGGAGTTGATGGACACCGAGATCGTGCCGATCGACGTCAACACCAACCAGCGCCAGGTAGCCATCGAATTCGAGCACCACGACCTGGTTTCCGCCCCTGTAGTCAACGAGGATGGCCTGCTGGTGGGCTGTATCACGGTTGACGACGTGGTCGACGTGATACGCGAGGAAGCCGAGCACTCCATCCTCACCGTGGCCGGCCTGGACGAAGACGAGGACATGTTCGCCCCGGTCATCCACTCTGCCCGGCGGCGCTGGATCTGGCTGGGCGTAAACCTGATTACCGCGCTGATGGCCGCCGCCGTGCTGTACGCCTTCGAGCCGACCCTCGACCAGATCGTCGCCACCGCGGTGCTGTTCCCGGTGGTCATGAGCATGGGCGGCATCGCCGGCACCCAGACGCTCACCCTGATGATCCGCGGCATGGCCACCGGCCAGGTCGGCTCGGGTAACGCCTCGTGGATGATGCGCAAGGAGTTGCTGGTGGGCCTGCTCAACGGCGTGTTTTTCAGCATCATCCTGGCCGTGGTGGCGTTCTACTGGTACTCCGACATCGGCCTGGGCATGGTGATGGCGGCTGCCGTACTGATCAACCTGATAGCCGGCGCCTTTGCCGGCGCCGTCATCCCGGTGATCCTCAAGCGCATGAAAATCGACCCGGCCCTGGCCGGTGGCGTGGTGCTGACCACGGTCACCGACGTGGTGGGCATCATGGCATTCATCGGCCTGGCCTCCTACGTCCTGCTCGCCGGCTAACCTACCCGTCACCTCCTACCGTCATCCCGGAAACGCGAGTAGCTTTATCCGGGACCCACCCGCTGAACAGAAGCGCTACATGGGCGGCAAAGGTGTGGCCGCGGAATGGGGTGCTCCCCCCGCGACACGCATAAACCCGTCCATGGGGCTCTTAAATTACGTCCTGTAATTTAAGGTCGCGAGGGGAGCACCCCATCCCACGGCTACGGAGCGCACGCGCCACCCGGGCCGACACAACCAGGGGTTTTACCCCGTGGCCTTAAGCTTGGATGCCGCTAAGGGAGTGTAGAGACTGGGCAACCGGGCAGGGACGCCCGGTTAGGCCATCCAGTGCAAGGACGCACTGTATGGCCGCGCCCACAAAACGCAACGAGCTGGGCGGGTAGGCCAAGGCGAGTCAGAAGCGAAGCTTTGGGTAAGCCTTGAGGCCATTCAAGCAGACACGCGGGTGAAACCCCTGGTTGGGGCGGCCATTGCTGTGCCACTCAGGAAACTCTTCTGTTCCACCGGTGGGTCCCGGATAGCACAGCCACTAGAGTGTCCGTGCTTCCGGGATGACTGGGGCGCCGTCCTAAGTCTGGCTGGAGGGCTTTTCGGCGACGTTATCGCGGACGTAAAGCGGCTGCGCCTTGTGGGCGGGCAGCGGGGTGTTGTTTTCCAGCCAGGCGCGAGCGAGGGTGACCAGGCTGGCGGCGCCTGGCCACAGGTCGGCGTACACCGCTTCGAAGCGATCGGTGCGCTCTTCCAACTCTTCGTACCGTGAGAAACCATTGCCCACAGCCACCCTGGGGGCATCTACCGGCCACATCAGCTCGCCGGGCGGACAAACCTGTTCTTCGCCGACAAGCTTCACGAGGCCGTCGTTGCCCACTTCAAAGCGTGCGGCGAACACTTCGCCCATCCGCGCATCCATGGCCGCGACAACAGAAATGCCGGCCTCAAGGTTATTCGCGGAAGCGGCGCCCTGCGCCAGTGCTGCCAGCGATGAAACTGGCACCACGCCGAGCTCAGCGCCCCAGGCCAGGCCCTGCACCACGCCAATGCCGATGCGCAGGCTGGTGAAACTGCCTGGCCCCCGGCCGAAAGCAATCGCATCAAGATCAGCCAGGGTCATTTCCCCTTCCGCCATCAATTCCTGCACCGTGGGCAGCAACAGTTCGGCATGCCGGCGTGGCTCGACGAAGTCACGCGACAACACCTCGTCACCCAGTGCCAGGGCAACCGAGCAAGCTTCGGATGAGGTTTCAATGGCGAGCAAACGGCTCATGAGAAAAAGGCCCTCACTTCGTCCAGTCCATCAGCGTGCTTCATCGGCGGCAGGCTGTCGAGAAAAACCCGCCCGTAAGAGCGGCTGCGGATTCGTGGGTCGCAGATCACCAGCACGCCGCGGTCGCGCACATCGCGAATCAGGCGACCCGCGCCTTGTTTAAGCGAAATCACCGCCTGCGGCAGGTAGTGCTTCATGAAAGGGTTTTCTCCCTCGGAGCGCAACTGGTCACTGCGTGCCACCATCACCGGGTCATCCGGCGCGGCAAAAGGAAGCTTGTCGATGACCACCAGCGAAAGGGCCTCGCCGATCACGTCCACGCCCTCCCAGAAACTGGCGGAACCCAGTAACACGCCATTACCGGACTCGCGGAACTGCTCAAGAAGCAGGCTGCGCGGCGCCTCACCCTGCACGAACAGGGGAAAATCGCTTTCTTCGCGCATCCATTCCGCGGCTCGCTGCAGGGCGCGATGCGAGGTGAACAGCAGGAACGCCCTCCCTTCGCTGGCTTCCAGCGCGGGCAGCACGGTTTCCAGCAAACGCTCCACGAATGAGGGGTCACGTGGCTCGGGCAAGCCATCGGGAAGCCACAGCAAGGCGTTGTTCTGGTAATCGAACGGTGACTCGAGCTGCAATGTTCCCGCGTGGCTCAAGCCCATCTGGCGGCGGAAATGCTCAAAGCTGCCGTCCACGGTGAGGGTTGCCGAGGTGAAGACCCACGAGGCATCCAGGTTTTCACGAAAATCAGTGAACGCGCGGGCCACCTTCAGCGGCGTGATCATCAGCGCGAACCCCTGGCCACGGCGTTCAAACCAGCGCACTTCATCGGGAGAGCCGCCGGAGTCGAAGCGGTCGAGCACCGCGCGCAGGTCAATCAGCCGCTCAACGCAGCTATCCATGCCGCGGCTGCCGCCGCCCAGGGTTTCCGCCACATCGCACAACTCGGCGACGCAGGTATCCAGTTGGCGCAGGTCGTCGCAGACCTGCGCGCTGGCCAGGAATTCACCCCAGGAGCCACGGTCATCAAGGTGATCTGCAACGCTGGCCTGGATGGATTTGACCGCCTGCTCGCAGGCTTCCAGAGGATCACGCAGCGTGCCCAGCGCGCCTGAAACCTCGGAGGTTTCGTTTCGCAGGTCTTTGCACAGGTCGCTCACCTGGCGGGTGGAGAAGGTGAGGCTGAAAAACTGCGAGGCGGTCTCCGGCGCCTGGTGCGCCTCGTCGACAATAAATGCATCAGCGCCCGGCAGCACCTCGCCAAAGCCGGACTGGCGCAGGGCCATATCGGCAAACAGCAGGTGGTGGTTCACCACGACCACGTCGGCATCCTGCGCCCGGCGCCGCGCCTTGGCCACCCAGCAGTCCTCGAAATTGGGGCATTCACTGCCCAGGCAGTTGTCCACCGTGGAGGTCACCAGCGGCATCAGCCCGCTGTCGTTGCTGACCACCGGCGAAATCGAAAGATCGCCATCCTTGGTGCGCGCTGACCAGTCGCGCAGGGCGTTCAGCTCAGCCACCGCCTCGCGACTGGGCAGCCGGGCATCGTCCTGGGCCTTGTGCATGCGGTAGATGCAAAGATAGTTGCCGCGCCCCTTCAGCAGGGCGGCGTCGATATCGGCTTCCAGCGCTTCGCGCACCAATGGCAGGTCGCGGAAAAAAAGTTGGTCCTGAAGGTTCTTGGTGCCGGTGGAAACAATGACCCGCGAGCCACTCAGCAAGGCCGGCACCAGGTAGGCCAGCGTCTTGCCGATGCCAGTTCCAGCTTCCACGACCAGGTCGGAACCGTCGGCCAGCGCGGTTTCGACCGCGTTGGCCATCTCGATTTGCGCTTCGCGGGGCGCGAAGCCTTCCAGGCAGGCTTCGAACGCACCGCCGGTGTCCAGCAAGCGGCCGCAGCCCTGTTCGGTGGTTTCAGCCACGCTGCTCAAAGGATTCCTCTATTGCGCGGGTCAGCCATTCAGTAACGCTGGGGACGGGTGTTCATGCATTGCCCCACGCGGCTTTCCGCCTCGCGCGCGCCATCGGCGTCGCCCAGGTGCTCGCGCGCCAGGCCAATCGTGCGCCAGTTTCGTGCACAGATTTCGCCCACCCTGGGGCCGGCGTCGTAAGAGCGCACCGCGAAGTTAAGCGCCTGCTGGTAGTCGCGCTTGCGCACCTGTACCTCGGCCATCTGCTGCAGCAACTCGGGGTCGTGGGGCTGGATGCGCAGGGCGCGCTCCAGCAACACCGAGGCCTCGTCATAGTTGCCGCTGGTTTCGGCTTCGCCGGCTTGCGCCAGCAGGGTTTTCACCGCCGGGTTTTGCAGCGGAAAGACCTGCACGCCTTCGCTGTCATCTTCTGCCGGCTCGCGAATCTCGCGCTCTACCTCGGTGCGGTCTTCTACCGGAGCCGGCGGTGTGGGGGCACTGGCGCAGGCAGACAGCAAAAGGGCCAGCGCCAGGGTCAGTCCCAGGCTGAGGAGTGACGCGCTGTGCTTGTCAGTTCTTTTTGCCAAACCACTTTTTCCAGAATGATCGGTCATCGTCTTCCTTGTCCGTGTTGGTCATCGCCGCCAGGCAGGATGACTGGTAGGCAGGCTCCGAGCCCGCCACGAAGGGCATTTGTACCGCGCCATTGCATTGCTTGTCGCTGAGCGCGCCGGTTTCGCCATCCACCCAGCCCCAGTAAGCACCGTCGGGCATGCGGGTTTCCACCGGCTCCACCGGGATTCGGCTAAACAGCCTTGCCCACAGGCGCATCGCCGCATTGCTGCCGGTCACGCCCGCCGGGCTATTGTCATCCTCGCCCACCCAGGCCACCGCCAGGCGGTTGCGAGTATAGCCGACGAACCAGCTGTCCCTGCGGTCGTTGGTGGTGCCGGTTTTGCCCGCCACGCCTTCCTGCCCGCCAATCAAGCCCGGGAGCGCACGAGCCGTACCATCGCTGACCACGCGCGTGAGCGCATAGTTCAGCACCGCGATGGCGTCGCGGCGGTCCTGCGGCATCAAGCGCAGCGGGTAGCGGGTTAGCGATTCGCCACCGGGCGTCTCCACTGCAATCACGGCGCGCAAGGGTACCGCGTAGCCCTCGGCCGCCAGCGGTTGGTAGAGCTGCGCCACCTGCATGGGGGTAAGTTCGGCTGCCCCCAGGAAAACCGAGGGAACGGGCATGATGTCGGCATCCACGCCCAGTTGCTCAATGCGATGGAGAAGCTGGGTGACGCCCACTTCCAGCCCCAGTCGCACGGTGGCCTGGTTGTAGGAGTTGATCAACGCCTCCAGCAGGGTCACCTCGCCGTGCGAGGTTTCATCGTAGTTGGAAGGTGACCACTCCTGGCCGTTGGGCTGGCGCAGGGTGATGGGCTCATCGTCGATCTTCGTAACCAGGCTGTATTCGCCCTGGTGTTCCAGTGCCAGCAGGTACACCAGCGGCTTGATCACCGAGCCTACCTGGCGGCGCGCATCGAGCGCGCGGTTGAAGCCGCCGGAACCCGGATTCCTGCCGCCAACCACGGCGCGCACTTCGCCGCTGCTGACATCGGCCACCACCATCGCGCCCTCCAGGCTGGCTGGCAAGCCGGCCTGTGCCAGCGAGCGCAAACCCTGGCTCACCGCGTCCTGCGCCGCAGTCTGCTCGGACGGGGCCAGCGTGGTAAAAATTCTCAGCCCTTCGGTCTTGAGGTCATCCTCGGCAAATTCGCGCGCCAACTGGCGTCGCACCAACTGGATGAAAGCCGCGTATTTCTGGCCAAACGCCGAGGGCGCATCCACCACGCCCAGCGAGCGTGAGGCGGCCTCGTTGGCCTGCGCCTCGGTGAGGATACCTGTTTCCGCCATCATCGCCAGCACGGCGTCGCGGCGTTGCCTGGCGCGCTCGGGATGGCGCCGCGGGTTGTAATACGAGGGGCCTTTCACCATGCCGATCAGCAGGGCAATCTCTCCTGCCTCCAGGCGATCAAGTGGCTGGTCGAAATAAAACCGGCTGGCGCGGGCAAAACCGTGAATGGCGGTAGCGCCCTGCTGCCCCAGGAACACCTCGTTGATGTAGGCCTCGAGAATGGCGGACTTGTCGTAACGCCATTCGAGAATCACCGCCATCAGGGCCTCGTTCACCTTGCGCACCAGGGTGCGCTCGGAATTGAGGAAGTAGTTCTTCACCAGTTGCTGGGTGAGCGTGCTGCCGCCCTGCACTGCCTGCCCGGCCTTCAGGTTGGCCATCATCGCCCGGGCAATGCCGCGCGGATCCACCCCGTGGTGATGCTTGAAGTTGCGGTCTTCCACTGCCTGCAGGCCGGTCACCAGCAGCGGCGGAACGTCTTCCAGGCGCACCAGGGTGCGATCTTCGCGCAACAGCGGGTAAATCGACGCGATCTCGGCCGGATCCAGCCGCGCCAGGGCCAGGGACTGACCGCCTCGCGTGGAGATGCTGGCGACCCGCCCACCGGAAATCGACACGGCCAGCCGCTGTTCGGGCTCTTCCCCTTCCGGGAAGCGGAAAGCACGCTTGTAGATCTCGAACCGCCCGCCGTTGGCGGAAAACTGACCGGGCCGGTTGGGCGAAGCCGATTCCTTGTAACCCGCGGCGGCAAGCTCGACGCGCAGCATTTCAGGGGTCAGTGCCAGCCCGGAGAAAAACTCCAGCGGACGCGCGTAAACCCGGCTGGGCAGGTCCCACTTCCTGCCCTCGAATTCGCTGCGCACCTCGTGATCCAGGTAGATGGTCCATGGAACAAGCAGGCCCAGCGCCGCGCCAAAGACCAGCAACGCCAGGCGGAACAGGCGTGCGAATCGGGAGGGTTTGGCCGCACTGCGACGGGCCTTGGACTTTCTGCGGCCTGCGGTTTTTCGTTTCGCAGTCTTGCGAGGCGCGGCCTTGCGGGTCGTCCCGGTCTTTTTCTTGCTTCGCTTTTTAACCATCAATCAGGAGCAAAGGCGCGTGCAACAGGTGCGTGGCGATAAGTGACATTAACGGAGGCATTGAAGATAATGACATGCAAACAAGCCATTTTATCCAGCCTTGATACCGTCACGCTACGCGCCACGCTGTTTTCTGGCAAAATTCCATCCCTTTTCTCACCCGTGGGCGTTTAATCGCCCGGCGCCATAGAAACGATCCACAAGCGAACCGAGTTACCCATGTCATCCGAAGCAGCCAACAACCATACCAATGCTGCCCAGGCCCCTGCGCCCGGCATGCCGGAAATTGCCATCCGGCAGGTCCCCCTGCGCACCGACAGCAAGGGACTGAAATCGCTGGAGCACGTGGTTCGCTCGCATATGGAAACCTCGAAGGGCAACCACCTGTTGTTGCTGGCGCCCGGTCTGGAGGTTGGTGAGATCGCCCTGCAGATCCTGCAGCAACTGGCCAATGAAGCCGCTGCCGGTACGCTGATCTCTGCGCTTGGCAACACCGATGCCGAGCTGAACCCGTTTGCCGAAGCGCCTGAGAAGCTGCTGGAAGAACTGCAAGACCAAATGTCCGACCTGGTCGCGCTGCTGGGCCCCGGCGAAGTCCACCGCATCCACCGATTGCCGCAACACTTGCTGCTGTTGCCTGCGAGCAGCCTGTCGAAAGCCGATGGCAACATCGCAACCCTGCTCGACGAATGCCTGCACGGCGCCGGCCAATTGCTGGTGCACGACCGCGTTTTCGTGCTTGACCCGTCCCAGCCCCTGGACCACGCACCCAGGCTGGACGCGCACGAGGAACCGCGTCCTGCGCCCTGGGGACTGCTAAACCAGCGCCTAGACCGCTGGCTGGACCAGGCCGACAGGCTGTGCGCCCCGGACGCAAACTGGACCTCCTTTGGCGCGCGCTCGATGGCCGGCGAAGCGGCCACCCTGCACGTCACCCACAGCTGGGGCGGTGGCGTGGCCCGCTGGGTAGAGTCGTTCATAGCCGCTGACGCCGACGGCCTCCATCTGCAGCTGCGCTCCGAGGGGCCGCGCTCAGGCAACGGCGCAGGCCAACGCCTTGGCCTTTACCTCGGCAATGACACTGAAAAGCCGCTGGCAAGCTGGTGGATCGAGCCGGTCATTACGTCAACCGCCGCGCAACACCCCCAGTACCAGGAAATCCTCGAATACATCACCGTGCGCTACGGGGTTGGCCGCCTAATCGTTTCCTCGCTGGTGGGACACAGCCTGGATGCCTTGCGCACCAGGCTACCGACCATCGAGGTGCTGCACGATTTCTACCCGGCCTGGCCGTTGCTCGGCGTGCATCCGCAGGCTTACCTTGGCGAACACGGCGCGGACCTGGCGCAGGCCATGGGCCAGCACGACCTGCTGGCGGACTTCAAAGGCCGCAGCGTGAACTCCTGGGAATCGCTGTCCGGCGCATGGCACGAGGCAGTGACCAGCCAGTCAGTGCGCCTGGTTGCACCCAGCCACTCGGTCGCCAACCTGATGCCACGGCTCAACTCGGCCTTCAGCGACCTTGATATCGCGGTGTTGCCGCATGGACTGGAGCAGGACTGGGAGCAAAACAGCTGGCAGCCACGGCCACGCAGTGATGGCAGGCTCAGGCTGTTGATTCCCGGCCGTATCCAGCAAGGCAAGGGCAAAAACCTGCTCAAGGCTGCCCTGCCCGAGCTGCGCAAACACGCGCGCGTGTTCCTGCTGGGCTGCGGCAAGGAAGGCGAGGCGTTTTTCGGTGAGCCCGATGTCGACATCATCATCAACTACAAACGCGAAGCGCTGCCCGAACTCATCGCCCGCATTGCCCCGGACGCTGCCGCACTGCTTTCGACGGTTCCGGAGACTTTCAGCTACATGCTTTCCGAGATGCGCCAGCTTGGCGTTCCGGTGGTGGCTACCCGGGTGGGCAGTTTCGAAGAACGTATCAGTGATGGCAAGGACGGCTGGCTCATCGAACCCAGCGCGGAAGCTCTGGTAACGCGCATAGCCCAACTGGCAGCCGACCCGGCGCAGCTTGAGCGCATGCGCGAAGTCACCCGCCAGGCCAGCCACCGTTCGGCCAGCGACATGGTGGCCGATTACCAGCAGATCCTGCAGCCGGCCGGCCCGGCGAAGGCGCCTGCCGCACTGGTTTTCCCAGCCGCGCAGCAGACCGGGCCGTTGGCAGCCGCCTACACCCGCACCCGCCGCCAGTCCGAACGATTGGAGCAAAAGCTGGATGAGGCCCAGCAGGACATCGAGAAACGCACCCGTTGGGCGCGCGAGCGCGATCGTGTCCTCAAGCAGGAACGCGAAGAGACCACCGCCTGGGTCGCCGACCTGGAATCACAGATTCGCGCCGGCGTTGCGGCCATGCGCAGCGAGGAAGAAGCGCACCAACTCACCCGCGACACCCTGTCCGAGTTGCAGGGGGTGCACGCATCGGTGCTGAACAGCTCGTCATGGAAGATTACCCGCCCACTGCGCGTGGGCCGTCGCCTGCTGGGGAACCTCAAGCGCGCCCGCGCCTGGAACCCACTGCGCTGGCCCCTGCTGGCCTCGCAGTTCGTTCGCACGGTCAGCACGCATGGCTGGCACGACGCCATTTTCCGCATGCAGAACGCCCAGGTGGTGCAAACGCCGCAGAAACTGGAAACGGCGGGCATGGAAGCCATCGGCGACCCCACCCCGCCGCCAGTCGTGCCCCGCTCTGAGCACCCGCTGATTTCGATCGTCATCCCGGTGCACAACCAGTGGGCCTACACCGCGGCATGCCTGCGCAGCATCGTCGAGGCCAAGTGCAAAGCAAGCTTCGAAGTGATCGTCATCGACGACGCCTCCAGCGACGACACGGCCGAGCGGCTGGCCGGTGTCGAGGGCATCGATGCCGCGACCAACCCCAAGAACCTGGGCTTCATTGGCAGTTGCAACCGCGGCGCGGCGCGCGCCAACGGTGAGTTCGTACTGTTCCTGAACAACGACACCCAGGTCACCGACGGCTGGCTCGATCACCTGCTGCAGACCTTCAACCGCTTCCCGGACACCGGGCTGGCGGGCTCGCGCCTGGTTTACCCGGATGGCAGCCTGCAGGAATGCGGCGGCATCATCTTCAACGATGGCTCGGGCTGGAATTATGGCCGCGGCGATGATCCCAACCGCCCCGAATACCAATTCGTCCGCGAGGTGGATTACTGTTCCGGCGCCTGCATCATGCTGCGACGGGAAGTGTTCCGTGAACTGGACGGCTTCGACCGCGAGTATGCCCCGGCCTACTACGAGGACACCGACCTGGCGTTCCGCATCCGCCAGATGGGCCTCAAGGTGCGGGTGCAGCCGGCCGCCACCGTGATTCATCACGAGGGCATCAGCTCGGGCACCGACCTGAGTTCCGGCGCCAAGCGCTACCAGGTGGTGAACCACAAGAAATTCCTGGAACGCTGGCGCGATGTGTTGGCCGACCACCCGAAGCCCATCGTCAACCGCGAAGACCGTGCCGAGGTGCGTGCGGCGGCCGATCACCGGCTGAAAGGCCACGTCCTGATTGTTGACGCCTACACCCCGGAACCCGACCAGGATTCCGGCAGCCTGCGCCTGCGCTACCTGATGGAGTGCCTGCAGGACCTGGGCTACGGCGTTTCCTTTGTTCCCGACAACCGCTCGCACGCCGGCCGCTACACCACCGACCTGCAACAATCAGGTATCGAGGCGTGGTACCAGCCGTGGCTGGATTCGCTGCACAGCTGGTTCAACACCCATGGCAGCCGTTTCGACCACGTCATCGTCTGCCGCCACTACGTGGCCACCAATTACCTCAGCCTGGTGCGGCGCTACTGCCCGGATGCCAGGTTCCTGTTCGACACCATCGACCTGCACTTCCTGCGCGAACAGCGCCTGGCCGAACTGGAAGACAGCCTGCCCCTGCGCCGCACAGCGGCCCAGACCAAGCGCTCGGAACTGGCAGTGATCCGCGATTCGGATGCCACCCTCGTGGTCAGCCCCACAGAGGTGGAACTGCTTGCCCAGGAAGCGCCCGGCGCGGCGGTTCACATTATTTCCAACATCCACACGGTGACCGGCAGCCAGAACCCGTTCAACGAACGCAAGGACATTTTCTTCGTTGGCGGCTTCCAGCACCCACCCAACATCGATGCCGCCCAGTGGTTCTGCGCCTCGGTGTGGCCGCTGATTCGCGAGAAGCTGCCTGAACTCACCTTCCACCTGATCGGCAGCAAGGCGCCCGAGCAGATCAAGGCCCTGAACGGCAACGGCGTGCAAGTGCATGGCTTCGTACCACGCCTGGAGCCGTTCCTCGATGGCTGCCGCCTTGCGGTGGCGCCACTGCGCTACGGCGCCGGGGTGAAGGGCAAGGTCAACCTGAGCATGAGCCGCGGCCAGCCAGTGGTAGCCACCCCGGCTGCGGTAGAAGGCCTGTTCGCCCACGATGGCGAAGACGTGCTGGTGGCCAGCGAACCGCAGGCGTTCGCCGATGCGGTGGTGAGGCTGTACAACGACGAGGCGTTGTGGAACAAGCTGTCAGCCAACGGCGTGAAGAACGTGGAAGCGTACTTCTCCCTCGACACGGCGCGGCGTAACCTCGAGGCGGTTTTGAATTCGTTCAGTTAAGCAAGGAAGCCGGGCGCGGAGGCGATTTACTCTTTCAGCCGCCTGGTCTCCAGCACATTCGGCACCGAAGCCAGCTTCGACAGCAACTCGGATAGCTGCTCGTAATCCTTCACCTTGAGCTTGAGGCGAATCGACACCTCGTCAGTCGCTTCATCCAGCCGGCTGGAGATATCGGTCACATGGCAATCCGAGGCGGCCAGCACGCTGGAAATATCCTTGATCAGCTCACGTCGGTCGAAAGCGCGCACCAGCACCGCGGCGGCGTAATCCGTGGTCGGTTTCCTACCCCAACTCACTTTCAGCAGCCGCGGGTTGTTCTCGCTGCGCCAGCGCACCGCCTGGCGGCAGTCGTCGCGGTGGATGGTGACGCCCCGGCCCAGGGTGACGTAACCCACCACGCCGTCTCCTGGCAACGGCCGGCAGCACTTGGCGATGGTGGTCATCAGGTTGCCCACGCCCTCGATACGCAGGTCGTCGGCCGGGCCCTTGCGCTTGCCGCGCTGGCGCACCGGCTGGCGGCTCAAGAGGTCGGCGGCTTGCGGCTCGGCCTTGTCGGCCTGCAGGCGCTCTACCGCGTGCACCACCTGGCCGACGGTCAGGTCGCCGCTGCCGACGGCAACGAACAGGTCTTCCAGGCCTTTGAAGCCAAAGCGCTCGGGCAGCGGCTTGAGGTCTTCCGGCGTGAGGCCCATGCGCTTGCTTTCTGACTCGACCGCTTCCTTGCCCGCTGCCAGGTTCTCGTCGTGGCTTTCCTTGCGGAACCACTGGCGCACTTTTGAGCGTGCCCGCGCGCCGTGGATATAACCCAGGCGGGGGTTGAGCCAGTCACGGCTGGGCTTGGGGTGTTTGCCGGTCAGAATTTCCACCCGGTCACCGGTGTTCACTTTCTGCGTCAAGGGCACGATGCGGCCGTTGACCTTGGCGCCGCGGCAGCGATGGCCCACCTCGGTATGCACGTGGTAGGCGAAATCCAGCACCGTGGCGCCGGCCGCCAGGTCTACCACCTCGCCACGCGGCGTCAGCACGTAAACCCGGTCCTCGGTGGTGACCGACTGGAAGCTGTCCAGCAGGCTCTGGTCGTCAAGGTCGGCATCGGCGCTTTCCAGCAACTGGCGCATGACCGCGATCTTGTTGTCGAATGCCGGGTCGTTGGGCCCGCCTTCCTTGTAACGCCAGTGCGCGGCGACACCCAACTCGGCGTGTTCGTGCATCTTCAGGGTGCGAATCTGCACTTCCACCGCACGCCCTTCGCGGTCTGCCACGGCGGTGTGCAATGACTGGTAGTTGTTACCCTTCGGCGTGGTGATGTAATCGTCAAACTCACCGGGAATCGGCTGCCACAGGGTGTGCACCAGGCCCAGGGCGCTGTAGCAGGCGGGCAGGTCTTCCACCAGCACACGCACTGCGCGTACGTCGAACAACTCGTGGAAATCGACGCCCTTGCGCTGCATTTTCCGCCAGATGCTGTAGATGTGCTTGGGCCGACCGCGGACCTCGGCCTTGATGCCGGCTTCCTCCAGCGCGGCGGCGAGTTTTTCCATGAACTGGCTGATAAATCGTTCGCGCTCTTCGCGCCGCTCGGCCACCAGGCGCGCTACGCGCTTGTACTGCTTGCTGTCGGTGTAGCGGAAAGCCAGGTCTTCCAGTTCCCACTTGAGCTGCCACACCCCCAGCCGGTTGGCCAACGGGGCGTGGATCAACTGGGTCTCGCGCGCCAGCCGGGTGGCTTCATCACTGTTGGGCTCTACGCGGCGCAGCAGCACCAACTGCCAGGCAAGGTCGATCAGCACCACGCGCACGTCTTCCACCAGGGCCAGCAGCAGGCGGCGCAGGCCTTCAGCGCTGCGCTCGGTTTCACTCAGCCCGGATTCATTCTCAAAGGCCTGAAGGCGGTTGAGCTGGTCAAGCTGAGAGACCACCCCGGAAGGCAGGTTGGTTCGAATGTCGGCGCAATCGCCGCCCATCTCCTCGGTGGCCCACACCATGGCGCAGGAAAGCGTTTTCGGGTCAGGCGCCAGGGCGGAAATGGTTTGCAGCAGGGAAAGCAGGCGCGCTTGATCTTCACCCCGCTTCAGCGGCCGCGCGAGCAACGCCTCCAGCAGGTTGGCGCACGGCGTGGCGCCCTCACCCACCGAAGCGTGGTAAGCCGTCATCCAGTCGCGCAAAGGCTGCACGCCGGAACTGCTTTGGGTCTTGCTACTCACGCCGCGCTTGTTTCACTCCATGCATCGCCCAGGCGTTTTTCCGAAACCTTGCCATCGGTGCCCAGGTGCTGGGCAAATACCGACACCCGGAACTCGTGGATCAGCCAACGAAACGCGTCCATGGCCTGATCGTATTCCTCGCCGCGCTCCAGCGCATCCTGGTAACGCTTCCACCAGGGCGCCACGCGATCCAGCTTGGCCCGGTCCTGGGCCGGATCGGTCCGCAGCTTCTCCTGGCGATACAACAAGGCCGCCAGGTACCTTGGATAGTGTTCAAGTCGCTCCGGTTCAAGCTCTTCGAGGAATGCCGGGTAGACCAGGTCGTCCAACTGGGCCTGCATGTCGGCCCAGGCATCGGGCAGGCTGGATTCGAAACGGCGGTTGTTCTTTCGCACCTGGGCCATCGACTCCAGCACTTCGCTGAGCTGGCGCGCGCGGCGGGCACAGACCTTGCCAATGCCGTTTCGGACACGGCCCGCGAGGTCCTTGAAGGCGCTGGCATCGCGCACGGCAGAAACATCGCCGGCGGCCTGGCGCAAGGATGATTGCACCAGGTCGTGCACCAATGTTTCGGTGCTGCCCACCGAACTCCACGCCATCAGGCCGGCGCGCGAAATTCCGTGGTGCTTTTCCAGGTAGCGCAGCTTGTCGGGCATCTCCAGCGCCAGCAGGCGCATCACGCCATCGTTGTGCGCGGTCCAGGCTTCTTCCCAGGTATCAAACAAGCGAACACCCACGGCATCACCCTGGTCCACCAGGGCCGGCCAGGCGCTGACGCCGGCATCGGTGGTCACTGACTCCTGCAGCGTGCCAAACTGCCAGTCGCGCGCGTTATCCTGGTTGTGCTGGGCACCCTGGCGGTCCATGAACCGGCGGCGGGCCGATGCCCCGAGTTTTTCCTGCAAGGCGGCCAGGTCGCGACCCTCGGCCAGCTCCTGGCCGCTGTCATCCACCACCCGGGTGCGCATCCGCAGGTGCGGCTCAACCGTTGTTTCGTCGATCACTTCGGCCGCCACCTGTTGCCCGGTGATGCGGCTGAATTGCACCGCCAGGGCCTTGTGAAAGTCCTGCTGCGGGCCTGGCCCCACGGCCTCGAGTACAGCGTCGGCAAATTGCGGCGCAGGCGTCAGCGCCCGCCTGAGCGGCTTGGGCAGTTGCTTGATCAGGGCAATCACCTTGTCGCGCAACAGGCCGGGCACCAGCCAGGCCACCTGTCCCGGGGAAAGCGTGTTCAGCAGTTCGAGCGGCACGGTCATGGTCACGCCGTCGTGTTCATGGCCGGGCTCGAAATGGTAGTCGAGCGAGAATGCCTGGCCCTGCGCATTGAAACTGTCGGGAAACTGCTCCTCCGGCGCCATGCCGGCGTCTTCGCGCAGCAGTACGTCCAGCCCCATTTCCAGGGTGTCACGCTGGGCCTGGCTGAGGCCGCTGAACCAGCGTTCGAACCCCTTCGCGGAATTCACTTCCGGCGGTATCCGCGCATCGAAAAACTCGTACTGGGCGCGCTCGTCGGCCACCACGTCGTGGCGCCGGCGCTTGTGCTCCAGCTTCTCCACGTCCTCGCGGAGTTGCGCGTTCTTGTCCATGAAGGCGGCGCGGGTGTCCATCTCTCCACGCACCAGGGCGTGAAGGATAAACAGTTCACGGGCTTTTTGCGGATCCTGCTCGGCAAAGGAAACCCGGCGCTTTTCGACGATGACCAGCCCGTACAAGCTGACCTGCTCCCAGGCCAGCACCCGTCCGGCGCGGCGTGACCAGTGGGGGTCGAACACGCGATGTTTCAGCAGGTGGCGACCTTGCTCCTCGATCCACTCCGGCTGGATGGCGGCGTTGAGCCGGGCGTAAGGTCGCGAGGTCTCGACGATCTCCGCCGACATCAACCATTGCGGCCCGCCCTTGAACAGGCCGGAGCCGGGGAAAATATGGAACTGGCGCGAACGTGCGCCCTGGTAAGCATGACTTTCCGGAATTCTGTGCCCTACCTGGCTGAGCAGGCCAGCCAGCAGCGCCTTGTGGATGGGCGCATCCACGCCCTTTTCACCCAGCTTGCGGCCGCTGAGTTTCAGGCGCTCTTCGCGCGCCTGGACACGGAGTTGCTGGTACAGGTCGAACCACTCGAGCACGCGCTGCCAGTTGAGAAATTCGCGCTGGCACATCTTGCGGAACTGGTTGCCCGAGCGTTTGCTGCGCTGGCTTCGCAGATAATCCCACAGGCGTAACAGACCGGCGAAGTCCGATTTCGGATCAATGAAGCGCGCATGCTGTTCATCGGACTGCTGCTGTTTGTCCAGGGGCCGCTCGCGAGGGTCCTGGATGCTCTGCGCCGCGGCCAGCACCATGATGTTCTCCAGGCAACCCTGGCGCGCGCCCTCGATCACCATTCGCGCCAGGCGCACATCCATCGGCCAACGCACCAACTGGCGGCCCATCTCGGTAACCGAGCGAGCGCCGTCCAGCGCACCGAGTTCAGTGAGCAGGTGGTAGGCATCGTTGATCATCCGCGGCGCCGGCGAATCAACAAACGGAAAATCCTCGACCTCGCCCAGGCCCATGCACAACATTTGAAGAATGACCGTGGCCAGCGAGGTGCGCAGGATTTCCGGCTCGGTGAATTCCGGCCGGCTGTTGAAATCTTCCTCGCTGTACAGTCGCACACAGGTGCCGGGGCCGAGGCGGCCACAGCGCCCGGCGCGCTGGTTGGCGCTGGCCTGCGAAATGGCCTCGATGGGCAGGCGCTGGATGCGGCTGCGATGCGAGTAGCGGCTGATGCGCGCAAAGCCGGAATCAATCACGAATCGAATGCGCGGCACCGTCAGCGAGGTCTCGGCGATGTTGGTGGAAAGAATGATCCGCCGCTCCGGGCCGGGATGAAACACCCGGTGCTGCTCGCTGGCCGACAGCCGGGCAAACAGGGGCAACACCTCGGTGTGGCGGAAATGCTGCCGCTCGAGGAAATCGCTGGCCTCGCGAATCTCGCGTTCACCGGAAAGGAACACCAGGATGTCGCCGCGCGCATCGATGCGATTGAGCGCGCGAACGGCTTCCGCAATCCCCCGGTACAGGTCCCGCCCGTCGTAATCTCGGCTTTGCGGGTCAATGGCCGATTCACCATCGCCCAGCGGCCGGTAAACCATGTCCACCGGGTAACCGCGGCCGGAGACCTCGATGACCGGCGCATCATCAAAATGGCGCGAGAACTTGGCGGTATCGATGGTGGCCGAGGTGATCACCACGCGCAGGTCCGGCCGGCGCGGCAACAAGCGCTTCAGATTGCCCAGCAGGAAATCGATATTGAGGCTGCGCTCGTGGGCCTCGTCGATGATGACGGTGTCGTACTGCTTCAGCGTTGGCTGGCTGGTGAGTTCGGCCAGCAGGATGCCGTCGGTCATGAAGCGAATGCGGTTGTTGGGCGCGGTGTGGTCGCGAAAGCGCACCTTGTAGCCGACCAGACCCTGGAAGCGGTGCCCGGCCGGCTCGCCCAGTTCTTCGGCCACGCGCTCGGCCATGGCGCGGGCGGCAATCCTTCGCGGCTGGGTGCAGGCAATCAAACCGTTTTCGCCGCGCCCGGCCTCCAGGCACATCTTGGGAATCTGGGTGGTTTTTCCTGAACCGGTCTCGCCCGCGACAATCAGCACCTGGTGTTCACGAATGGCGCGCACGATGGCCTCGCGGTGCTCGGAAATCGGCAACGCGGCATCGTACTCAGGGATCAGGGGAACGCTGGACATGGCGCGTATTTTATCGTTCTCCGCCGCGCTGTATTGCACGATATAATTCGCGGCTCGCGCCGCACCAGGATCAATGCCCACAATGGAACTGAACTTCAGAAGCGACAACGAAACCCCGGCCGCACCAGCCATCATGGAGGCGATTGAAAAAGCCAACCGGGGCGCCGCGCATGCCTACGCCGAAGACAACTGGTCTTTGCGGCTAAATGAGGCTTTTTCCGAACGCTTTGAGACCGATGTCTGCGTTATTCCCATGGCCACTGGCACGGTGTGCAATGCGATTGCCCTGGCCAGCATTTGCCCGCCATGGGGCTCCGTTTACTGCCACCGTAGTGCGCACGTTTACTGCGATGAAAGCGGCGCGCCTGAGTTTTTCGGCAACGGTCTGAGGCTGGTGCCCATCGACGGTGCGGATGGAAAACTGCCGCACCGACCGCTCGACAAGGCAATCAGGACCAGCGCCGGGCACGGCGTTCACAGTTACGAGCCCTCCGCGGTGAGCATTACCCAGTCCACCGAATCGGGCACTGTTTACCAGGCGAGCGAAATTGCCAATATCTGCGAGGTCGCGAAAGCACACGGACTTCCGGTGCACCTGGACGGCGCGCGTTTTGCCAATGCCGTTGCCTCAACCGGTTCAACACCCGCCGAACTCACCTGGCGCGCCGGCGTTTCACTGATGTCATTTGGCGCCAGCAAGAACGGCTGCATCGCGGCCGAGGCCCTGCTCTTGTTTGACAACCACGAGCGCCGCGAACATATCGAGCGCCTGCGCAAGCGTTCGGGCCACCTGCTCAGCAAGATGCGCTATGTCTCAGCCCAGTTGCTGGCCGCCCTTGAAGATGATTTGTGGCTGCACCTGGCCACGCACGCAAATCGCCAGGCTGCAAAGTTTGCTGACGCTGTGGGAAATCACGCAGGCGCCGAACTGGAATTCCCGGTCGAAGCCAACGAGGTGTTCGTGCGCTGGACGCCGGCCGGTTTCACAACCTTGGAAGAGGCAGGCGTGGAATTCCTGATGTGGCCCGGCCGCGATGACCTGGCGCGATTCGTTTTCGGACACTCCACCGACGAGCGCGCAACCGACAAGCTCTGCAAGATCCTGGGCGGCTTGTAATCCACGTCACGAGTACTCGTGCCGCGCCGGCGTATCGGGATGCAAATCGTTGAGCGCAACGGAAAGGCCATTGGCGCTCACCACCCGTGCGTGCATGCGCTTCAGGCGCCGCGGCTCCGGCACACCACATGAGTGCGCGATGATCGCCACCTCTTTCATCATGTTCTTGGCGTAGTTGGCCACGCGCACCGACTTGTCTTCCGGCACCAATCCTCGCTGCAGGCGCTTGTCATGGGTAGTGACCCCCGTGGGGCAAGTGTTGCGGTTGCACTGCAGGGCCTGGATGCAGCCGAGGGCGAACATGAAACCGCGCGCGGAATTCACCGCATCGGCGCCAGCGCACAGCGCCCAGGCCACCTCGGAAGGGGTTACCCGCTTGCCCGAGGCAATCACCCGGATGCGCTTTTTCAGGCCATATTCGTTGAGCTTGTCCACCACCATGGGCAGTGACTCGCGCACTGGCAGGCCCATTTCGTCCATCAGCGGCAGCGGTGCAGCGCCGGTGCCGCCATCGCCGCTGTCGATGGTGATGAAATCAGGTGCATGCTCCACCCCGCGCTCGTGGATCAGGGTGCAAAACTCATCCAGCCAGCCATAGGCGCCGACCACGCACTTGAAACCGGTTGGCAATCCGCTGACCTCGCGTATGTGGCTGACCATGTCGAGGATATCGCCCACGCAATGGATTTCCGGGTGACGGTTGGGGCTGATCGAGGCGACGCCTACCGGGATGCCGCGAATCTCGGCGATCTCCTCGGTCACTTTCACCGCCGGCAGGATGCCGCCCTTGCCAGGCTTGGCGCCCTGGGAAAGCTTCAGCTCAATCATCTTCACCTGGGGCATTTCACCGATCAGTTTCAGACGCTCATCAGAAAGCCGGCCCTCGGCATCGCGCGCACCGTACTTGGCGGTGCCAATCTGGAACACCACGTCGCAATCTCCCTCCAGGTGCCAGGGTGAAATACCGCCTTCGCCAGTGTTCAGCCAGATGCCGGCACTCTTCGCTCCGTGTGACAGCGCACGCACCGCTGGCCGCGACAACGAGCCATAGCTCATCGCCGAAATATTAAAAAACGAGCGGGTTTTGTAAGGCTTGCGCGCATACGGGCCAAACTCAATTTCGCTGAATTCGTGGGTCTCGCTTTCGAGCTGCGGAAACATGCAGTTGACGAACAGCACCGTGCCCTCGGGTCTCAGGTCCTTGGTGGAGCCAAAGGCCCCGGTGTTGTTCACGTCCTTGGCAGCGCGGTAGGCCCATGAACGCTGGGCGCGGTTAAACGGCAATTCCTCGCGGTCCATGGCGAAGAAATACTGGCGAAAGAACTCGCCCAGGTGTTCAAAAAAGCCGCGGAACCGGCCGATCACCGGGAAATTGCGACGAATGGCGTGCTTTCTCTGGGTGCGGTCGACGATGTACATCACCAACACCGCCAGCAGGCCTGTTCCGAGGACCACCAGGAAGATGGCGGACATCAGTTCCAGTGCGCGGATTACGAATTGCGGCAAATCACCCATGACTTATCTGTCCTCAGCTTGAAGCTCAAATCTCAAAGCCAGCCGGCCCGAAAAACTTACTGGCCGTGCTCCAGCCAGACCAGGCTGGCCATGCGGCCGGTCACACCGTCACGGCGGTGCGAGAAGAATCGCCCAGCCTCGCTGAAAGTGCAAAAGTTTCCGCCGTACACGCGCTCTACGCCCAACCCGGCCAGGATGACGCGGGCAGCCCGGTAAACGTCCAGCAACCAGCGATCGCCGTGGCGCCGGAATGCATCGGCCACCGCCTTGCCGCCAACGGCGGGCGAAGCAGCGAAGGCATCACGCACATCGTCACCCACCTCGTACACGGCGCCGCTGATGGCGGGGCCCAGCCACGCCATCAACGATTCGGGGGCCTTGTTCATTGCATCCACCGTGGCCTCGATCACACCACCGGCAAGCCCGCGCCAGCCGGCATGCGCCGCACCCACCCGGGTGCCCTCGCTGTCGCACAGCAGCACGGGCAGGCAATCGGCCGTCATGATCACCAGCACATCCCCGGCCTCCGAAGTAACCGCTGCATCGGCTTGCGCGCCTGGTTGGCCGCCTTCAACCACCTGCTTGCCATGCACCTGGCGCATCCACGGCGGGTGGCGCGGCAGTTGTGACGCCAGCGCCAATCGGTTGGCCGCGACGTGCTCCGGGTTATCGCCGCAGGCGTCGCCCAGGTTAAAGCTGTTCCAGGGCGCCTGGCTGACGCCGCCGTTTCGCGTGGTGCTGAGGGCGTGCACGCCATTGGGCGCTGGCCAATCTGGCCGGATCAGGGTGTCGGCAATCATTGGGAAGCCGGGGCGTACTTTCGCAGCGCCAGCAGCAACTCGTTGAGATCAGCCGGCAACGGCGCCTCGAAGGTGCGGTCCTGCTGGTCCGCCGGGTGCTGGAAACGCAGCCGAAACGCGTGCAGCGCCTGGCGCTGAAAAGCGCCCAGCACGGCCACCAACTCCTGCGAATCTGGCGCCCGTTTGCCGCGTCGCTGTGAGCGTCCGCCATACACCGGATCACCCAGCAACGAGAACCCCTCGCTGGCCAGGTGCACGCGGATCTGGTGGGTTCGGCCGGTCTCCAGTGCCACCTGGAGGTAAGTAAAGCCAGCGAAGCGCTCGAGGATTCGGAAGTGGGTAACCGCCGGCTTGCCGTTGTGCACCACCGCCATTTTCTTGCGATTGACCGGGTGGCGGCCGATGGGCGCGTCCACCGTGCCGCCGGAAATCAGCTCGCCGATGGCCACCGCGCGGTACTCGCGGCTCATCGTTCGGGACTGCAACTGATCCACCAGGCTGGTGTGGGCGCGCAGGCTGCGGGCCACCACCATGACCCCGGAAGTGTCCTTGTCCAGGCGATGCACCAGTCCTGCACGCGGCAGTGTTTCCAGCGCCGGGTCCAAATGCAGCAAGGCATTGAGCAATGTGCCCTCGCGGTTACCCGGTGCGGGATGCACCACCAGCCCGGCAGGCTTGTTGAGCACGATGACGTCTTCGTCAGCATGCAGTACATCGAGCGGAATGTCTTCGGGCTGCGCTTCGGTGGTGACCTCTGGCTCTGCGTCCAGGGCCAACGCCTGGCCACCACGCACCTTTGCCGTGGGCTTGGCGGCAGAGCCATCCAGGGTCAGGGCGCCATCGCGAATCCACTGCTGCAGGCGTCCACGGGAAAAATCCGGGAACAGTGCGGCGGCAACCTGGTCCAAACGCTTGCCCGCAAGGTCTTCAGGCGCTTGTGCTTGTAATTTGATGCGGTTCGTCAATTGGCGTTGCCCATGGCCTGGCAGGAGTGTCGCACTGTTCGCAGTGTACCGATTCCGATATCATGCCGGATTTCCGCAAACCATCTCAAAAGCCTGTTCATGTTGTCATCCCCAAGCGCGCTGCGCACCCTTAGCAAAAATATCTTCCTTGCCCTGCTGGCCGTGTTGGTGCTGGCCGGCGTCAGCGCCTGCAACAAGAACAAGGACTACCAGGATTACCGCTCTGCTGCTGAATTGTATGCCGATGCCAAGGACTCGCTGGACAAGCAGAACTGGCGCCGCGCGGTGCAGGAATACCGCACGCTGCAAACCCGCTACCCTTTCGGCCGCTACACCGAGCAGTCGATGCTGGACCTGGGTTATGCCTACTTCAAGGCGCACCAACCCGAAAGCGCCCTTTCTACCCTGGATCGCTTTATCCGCACTTACCCGGCCCACGCCAACGTCGACTATGCCTATTACCTGAAAGGCCTGGTGAACTACGAAGAGAACCTGGGCGTGCTGGAACGGATGATGCCGCAACGTGTCCGTGACCGTGACCAGACCACCGCGCGTGATTCGTTTGCCGATTTCAAGGAGCTGCTGCGGCGCTTCCCGGACAGCCGCTATGCCGCCGACGCGCGCCAGCGCATGGTCTTCCTGCGCAACAACCTGGCCGCCTACGAGGTGAGCGTCGCGGAATACTACATGCGCCGCCAGGCCTATATTGCGGTGGTTAACCGCGCACGCTACCTGCTGGAAAACTACCCCGGCACCCCGCAAAGCGCCGACGCCCTCATGCTTCTGCACCAGGCCTACGGTGAACTAAGCATGGGCGAGCTGCAGGAAGACGCCTGGGCCGTACTCGAAACCAACTACCCCGACCACTACTACGTGCTGGGCAAGAAGAAGAAGGAAAGCTGGGCTTCCAGGCTGTGGCCGTTTGACTAATGTTCTGAGCGAGATGGGCCGTCCATGGCCCACTCGCATCTCGCCATCGAAAATTGCGATTTTCAATGTCTCGCGGGCTTTGCCCGTTGGCGCATCCTTGCGCCAAGGAGCGCATGCCGGGCCTCAACTCAATTTTTTGTCGCGAAAACCTGAGGTAATTGGGTAGCGCCGGTCGCGGCCGAAGGCGCGGGCGGTGACACGGACGCCGGGCGGGGCCTGGCGGCGCTTGTATTCGTTCTGCAGCACCAACCCGGCGACTCTCCTGACGGTGCGCTCATCGAAGCCGGCCTCAACAATCCTGGTGATTGACTGGTCCTGCTCGACGTAGCGTTGCAGGATCAGGTCGAGGTCTTCGTAGGGCGGCAACGAATCCTGGTCGGTCTGGTCGTGGCGCAGCTCGGCCGAAGGCGCGCGGGTAATCACAGCCTCCGGAATCGAAGGGGAAATCGAGTTTCGGTAGTTTGCCAGCGCGTACACCCGGGTCTTGAGGCAGTCGAGCAACGGCGCAAAACCACCGCACATGTCGCCGTAGATGGTGCTGTAGCCCACCGCGGCTTCACTCTTGTTGCTGGTGCTCAGCGGCAGCCAGCCAAACTTATTGGAGAGCGCCATCACGATGTTACCGCGCGCGCGGGCCTGGAGGTTTTCCTCCGCCAGGTCTGCCTCCCGCCCCTCGAACGAGGGCGCCAGGCACTCCAGCAACGCTTCAAAGGCAGGCTCGATGGAAATGCAGCGGTGATCGACGCCCAGCCCCACCGCCTGCTCCTGCGCAAGGTCGAGGCTGGTCTGCGAGGTGTAGCGCGAGGGCATCATCACGGTGTGCACCCGCTCGGCACCCAGCGCGTCGACCGCAAGGGACAGGGTCAGCGCCGAATCGATGCCGCCGGAAAGGCCAAACACCACATCGCTAAAGCCATTCTTGTGCACGTAGTCGCGCAAGCCGGTGCGCAGCACCTCGTACACCTCGGCCAGGCCTTCCTCGTGCGGCTCGGGCCAGTCGGGCAGTTGGAACTGCCTAGAGGCCGGGTCGAAGTCTGCAACTAACAAGGCCTCATCGCACAGCGGCCCTGGAGGGCTCAGCGAACCATCGCCGTTCAGCACCATGCTGCGGCCGTCAAACACCAGCTCGTCCTGGCCGCCGACGATATTGCAGTAAAGGCCCGGCAAACCGACTTCTGCATGCCGGGCGGCAAACATGCCGCTGCGCAATGCAAGCTTGTCGTAGTGGTAAGGCGAGGCATTGGGCATCAGCAACATCTGCGCGCCGGCGTCCCTGGCAAGCTGCGCCGGGGTGGGCTCCCAGGAGTCCTCGCAAACGATGACGCCTATCTTGACCCCATCGAGCTCCTGCACCATCGGCTCGGAGCCCTGGGCAAAATAGCGCCGCTCGTCGAAAACACCGTAGTTAGGCAATTCGCGCTTGAAGTACCGCCCCAGCAACCGGCCATCGCGCAGCCAGCTTGCGGCGTTGTAGCGCAGGCCGTCTTCTTCCCAGGGGTGGCCGATGACCACATCGATGCCCTCGACCTCGCGGGTGAGCGCATCCAGCGCGGCGCGGTTCTGGTACATGAAACCAGGGCGCAGCAGCAGGTCTTCCGGCGGATAACCGGTAAGCGCCAGTTCGGGGAACAGCACCAGGCGGGCGCCCTGGGCCTTTGCATCGGCGATGCAATGACGCACCTTTCCCAGGTTTCCCTGGATGTCTCCAACCAGGAAATCGTACTGGGCCATGGCAAAGCGAATGGTTTCGCTCATGGTCTACACCCCAGGGGCGCTTGCCCCAGGCCAGGTGGACGAATAATCAGCCCTGCAGCCGCTCCGAAATGGCGCTGCCCAGGTCTACCGGTGAGCGCACGGTGGTCACGCCTGCCGCCTCAAGGGCCGCAAACTTGTCCGCCGCCGTGCCCTTGCCACCGGCGATGATGGCGCCAGCGTGGCCCATGCGTTTGCCGGGAGGTGCGGTGACGCCAGCGATGTAAGCCACTACCGGCTTGGTCACGTGCTCGGCGATAAACTCGGCCGCCTCTTCCTCGGCGCTGCCACCAATTTCGCCCACCATGATGATGCCGTCGGTCTCATCGTCGTCCTGGAACAGGCCCAGAACATCGACGAAATTCATGCCCTGGATTGGGTCGCCACCAATGCCGATGCAGGTGGACTGGCCAAGCCCGGCCAGGGTGGTCTGGTGCACCGCCTCGTAAGTCAGGGTGCCGGAGCGCGAAACCACGCCAACGCGGCCCTTCGAGTGGATGCTGCCGGGCATGATGCCGATCTTGCATTCATCGGGGGTAATGATGCCCGGGCAATTGGGGCCGATCAGCCAGGTGTCTTCCAGGTCTTCAATCACGGCTTTCACCGTCATCATGTCCTGCACCGGGATGCCCTCGGTAATGGCGACAATCACGCGCACGCCCGCGTCGGCCGCTTCCAAAATGGCATCGGCGGCGAACGGAGGTGGCACGTAGATTACGGACGCATCCGCGCCGGTTTCGGCAACCGCCTGTTCAACCGTGTCAAACACTGGCAGGCCAAGGTGTTCCTGGCCACCCTTGCCGGGGGTTACACCACCGACAATTTTGGTGCCGTAATCCAGCGCCTGCTGGGAATGGAAGGTGCCCTGGTTACCGGTAAAGCCCTGGCAGATAACCCGGGTGTTGCTGTCAATCAATACACTCACAATTCACTCCTAAGCGCTGCGCTTATGCAGCCTCGGCCACGACTTTGCGCGCCGCATCGTCCAGATTGTCGGCGGCGATGATCGCAAGCCCGCTCTCGTTCAGCATCTGCTTGCCCAGTTCGACGTTGGTGCCTTCAAGGCGCACCACCACCGGCACTTCCACACCCACTTCCTTCACCGCGGCGATGATGCCTTCTGCAATCTCGTTGCAGCGCACGATGCCGCCGAAGATGTTCACCAGGATGGCTTCCACCTTGTCGCTGGACAGGATCAGCTTGAAGGCCTCTTTAACGCGCTCGGCGTTGGAGCCGCCGCCCACATCGAGGAAGTTGGCCGGGTCGCCGCCGTGCAGCTTGATCACGTCCATGGTGGCCATCGCCAGGCCGGCGCCGTTCACCATGCAGGCAATGTTGCCGTCGAGCGTGACGTAGTTGAGGTCAAACTCGCTGGCCTTGGCCTCGGTGGGATCTTCCTGGGCGATGTCGCGCATGGCCACCAGGTCGGGGTGACGGAACAGCGCGTTGCCGTCGGCGTTGATCTTGGCATCCAGCGCCAGCAGGTCGTGAGACTTGGTGATGATCAACGGGTTGACCTCGACGATGCTCAGGTCTTTGTCGCGGAACAGGCGGTAGAGGCCGGCCATGATTTTGCCCAGCTGTTTGACCTGGGCCGCAGAGAGCCCCATGCCAAAGCCCATCTGGCGCGCCTGGAATGGCTGCAGGCCGGCCGTGTTATCAACATGCACCGTGACGATCTTCTCGGGCGTCTCGCTGGCCACCTGCTCGATATCCACACCACCGGCAGCGGAACCCATGAACGTGATGCAGCGGTTGGCGCGGTCGACCAGGGCGGAAAGATACAGCTCCTGCTCGATATCCACTGCCTCGGCGATCAGCACGGTATCCACTGGCAGCGCCAGGCCGCCGGTCTGGTAAGTGCTGATTTTCATCGCCAGCATGCGGGTCGCTTCTTCGCGGACTTCATCCAGGCTGCGCGCCAGCTTCACGCCACCAGCCTTGCCGCGACCACCGGCATGCACCTGGGCCTTGACCACCCACATGTCGCCGCCCAGTTCCTTTGCAGCCTCAACGGCTTCATCAGCCGTTGCTGCGACAATTCCGGCCGGAACCGGAATGCCGTAGTCGGCGAACAGGGCCTTGGCCTGATACTCATGGAAATTCATCGAAATTCCTCTGCGGAAAAGTCGGGTATTCTCTCGCGAATCCGACGCCTTTTCAAAGTAAGAGCGACATTTATGTCGCGAACCATGCCAGTCGTGGCCCAAAGCCCGCCGCCACACCCCCGGTGTTATAATCGCCGGCAAAAATGGGCCCCTGATGACAGCAAAGTCGAACAGCAGCACGTTTCCACTCTCAGAGGCTCTCACGAGCCGCGTCATCAATTACCTGAACGTCTATCGCATGGTGATCACCGTGCTGCTTGGCGCCGGGTTTTTCGGTGGGGTCCTGGGCACCTCCACCGCCGCGGAGCACCCTGCGGTTGCCGGCGCGGTGCTTACCGGCTACCTGCTGTTTGCCGCGTTCCACCTGTTTAGCGCCGCACGGCCCAACAAGAATGTGTATCGACTGGCCCAATACTCGATGGTCACCGATATTTTCTTCCTCAGCATGCTGCTGCTTACTTTCGGTGGCCTGCAGAACGGCCTGGGTGTGTTGCTGATCTTCGCCGGCGCGCTCTCGGCCATCCTTCTGCCCATTCGCCTTGCGATGTTCCTGGCCTCGATCGCGACGCTTTCGATGATCGGCGAGGCGCTGTGGCGTGAGTACCCCGACCGCGGCGTTGAAGCGGTGCTTCAGGCGGGGCTTTACGGCGTCACCGCCATGCTGGCTGCGCTGGTTTCCCACCAGGTGGCGTTTTGGGCGCGCGACTTCCGGCTGGTTGCCGAGCGCAGCAAGGCCACGGTGTCCGAACTGGAGCAGGTCAACGAACTGATCATCCGCCGAATGCGCACGGGCGTGATCGTGGTGGACAGTGATTGCAACGTGCGGCTGATGAATGAATCGGCCTGGTTCCTGATGGGCAGTCCGCCGGTGCGCCAAAGGCTCTTGAGTGACCTGTCACCACGCCTCGAACAAGCCCTGCTGCGCTGGCGACAAACCGCCTCGCTCAACAACAAGCAGGTGGTGCTGGAGCCCAGCCAGGCACAGGTCGTGCCCAGCTTCGTCTCGCTGCCCCTTGGTGACCGCGCCGGCACGCTGATTTTCCTGGCCGACGAAAACCTTATTACCCGCCGCGCCATGCAAATCTCGGTCACCACGCTGGGCAAGCTCTCCAGCAGTATCGCCCACGAGATCCGCAACCCGCTGGCAGCCGCCACGCACGCCGCGCAGCTGCTTGAGGAATCGCCCACCATCAAGCTCTCCGAGATGCGCCTGATCAACATCATCCAGAAACAATGCAAACGGATGAACGGTATCGTCGAGAATATTTTGCAGCTCTCGCGGCGCGAGCAGTCTAAGCCCGAGACGGTGGAACTGAACGAATTTCTTTCCGAACTGGTTGGCGAGTTCCTGTCTACCCAGAAGGCCAAGAACGTCGATTTCAAGACCCACTTCATGCCAGGCGAGGCGTATGTGTTGTACGACCGCAGCCAGCTCAACCAGTGCCTGTGGAAGTTGCTGGACAACGCCATCGACCATGCCTCGGGCACCAAGATTGTCCGTTTGCGCCTGAACATGCGCAAGGACGAACAGGCCGGATACTGCGTGATCTCGCTGGAAGACAATGGCCCCGGCATCGACAAGGCGCAGATCAAGCACGTGTTTGAGCCGTTCTTCTCAACCCGCAAGGATGGCTCCGGGCTGGGCTTGTACATTGCCCGCCAATTGTGTGAAGCAAACCAGTCGGAACTTACGGTAGACTCTGAGCCTGGGCAAGGTGCCCGCTTTCATATCAGGGTGGCGCTGGCCGGAGCCAAACCGGCCCAGGCCGAAGGGGAATCTGCTTCCAAAGCGGCCGCACCGGCGTAACACGATTAAAGCGATAACAACACTGGAATGAATACTGCGCAGCAACGCGTGCTTGTCGTCGATGACGAGCCCGACATCCGTGAACTCCTGGACCTGACACTGACCCGCATGGGTTTGGACGTCACCACGGTCGAGGACCTCGGCAACGCGCGCCGCGCGCTGGGCAGCCACCCCTTCAGTTTCTGCCTCACCGACATGCGCCTGCCCGATGGCAACGGCCTGGACCTGGTGAAGGAAATCTCCGAGCAGTACCCCGACCTGCCCACCGCGGTGATCACCGCCCACGGCAAGGTGGAAGACGCGGTAACCGCGCTCAAGATGGGCGCGTTTGACTTCGTCTCCAAGCCGGTCGACCTGGCAGTGCTGCGCAAGCTGGTCAACACCGCGCTGAAATTGATGCGCGAGGAAGAGCAGGACGCCAGCGAAGAAGATGAAGACCGCCCGGCGCTGTCATCTGGCCCGCTGGACAAGATGGCTGGAACCTCTAAGGCCATCAAGCGCTGCAAGACCATGATCGCCAAGCTCTCGCGCAGCCAGGCGCCGGTACTGGTGAGCGGCGACTCCGGCTCGGGCAAAGAGCTGGCCGCGCGGCTGATTCACGAACTGGGCCCGCGCGCCGATGGCCCGTTTATCCCTGTGAACTGCGGCGCCATTCCCACCGAGCTGATGGAAAGCGAGTTTTTCGGCCACAAGAAAGGCAGCTTTACCGGCGCATCGGCCGACAAGGAAGGCCTGTTCCAGGCCGCCGATGGCGGCACGCTATTGCTGGACGAGGTAGCCGACCTGCCGCTGCACATGCAGGTAAAACTGCTGCGCGCCATCCAGGAAAAAGCCGTGATGCCGATCGGCGCGCGCAGCGAGGTTTCGGTGGACGTGCGCATCCTCAGCGCCACCAACAAGCCGCTGAAACCGCTGGTGGAATCCGGCCAGTTTCGCAGCGACCTGTATTTCAGGCTGAACGTCATCGAGCTGCACATTCCCAACCTCAACGAGCGCAGCGACGATATCCCGATACTGGCCGAGCGTTTCCTGGCGGAAATCGCCGAGCAGTGGTCAGACCGGGAAGCGCCGGTGATTTCGGACGAGGCCATGGCGGCGCTGCAAACCCACAAGTACACCGGCAATGTGCGCGAGCTGATCAACATCCTGCAGCGCGCGGTGACCATGGCGGAAAGCGAATCCATCGAAGTGGATGACCTGATGCTTGAACAGTACATGCCGGACCTGTCGCTGGATGACGAGGAAGTAGAGGCGCCCGACCAGGACGAGGACCAGTCGCTGGACTCGTATATCGAGGACATCGAAAAGCGCAAGCTGGAAGAAGCGCTGGTGAAAGCCCGCTACAACAAGACCCGTGCCGCCGAGATGCTGGGCATCAGCTTCCGCTCATTCCGCTACAAGCTGAAGAAGTACGGAATTGATTGACCCACCAGGCTGACTTCAACGCCATCCCGGCGGACCAGTATCCCGCCCATCGGGGTCAACTGGTGTCTGCCTATCGCGCGGTGCGCAGACACAGCCGCCAGCTCACCTGCGGATTTTCCGAGGCCGAACACCAACTGCAATCCATGCCCGACGCCAGCCCGGTCAAGTGGCACCTGGCGCACACCACGTGGTTTTTCGAGACGTTTATCTTGCAGAGCCACAAACCGAACTTTGATTGGTTCAACCCGCAGTTTTGCTACCTGTTCAACTCGTACTACAACGCCATTGGCGCGCAATACCCCAGGCCCAAACGCGGCCTGATCAGCAGCCCCAACCTGCAGGAAGTGTGGGAGTACCGGGCGCGGATAGACGGCGACATCACGCGGTTGTTGGAGCAGTGTGATGAAGCAACCTTTGCGGAGCTGGCCCCAACGCTGGTGCTGGGCCTGAACCACGAACAGCAACACCAGGAATTGATCTGCACCGACGTGAAGCATGGTCTGTTCCAGGCAGCCGGCGTGGAAGCCGAGGGTGCGACACCAGGCGAAACACCGCTGGCCGAGCCAGGCTGGCAAGAGCACCCCGGCGGCCGCACAACCATTGGCCACGAGGGCAGCGGTTTCTGCTTCGACAATGAACAGGCCGCACATGAAGTGCTGCTCACGCCATTCCGCCTGGCCACGCAGTTGGTGACCTGCGGCGAATGGCTGGAGTTCATGGAAGACGGCGGCTACGAGCAACCACTGCTGTGGCTTTCCGACGGCTGGCAATGGCGCAACGAAAACAAAATTGAAGCGCCGCTGTACTGGCGAAAGATTAACGGAAAGTGGCACCAATTTTCCGCGTGGGACCTGAGTCGAGGCGACGGGAAGGGTGTAGGAGCGGCGCCTCGCCGCGACACCGGCTGGCACGCCATCAAGCCTTTTGACCCCGTCCTGCACATCAGCTACTACGAAGCCGATGCCTTCGCCGAATGGCGCGGCGCCCGCCTGCCACGCGAAACCGAATGGGAAGCGGTGATGAAACAAAAAGAAGGCGCACTGCAAACCAGCCAGGCCTGGGAATGGACCCAAAGCGCCTACGCCGCCTACCCGGGCTTCAAACCCTCTCCAGGAATGGCAGGCGAATACAACGGCAAATTCATGATCAACCAGATGGTACTGCGCGGCGCTTCACCCGTGACGTCGCCGCACCATTCCCGACCCAGCTACCGCAACTTCTTCCACCCCGGCGCGCGCTGGCAGTACAGCAGTCTTCGACTTGCCAAGGACGTGTAGCAGCGACCACGTCATCCCGGAAATGCGGGTAGCATTATCCGATCGCGCAACAGCGACCACGTCATCCCGGAAATGCGAGTAGCATTATCCGGGACCCACCGGCGAAGAAATTTGATAACAAGATGAACGCAACCGCACCGGCCTACTCCAAACCCACCATCGCCCTGGCACTGCTGTGCGGCGCGCTCCCCGGCTTGTTCCTGCTCATCACATCAACCACCTACCTGGTCCCGGGTGAGTTCGTCTACGACATCAAGCGCCTGCTACAACTGTGCATCATGACCGCACTATTCCTGGCCGCCACTCTAAACCCCGGCTTGCGCAACGCATTCGGCATGCAACTGGCCCGAATTCCAACCTGGGTAAAAGCGCTGCTGGGCTTGATCGTGGCGCTCGGCATTACCTCATCGATAGTCAACGCCACCTCCAACATGCACCTGGCCTACTCGCTACTGGAAGTGGCCTTGCTCAGCCTGTTGGTCCTGGCCGCGCTGGTGATCGCCGCTTGCCGTGTCGTCGCTGGTGAACTGTTCGACCAGGTCGCCATCACCCTATTGGCAATGACTTCCATTGCAGTGGGAATACAGGAGCTCTTGGGTGTCGCCGCCGCGCTCGCCAACGACACCGAGTTCTACTTCCGCATCAGCTTGATGTATTACTCCTGGCCCCGGTTCTACAATCAGGTGCAGGCATGGACTTTGCCCATACTGGCAGCGCTTCCGTACATTTGGTCGCGTAGCAAATCCGACCTGCTGCGCAACAAAGCATTTCAGGCCATTGTGTGCCTGGCCGCCATCGGGCTGAACTGGTACATCATCCTGATGACCGGCGGGCGAGGGGTGGCACTGAGCTTAGCAATGGCTCTAACGTTCGGCGCGGTCGTATCTTTGTCCGCGAGAAATGCGTGTCTCAAGTGGCACTTAACTGGAGCTTTACTTGGCGGATTGCTGTTTTTAGCGATTGTTCAAGTTCAACAGCTTCCTACGGACAACCGGGGGACGGTTCCATTGGCGAATGGCTCCATAGCTGGACAACCTGAATCAGCTAATCCAGATGACTGGTTTGAAGCAGACGGTCAAGAATCCCGATTCACTCGCCAAAGCATCGCTGGGCGACTTACATTGGATTCTTCCGGCAGGCTTTACATGTGGCAATACGCCTACAACGCGATGCGGAATAACCCGTGGCTCGGGATCGGGCCAGGCCAATTTGCTTGCAAAGGACCGTTACGACTTGCTGCTCACCCCCATAATTTCATTCTGCAAATTGGCGCAGAGTGGGGAGTCTTAGTTGGGTTCATAGTTTTCGCTCTTTTCGCCATTTTTCTAATTCGGTTGACCAAGCTCAAGGAGAAAGTGTCCACGACAGTAACTCAACATCCGGTCGCAAGCCTGCTGGCCACAGGAGTGTTTGCCGCCCAGATCTATTCTCTCTTGAGCGGCGTGCTCATAATGCCCGCCAGCCAAGTTGCGGGAATATTGGTCTTCGGTTGGTTAGTAGGATTAGCGTTCGGAGTCCAAAATGCACAAACGGAGCGGACTAGAAAGCACTCAACTGCCTTTACAACACTTACTGTTCTTCTGGCAGCGCTGGTGACAGTTTCTGCCTTTGGCGAGTTGGGCAATAGAAAACATTCAAATATCGTCGTGCCAAGTGGAGACTCACTCTTTCCGCGTTTTTGGCAAGATGGAAAGCTCTGCAAGTACTTTCGCACACCTTAGTTGGAAGCGCCTATTCGTACTCAAACTAAGTTGAAGAAAACGCGAGGCAATACTCTACATCAGAAATTGACATCCTATGGCAAGCAATTGACCTTTTTTGTCACTTAGTGACATTTATTGTCAAGCCCGCCAAACTAAAAATTCAGAGAACTCTCCTATCTTGCTGCTTTGAATGAACATCCAGTTATTGGCGCGATAGTTGCATTACCTCAATGCATCCCGTTTTTTTGAAGGGATTTGAACGACGGGATCGTTTAATTCCGTCACTTATAACCAGGAGGGTTACGTTGTGAAAAATTCTAAAGGTTTTACATTGATCGAACTGATGATCGTAATTGCGATCATCGCCATTCTGCTGGCATTGGCATTGCCGGCCTATCAGGACTACACCATTCGCGCCAAGGTTGGTGAAGGTCTTAGTGTTGCGGCTGCGGCCAAATTGGCGGTTAGCGAGACTTGCCAGTCTGATCCTGAGCTTGCGATCACCGACAATGCCTCAGTTGGCTACGACTTCCAGGGGTCTGACTACGTTTCAAGCGTCAGCGTGCAAGCTGGCGACTGTGATAGCGGCACCGTAACGATTGAAGTGACCACTCAGAACACCGGCGCAGACACCGACCCCATCCTGCATCTCATTGGCGAAGGCAATACTGCTGGCCGTTGGCAGTGGGACTGCCAGCTCGACACCGGTGCGACACAGCACGTACCGACTACTTGCCGTACATAAAGCAAGACCGCTCCAGGTCTCCCTGGAGTCAGCAAGAAGTCAAAAGCCCCCCTGTGAAAGGGGGGCTTTTTTTGTGTCAGCGGATCACATCAGTAGGATTTTTTGGAATCGACTTAGAAGCTGCTCTATAGTTAACTAGTCAAGGACCAGCTCCAATCTACTAGCCGTTATACAAGGACGTCATCACAGCTCCGCGAGTCGCGGAGCGTGCAAACGCAAATGTTAAGTGCATGCTTCGGGCTTCACTTAACGACTAAGGGTGAAACGATGTCCAAACCATCGGTCTTGATAACTAATTATTTGCCGTCCCGCAATTTCATATCGGCAAGGGTATGTGAGACGCGGAAGGGCCTTGAGCAAACCACTTGGCGAACCACCGGCTTTACATTGGTTGAGTTGATGATCGTACTTGCTGTTATTGCGATTTTGCTTTCTTTGGCAATCCCCACTTATCAAAATTACTCAATTCGTGCGAAGATAGGAGAGGGTTTGTCAGTTGCTAACGGAGCCAAGACCTCCGTAAGTACCGCTTGCCAAGAAAACCCACTGATCGATCCGTTAAATAATGAAGCCGCCGGATACATCACAGCTCCGGACTTCAGCACCATTTACATTGAAGATATTGTCATCAGCGGGACATGCGAGAACCCCCAGATCGAGATTCAGTCTCGAAATACTGGGACAATTGGGTTTGACCCGAATATTGTTCTCTTGGGCAACTTTTCGATCGGTAGCGGACGCACCACTTGGGACTGTGCCAGCGGAAATACGCCAAACCACCTGCTACCGAAGACTTGCCGCTCTTAGCTACCAAGCGAGTCAGCAATGTTCTTCAAAGCCCAACGAAATTCTAGGTTTGCATCGAAAGCCTCTGATTTAGGTATAATGAATCTTGGGTAAATGGAGTAACCCAAACATGAACACCGAACTCAAAGTCGCAAGCCCACTAAACGGACTTGCCCGCCGACTGGTGGGGAGCGGTGTTCTTGACGAGGCAGCCGCCGAAAAAGCCTGTCTCGGAGCCAACAAGGGAAACAAATCACTTCTTTCTTACCTGCTCAAAGAAAAGCTGGCTGACCCCATGGCTCTGGCCGAGGCAGCCGCGGCCGAGTATGGCATCCCCTTGGTTGATATCAGCGCCTTCGATCTTTCCGTTGCACCTCTCAGCCTGGTCAACGAGGCCTTAATAGAAAAACACACCGCGCTGCCGCTGCACCTTCGGGGCAACCAGTTGTTTGTCGGACTGAAAGACCCGACCGATCATCAGGTCATCGACGAGATCCAGTTCAGTTCGGGTTTTCATGTAGAGCCTATCCTGATCCCGGCCGACAAAATTGACGGTGCCATCGAGCGGGCACTGGAAAACACCAGCCCTGTTTTTGATGACTTCGAAGAAGACGAAGGCCTGGAAGATGTCGGCTTCGACCTTAGCAAAGAAGTTACCGACGACGGCAGTGGCGATCCGGCGGTTGACGATACTCCAGTAGTTCGATTCGTCAACAAGGTATTGCTGGATGCAATCCGTAAGGGCGCATCGGATATTCACTTTGAACCCTACGAGAGTCGATATCGTATCCGCTATCGCATGGATGGCGTGCTCAAAAACATGGCCGGGCCACCGATTCAAATGGCGCGACGTATTTCTTCACGATTGAAGGTTATGGCTGGCCTGGATATCGCTGAGAAACGTGTTCCCCAGGATGGCCGCATCAAGCTGAACCTCAGCCGCAACAAGGCTATCGATTTTCGCGCAAGCACCTGCCCCACCCTGTTCGGGGAGAAGGTCGTATTGCGTATTTTGGACTCCGCAGCCACTAGGATGGGCATCGAGGACCTGGGCTTTGAACCAGAGCAGCAGGTTTTCTATGAAGCTGCAGTAAATAAGCCGTACGGCATGATCCTGGTCACCGGCCCAACCGGTAGCGGTAAGACGGTAACTCTGTATACCGGCATGCAGATGCTGAACGACGAAGGACGCAATATCTCCACCGTTGAAGACCCGGTTGAAATTCGGGTTCATGGCATCAACCAGGTGCAGTTCAACGAGAAGCAGGGCATGGTTTTCGCCCGGGCGCTTCGTGCATTCCTTCGCCAGGATCCCGATGTGATCATGGTGGGCGAGATTCGTGACCTCGAAACGGCGGAGATTGCAATCAAGGCCGCGCAAACCGGCCACCTGGTGCTTTCAACACTGCATACGAACGATGCCCCGCAATCCATCACCCGCTTGATGAACATGGGTGTCCCGACTTACAACATCACATCTGCCGTCAACCTGGTAATGGCGCAGCGCCTGGTGCGAATACTTCACAAGTGCAAGAAGCACGATGACATGCCACCGGAAGCACTGCTCCAGGCCGGTTTTCCGGAAGACCAGATTGAAGAATTGAAGCTATACAAGCCCAGTGGGTGTGTAGACTGCAATGAAGGCTACCGTGGCAGAACCGGAATTTTCGAAGTGATGCCGATTACCGATGATATTTCCCGTATCATCCTGGAAGAAGGTAACTCCATGCGAATCGCCCAACAGGCGCGCGAGGAAGGGGTGGACGATCTGCGCCAATCGGCTCTAAGGAAAGTAGCCGCCGGCGTGACCGACCTGATTGAAATTAACCGTGTAACCAAGGACTAGGTTATGGCAACGCAACACGCAGAACCGACGATTTACCTGTGGCAAGGGCGCGACAAGCGCGGACAAAGGTTAAAGGGGCAACAGGTTGCCACCACGCCCAGCCTTGTGCGAGCTGAACTTCGCCGTCAGGGCATCAATCCAATTTCGGTTCGGAAGAAACCGAAACCACTTTTTGGTGGTGCTGGAAGTGCGGTCAAAGCAAAAGACATTGCCGTGTTCAGCCGCCAGCTAGCTACGATGCTTAAGTCCGGCGTTCCATTGGTCACCGCTCTACAAATTATCGCTGGTGGACTGAAGAACCCCAAAATGCGAACAATGGTGGATAAGATTCGCACAGAAATCGAATCTGGAAGCACGCTCCACGAATCGCTTTCGCAGTATCCAGTTCAGTTCGACGAACTCTACGTCAACCTGGTAAAAGCCGGTGAAAGCGCGGGTGTGTTGGACACCATCCTCGACAATATTGCGTCCTATAAAGAACGAATAGAAAGCATTAAGGGAAAAATCAAGAAAGCACTCTACTACCCCGCTGCAGTTATAGCGGTGGCGATCATAGTTTCGTCAATACTGCTTATATTCGTAATCCCTCAGTTCGAAAGTGTGTTTCAGAGTTTTGGGGCAGACTTGCCGGCATTCACGCGAATGATAGTTGATCTTTCCAAGTACATGCAGGAATACGGTATATGGATACTCTTGTCTATTGTGGCGATCATTGTCGCCATCGTAATGACTAAGAGGCGGTCAAAGAGATTCGACCACTTCATTGATAGAGTATCCCTCAAAATCCCAATCGTGGGCGGAATCCTCGAACAGGCCGCCATTGCACGCTTCTGCCGCACCCTGGCCATCACCTTTGCAGCGGGTGTACCCCTGGTCGACGCCCTGAAAATTGTTTCCGGCTCAACTGGAAACCAGGTGTACAACGACGCCGCCGCGCGCATCAGAGAAGACGTTGCCGTGGGACACCAGTTACAACTGGCGATGCAACAAACCGAAGTATTCCCCAACATGGTCATCCAAATGGCTGCAATCGGCGAAGAAGCCGGTTCGCTTGACACCATGCTGAACAAGGTTGCGGACGCCTACGAGGAAGAGGTCAACAACGCGGTCGACTCTCTGTCCAGCCTGCTGGAACCCGCGATTATCGTGTTTGTCGGCGTAATCGTCGGCGCCATGGTTGTCGCCATGTACCTGCCCATCTTCAAGATGGCCGCGGTTATCTAAGAATACGAATAACGACACGTGGAATTCTTACTGGCTTCGACACCCCTGCTACTGACAGGGGTGTTTCTTTTCGGGCTGCTGGTTGGCAGCTTTCTCAACGTCGTCATCCTGCGGGTGCCGCCTTTGCTGGAGTATGACTGGCGTTGCCAGTGCAACGAGTTGCTGGCGCTGGAAAGCGGCAAATCGGTTGAGGCCGAGCAGCGGCCGCCCGGCATTATTCGCGGCCGTTCGCACTGCCCCAAGTGCGGCCACCAGATTACTGCGCTGGAGAATGTGCCGGTACTGAGCTACCTGATGCTCCGCGGCCGGTGTTCCGCCTGCAAGGCTCGCATCTCGCCGCGTTACCCCGTTGTCGAGTTACTGACTGGCATTTTGTTTGTTGTCACCATTTGGCACTTCGGTCCCACGGCCCAGGGGCTGAGCGCGCTGGCGCTGACCGCGGTGCTGATTGCGCTTACCGGTATTGATGCCGATACCCAGCTTCTGCCGGATAACTTCACCCTGCCGCTGTTGTGGCTGGGCATCCTGGTCAACCTGTTCGCAGTCCACACCAGCCTGGCCGACAGCGTGGTGGGCGCCATCGCCGGCTACATGACCTTGTGGCTCATCTATCACATGTTCCGCCTGCTTACCGGCAAAGAGGGCATGGGTTACGGTGACTTCAAGCTGCTAGGCGCGCTGGGCGCGTGGCTGGGCTGGCAGATGTTGCCGTTGATTATCCTGCTGTCTTCACTGGTTGGCGCCGTATTCGGCATCACCCTCATGGCCATCGGCAAGATGGACCGCGACAAACCTATGCCGTTTGGGCCGTTCATTGCCGCCGCCGGCTGGATTGCCCTGATCTGGGGCGATCGCATCATGGACGCCTACAAGAGTTTCAGTGGCGGAACCTTCGGCTAGCCAGCGCTCACCCGTGTTTACCGTCGGGCTGACCGGCGGCATTGCCTCCGGCAAGTCTGCCGTTTCCGACCGTTTTGGCGCCCTCGGGGTGCCCATCATCGATACCGACCTGATCGCCCGCGAGGTGGTGGAACCGGGGCACCCGGTGCTTGGCGAAGTCGTCGCAGCCTTCGGCCCCGAGGTCCTCGACGATGAGGGCCGGCTGCAACGCCGCAAGCTGCGCGAAATCATTTTTTCCGACCCCGAGAAGCAGGATCTGCTGGAAGGCATTCTTCACCCGGCCATTCGCGCCATCGTCCGCCAGCGGGTGGCCGAGGTGGTAGCGCCCTATTGCATGGTTGTGATCCCGTTGCTGGTGGAATCAGGTCATTTCGACTGGCTCAACCGGGTGTTGGTGGTGGATGTGCCCACTGAGGTGCAGATCGAGCGGCTGGTCCAGCGTGATGATGTGACACCCGAACAGGCCCAGGATGCCTTGTCCGCACAGGCGAGCCGCGGTGAGCGTTTGTCAATTGCAGATGATGTGATTGATAACAGTGGCGATATTGCGGGGTTGGATGGGGAGGTTAGGCGGTTGCACGCCGCTTATCTGGAACTCGCGGAAGGATAAGACCATCGCCGCGATCATATGTAATTCGACCAAAATGCGGATATACCCGCTACGCCCTGCCCTCCTGCTGCCCGAACCTCTTCCAGGTCGCTCTGCCCCAACCCACCCAGGCCGTAGACCGGTATATCAACTTCTGCCACCCAGGCTTTAAAGGTCTCCAGGCCAAGTATTTCAGATTCGTTGTAGTCCTTTGTCGGCTTCACCGGGGAGAGGCAGGCGAAATCGGCGCTGATGGCCTGGGCATGGGCGAGTTGTTCGGGCGAATGGCACGATGCGGCGACCAGGTATTGCGTTGGCAGGGGGCGATCGGCAAGTGCCATCAGGGCGTTGCTGGTTAGGTGCAGGCCGGCAAGGCCGAGGTCTTTGGCCAGGGTGGGTGGGCCGTTCAGTAGCAAGCGAGGAGAAGAGTTCGCGGCGAGGGCGCCGCTCCTACACGCGTCGGCAAGTTGCTTTAGTTGTGGTTCCGGCAGGGCTTTGGCGCGAATCTGGATCAGCACCGCTCCGCTGGCGAGCAGGCGCTCAAAACCCGCCAGCCATTCACGGCAGGCGGATTGTTCCAGGAGCGGCGTTGATGAACCATCCGCCTCCAGCGGAGGCGTGATGGCGTAGAACGGTGGCAGGCCTAGGTCAGCTTCCCGTGGCAATGCTTATACTTCTGGCCCGAACCACAGGGGCAGGCCTCGTTGCGGCCGACCTTGCGGCCCTCGCGCACAAAGGTGGCCGGTGACTCTTCCTCGGCCGGGGGCGCCGCCTGGCCTTGCGTGGCAGGGCCCGCCTGGGCATGTTCAAACTTCATCGGCGCTTCGCGGCGACGCTGGGCGTCGATCGCCTCGACGTCTTCCTCCGCGGTCACCCGAACCCGCGAAAGCACCCGCACCACTTCGTGCTTGATGGATTCCAGCAGGCCGGTAAACATCTCGAACGACTCGCGCTTGTACTCCTGCATGGGCTGTTTCTGCGCATAACCACGCAGGCCAATGCCCTGGCGCAGGTAGTCCATGCTGGCCAGGTGCTCTTTCCACTTCTGGTCGAGGACGTTCAGCATCAGGGCCTTCTCGAAGTGACGCATCACCTCGGCGCCGGTCACTTCTTCCTTTTCCTTGAACATGGCATCGAAGGCTTCCATCACGCGCTCGCGGATGAGTTCCTCGTGGATGTCATCGTCTTCCTCGATCCACTTCTGCACCGGCACTTCCAGGCCGAACTCGCCTTCCAGCGCGTTCTCCAGGCCAGGGGCATCCCACTGCTCGTCGATACTGCCGGGCGGAATGAACTGGCTGATGACCTCGCTGATTACCTCGTCGCGCATGTCGGCGATGGTGTCGGCAATCTCTTCGGCTTCCTGCAGTTCGTTGCGCTGCTGGTAGATCACGCGGCGCTGGTCATTGGCCACGTTGTCGTAATCCAGCAGGTGCTTACGCACATCAAAGTTATGCGCCTCCACCTTGCGCTGGGCGTTCTCGATGGCGCGGTTGAGCATGCCGGCCTCAATCGCCTCGTCATCCTTCATGCCGAAGCGCTGCATCATGTTGGCCATGCGGTCGGAGGCGAAGATGCGCATCAGGTTGTCTTCCAGCGACAGGTAGAAGCGCGAAGAACCCGGGTCACCCTGGCGCCCGGAACGGCCGCGAAGCTGGTTGTCGATACGCCGCGATTCGTGGCGCTCGGTGCCGATGATGTGCAGGCCGCCGGCAGCCACCACGGTGTCGTGGCGCTTCTTCCACTCTATGCGAATGCTCTCTTTATCTCTCTCGGTGGCGTCTTCACCCAGTTCGGCTAGCTCTGCATCCAGGCTGCCACCCAGCACGATATCGGTTCCTCGGCCGGCCATGTTGGTAGCAATGGTCACCGCAGAGGGTCGTCCGGCCTGGGCCACGATGTGCGCCTCGCGTTCGTGCTGCTTGGCGTTCAGCACCTCGTGCTGGATGCGCTGCTTCTTCAGCAGCCCCGAGATCAGCTCGGAGGTCTCAATTGAGGTGGTGCCCACCAGCACCGGCTGGCCGCGCGCCACGCAATCCTTGATGTCCTCGAGGATGGCGTTGTACTTGGCGTCTGACTTGAGGAACACCAGGTCATCGGCATCGTCGCGAATCATTGGCACGTTGGTTGGAATAACCACGCACTCCAGGCCGTAAATGGACTGGAACTCGAACGCCTCGGTATCCGCGGTACCGGTCATGCCGGCCAGCTTGTCGTAGAGACGGAAATAGTTCTGGAAGGTAATCGAGGCCAGCGTCTGGTTCTCGCGCTGGATGGCCACCCCTTCCTTGGCTTCGACGGCCTGGTGCAGGCCTTCCGACCAGCGCCGGCCGGCCAGGGTACGGCCGGTGAACTCATCAACGATCACCACCTCGCCATCACGCACGATGTAATCGACGTCACGGTTGAACAGGTGATGGGCGCGCAGTGCGGCGGTCAGGTGGTGCACCAGGTTCAGGTTGTGGGCGTCGTACAGGCTCTCTTCTTCTTTGAGCAGCCCCGATTTCACCATCAGGTCTTCGACATGGGCCATGCCGTCTTCGGTGAGGTAAACCTGCTTCTGCTTCTCGTCGATGGTGAAGTCGCCTTCGCCCACCTCGCCGTCTGAATCAGCAAGTATCTCGGCCTTCTTGAGCGCCGGGATCAACTGGTTGATGCGGGCGTAGAGTTGCGGGGTTTCGTCCGCGGGCCCGGAAATAATCAGCGGCGTGCGCGCCTCGTCGATCAGGATCGAGTCAACCTCGTCGACGATCGCGAATGAAAGTTCCTTTTGCGCCTTCTGGTCGGCGGAAAACGCCATGTTGTCGCGCAGGTAGTCGAATCCCAACTCGTTGTTGGTGGCGTAGATCACGTCACACTCATAGGCCGCGCGCTTGTCCTGAGGCGACATGCCTGGCACCACCACGCCAACGCTCATGCCCAGGGCGCGGTACACCGGCGCCATCCACTCGGCATCGCGACGAGCGAGGTAATCGTTCACCGTCACCACGTGCACGCCCTTGCCGGTGAGCGCGTTGAGGTAAACCGCCAGGGTTGCGACCAGGGTCTTGCCTTCACCGGTCTTCATCTCGGCAATCTTGCCGCTGTGAAGCACCATGCCGCCGATCAGCTGCACGTCGTAGTGACGCATGCCCAGCGACCGCACCGCGGCCTCGCGCACCAGCGCAAAAGCCTCGGGCATCAGTTCATCCAGCGTTTTCCCGTCTGCGTGCTGCTGTTTCAGCTCTGCGGTCTTCGCTTCTAATTGTTCGTCGGTGAGGGCCTGTACCTGAGGCTCCAGGTCATTGATTTGCTGGACTGTTCGCCCCAGTTTCTTGACCAGCCGGTCATTCCGGCTCCCCACGATTTTCGTGACTAGTTTATTGAGCATTGTTAGATTCGACCAAAAAGGAAAAGCACGCGAGGTGCGTGCCCTCTACTTGGGGTCTACAGCCTAGTGATGCAAGCCATTCAAGGCAATAGCTGGCGCTTTCTCACCCTGCTCGCGTACCCTGTTATACATGACCGACCAGCCACCAGAACGCCGCTCCGCCCACAGCATTAACCAGCTGATGGCAGATACAGGCAGCGGCTTCGGCCAGTTGCTCAAGCGTGCGCGGGCGCTGGAAGCGCTGGGCGCCCGGGTTTCACGCCTGCTCGACCCAACCATTGCCGGGCAGTGCAAGCTGGCCAATGTGCGCGATGGCAAGATGATCTTTTCCTGCTCATCGCCGGGTATCGCTACACGGTTGAGGATGCAGGCGCCGGCGCTGCTCGAGCAGCTTCACGCCGCTGGCATGACGGACATTGAAGGGGTTGAGGTACGTTTGGTGATTAGATGACGTGCGCGGGGTGGGTGAATGAAACCGGCGCGGTCGCCTCGTCCTCGAAGGTCACTTCTTCCCAGCACTCTTTCCTGGCCAGCAGTTCCAACGCCAGCGCGTTGTTGAGCTCGTGGCCCGACTTGTAGCCTGAGAAGGCGCCAATCAGCGGGCGGCCCAGCTGGTACAGGTCGCCAATGGCGTCCAGCACCTTGTGCTTGACGAACTCGTCCTCGTAGCGCAGGCCGTCCTCGTTGAGCACGCGGTAATCATCCAGCACCACCGCGTTGTCCATGCTGCCACCCAGGATCAGGTTGCGGCTGCGCAGCATCTCGATGTCTCGCATGAAACCGAAGGTGCGCGCGCGGGCAATTTCCTTGAGGAAAGAAGTGGTGGAGAAATCCACCGAGGTAAAGGTGCGCTGCGAGTTGAACACCGGGTGATTGAAGTCGATCTTGAAAGAGACCCGGAAGCCGTCGTGCGGCTCCAGCCTGGCCCACTTGTCATCCAGCTTGACCTCGACCGGCCTCGTTACGCGAATAAACTTCTTCGGCGCTGACTGCTCTTCGATGCCGGCGGATTGCACCAGGAACACGAAGGGTCCGGCGCTGCCGTCCATGATCGGTACTTCCTGGTTGCTGACGTCGATATAAGCGTTGTCGATGCCCATGCCGGCGAGCGCGGACATCAGGTGCTCCACGGTGGATACACGCACGCCATCACGCTCAAGCGTGGTGTTCATGCTGGTGTCGGTAACGTTCTCGGCCCTGGCGGGCACTTCCATAACAGGGTCGAGATCGGTACGGCGAAACACAATACCGGTGTTCACTGCTGCAGGACGCAGCGTCATGAACACTTTCTCACCTGAATGAATGCCCACGCCTGTGGCGCGAATGACGTTCTTGAGGGTGCGTTGGCTTATCATTATGAGTACCTCAAGCCCTTGAAATCGTGCGCGATACTAGCACAGCAAGGCACTTGTTGACAGCGATTCGTCGCGGTTTATGCAACATTTGTTGTAATTTAACAACGTTTTAACGTCGTTATTAACGCTGTAGTAACGAAGCCGTCACATGTGGGCCCGTCCCGGCCCGTTTTCAACATGCTGTCATCCCGGAAGCGCGGCCACCAGTTGGCACGGCGCTTCTGTTCAACGGGTGGGTCCCGGATATCCCGAAAATTTGACCAGCAAATTTCCGGGATTCCGGGATGACCTTATTTTGATAGAGCGAAGCGAGAGCCTGCCGTCAATCCGCCTGTGTGCGCAGGAACGACGGAATATCCAGGTAGTCAATATCATGCTGGCGCTTGAACAGGTCAGCATTTCGCTGCTTCTCTACCTTCTCCTCCTGCACTTCCTCGTCGCCACCACTGTTCACCGGGCGGCCGGTGGTGCCATCGCGCACCAGCTGCATCGGCTTCTCGGTTTCGAAATCGGCTTTCACCGCTTCGCCCAGGCCCGTTGCAACCACGGTGACACGCAGGTCATCACCCATATCCGGGTCAATGACGGTGCCCATCACCACGGTGGCGTCCTCGGAGGCCAGGTCAGAAACCGTGCTGCCCACCTCTTCAAACTCGCGCATGGTGAGGTTGGTACCGGCGGTGATATTCACCAGGATGCCGCAGGCGCCGGAAAGATTGACGTCTTCCAGCAGCGGGCTGCCAATGGCCGCCTGCGCCGCCAGGATGGCGCGGTCGTCGCCGGATGACTGGCCAGCGCCCATCATCGCCATGCCCATTTCGGACATCACGGTGCGCACGTCGGCGAAATCCACGTTGATCAGGCCCGGACGGGTAATCAACTCGGCGATGCCCTGGACCGCACCCTGCAACACGTCATTGGCCGCTTTGAATGCATTCAGCAGCAGCGTCTCGCCGCCCAGCACATCGGCCAGCTTGGTGTTGGGGATGGTGATCAGGGAGTCGACATGCGCCGCCAGCTCCTCGATGCCCTTCTCGGCCACCGTCATGCGGCGACGGGCCTCGAACTGGAACGGCTTGGTGACCACCGCCACGGTCAGGATGCCAAGCTCCTTGGCCGCCTGCGCAATCACCGGGGTTGCACCGGTGCCCGTGCCGCCACCCATGCCGGCCGTGATGAACACCATGTCGGCGCCGGAAAGCATCTCGACAATATGGTCGCGATCCTCCAGCGCCGCCTGGCGGCCAACCTCGGGGTTGGCGCCCGCGCCCAGGCCCTTGGTAACGCTGGACCCGATCTGCAGGATGGTCTTGCCTTTAAACTGCCGCAACGCCTGTGCATCCGTGTTGGCAGCGATGAACTCAACGCCATCAATCTTGGCATCTATCATCTGGGCAACTGCGTTGCCGCCGCCACCACCCACGCCGATCACCTTGATCTTCGCGCTGGGCGTGAAGTTTTCCATTAATTCAAACATTGCTTCTCTCCTCTCGCTTCGCTCGCCTTGGCCAGGGCTCTACGGCCCCTGGGTACAAATGCTCTGTACAAAAGTTAAAGTTCAAAATTCACCGCGGAACCAGCTCTTCACCCTGTCCAGGAATGAGTCGCCTCCAGCTCCGCCAATCATGGCCCGCCGGGATCCGGCCCGGCTGCCGCACAACAACAAACCCACGCCGGTGGCGTGGATCGGATTCGATACCACTTCGGATAAGCCGGTGACATAGCGCGGCGTGCCCAGTCGCACCGGCATGTGGAACAGCTCTTCAGCCAGTTCCTCCGCGCCTTCGATCTTCGAGGCCCCGCCGGTCATCACCAGGCCGGCGGCCACCATGTTCTCCAGCCCGCTGCGGCGCAGTTCGGCCTGCACCAGCGAGAACAGCTCGCGGTAGCGGGCTTCCACCACCTGGGCCAGCGTCTGGCGCGCCAGCCGGCGCGAGGTGCGGTCACCCACGCTGGGCACCTGGATGGTTTCGTCGTTGCGCGCCAGTTGTTCCAGCGCGCAGGCGTATTGCAGCTTGATGTCCTCGGCGTGCTGGGTGGGTGTGCGCAAAGCCACCGCGATGTCATTGGTGACCTGGTCGCCGGCAATCGGGATGCAGGCGGTGTGGCGAATGGCGCCATTGGTGAACACCGCGATGTCGGTGGTTCCCGCGCCAATGTCCACCAGGCACACACCCAGCTCTTTTTCGTCTTCGGCCAACACCGCGTGGCTTACTGCCAGCGGTTGCATGATCAGGTCGTCCACCGTCAGCCCGCAACGCGCCAGGCACTTGCCAATGTTCTGGGTGGCGCTGAGTGCCGCGGTCACCACGTGCACATGCGCCTCCAGGCGCACCCCGGCCATGCCGATGGGCTGGCGAATGCCGTCCTGGTTGTCGATCACGAATTCCTGCGGAATGGCGTGCAGTATTTTCTGGTCGGCAGCTACCGGCACCGCCCGGGCGGCTTCCAGCACGCGTTCCACGTCACCTTCCGAAACCTCTTTGTCCTTGATCGCCACCGTGCCGTCTGAGTTCAGGCTGCGCAGGTGGTTGCCGGAAATCCCGCAGAACACCGAGTGAATCTCGCAGCCGGCCATCAGTTCGGCCTCTTCCACGGCGCGCTGGATGGCATGCTCGGTGGAGGCCATGTCCACCACCACGCCGCGCTTGATGCCAGGCGAGGGGTGCGAACCCAGCCCGATTACTTCGACCGATCCGTCGGCCTGTATCTCGCCCACGATCGCGACGATCTTGGATGTCCCCACATCCAGACCAACAACCAGCGAGTTTTCTGTTTTTTTAGCCATTCCTGGTTTGTCCTGTTCCTTTCCTCAACGCCCCGTCATGGGGTTGCCTTCGTTTTCCGCCTCACCCGGCTCACGCCAATTCACCGCGATGCCGTTGGTGTAACGCAGGTCGATCGATTGCGGCGGCACTTCCTGGTTTTCCATCAGCACCGGCCAGCTTGCCAGCAGGCGCTGCAGCCGTTCGGCCGGGGCATCACGCCCGATGCGCACCTCGGTGGCGTTGCTTAGCACCATGGCCCAGGCGCCGCGCTTGTCCTGTTTTAGCCGCGCTACCTCCAGGCCATGCTCGGAGAGCACCTGGTTGTATTCGCTCCACTTGCGCAGCAGCTCCTCGAAGTGCTGGTCAGGGCCTTCCAGCCAGGGCAGTCCTTGCAGGCCTGCGGCTTCGGGCACCGTGAACCGCTCGCCATTGGCCGAAACCAGCTCGGAGGCGTTCCAGTGGGCCACCGGACGATACTCGTCGACGGTGACCACCACGGTGTCGGGCCATCGCTTCTCGATCTTCACCGCTGAAACCCAGGGAATGCGCACCGCGGTTTCGCGCAACGCGTCCATGTCGAGCGTGAAGAAGCTTGAGTCGGTCAGGGGTATCAGCGACGCACGCAATTGTTCAGCGCTCACCCGGTCGAACTGGCCCTGAACTTCCAGCCAGCGGATTGGCCAGCGATCCCGCGTGGTGATGCCCAGGCTTATCCACACGCTGACGCCCAGCGCCAACAGGAGTAGCAGGAGCACCATCACGAACCCGGCTTGTCGCTGCAGGTTCATAAGCTGGTCTCCAGGATGCGCCAAACCAGTTCATCAAAGCCGATGCCCACCTGCTCGGCCTCCTGCGGTACCAGGCTGTGGTCGGTCATTCCCGGAATGGTGTTCACTTCCAAGAACCACGGCTTGCCGTTGTCATCCAGCAGGAAATCGACCCGCCCCCAGCCACTGACGCCGAGCACGTCGTATGCGCGCAGGGCTTGCTCGCGCAGGGAAATCTCCAACTCGGGTTCCAGGCCGCAGGGGCAGTAGTAGCGCGTCTCGTTCGATTCGTACTTGGCCTCGTAGTCATAAAATGCGCGCGGGGTTTCTATCTTGATCAATGGCAGCGTGATGCGGCCCAGCACGGCGCAGAAATATTCTCCGCCGCTGATTTCAGGTTCGACGATCACCGTCTTGCTGTACTGGCGCGCCAGCGCGACCGCCTGCTCAACTTCCTCGGCGGTTTCGGTGCGCGAGATACCGATACTGGAGCCCAGCCCGGCGGGCTTGACGAACAGCGGGAAATCAAATTTTCCGGTGGCGCGGCCGTAGTCGGTTTCGCCCGGGCCGAACAGTTCGAACGGCGGTGTACCAATACCCAGGCGCTCCCAGATCCACTTGGAGCGCACCTTGTCCATGGTCAGCGCCGAGGAAGGCATGTCGGCGCCGGTGTAGGGCACGCCCAGCAGATCGAGTGCGCCCTGCAGGGTGCCGTCCTCGCCGCCAGGGCCGTGCACCAGGTTGAACACCCGGTCGACCTCGCCATTGCGAATGCCATCAAACAGCGCCAGCGCGCCGTCGTACATCGTGTGCCGAATGCCCTGTCGCGTGAGCGCTGCGGAAACCGCTTTGCCACCGTTAAGGGAAACCTCGCGCTCGGCGCTCTCGCCACCCACTACCAGGCCTACCTTGCCAAACACGCCGGGATCATCAAAACGGGGCGCAGGTATGCTTTCTGCATCAGCGCGGGAAATGGGATGGAAGCCGCTCATGCGCCCTCCTCCATGCCTTCTTCGCGGATGGCCTGGGCAATGTGGCCAATGTTGCCGGCGCCCATCATCAGCACCAGGTCGCCGGCCTCGAGCATGGTCGGAAGTTCGTGCGGCAGGCGCTCGACATCCGGCACCAGCACCGGCTCAAGTTTTCCGCGGGTGCGAACCGACTGGCACAGCGCGCGCGCATCAAAGCCATCAATCGGATCCTCGCCCGCTGGGTACACATCGGTCACCACGAGGTGGTCGGCGCGCGACAGCACGTCGCTGAAGTCGTCGAACAGGTCGCGGGTGCGGGTATAGCGGTGCGGCTGGAACACCAGCACGATGCGGCGCTCCGGCCAACCCTGGCGTGCCGCCTCCAGCGTGGCGGCAATTTCGGATGGATGATGACCGTAGTCTTCCACCACCAGCACATCGCCATCGCCGGCAGGGAAGGTGCCGACCTCGGAAAAGCGCCGCCCGATGCCTTCGAAATGGTCCAGCGCGGACACCACCGTGGGAACCTCGATACCCAGTTCCCAGGCCACCGCGATGGCGCCCAGGGCGTTGAGCACGTTGTGGTTGCCCGGCAGGTTCAGGTGCACTTCCACGGCTTCGTCTTCACCGGGCAGGTGCAGGTCGAACTGCACCTTGCGACCCGCCTGGCGGATGTTGCTGGCGCGCACGTCCGCGTCTTCGGAAAGACCGTAGCTAACCGTTGCGCGGGTGTTCTCGGCTGCCAGCGCGCGGCAATGCGGATCGTCGATGCACAGAATCGCGGTGCCGTAGAACGGCAGGTGGTGCAGAAACTCGAGGAATGCCTTGCGCAGCGCATCAAAGCTGCCGCCATAGGCTTCCAGGTGATCACGATCGATGTTGGTCACCAGCGCCATCACCGGCTGCAACAACAGGAATGACCCATCGCTCTCATCGGCCTCGGCCACCAGGTATTCGCCCTGGCCCAGGCGCGCGTGGCTGCCCCAGGCGTTGACCAGGCCGCCGATGACGAAGGTTGGGTCCAGGCCGGCCTCGGCCAGCAGGCTGGCGGTGAGGCTGGTGGTGGTTGTCTTGCCGTGGGTTCCCGCCACCGCGATACCGCGGCGAAAACGCATCAATTCGGCGAGCATTTCAGCGCGCGGCACCACTGGAATGCGTTGCTCGCGGGCGGCTTCCACTTCCGGATTGCTGGCGCGCACCGCGTTGGAAACCACCAGCACATCGGCATCCTGGATGTTGGCCGCATCGTGGTTCGGATAAACGGTTGCGCCCATCTCCTGCAAACGCCGCGTGGCCCGGCTCTGGGCAATATCAGAGCCACTGACCGCGAAGCCCTGGTTAACCAGCACCTCGGCAATGCCGCTCATCCCGGCGCCGCCGATACCAACGAAATGCACCCGCCGAATGCGCCGCATCGGCGCCAGGTGCGTGCCGCGCACCGATTGGGCAGTCATGGTTTCAGCACGGGGCTCAGCCACGAGTGACCTCCAGGCACATCCGTGCAACGCGTTCCGCGGAATCGGGCACGGCGACGCCGCGCGCTGCCACCGCAGCGGCCTGCATCACGTCACGGTGACGCGCACGCTCGCGCAGCGCAGCGGCAAGCGACTCCGCAGTCAACCCGGATTCCGGCAGGATCTGCGCCGCGCCAGCTTCCACCAGCACTTCGGCGTTGCGCGTCTGGTGGTCATCCACCGCGTGCGGGAACGGCACCAGGATGGCGCCAAGCCCGGCGGCCGCCAACTCGGAAACGGTCAAGGCGCCCGAGCGGCACACCACCAGGTCGGCCCAACCGTAGGCGTCAGCCATGTCTTCAATAAAGGCGCTGACCTGGGCATCCAGGCCCAGCTCAGCGTATCGAGCGGCGGTGGACTGTTCATCGCGCACGCCGGTCTGGTGACGAACAGTCGGGCGTTCGCCTGGCTCGAGCAGCGCAAGCGCCTCGGGCAGCACCCGGTTGAGCGCCTGGGCGCCCTGGCTGCCGCCGGTCACCAGCAACCGCGCGGGACCTTCGCGCCCTGCAAACCGCGCTTCTGGCGCAGGCAGGTCAACCACGTCGCGCCGCACCGGGTTGCCGCAGGTTTCCAGGCGTGGGGAGGTTGGCCACGTTCCTGGAAAAGCCTGCAGCACCCGTCGCGCAAAACGGGCAAGAAACTTGTTGGTCATGCCGGGTACACGATTCTGTTCGTGCACCAACAGCGGAACACCACGCAAGCGGGCAGCCAGGCCACCGGGGCCAGCCGCATAGCCGCCGAAACTGACGGCGCAGGCGGGGCGGTGCCTGCCAAACACGCGCAAGGCCTGCCACACGGCGCGCGCCAGCTTGAAAGGCGCAATCAGCCAGCCGACCGCGCCCTTTCCGCGCAAGCCGCGAATATCCACCGTGTCGATCTCGATACCGTGTTGCGGCACGCGGGTACATTCCATGGCGCCCGTGGCCCCCAGCCAGCGCACCGGCACCTCCAGCGTGCGCAGGGCATCGGCAACCGCGAGTCCGGGGAAGATATGCCCGCCGGTTCCACCGGCCATGATCAGGACGCCTTGCCTGGCTTTGGCGGTCATCTCAGAGCAACCCTCCCGCCACGCCGTTGGTTCGATCGGCCTTGCGCGGCCGGCCGGCCACCGCCACCTGCACGTCGCGATCGAGTTCGTACTTGATGCGCAACACCACGGCAATGGCCACGATGGTCATGATCACGCTGCTGCCACCCGAACTGATCAGTGGCAGGGTCAGCCCCTTGGTGGGCAGCACGCCCAGGTTCACGCCAATGCTGACCAGCGCCTGCAGGCCAATCCACAGGCCTATTCCGTAGGCCAGGAAACCGGCGAATGGCCGCCCGCGTCGATGCGCCATCAGGCCGATCACCATGATGCGCGCGATCAGCAGGAAGAACAGGCCCAGCACCAGCAGCACGCCGAGGAAACCAAATTCCTCGGCCAGCACGGCAAAAATGAAATCGGTATGCGCTTCGGGCAGGTAAAACAGCTTCTGGATGCTGGCGCCCAGGCCAACACCCAACCACTCGCCGCGGCCGACCGCGATCAGCGCCTGGGTAAGCTGGAAACCGGAATTGAACGGATCCGACCACGGGTCCATGAAGCTGACAATACGGCGCAGGCGGTATGGCTCCATGGCCGCCCAGCCAAAGGCCGGCAGGGCCAAAGCGCCTAGCACGAAGATGTGTCGCCAGGCCGCTCCGGCCAGCCACACCATGCCGAAAATGATGGCGGTGAGCACCGCGGCGCTGCCCATGTCGGGCTGGATCAGCAGGATCACCGACAACATGCCCGCCAGGATCAGTGGCTTGAGCGTATCGAAAAAGCGCGATTGAACGAATTCGGTTTTGCGCGCCAGGTAACCGGCCAGGTAGATGATAACCATCAGCTTGACCGCTTCGACCACCTGGAAGTTGAAGAACCCGAGGCGAATCCAGCGGGTGGAGCCATTCACGGTATGCCCCAGCCCGGGCACCAGAACCAGCAGCAGCGCAAGGGTGGCCAGCAACATCATCGGGCGACTGACACGCTCAAGGAAATCAATCGGGATGATCCGCAACGTGAGCGCCGCAGTGGTACCCACGGCGATAAAGATCACGTGGCGCAGCAGGTAATACCAACTGCTTACCCCGTGGCCCTCGGCCACCGCCACCGAGGCGGAACCCACCATCACCAGGCCAATGGACAGCAACAGCATCACCGGCACCAGCACCCAGTAATCGGGCGCGATACTCGGTGGGGCAGTACCCGCATGACGGGCCTGCACCTTGCTGGTGGATTTGGCCAGGGCTACTTTCATCGCAGCTTCAGGGTCGCAAGACCGGCCAGAACGAGGACCACCGAGATAATCCAGAAGCGCACGATCACGCGCGGCTCGGGCCAGCCCTTGAGTTCGAAATGATGGTGAATCGGCGCCATGCGGAAGATCCGCTTGCCGGTGAGCTTGAACGACAGCACCTGGAGGATGACGGAGACGGTCTCCATCACGAACACCCCGGCCATCACGATAAACACCAGTTCCTGGCGGACGATGACCGCGATGGTGCCCAGCGCCGCGCCAACAGCCAGCGCGCCAATATCACCCATGAAAATCTGCGCCGGGTAGGTGTTGAACCACAGGAAACCCAGGCCCGCGCCAGCCAGGCCACCGCAGAAAATAGCCAGCTCGCCCGCGCCGGGAATGCTGGGCACGCCGAGGTAGTCAGAGAACACCACGTTGCCGGCCACGTAGGCAAAAATCCCCAGCGCCGAGGCCACGAACACGGAAGGCATAATGGCCAGGCCATCCAGCCCGTCAGTGAGGTTCACCGCGTTGGAGAACCCCACGATCATGAAATAGGTGGTCACCATGTAGGCCCCGCCCAGCGGAAACACCACGCCCTTGAAGAATGGAACGATCAGCTCGGTGCTGGCTGGAACATCGGCGGTGGCGTAAAGAAAAATCGCCGCGGCCAGGCCGACAATCGACTGGCCCAGGTATTTCCACCGCGCCGCCAGGCCACGTGAGTCCTGCAGCACGATCTTGCGGTAATCGTCGTACCAGCCGATCAGGCCAAAACCCAGGGTGACGAACAGCACCACCCAGACGTAACGGTTGGACAGGTCGGACCACAGCAAGCAGGACACCACGATGGCGAACAGGATCAAGGCGCCGCCCATGGTAGGCGTGCCCGACTTGGCCTGGTGCGACTTCGGCCCCAGCTCGCGAATCGGCTGGCCCACCTGGCGACTGGCCAGGCGGCGAATGAATGCCGGCCCCAGGATCAGCGAAAGCGCCAGCGCGGTCAGGGCCGCCAGGATCGAACGCAGGGTGATGTAGCTGAACACGTTGAACCCGGGCTCAACCGTTTCCAGGTGTTGGAACAACCAGTACAGCATCAGCCGGCCTCCCTCACGTCTTCCAGGCTTGCAGAACGACGCTCAAGCGCCTCGACCACGCGCTCCATTTTCATTGAGCGCGAACCCTTGATCAGGCAGTTGATGCCCGGGCGGATGTCCGCCAGCAACGCCTGGTTCAAAGCGTCGTGGTCGGCAAAATGTTGCGCGCCGGCGCCAAAACTCCGCACCGCCGCCTCGCTGAGCGGACCCAGCGCAAAAACGCGATCAACGCCCAGGGTGCGCGCCGCGTCGCCTACCTCGGCGTGCATCTTGGCGCCGTCGTCACCCAGCTCTTTCATGTCGCCCAGCACCAGCCAGCGCTGGCCCTGCATTTCGTTCAACACGTGCAAGGCCGAGTACAGCGATGCCGGGTTGGCGTTGTATGTGTCATCGATAACGGTCCAGCCAGCGCCCATCTGTTTCATCTCCAGGCGCCCCGGAGCCGGCCGGAATGAAGCCAGCCCTTCCTCGATGTCGGCCACGGAGAAGTCCAGCGCCAGGCCGATGGCGGCCGCGGCCGCGGCGTTAACCCGGTTATGCATGCCCGGAACGGGCAGGTTGAGACGGATAACACCGGCGGGTGATTCCAACCGCTCGCGGTCGATCACGCGCACATCGTTGCCTGCCTGTTCCCCGAAGGTAACCTGCTTGTCGGCAGTCGAGAGTTCGCGCCACAAGTCCAGCCAGGGCTGGTCGCCAAATATGACCGCGCAACCCGCTTTCGGCAGCGCCTCGAACATCTCGCCCTTGGCGCGCGCCACGCCTTCTTCACTGCCGAAGCCCTTGAGGTGGGCTGGTCCCACGTTGGTCACCACGCCGACATCAGGCCGGGCGATGCCAGCCAGGTAGGCAATATCGCCGGCCTGGCTGGCGCCCATCTCGAGCACCGCGTAACGGTGTGAGGCTTCGAGCCTGAACAGGCTCAGGGGCAGTCCAAGTTCATTGTTGTAATTGCCCCCGGTGGCGAGAGTATTCGATTGACGTCCAAGGATGGACGCCACCATCTGCTTGACCGTGGTCTTGCCGTTGCTGCCGGTAATGCCAACCACGGTTGGATTCAGCCGGCTGCGAATTTCTGCTGCAATGATGCCCAGCGCGCGGATCACGTCATCAACCACCAGCACCGGCACATCGAGGTCCAACGGGCGGCTGGCCAGGATCGCCGTGGCGCCCTGCTCAACCGCGACGCTGGCGTAATCGTGGCCGTCCACGCGTTCGCCCTTGATGGCGGCGAACAAAGCGCCGGGGCTGGCCTGCCGGCTGTCGCTGACAATCTGGCTGACTGCGGCGTCCTGCGCAGGCGCCTGGCTACCAGCCAGCGCAGCGATTTCGGAAAGGCGCAGCTCGATCATGCCGCCACCTCCAACGCCGCTTTCGCCGCTTCTTCGTCGCTGAAGGGGACACGGCGGTCGCCCAGGATCTGGTAGGTCTCGTGGCCCTTGCCGGCGATCAGGACAATGTCGCCCTCGCCGCTTGAACGCACCGCTTCACGAATGGCCTCACCGCGATCCGGCTCCAACAGGGCCTTGTCGCGCGCGCTCATGCCGGCAACCATGTCATCGAAGATCACCTGCTGTGATTCGGTGCGCGGGTTGTCACTGGTGAAGATGATCCGGTCGCAACGCGATTCGGCCACCTGGGCCATCATCGGCCGCTTGCCTCGGTCGCGGTCTCCACCGCAACCCAGGACGCACACCATGCGCCCGTGCAAGTGTGCACGCAGCGCTTTGAGCGCAGCTTCCAGTGCATCCGGGGTATGGGCGAAATCAACCACCACTACGGGCTTGCCGGCTTCACCACCCAGGCGCAGCATGCGGCCCGGAACTGGCTGCATCATTTCCACCTGGTGCATCACCTCGGCCCAGTCCATACCCATCAGGGCCAGGGTTCCGGCCGCGGCGGCCAGGTTAGAGGCGTTGAAGCGCCCCAGCAGGCCGGTGTGCACGCTGTCTTTGCCCCACGGGCTTTCGATGCGAATGGTCATGCCAGCGGAATCCATGCCGGACACCGCGGCGCGCAGCTCGGAAGAACCGTTGGTGCCGTAGCTCAGTACTTCCAGCTCGCCTGAAAATTCTTCGATCAACTGCTTTCCAAACGCATCGTCGTGGTTGATCACCGCGAACCGTGGTTTGCAATCGGAGAACATCCGCCGCTTGGCCGCGGCATAGGCTTCCACGCTGCCGTGGTAATCCAGGTGGTCGCGGCCCAGGTTGGTGAAGATGCCGGCTTCGAAGCGCACATCGGCGCAGCGTCCCTGGTCGAGGGCGTGCGAGGAGACCTCCATCGCCAGCCGCTCTACCCCGACATCAACGCTGTCGGAAAGCATCTTCTGCAACTCGATTGGGCCCGGAGTTGTGAGGGCCGACGGCATCAATTTGCCAAACGGTCCGCTACCCACAGTGCCGATCATCCCGGCATTGCCGGCACTGCGGTGCCAGGCCTGGGCCAGGAAGTGAGCCGTTGAAGTCTTGCCGTTGGTGCCGGTAACACCAACCACGTCGAGGTGATGAGAAGGCGCGTGGAAGAACCGGGAAGCCAGGCTGGAGAGGTGGTGACCCAATCCCGGAACTTCCACGCAGGGTATGCCCATGGGGGGCACAGAAAACTCGCCGTCATGAATGATGACTTTGGCCCCGGCCGCTTCGGCCTGGGCTGCAAACTGGAGGCCATGCGCCTGGTGGCCGGCCACGGCAACAAAGGCCATGCCCGGCTCAACCGCCCGTGAGTCAGCGGTGATGCCATCCACCACCAGCGCTGGAACATCGTCTTTCCAACCTTCCAACAGGGTTTGCAGGCTCATCGGGCAACTCATGGTTCGCCCCCTGCCTGCTCGCCGGCGTGTGCCAGCACCTGCTCGTAGTTATCCGGCGGAATATCCAACAGGCGAAGCGCACCGGTCATGACGGTGGAAAACAGGGGCGCGGCCACCGCGCCGCCGTAGTACTCGCCGCCGGTGGGGTCGTTGACCACCACGATACCCACCAGCCGCGGATTGCTGGAGGGCACGTAGCCGGCAAAGCTGGCGATGTAACGCGAGGCGTAACCGGCCGCGCTGGCCTTGCGCGAAGTGCCGGTTTTGCCAGAAACCCGGTAATTCGGAACGCGCGCGCCCTTGCCGGTGCCCTCGGGCCCGGTAACGGTTTCCATCATCGCTGACACGTCGCGCGCAATCTGCGGATCGATCACCGTAACCGCAGGGTTGTTGGCACCCTTGATCAGGCTGGGTCGGCGCATGCGCCCTTCGTCAGCCAGGGCGGCGAACGCGCTGGCCAGTTGCAACGCTGTAACCGACAGGCCATAGCCATAGGAAAGCGTGGCCTGCTCCACCCGCCGCCAGCGTTTGTGGTTACGCAGCACGCCGGCGCTCTCACCCGGAAAACCGGTGCCGGTGACGGTGCCAAAACCGAAGCGATCGTAGGTACTCCACATCTGCTCGGGCTCCAGCTCGAGCGCAATCTTGGTGGCGCCAACATTGCTCGACTTGGTAATCACCTTGGTGACATCGATCGGGCCGTAATTCTTGAAATCGCTGATCGTGTACCGGCCAATTCGCAGCTTGCCCGGGGTGGTATCGATCGGGCTGTGCGGGCTGATGATCCCGGCTTCCAGCGCCGAGGCCACCGAGAACGGCTTCATCACCGAGCCCGGCTCAAACACATCGGTGACGGCGCGGTTGCGCAGGCCTTCGCTGTCGATATTCGGCTGGTTGGGGTTGTACGACGGGCGGTTGACCATGGCCAGCACTTCGCCGGTCTGGATATCCAGCACCACGACCATGCCCGAGCGCGCGCCGTGTTTAAGGACGGTACGCTTGAGTTCGCGGTAGGCCAGGTATTGCAGGCGGCGATCGATGGTCAGCTGGATATCCTGGCCGGGCACCGGCTCACGCAGGATTTCCGCGTGCTCCACGGTGCGGCCCAGGCGATCGCGAATCACCCGCTTGACGCCGGGCTTGCCCTGCAACCAGTCGTTATAGGCCAATTCCAGGCCTTCCTGGCCGATGTCATCAATATTGGTGAAGCCAATCACGTGCGAGGCAATCTCACCAGCCGGGTAAAAACGACGGTACTCCTTTTGCAGAAACACGCCCGGCAACTCCAGGGCGTCGATTTCGGCGGCAAGGTCGGGATGCAGCCGGCGCTTGAGCCAGACAAACTCGCGCTGCGCGCGCTGGGTGAGGCGGCGCTCGATTTCTTCGGCATCGGCGCCCAGCACTTCAGCCAGGCGGCGAATATCTTCCGGGGATTGCAGCAGGTCGGAGGGATTGACCCACACCGAGTCAACCGGCGTGCTCACCGCCAGCGGTTCGCCGTTTCGGTCGAGGATGTTGCCACGCCGCACCGGGATTTCCACCTCGCGCATGAAGCGCGCTTCGCCCTGCTCCTTGAGAAACTCGGTTTCCATGATCTGCAGGTTGAAGGCGCGCGCCGCCAACGCCACCGACCCCAGCAGCACAATGGCCAGGAAGGCGTACAGGCGGGGCGCCGGAATGGCGCTTTCGCGTTCTTCGCTCACTGCTCAATCACCAGGATGTGGGTGTCAGTTGGCTGGTCCATGCTCAATTCTTTGCGTGCCTTGCTTTCCACGTTGCTGGCGTCGGCCAGCCAGGCTTGTTCGAGTTGCAGGCGGCTCCACTCGGCGATGATTTCATCGCGGGTGTTCTCAAGTGCGCCCAGCTCCATTGCCAGGCTTCGGCTTTGATGACGGGTATAGACCACACCGAGTGCGGCCAGGGTGACCAACACCAGGAGGATGAGCGTCAGGAATAGACGTGCATTCAAGCGAGCTTCTCCGCAATCCTCATCACTGCACTGCGCGACCTGGGATTGGCGGAGAGTTCTTGCTCGGATGGACGAATTGCTTTGCCCACAGCCTTGAGGCTGGGCTTGTGCGCCGGATGCTCTGGTATGTTGCGTCGGACCACGCCTGGTCGTACGGCTTCTCGTATCGTCCGTTTGACCAGGCGGTCCTCGAGGGAGTGAAAACTGATGACGACCAGTCTTCCTCCCGGGCGCAACCAGTGTATCGCGGCGGCCAACCCTTCTTTGAGGTGGGCCAATTCGTTATTTATATGTATCCGGATGGCCTGGAAACATCGCGTTGCCGGATGTTTATTCTGTTCCCGGCGGCCGACTGTGCCCTCGATCAGTTGCGCCAACTGCTCGGTGGTCTCCAGCCGTTTCTGCTGCCGGGTCATGGCAATGCTCCTGGCTATCCTGCGCGCAAGGCGCTCCTCTCCGTACTCCCAAAACACGCGGGCCATTTCCCGCTCGGTCGCCTCGTTCAGCCATTCGGCTGCCGAAACGCCCGCATCTGGGTCCATTCGCATATCCAGCGGGCCATTCCCCATGAATGAGAACCCCCGGTCCGGATTGTCCAGTTGAGGTGAAGAAACGCCGATATCCAGCAAGATGCCGTCCAGGCCTTCTTCTATGCCCCAACCAAGGACGTAGCGTTCTAACTCCGCATAATTTCCCTGGCTCATGAGAAACCGCGGATCTTCGTCTGCGAGTTTCTCCCCGGCCGCTACCGCTTCCGGGTCCCTGTCCAGGGAAAATAAGCGTCCCTGCTTAGCCAGCCTGGCCAATATGGCCCGGCTGTGTCCTCCCCTGCCAAAGGTGCCATCGAGGTAAAAACCGTCCGGCTTGATTCGCAGGGCCTCTACCGCTTCTTCCAGCAGAACTGGCTGGTGGCGATATTCACCCATTGAACCGGACCGTCACCTTTGGTCCATTCCACTCGTCTGGCCGCCCCCGTTCGATTGACCCGACGGACTTACAAGACGAGGCGAGACATCTCATCGGAGGCAGCCTCACTGAGGCCTTTCTCTTCTTCGACTCTCTTCTGGTTGAGAACCGTCTCATTCCATATCTCGAAACGGCTGCCCATTCCCAGTAGCACAACCCGCTTTTCCAGGCCGGCTACCTGCCTTAGTGTTTGTGGCAACTGGATCCTTCCGTTTCCGTCCGGCTCCAGCCCACTGGCGCTCCCCACTAATCTTCGTTGCAAACTGCGGTGGCCGGAATTGAATGTGCTCAGGCCCATGACTTCGTCACGCACCCGCTTCCACTCATCCTCCGGGTAGAGCCACAAGGCGCCAGAATCGAATGCGCTGTAGGTAAGCACCAATTGCCCGCCACTCGCTTCCTGGATTGCATCCCGGTAGCGGATGGGTATCGCCAGACGCCCTTTCGCGTCCAGGTTGATGGCAGTCTCACCAAAGAACACTCTGTTCCCACTCGTGGTCCACTAATTCCCACTAAATCCCACAGAACTGCACGATAGGCTCAATGCAGGCCAATGTCAAGCAAGTCAAAGGATTAACGAGCGGGGTGGCGAGGGGCCGTTGGGATTATGGAAAAGCTGGGGAAAAGCAATGGGGTCAGAGTAAAGGGACAGAGTAACTCCGCTTACTCTGTCCCTTTACTCTGACCCCAAAGTTACTCTGACCCCAAAACTGGGGGAGTCGGCCTGTAAGCCGGGTTCTGTGCGGAGCTGAGCTCCGTGGCAATCATTCATCTGGGACCGCCGTCACCGGCAGCCTCGTGCGACCTACCCGAAAGCACCGCGGGCCACGGCTTTGCTTTCCTATTTGGTCTTGCTCCGAGTGGGGTTTACCATGCCGCAGCGTGTTGCCACCTGCGCGGTGCGCTCTTACCGCACCATTTCACCCTTACCAGCCGAGGCTGGCGGTATCTTTTCTGTTGCACTTTCCGTAGGCTCGCGCCCCCCAGGCGTTACCTGGCACCCTGCCCTGCGGAGCCCGGACTTTCCTCCCCACCTCGGCATTGCCGAGATGGCGCGATTGCCCGGCCGACTCCGCGCGTATTATCGCTTATGTGGTGCGTGGGTCGCTAGCGTTCAGGCGAGGCGCTCAGGAATCGATAAGTTGTTCGTAGAGGTCGCGGCGGGGGGCTCCGCTGATGCGCGCGGCTACCTTGGCGGCTTGCGACGCGGGCAGGTGCTCCAGCAGGGCTCGGGCCAGATCAAGGCCCTGGGCGTGCTGCTGCTCGGCTGCCGCTTCGTGACCGGCCACCACGATAACGAATTCGCCCTTCTGCTGATTCGATTCCGAGGCCACGCGCTGCGCCAGTTCGCCCAGCCCGCCACGAAGCACCGTTTCGAACTGCTTGGTCAGCTCGCGGCAAACCGCTGCCTGGCGCTCCGGGCCATAAACCTCGGCAAGGTCGGCCAGGCTGGCGACGATGCGGTGGCTGGATTCGAAAAACACCTGGGTACGCTGTTCCAGGGCCAAGGACTGCAATGCAGATTTACGTGCATTGGCCTTGGCGGGCAAAAAGCCCTCGAATGCGAAACGGTCAGGCGGCAAGCCGCTGACAGAGAGTGCGGCGGTCACCGCGCTGGCACCGGGAACCGGTGAGACGGTAACGCCAGCATCGATGGCCATGCGAACCAGGCGATAACCGGGGTCGGAGACCAGCGGTGTGCCCGCATCTGAAACCAGCGCGATCGAAGTTCCGCCGCGCAACTGCTCCACAAGCGCTGGCGCCTGATCGGTCTCGTTGTGCTCATGCAGGGAAACCAGCTTTGCGGATATGCCGTAGCGGTCCAGCAGGGTGCGGCTGCGGCGGGTGTCTTCGGCCGCAACAAGGTCGGCCTCGGCCAGCACCTCCAGGGCGCGCTGGGTCACATCACCCAGGTTGCCGATCGGCGTGGCGACCAGGTAGAGAACCCCGGCAGGCATTGGCAAACCCTCTTATCGCTACGAAGCACCCAAGGATACAGGATCGGGTATGATTTCCACTGCATGCTGGAACTCCCTGTTCATCACGCGGCCTCACTGATATGCAAGCTCTGCTGAAACACCATCGAATTCATCTTTGCCTGGCATTGGGCGTTAGCCTGATGCTTGGCGCCTGCGCATCGGCGCCAACCCGTGCGCCGGTAGAAGAGCGGGCGCCCTCCACACCGGGAGAAGCCTACGACAGCGGCGCGTTCCGTGCGGCTGCCACGATGTGGCAGGAGCAGGCGCTGGAAGCGGAGCCCGCGGAAGCCTCGGCGCTGCGCTTACAGGCAGCAAACGCGTGGCTTCAGGCCGGCGACCTGAGCAAGGCAGTCGATATTCTCGAGTGGGTGGATGAAGAAAGCCTGGGCGAGCAGGACCAGTCGCTGCTGAGCCTGCTCCAGGCCGATGTGGCCCTGCAACTGGGCAACCCCCTGCAGGCGCGACAAGACCTGGACCTGGTGGGCGCAACCCTGGCGCCGGAATACGCCGCGCGGCGCGAGGCGCTTGCCGAGCAGGTCAACGAATCGCTCAGCAACCTGAATGCGCAAAGCGTGCAGATTGCCGGTGAAATGGTGCAGCGCCTGGACAGTTACGACCTGGAAGCCGGCCTGACCCTGCTGCGTCAACTGGAACAAGTGCCATCGCGCCAGCTGGCCTACCTGGCGACGCTGGAAGGTGACCCGCGCCGCGCCGAGTGGTTTGACCTGGCGCTGACTTTCAGGAACAACCTGGTGGACGGCTCGGGCGTGGAACCCGCGGTTCACGAGTGGAAGCGCCGCCATCCGCGCAGCGAGCTGGGCATCGCAGAGGCGCTGGACCTGTGGCTGCAGTATCGCCAGGAATTCGCCCCGCCCCCGCGCGTGGCAGTGTTGCTTCCAGCCTCGGGCAGGCTCAAGGGCGCGGGCGCCGCCGTTCGAGATGGCCTGGTGAGCGCCTTTGCGCGGGCGCCAGCCAACTCCGAGATTCGCTTCTACGACACCGGCGGCAGCACCGAGACCGTGCTCTCCGCCTATTTCCAGGCCGCCGACGACGCCGCCGACTGGATCATCGGGCCGCTGGACAAAGACGCCGTCGAAGCACTGCTGGGCCTGGCCGGCCTGGCGACCCCGGTGCTCGCGCTCAACGACCTGCCCCAGCAGGCGCCGCTGGCCGCCGGGCTTGAGCAGGAAGTCTTCGGCATGTCGCTTTCTCCTGAGCAGGAGGCGGTGGCGGTGGCCCGCAGGATGACCCAGCTTGGCTACGACAACGTGCTGTTGCTTTCCCCCGAAAACGAGTGGGGCTACCGGGTCATCAATGCATTCGAGGGCGAATTCCTACAAAGAAAGCGCAATACCGTGGTATCGGCGCGCTACCTGGATAGCGACAATGACCACAGCGAAGTGCTGGAGCGCGTGTTGCATATCGATCAGAGCAAAGCCCGCAAGGAGCAACTGCAAAACCGCCTGGGGGTGGAACTGCAGTTCGAGCCGGTGCGGCGCTCGGATATCGACGCCATCTTCATGGCAGCGGACCCGCGCCAGGGGCGCCTGCTCACCCCGCAACTGCGTTTCTTTGACGCCGGCAACATTCCCACCTTTGCCACGGCGCGCGTGTTCACCGGCGTGCCCGACCCGGCGCGTAACGCCGACCTTAACGGCCTGGTGGTTCCGCTGACTGCGTGGCAAACAAGCCACCGCACAGCAAGCTCTGTTCCCGGCCTGAAAAGCCTGCGTGAAGGACAGTTCGGCCCGCTGTATGCGATTGGCATGGACGCCTGGGACATCCTTTCGTGGCTGCGCCTGATGCAGTCCGACCCCGATTTCGTGTTTCCCGGCCAGACCGGCACCTGGTCGCTGAATGACCAGGGCGAATTGCGCCGCGAGCCCACCTGGAGCCGCTTCCGCGGCGGCGTACCGGTAACCGCGCAGTCGACCACTACCGCCCTTCCCGGCATCACTCATACAGACCCCCCGGAACCCGCCAGCGCCCGGTGAGCCGCGCCAGCGGCCAGCAGTGGGAACGCGTGGCCGAGCGCTGGCTGTGCGACCGCGGCGCGCGCATTCTGAAGCGCAACTTCAACTGCCGCGGCGGCGAGATCGACCTGGTAATAAACGACCACGGAGAGATCGCGTTCGTGGAGGTCAAGTTCCGCGCCAGCGCTGGTTATGGCGACGGCGCCGCCCATGTCACTTACACCAAGCAACGCCGCATTGAGCGCGCCGCCCGTGTTTACCTGCAGTATCATGTGCACGCGCCAGACCAGGTTTGCCGCTTTGACGTGGTCTCCATTGGCGAAGGCCCCGGCGGGGTAAAAATCCAATGGATAAAAAACGCCTTCGATGCGGTCTAAGGGCCTGAGTGTTCCGTGGGTGCATCCGCCCGCGGTTACGGAGTGATCACCATGAACAGAGGAAAAAACATGCCCGGCAGCAACATCCCTCCCCGACTCGCCGTCCTTCCCGCCGCAGCCGTTGCAGTGCTTGCGCTTACACTGGCGGCCTGCACGCCGTCATCCAAGCAGCGTTCAACCGGGACCGTCATCGATGACCAGACCATCGAGGTGAAGGTCTTTGACGCGCTTTACGACACTGCCGAAATCTCCAACGCCGACCACATCAAGATCGAGGTGCACAACGGCACGGTGCTGCTGGCTGGCGAAACACAGAGCGAAAGCAACCGGGCTCTGGCCACCCGTGTCGCCCAGAACGAGCGCGGGGTGCGTCACGTGGTCAACGAGTTGGCGGTAATGCCGGCGGTGGGCCTCGGCGACCGGATGGACAACAGCTATATCTCCACCAAGGCCAACTCGGTGCTGACCGCCAAGAACCCGGTGGAAGGCTTTGACCTGACCCGTATCAAGGTGCTTACCGCCCGCCGCACGGTTTACCTGATGGGCACGGTGACGCGCGAGGAAGGCGACAAGGTGGCCGAAGTGGTGCGCAACATCGGTGGTGTAGAAAAGGTAGTCAAGGTATTCGACTACGTCGACTGATTCTGACGGTGGGCGACGCTTACGCGGCCAGGAAATGCTCCGCCAGGCGTAGCACGATTACCGCGTAGGCGGCCGCCACCACGTCATCGATCATGATACCGGCGCCACCCTTGACGCGGCGCTCGAACCAGCGGATCGGCCAGGGTTTGACGATATCGAAGAAACGGAAAGCCACGAAGGCAGCTAGCAACCAGGGCAATCCCGCCGGCGCCAGAACCGCAACCAGGCAGAAACCAACCACTTCGTCCCAGACAATCGCGCCCGGGTCTGCTTTGCCCAGCGCACGCGCGGCGTATTCGCATATCGGCACGCCAACCACGTAGAGCAGCACGACAACCGCGGCGCCCGCCCAGGCCGGCAGCAGGAGCAGCAAGCAGGCCAGCGGCAATGCCGCCACGGTGCCCGCGGTACCCGGCGCCCACGGCGAAAGGCCAGAACCGAAGCCCAGGGCCAGGAAGCCGCGCAAAGAGCCAAAGGCAACGCGCCTGGGAGGCAGCGCGCCCGCGTTCACTGATGTGTCCGGTTTAGTCACTACTTCCCCCGTGCTCATAACCCCGGCGAGCAGGTGTGTACTCGCTGCCATCGGGCAACAGCACTCGCACTTCCTCTCCCGTTGTGACCTGGCCAATGCGAATTGCCAGGCAACCTGATGCCAGAGCAGCGCGCTCAATCGCGGGCCAGCTTGATTCCGGGGCGGTAAAGCAGAGCTCGTAATCATCACCGCCACCCAGTTGAAGATCACGCCGTTGCTGCTCCGGCAAGGCGCTGAGACCCGCCGCCGAGGGCAGGCGCGCAAGTTCTATTTCCGCACCCACTGACGAGGCCCGTGCGATATGCCCAAGGTCGGCCAGCAGGCCGTCTGAAACATCGATCCCGCTGTGCGCCAGGTCGCCCAGCGCCTGGCCAAAACCCAACCGTGGCTGCGGTCGACGCAAGGCACGGAGGCAATCAGAAGCCGGCGTCCTGCCCTGCTGAAGATCCGCAAGCGCGCAGGCTGCCAGGCCGGTTGGTCCGGAAATACCCACGGTGTCGCCGGGTTCGGCGCCGGCGCGGGTCAGCGCAGCACCCCGCTTGACCAGGCCGCAAACCGTGACCGTAATGCTCAAGGGACCGTTGGTGGTATCTCCGCCGACGAGGCGGATGCCTGTGCCTTCAGCCGCTTGCCTGAGTCCCTGGGTAAATCCTTCAACCCAGCGCTGCCCAATGGCGGGAAGGGTTAGATTGAGAAAGTACCAGGCGGGTGTTGCGGCCATCGCGGCCAGGTCGCTGAGGTTGACCGCCAGCGCCTTGTAGCCGATGTCGACAGGGTCCAGGCCGGATTCGAAATGAACGCCCTCGACCAGGGTGTCGGTGGAAACCACCAGCTGGCGATCGGCTGGCACCTCGAGGACTGCGCCGTCGTCGCCGATTCCTTCATGCGCGCCGCGACGCGCGCCGAGCGCCCCGGCGAGGTATTCAATCAGGTCAAACTCGCGCATGGCGCCTCACGCCGCGGCCTGCTTGCAGGCGCAGGTGGTCACTGCGCGGCGATTTCTTCCGCTCGCCAGGCCCGCGCCGCCTTGTCCAGCACCCCGTTGATAAAGGCGTGCGCCTGTTCAGCGCCAAAGCGATGGGAAAGCTCAACGGCTTCATCCAACACCACGCGATAAGGGATGTCCGGACGCTCGGTGAGCTCAAAAGCACCGAGGCGCAGGATGACGCGCTCCATCTGGTCGACCTCGGCCAGCGGGCGGTCGAGAAATGGGGTGAGCTGGGATTCGAATGCCTCCGAACCCGCAATGGCGCCTTTAACCAGGGACTCGAAATAGGCCTGGTCGACGCCGTTGAAATCCTGGTGTTCCAGGAATTGTGCAATCAGGGTGGCGGCGTCTTCCTCGCCATCCTTGAGCTGCCACTGGTAGACGGCCTGCAGGGCCCTGCGCCGTGCGCGTTGCCGCTGCTGCGACACGGTGGGTTGTTTGCCCTGCTTCATCAGTCGCTGCTCAACGCGGAAAGCGCCTGGCGGGTTTGCGCCAGCACCCGCGCCGTTTCGATGGCGGCGATGGCAACGTCAAAACCCTTGTTGCCCTCGCCCGAGCCGGAGCGCTCCAGCGCCTGCTCGATGGTATCGGTGGTCAGCACGCCGAATGTCACCGGCACGCCGTGCTTCTGGCCGGCCTCGCGCACCCCAGCGGCGCACTCGCCCGCAACATAGTCGAAATGCGGCGTTCCACCGCGGATCACAGCGCCCAGTGTAATCACCGCGTCGAGCTTGCCCGAAGCGGCCATGGTTTCCGCCAGCACCGGCAACTCAAAGGCGCCTGGCACCCAGGCCAACACGATATCGCTTTCTTCAATGCCGTTGCGCTTGAGCGCGTCGAGGGCGCCTTCCAGCAATTGCTCGACGATAAACTGGTTAAAGCGGCTGGCTGCAATTCCAATCTTCAAGCGTCCTCTCCCGTTGCGCCGCGCTGGCTTTCCACTTCCACGTATTCGACCACTTCCAGGCCAAAGCCGGACAGGCCGCTCATTCGCCGCGGCGCGCTCAAAACACGCATTTTGCGAACACCGAGGTCGGCGATGATCTGCGCGCCAATCCCGTAGGTGCGCAACTCGCGCGAGGCGCGGTCGTCGCCATTGCCAACCACGGCCGGCTCTGGTTCCTGCAGCACCAGGCGTTGCAACGCATCATCATCCGGATGCCCGCCCAGCACCAGCACCATACCTGATTCGCGGCTGGCGATGTCAGCCATCGCGGTGCGCAGCGGCAGGCCAAAGTCTTCGCGCTGGATGGAGAGCACATCGCTCAGCGGGTTCTGCACGTGCACACGCACCAGGAAGGGCTGCGCCGGATCGGGCTCGCCCTTGACCATCGCCATGTGCAAGCGGTTTTCGATGGTGTCGCGGAAGCAGTGCAAGGTGAAGGCGCCAAAGTCGGTATCCACCTCGCGGCTGGATACCCGCTCCACCGTCTTCTCGTTCTCAAGCCGGTAACGAATCAGCGAGGCAATGGTGCCAATTTTCAGGCCGTGCTCGGCCGCAAAGGTTTCCAGCTCGGGGCGCCGCGCCATGGTGCCGTCCTCGTTAAGGATTTCCACCAGCACGGCGGCAGGTTCGAACCCGGCCAGCAGCGCCAGGTCAACGCTGGCCTCGGTGTGACCGGCGCGCGCCAACACGCCACCCGGTTGTGCCATCAGCGGAAAGACGTGACCCGGTTGGCTCAGGTCGGCAGGCTCGGCGTCTGGCGCCGCCGCGGTTCGTATGGTGTGCGCCCGGTCATAGGCCGAGATGCCGGTGGTGACTCCCTGCGCCGCCTCGATAGAGACGGTGAAGTTGGTAGCGAACTGCGCCTTGTTGTGGTCCACCATCAGCGGCAGGTTGAGCTGGCGGCATCGCTCGCGCGTCATCGGCAGGCAGATCAGGCCGCGCCCATAACGGGCCATGAAGTTGATGTCCTCGGGGCGCACCTTCGAGGCCGCCATTACCAGGTCGCCCTCGTTCTCGCGGTCCTCGTCGTCCATCAGCACCACCATGCGGCCCTGGCGCAGTTCTTCGAGGAGTTCGGGAATGGAATTCATTGCAGTCATTTTTGCACCAGTCGTTCCAGGTAGCGGGCTACCATGTCGACTTCGAAATTTACCGGGTCGCCCACTTCGAGGGCGCCAAGCGTGGTGGCTTCCAGGGTGTGCGGGATAACGCAAACCTCGAAAGCATCCGCGCGCACTTCGTTGACGGTCAGGCTCACGCCGTCCAGGCACACCGAACCCTTGCGGCTGACATAACGCGCCAGCGATTCTGGCAGTTCAAACGCCAGGTGGCGCGCCTGTCCGTCTTCACGGATGGCCTTGAGCGCAACCGCCGCATCCACATGTCCGCTGACCAGGTGGCCGCCGAGGCGATCGCTCGCCCGCATCGCCAGTTCCAGGTTCACCCGGTCGCCAGGCCGCTTCTTGCCCAGGGTGGTTGCAGACAGCGTTTCCGAGGAAACGTCGGCAGCAAAACCCTGCGCATCGGGCTGGAGCATGGTCAGGCAGGCGCCGGAAACCGAGATACTGTCACCCTCGGCGCATTGCGCCAGGTCCAGCGCGCCAGACTGGCGGCCTATTGAAAGCCGCATGCCCTGGCCATCTGCTTCCATGGCGCGAATGACTCCGATTGCGGTGACAATGCCGGTGAACATGGTTAGTTTCCACCCACAGGCCGCAGCCGAATACGCCAGTCGGCCCCGATTTTGACGCTTTCCAGCGTTTCAAGATGGCTGCCGTCGGATACCGATTCAAGCGGGCCAATGGCGAAGGCCGGCGCGGCATCCAACCCCAGCAGGCAAGGCGCCTGGTAGAGCAGGATTTCATCAACCAACCTCGCGCCCAGCAAAGCGCCACACAAGGTAGCGCCCGCTTCCACCTGCACCTCGTTAATCGCCCGGTCGCCAAGGGCGTTCAGAACCGAGGCGAGGTCAACTCTTCCCGCACCATCGTCGGGGACGACTTCACAGGCCACCCCGGCGGCGGCCAGCGCCTCCATACCGGCGCCGGGCTGGCAGCCAACCACCAGCGCATCGCCGGGTTCAGAGAAAATTCTGCTTTCGGGCGAAACCGTGAAGCGGCTGTCGACGACGACCCGCAATGGCTGCCGCTCGCAGCCCTCCAGCCGCACCGTCATGCGCGGGTTGTCGGCGCGCACCGTGGCTGATCCGGTCAGGATGGCGTCGCTTCGCGCCCGCCATCGTTGCACATCGCGGCGAGACGCCTCGCTGCTGATCCACTTGCTGTCGCCGTTACCAAGCGCTGTGCGGCCATCCAGTGACTGGGCCGTTTTGACCCGCACCCAGGGGCGACCGCGCGCCATTCGGCTGACAAATCCGGCGTTCAGCTCGCGCGCCTGGCGCTCCATCAGGCCGACTTCCACCAGGATGCCCGCATCGCGCAGCTGCTGGAAACCACGACCGGAAACCTCGGGGTTGGGGTCTTCCATGGCGGCGACCACGCGCGCGATCCCGGCCTCGGCCAGGGCCTCGGTGCACGGCGCCGTGCGCCCATGGTGCGCGCAGGGCTCAAGCGTCACGTAGGCGGTGGCGCCCCTGGCCCGCTCTCCCGCCGCGCTCAAGGCCTGGGGCTCGGCATGGGCCTGGCCGGCCGCGCGGTGCCAGCCGCTTGAAATGACCTGGGCGGCGTCGGCAATGACGCAGCCGACCCGCGGATTGGGGTGAGTGGTGTTCAGGCCACGCTCGGCCTCGCGAAGCGCCAGCGCCATGCATTGGTGGTCAAATGCGGAAAAGCTCATGGTGTTGCAGGCGCGAGCAAGACCGGGCCTTACCATTTGCGACCTTTCCCCCGGCTAGCGCCGGGCTCCAGCAGCGAGATCTGTCGCTTGTCACTCGCTCCCGGCGCATCGCGCTCGAGTTTTTCAATGACTTCCCGAAAGGCCTGGACATCCTCGAACCGGCGGTACACCGAGGCGAAGCGCACGTAGGCCACCTGGTCGAGCTGGGCAAGCTGGCGCATCACCCACTCGCCGATCAGGCTGCTGGGGATCTCGACTTCTTCCACGCTGCTCACCTGGCGCAGCAGTGAGCGAATGGCGCGCTCTACCTGGCGGGTTTCCACCGGGCGTTTTTCAAGGGCGCGCATCATGCCCTGGCGCAGTTTTTCCTCGGAAAATGCCTCGCGGGATCCGTCCGTCTTGATGATTCGCGGCGCCTTCAGGGCCGGCGTTTCAAAGGTGTTGAAGCGTCCGCCGCAGGATTCACACTGGCGCCGGCGACGAATCTGCATGCCATCGCCGGTCAAGCGGGAGTCGACTACCCGGGTATTTTCGTGACTGCAGAACGGACACCACATGGGGCGTTTTCACCCTGCGTAAACCGGGTGCCGGGCGCACAGGGCCAGGGCGGCTTCGCGCGCTGCGTCCTCGGTAGCCTGGTCGCCACAGTTGTCGAGAACATCGCAGATCAGGCCTGCCAGTTGTGCACAATCCTCGGTGCCAAAACCGCGGGTGGTCACCGCCGGCGTTCCAAGCCGCAGGCCGCTGGTGACAAACGGTGAGCGCGGTTCGCCCGGAACCGTGTTCTTGTTGACCGTGATATAGGCGCGCCCCAGTGATTCCTCGGCGTCTTTGCCGGTGTACTCGCGACCGATCAGGTCGACCAGGAACAGGTGGTTGTCGGTTCCGCCGGAAACCACCTTGTAGCCGCGCTCGATCATGACCCTGGCCATGACCTGGGCGTTTTCCACGACCTTTTGCTGGTAGTCGGTGAAATCGGGGGACAGCGCTTCCTTGAAGGCCACGGCCTTGGCGGCGATGACGTGCATCAGCGGTCCGCCCTGGGTGCCGGGGAAGACCAGCGAGTTGAATTTCTTTTCCAGGTCAGGGTTGCCCTTGGAAAGGATGATGCCGCCGCGAGGGCCGCGTAGCGTTTTGTGGGTGGTTGAAGTCACAACGTGGGCGTGCGGCACCGGGCTGGGATAGACGCCGGCTGCAATGAGGCCGGCAACATGCGCCATATCGACCACGAACCAGGCGCCCACCGAATCGGCAATCTGCCGCATGCGCGCCCAGTCGATAACCCGCGAGTATGCGGAGAAACCGCCGATCAGCATCTTTGGTTTGTACTCCTGCGCAATCCGCTGCACCTCGTCGTAGTCGATGTAGCCGGTCTTGCGGTCGATGCCATAGTGCACGGCCTGGAACAGCTTGCCGGAGAAATTCACCGGGCTGCCGTGGGTGAGGTGGCCGCCCTCGGAAAGATTCATTCCCAGCAGCGTATCGCCGGGCTCCAGCAGGGCCATGTACGCCGCCGCGTTGGCTTGCGAACCGGAGTGGGGCTGGACGTTGGCGTAGTCGGCGTCAAACAGTTCGCAGGCGCGTTGCTGGGCCAGTCGTTCGGCCACATCCACGTTTTCGCAGCCGCCGTAATAGCGGCGCCCGGGGTAGCCCTCGGCATACTTGTTGGTGAATACCGAACCCTGGGCTTCCATCACCCGGGGACTGGCGTAGTTCTCGGAAGCGATCAGCTCGATATGCTCTTCCTGCCGGCGCTGCTCTACCGCAATGGCGGACGCGAGTTCGTCATCGAACCCGGAAATCTTGAAACGACTGTCGTACATGGTCACCCCGCGAAAAATAGCCGTCAATTCTACCACCGTAGCGCCGGCGTTTCGCCGCCGGATCAGGCTGGCTGGGGGTTTAGTTGCGCATGAATTGCGGCAATATCGGGTGGAAGTCGAAAATCGGCCGCGCACGGCTGAAAAAGCCGGGGTGCGTGGCCCAACTGCTTGCGGGCAACTTCGTCGTCAAACACCAGGTCGCGTGACTGGCGCCGGAACATTTCCGCATGGATGGTCGCCACGCCCGGAGTGGCCCTGGAAATACCACCGACCAGGGGGAAAGCAAAGCGCGGAATGCGCATGAAGCGCACCGGCCGCTGCGCCACCTCGAACAGGGCTTCCATCATTTCCCGGTAGCCCAGGGTCGATCCGCCGCAAACCGGGGATACCAACGATACAACCGCCGTACACTCGACGGCCCGAACCAGGGTGGTGGCCAGGTCGGCGACATGAAGCGGCTGCCGCTGCCCGTTGGCGCAACGCGCAATGGGCGCAAAGCCCGTCTTGCGAATAAAGCGGTATACCCGGCTCAGGTTGTGGTCCATGCCGCAGCCGTAAATCAGCGTGGGTTTGAGCACCAGGCATGGTTTGTCTTCCGCGGCACAGTCGGCGCGGACTGATTCAATGACATCGCTAATGCGTGCTACCTGGGCGCGTTCCACGGAATCGGCTGAATCCTGCTTGGAGTCGGTGCTCGTGGTGCCAACCATCACTACCCGGCTCCAGGCTGCCAGCAAGCCCCTTTCCGGCCGCGTAAGCGCGCGGGCCAAATCAGCCGGGCCACAGGAAAGCAGCACCTGCCGCTGTGTCGCGGCCTGGCCGGCCAGGCTGGACAAGAACGCCTGCATGCCACAGATTTCCAGGCCAGGGATGTCGCTTTCGCAGACCGGGTCTTCGCTTCGGGTCAGCGCCACCACGCGAAAGCCTGAAGCCAGCAGCAGGGCAATGGAAAACAACCCCACCTGCCCGCTGGCGCCGCTGACCACGACCCGCGGCTTCATGCCTTCCTGGCGAACTTGCGAACCAGCACGGCTGGCAGGGTCAGCAGGTAATGAACCCAGATGCCGGCATTGACGATCCAGCGTGCTGGAAAAGCCAGGTCTTTCGCCTGGAATTTGCGGAAGTAGCGCTGCATGCCCAGGTGTTTCTGGCGGTGCACCCAGAATGGCCGGCTTGAGCTGGAAATCCCACCGGCATGCGTGGCCCGGGCCTGCGGAACCAGCAGGCAGTGGTAACCACCCTGCTGGAGCCGATACATCAGGTCCAGGTCCTCGCAGTGCATGCCGTAGTCCTCGTCCAGGAAACCCACCGCCGCACCGGCCTCCCGGCGCACCAGCATGCAGGCTCCGGAGACGGCTTCGACGCGGATGACATCCGGCGGCGGCTCGCTCTGCGGCGCGTTGACCCCTTCCAGGGACGGCGCCCGGGCCGACAGCCTGTGCAGGCCGGAAAACGTCATCAAGGACGACCAAGGATCGGGGAAGCGCCGCCAGGTGCCACTTTGGACCGTGCCGTCTGAATCACACACCCAGGGGCCGGCAACAGCGGCTTGCGCATCAGCTTGAAGCGCGCCAACAAGCTGCTCCAATGCACCCGGTTCCAGCACGCAGTCCGGATTGAGCACCAGCACGTAATCGGCGGCGCTCTGCAGGGCGACCTGGTTCACACCGCGGGCAAAGCCGGCGTTTTCCTGGTTACGAATGATGGTCAGCCGCGGGTCAGCGCCGAACGCCTGCTGCAACTGCGCCAGGCTGTCATCGGTGGATTGGTTATCCACCACGCAGACTGCGAGCTGGCCCGGGTAATCGAGCAACGCGCCGATGCTGGCGAGCAGCGCCGGACCGGCATTGTAGTTGACGATGACGGCGCTGACGGACATGCCGTCTCAGTCGCGTTTACGGGAAAAACCGAGGCGCCTGAGCCAGGATGAACCTTCGGAAATGGCCTGGCGGGCCTCTTCCAGCGCTTGCCTGGCCTCGGCCAACTGCGCATCGCGCTCAGCCAGGATGCCCCCGGCCTGCATGTTTTTGCGAATCTCGTGTTGGTAGTGCTGGTACACCGACTCCTGGGCATCATCAAACAGCCACAGGCCATCCTGGCCGCTGGGCAACAGGTCGTCGGACCCGGCGCAAAATGCCAGCAAATACATCGGCGCCTGCACCGGGGTCGCTCGCTTCTCAGGGCCGTTACCGTCATCGGTCTGGATGTGAAATCCACCGCTCGCTGCATCACCCTCCCCTGGCTCAAGCGGAAAGATTGCGGAATGAAACATCAGCTTCTGGCCCAGCATGCGCAGCGCCGGGAACTGCGTGCCCAGCAGTTCGCGAAACTCATCGGCATACAACTCGCGCACATGATGCGGGTTTTCAAAACCCTGCTGGTCGGAATAGACCGCCTTGTCCGGCGACGAGATCAGCAGGAAACCACCGGGTTTCAACACCCGGCGAAACTCCGCGAGCATGGCTTCCTGGGCTTCCAGGTGCTCGATGGTTTCGAAGGAAACAACCGCATCAAACGCGTCATCCTCGAAGGGCAAATCCGCGCAATCAGCCTGTTCAAAGGCCAAGCCCTGTTTTGCATATCGCTGCGTTGCGTGGTCGATCGCCTTGCGCGAGACATCCACGCCTGTCACGGAGGCCGCAACCCCGGCCAGGAGCGCCGAGCCATAGCCTTCACCGCAAGCGGCATCCAGCACCTGCTTTCCCTTGACGAACTGCATCGCGAACGCGTAGCGGTGCATGTGTTCGTACCAGATCTCACGCACGCTTTCCGGGGTGAAACGTTCGCCGTCAAATTCCAGGGGTTTGCTCATGGTTCAATAGGCTATTGGAAGCGAACGCCCGCGTCGAGAACTGCACGGCTTGTCGCCGCGCGATGCGCCGCCAGCGGGTCGTTGGCAACATATTCGGAAATTTCCTGCTGGTAGCCTGGGTGACGCTCCAGGAGGCGCTGCATCGAAGCCTCGTCGGGCCTCAGTCCAAGGGGGCCAAACGACTGGCCGCCCTGGTGAACCACGTATACGTCGCCACAAAGGACGTTGCGCAGGCCGGCGGCCCGGGCGCGAAGGCTGAAGTCATTCTCTTCGCCGTAGCCGCGACCAAACTGCGCTTGATCAAACACGCCAATGGCGTCGATGGCGGCCCGGCTGATCGCCATGCAAAAACCCACCGCGGTCGGCAGCTCGGGGTATTTTTCCAGCCCGCTGTTGTCGAGGACTCCATCCATCGCGGCGGCAATGCCTGCCGCATCGGGTGGCACGGGGTTGGATTGGCAAAACTCAGGCAGCGAAACGATTTCACCGTTATTGGTCCACGGTGTGGCGGTGGCGATCGCGCGGTCCGAGGCCAGGCACTTCGCCAGGCCCTGCAGCCAACCGGGGGTAACCATGGTGTCAGAATTGAGCAGCACCACGTCGCCGTGAGTGAGCGCCATGCCCAGGTTGGCGCTCGCGACGAAGCCCTGGTTGCGTGGCTGGCGCACGAAACGCCAACGTGGCCCGCCCCTGGCAACCACCGAATCTATCAGCGGTACGATGCGCTCATCGGTCGAGGCGTCATCCACCACGATCACCTGGGTGTCACTGCCTACCGTTTGGGCCACCGACTGCAGGCAGGTCTCCAGTGCTTCGAAGGCATTGAAGACCGGGATCACCACGCTGGGGAACTGCTGGCCGGACACCCCGGTCAATCCCCGTTGATCCAGCGATGCTCCAGGCGCACATAACCCAGTTCGCGGCTTTCGCCACGCACCCGGAAGCGCAACTCGGCGGGGTCGTACAAGCGCAACCCCTCGGGATCCATCGCATGTCCATGCACCGAGTAGTAGCCGGGAAGCAGCGGCAGGCGATCAAAACACATCGAAATGGAAAAGTGGTTTTCATCAAGGCGCGTGGGCGTCACGCCCTCGACATCGGTGCTGACCGCGTAAACCGGCGTTCCGTCGGCGCGGACAATGCCAACCAATGCGGCTGGAGGCCGGCCATCGGGTGAATAGAGGTCGAGCTTGACCTGCAGGTTGTCGCCGCGGGTGAAGACGTGCTCGCCTTGTTCGCCGCCGGGCGACGGCTCAAATCCGAATGCCTCGAGACGGTACAGGCCCGCCTCGCCCTCGGCCTGGTCGCGGTGGCGTTTTTCCGAGGCGCTGCGCGCCTCGTGGTAGGCGAGATAGGACTGGGTCACGTCAAACACATCACCGTACTCGCGCGCCTTGCCGTGGTGAATCCACAAGGCCTTGTGACACAGCTTCTGCACCTGGTACATGCTGTGCGAGACCATCAGCAGGGTGTTGCCTTCAGCGAGAAATTTTTCCAGCCAACGCAGGCATTTTTTCTGGAATGACTCGTCACCAACCGCCAGCACCTCGTCGGTGATCAGCAGTTCGGGCTCAGAGGCGGTCACCACCGCGAACCCAAGCCGCACCACCATGCCCGAGGAATAGTGCTTGACCGGCTCATAGATGTAATCGCCGATGTCGGCAAACTCGAGGATGGCTTCGAGGCGCGCTTCGATTTCGCGCGGTGAAAGCCCCAGCAGGGCGCCCTTCATGCGCACGTTCTCCAGCCCGCTGAATTCAGGTTGGAATCCGGCGCCCAGTTCCAGCAGGGCGGCGATCCTTGCTTCCGAAACCACCTGGCCACGCGTGGGGCTGATCACGCCGGTCAACAATTTGAGGAGGGTGGACTTGCCGGCGCCATTTTCACCGATGATACCCAGGGACTCGCCCGCCTTCACTTCCAGGCTGACGTCATCCAGCACCAGGGCGCCGTCCTGTGGCTCACGTCCTCGCAACAGCGAGAAGAAGGCGCGAAGGCGCTCGCCCGGACGGTTGACGCGGGGGTAGACCTTGGAGACCCCGTCGAGGCTGACCAGGGTACGCCCCGGCTTGTTCTTTGGAACCAGGCCGCTCACAGGAAGTCCTCGAAGTGACCGCTCATGCGGCGGAAGAAGCGCAACGCCAGGTAGGCCAGCAGCAGCACGACGGCGGGAACCACCAGGTCGCTCCAGGCAAAAGCGAAGTTGCCTTCCAGCAGGAAATCTCGCAGGCGATTGGCGAACCAGGTGATGGGGTTCCAACGCATCACGGCGGCAAACTTTTCGGGCAACAGGCTGGCGCTGTAAAGGATCGGCGAGGTGAAAAACCACAGCGTCATCAATGGCGGCAACATCTGCCCCAGGTCGCGCACAAAGACGTGCATGGCGCTGAACATCAAGCCCAGCGCCACGGCGAAGAGGTACAGCAAGGCCAACAGGGGCAACGCCGGCAGCACACCCAGCCAGTGGATGTTGCTGCCAGTAAGCTGCAACACCAACAGCACGGCAAGGTAACCCACCATGTGCATCAGGAAGGTGGCAGTCACTGACGACAGCGGCAGCAACTCCTTGTCGAAAGCCACCTTGCCAATCAGGTCGGCATTCGCCGTCACCACGTTGCTGGCGCGCAGCACCGATTCGGAAAACGCAATCCACGGCCAGAAAGCCACCGCCAGGAACGGCACAAACGCTTCCGGAGGCAAACCGGGAATGCGCGCCTTGAATACCGTGGTGAACACGAAGGCGTACACCGCCAGCAACATGAGCGGCTGCAGAAACAGCCAGGCGAAGCCCGTCAGGTTGTTAAGGTAGTCGGTCCTGACCGCGCGCAGGACCAACTGGATGAAGATGCTTCGACTCACTGCCTGCGCAACCCCCTGGGGCCTGTGTTAGCGATGCGGCCCGTACAATCAGTATTGCGGGGCGTTTTCGAGGTTCTCGCCGAAATAGCGCTTCAGCATCACCTGCACCGAGCCTTCGGGCAGAACGATGCCCTCGGCCAGCAGGCCCTTGACGTAACGCTCCTGGTAATTGGCCCGGTGGCGTTGTTCCATGGTCGCGACCGCTTCTACCTGGACTTCCTCGAAGCTCTTCTGGCGCGGCGCGTAGCGCTTGTCGAGGCGAATCACGTGATAACCATAGTCGGTCTTGACGCTGCGGCTGATGGAGCCTTCTTCAGTCATCTCGAACGCTACCTTGTCAAACTCCGGAGCCATTTGCCCCTGCTCGACGCGCTTGTAACTGCCCTGGTTCTGCACCTTGGCCGGGTCATCGGAATATTCCATGACCAGCGCCTCGAATGACTCCGGGTCATTCAGGGCCATCTCGCGAACGGACTCCGACAATTCGAGGGCCAGGTCGTTGGAACGATTCTGGGTGCTGATCAGGATATGAGTGACATCGACAAATGGCCGGCTTTGGTACTTCTCCGGGTTGGCCACGTAATCCTCGTACGCCAGCGCCTCGAAGTCCGCTGCAGGAGCGTTCTCCGCCAGCTGCGCCACCCACGCCTCGGCCAATTCCTTGTAGGCCGCCTGGATCATGCGCTCACGAACCAGCGGATCATCCGCCAGGCCGTTCTCCAGGGCATCAAGGGCAATGACCTGCGTCTTCATCAGGTTTCGCACCAGGCGGTCAACCTGCGCGCCATCGCGGATAAAGAGCAAACGATGCTCTTCGGGAATCTTGCTGAATGCCGCATCAATACCAACCTGCGTCAGCACGGCGTCACCCTGGTAAGCAAATACTTCTTCGGGGTTGTTCTTGTCGGCGGGTACCTCGAGGACAAATTCCTCGGCCTGTGCATTGAGTACGGAAAACGCGTAAACCAGCGAAATCGCCAGTGCCGGTTTAAGAATTGACATCTTTTTCTCCAAAAACTTTTCTAATCGGAACATGGTAGTAGAGAACCTGCGAATGAGCTAATCCGACCATCAAATTCACAACGGGTTCCGATTCCGGACCCGGATAAGAAAAGGGCCGCTTTCGCGGCCCTTTCCCCTTTCGCAATCCCGAGGGACTGCAAAACTTCACAGCATTAGTCTGAGAAGATTCCGATGCTGCAGGTGCGCTGACCCGGACGGTCAGGACATACCTGGCGACGGATGTTGGCTTTGTGATCGAAGAGACCACCGTAGTTTGCCAGCACGGAGCCGCCAAACAAGAAGCCATTCTCAAACTGCTCAGCCCAGAAGCCGGTTACCGGAAGGCCGATCAAGCCAGCCCAATCGCGGTGTACCGGAACACCTTCTGAATCGTCGTAGTGGAAGTTGATGTTGGCCCAGCCACTTTCGATGCCGGTACCAGACAGATCAACGTTACGAACGGTTGCTGAGTCGGACTTCAGGATTTCCGTGCCATCATCAGGCGACGGTCCATTGCCGAAACGCAGAACGTTGGTTTCGTAGCACAGCGTGAAGCTGCCGCCCGGAGAACCACCCGGAGGAGGCGGAGATACGATCGGCGGAATGTTGCCCGGAGGTCCTACAGGAGACTCCTCGCGATTCCACACGCTCAGGAAGGCAAGTTCGCAGGCTTCGCCGTTGAACAGGCTCGTGAACGGATAGTTGACGTATTCGGTCTGCTCCAGGTACTGGCACTGGCGCCAGCCTTCGGGCATGGTTTCCTGAGAACCGGTCCAGGTCGGGTACGGCTCACCTGGATCCCAACCGTTACAACCCGGATCAGTTGCATCCGGAATGAAGAAGACTCCTGACGGGGCCATGGTCGGATCCACGTAGAAGTTCTTGGTCGGGAAAGTGACTACCCACTCTGAACGTGCGTTCAGCGCGGCTTCAATGTTGTGCTCATTCATGATGTTCTCTTTCATGAACACAGCAGAGATAGCGTCAACCGGACGCGGGTAGCTCAGGGTTACAGCTTCAGCAAGAGGCTCGCCGAAGAAGATGGTGGCGTCAGTACGGCTACCGTCGTTCAGACCCGGCTGGATGTCGCCAGGCTTGAAGTGCAGGTGGTTGTAGTTCGGCTCACCGCCAACTTCGTCAGGTACGTCACGATTCTCAACACCCTGGAGGGCGCGAGCGTCGTAGCTGTACATGGTGCCTTGGTTAACATTCACCACAGCTGCGCCACCGAACAGGCCACCAAAGCCACGGTCGATGTCGAGTGCGGGATTGTCGATCCACATACCGTCAGGGCCAACACCAAAGATGGTCCAGTTATCAACCAACTGCTGACAGTCGCGCGGCAGCGGACCATCTTCAGTCAGAACGTGCGTTGCAGCACTGGCTGAACCCAGGCGAGAACCGGTTTCGGTATCGTTGGTAACGGTACCCATTTCGATCATCTCCATGTGGCCTTCAGAGGCACGGGCGATGTCGGTGGGTCCGCCGTCAGTATTCGCACCGGTGTAGGCAAAGGGCAGGAATTCCTGCTCACCAACGCCATCACCGTCAGAATCCTGCTCAAACAGGTACGGCACCGTACAGGTGCTGTCCGGGATGTACAGAGTCGGGGTGCCAGCGCCGTCATCAGCGATAGCAGCTACCCATACGTCGTACGCAGACATGTACATGTTGAAGTCGAGGACTTCGCGAGAGTTATACCCCTCCAGGAAGCGAACCTTGACCGCCTTCGCGTCTTCAGTCGTATTGACCACAGACAGAAGGGTCTGGTTGCCGCCCCTAGAAGTGTAATACGGATAGATCAGGACCTGCCCCAATCCATCCGGATTGATGTTAACTGCCTGCGCAGTGCCAGCAATACCTGCTGCACCCGCCAGACCAGCCAACACGGCAGCTGTCAGATTTTTCCTATTCATTTACAACACTCCTTGAAAAGTTGTGTACACAGGGCTTTGCGAAGAAGCCTGTACCAGGCAATTCGCCAAAACCAAAGGCAAACTTGGCCCAATCCGGCCATTCGCGGCGCCATATTACGACACGGCCGGGTTCAGATCAATGAATTGGTTCCCTTGCAAGAGGCCAAAGAAAGGCGGTTTACTGACACTTAAAATGCTTTAAAAACAACATGTTAAGCTAGGTCTCGGTCAGCTGGGCCGGTAGAACTTTTACAATCTTTTACCAATATTTAACAAGCACGGAACTTACTGATTTAGCGGGTTTTTTACGCCCCGCAGCGACGGGCCGCGACAGCCCTAGCTATCCGGCAAGAACCACCACTGCCCCTGGGTGCGAATCCAGGTCTCTTCGAGCTTCTGGGTGCTTTCCCAGGTATCCAGGCCCGGCACCGGCGATGCAATGCGGTAGCCAACGTCGAAAGACACCGTGCAGCGGTCGCCTTCACAATCCTGGTCGGTGTACTTTGCGTTGGTGAACTGCACCTTGCGCAGGCGCATCATGACTTCGAAGTCGCCGCGCGAGTGGGATGACCGGAATCCCGGTGAATAGTATTCGTAGGCGGTATCAAAGTCGCCGGCCAGCAGGGCATCCCAGCGTTCCTGCGCGCGCTTGCCCAGGGTGCCACCGCCGCCGCCACCCGAAGTGGTGGCGCAGCCCGCCAGGAAGACAGCGCCGAGCGCTGACAGGCCGAGGGCGCGGAGAATGGCCATCGCGTGGCCACGGCGTTGTTTGGAGCACTTCAGTTTCAATTCACTCATGGTTCTGTTGTTGTCCGGTTTTCTGTTCTGTTCCAAAGCGTTGCTGCGCGTTCAAATGGAGCACGCCTTACTGGTTTTCAAGTTCTTTGGCTTTTTCCAGGTCAGCCGCTTTCTGGTTCAGGGTGGAAATCTTCAGCGGCGGAACGCGGGAGAACTCGCTCTCCAGTTGCTCACTGATTTCCTTCAGGTCGACATCGCTTTCGATGACCGTCGGCGTGAGCATGACCAGCGTCTCACTGCGGTTGCGGGTGTCGTCCCGGGTGCCAAACAGCGGCCCAACCACCGGTACGCGATGCAGGAACGGCACGCCCGATCGGCCCAGCGAGTTCTGCTCGGATATCAGTCCACCCAGGAACACGGTCTGGCCCGACTGCACGGCCACCTGGCTGGTCACCGATTTGTTGTTGATGGGCGGGTTGCCACTGCTCGACAGGTTGGGGTCAAGCGCGCCCGGTCGGCTGACATCCTGGGTGATGTCCATGTAAACCAGCCCGCCCGGATTGATGCGCGGAGTCACCGTCAGCGTCACACCGGTGGAAACGTACTGGGCGCTGCTCACCACGTTGTCGTTGCCAGTGGAGATACTCGACGACTGGATCGGAACCTGGGTACCGACCGTGATGGTTGCGGTGGCGTTGTTGCGCACCAGCAGCGAGGGCGCGGCCAGCGAACGGACATCGGTGATGCTGTCCAGCGCCGCAATCGTGGCCTGCACCAGCGACTGGCCGCCGTCAAAGAAACGCGAAGCCGTGGCAAAGAAGTTGAAGCCCGACTCGGTGCCAGTGCCTGCTTCGATGGCGTCAAACACCCGCCCGTTGGAAACACCGCCGGCGGGCACCTCCAGGTTGTTCTGCAGGAACCAGGAAACACCAAACTGCAGCTGTTCGCTGAGCTCGACATCCAGCACCTGGGACTCGATCAACACCTGCAGCGGCTGGATATCGATGCGCTCAATCGCCGCCAGGATGGAGTTGTACTGTGACTGGGTGGACTGGATCAGCAGCGAATTGGTTTCCACCACCGAGGTGATACGGATATCGCCATCGTCAAAATTGATGACTGAGCCGGAACCACCACCCTGCGAACCACCGGCGCCGTCCGGGGTTGCCGTGCTTCCCGAGGAATCGCTCATGCCAAGACGGCTGGAGTTGACGTCTGCCACCGAGCCCACGGTTACCGCCTCAAGACCCGGCGCCAACGTGCCACGCGACTGGTTCTGGTTGCCGCCGCGAGATTCGCCACCGAACAACTCGGTGAGGTAGCCGGCCAGCACCGGCGCTTCCAGGTTTTTCACCCGGTAGACAAACAGCTGCTTGCCCGAACCGGCGGCGCCGCGATCGAGGATCTTGATCCACTCTTCGGCCTTGGCCAGGTATTCCTCCTGGTAGGTAATCACCATGATGGAGCCGAGGCGCTCGAGCGGTACGAAGCGGAACATACCCGCCAGCGGAGAATCCGAGGCCGAACCGAAGACACCTTCGAGCTCACCGATAATGGAGTCGACATCAACGGTACGCAGCGGGAATATCCCCACCGACATCCCTTCCAGCCAGTCCACGTCGAAAATCTCGACAGTGCGCAGGTAATTGCGCAACTCTTCACGCGTACCCGCCAGGAACACCATGCTGCGCATCTGGTCGACCTGGACAATGGCGCCATCGCGCACATACGGCTGGAGAATTTTTTCCATCTCGGTGGCGGAGATGTAATTGAGCGGCACGCCTCTGACTTCGTAGCCACGCACGCGATCGACACTGCCGATCTCGGGCACCAGGTGCCCGGGTATCGCTTCGCCCACCGGCAGGATGTGGTAACGGCCTTCGGTGAACACCAGGGTGGCGCCGTTCCACTGCAGCAACAACTCCAGGATAGGCATCAACTGGTCGCGGGATACCGGCTTGGAGGTGGAGAACGTAACCTCACCACTCACACCGGGGCCGATGACAAAGGTTTCCTGGAGCACTTCACCCAGGATGGTGTGTACTACCGACTGAACCGACTCGCCCTCGAAGTTGAGAACGATCTCGCCATCTTCAGAAACGGTCTTGTCGCGCGGCAGGGCTGCCTCTTCGTCGACAAATACCCCGCTGCCCTCGTAGAGCTCGATCTCCTCGATACCCTGGGAAGATTCTTCCTCTTCAGAGCCGGAAACTAGGGCATCGGAACTGGGCGCGGCCGAACTGGCGCGCGCCTGGGCGCCCACGCTGTGCGGATTAAACGTTCGCGAGGGCGTGGCGCACGCGGCGATAAGGCTTACCGCCACGGCGATCACCAGACTTCGTCGAAACAGCTTCATGTACATCAATCTCAAACCTTCTTATAAGTGTATTGCGTTCGCAAGCGCATCGCTTTCGAATGCCGCGTGCCGGCCTACCCTTCTTCCTCGGTGCCCGGCTCTGCCGCTTGTCGGCGGCTCTGTTGTTCTTCGCGACCCTTCTGGATCATGTTCTGGATCGCTTCGCGGTAGGTGCTGGCCTGGTCGGAATCCCGCGACTCCGCGGCCTGGCGCAACTGCTCGCGGCGCTCTTCAATGCGCTGGCGAATTTCTTCTGCCCGGGTCAGCGCTGCCTCTTCGCTTGGTTCCGCGCTCTCGGCGGGTTGTTCCGCGCCTTCATCGTCGGCTTCCGCTGCAGGCTCGTTGGCTACCGGCCTCGGCGGCTCCTTGATGGGCGCGTCGTGAACCTGCAGCTCAAGCAGCAGCTCTTCGCCATCGGCGGAGGCAAGGGTGACCTGGCGCGCGTCGATCCGGCTGACCTGCCAGGTGCCGAAGTCACCTTCCAGCGGCTGGCCTTCAAAGGCCACCAGCGACTGCTCGTGCTCTTTCGACCGCAAGGTGGCCATTTTCAGTGACGGCGTAATAATGACACCGGCCAGTTCGACATCGGGTGCGCCGACATTCTCAATCGGCAGATCGTCTGTTGGTTCTTCGTCCACCAACAACACCGGGGCGGGACGGCGGTCTTCGTTGAAAACCGGGCGCTCGGAGATCACCGAGTATTCCTCCATCGGGCGCGCCGACTTGAGGGCCACGATGTTTTCGGCCGGCGCTTCCTCGGCAACGTCTTCATCGCCACCACCTGCCGAAGGCGGCATCACCCAGAAAACGGCCAATGCCAGGCAGGCCAGAACCATCAGGCCGCACAGCGACGCCAACACCACGCCCAGGGTGTTGTTTTCCAGCGCCTTGATCACGGCAGGTAACCTGACATGTTGAAGCGCACATCGAGCAGGCCGGAGTCGACCGCTTCGCCACGCCGGCGTCGCACGCGCGGCTTCACGATGGTCATTTCCTCGACGATGATCAGCGGAACACTGGATTCCAGCCAATGGAGAATGGAGCGCACATCGTCGATGCCGCAGCGCATGCGCACATTCACGGTGACTTTCTCGTAGCGCTCCTGCACCCGCGGGCGCACCGGCTGGCGGCTGACAATGGCGCAGCTGTTATCGGCGCGCGCATCAACGGCCTGGCCCAGACGCGCCGACATGGCCGCCGCGGCCTCGTTGAAATCGCGCTCTTCAAGGAACAGGTTCTGGTCGCTGCGGTTGGCGCGCAACTCGTTCAGGCGGCCCTCGTACTGCTCGCGCATCGCTGCGACGCGGGTAAAGCGGCCCAGCTGGTCGCGCAGTCCGCTGATCTCTTCCGAATAATCGACGTGGCGCAGGATAAACCAGTGGAAGCACAGCAGGTACACCAGGATCACCACGATGCCCAGGATCAGCACCGCGGTCATGCGGCTGTTGCCTTGTTCAACCGCCAGCGCCATCAGCTCTCTGCCTCCCCACCAGGTTCAACCGGCGGCTGGGCAGGCGCTTCCTCGGGGGCTTCAACACTGGCGTTGATTTCGAAAATCTCCAGGCCACTTTGCGGCTCGATGCGGGTCGAGCCGCGGAACTCGGCCGAACCCATCATCGGTGAATCGTTGACCCGTTCGATCAGGGCCTGGGCGTTCTGTGACTTGCCCTGCATCTGGACGGTGTTCTGGCCCACTACCAGGCGGTCGAGGAAGGTATTGTCCGGCAGGGTTTCAGTGACACCCGCCAGCACGTCCACCGCCATCGGCGAAGCCTGGCGGCGCTCGGCCAGGAAGCCGGCCGATTCCATGGTGTCGTTGATCTGGTCGCGGATCCGTTGCACGCGCAATGCTTCCTCGCGAACTTCTTCAATCGCGGTCTCGAGCTCGCTCACCTGGTGAGAGCGGAACGCCAACGAGGCGGTCATGAACACCGCAATCAGCACCACGGCGGCCAGCGCCAGCACCTGGTTGAAACGCGACTTGCGGTTGACCACCTTGACGCGCTTGTCGGGCGGCAACAGGTTGACGCCGACCGGCCCATCGTCGCCGAGGATATCGACGCTGCTCACGCCCAGGCCGCGAGCGGCCAGTGTCTGGCACAGCGGATCAACCTCGGTGCGCGGTGCGACCACCAGGTCGATGCGCACCTGGCCGGCTTCCTTGTCGTGCCCGAGTATCTTCCAGTCGAAGTAGACGTCGTCAGCACGGAACGGGGTCTGCCGGTCCATTTCGAACCGCAGCACCTGGTGCAGGTTGGATTCCGCGGCCAGTGGCAAGCGGACTTCCTTGCGTAGCACGCCGGCGCGGTCGAGCATCAGCACGCGTGGTGATTCGTGCAGTTCGGCGCGGGTCAGGGCATCGCGCACCGCCTGCTTTTGCAGATCGCTGTCCTGGGAAAGGGGGAATGATTCGAGCCGCTCGACATGGCCGCTTTCGTCGACACCGAGCGTGACCGCCCGTTCGCCAACTTCCAGCGTGACGCGACGCATGGCGTGCTGCAGCTTTTCGCGCCAGGACACCGGCATGATGTCCTTGAGTTCGCCCAGCCACCAACGCCAATAGGCGTTTAGCGGGCTGGCCTGCACGCGTGCGCGCCATTCCTGCAACTTGTTGTCCAGTGCCAGTGCCATCTACTCGTGAAAACCTTCTCGCCAACGCAGAATTCGGAAAGGACGACCATCGCTAGTGCCGCCCAACCTGATGGTGGCGCGGAGCTGATCCCATACCCCATTGGGAAGCGTTGCCTTGGCCTGGATACTATACGTGAGCCCCCGTCCACGCGCCATCACGGTTTGTCCGCTCGGCAGTTCCAGGCCAGCGCTTGCGCCCGGTTCCTGAGAGTGCCTTTCGGTGACGAAGTTCAACGCGTCTTCCGGGGTGATATCCGGCAACGCCACCAGCGCCTCGGCCGGTCCGTAGGCGGGATCGGGCAATGCCGAGTCCTCGTACACGGTCACGGCGTTCTCAATTCGCTTGAACAGCTCCCACGGCATGCCCAGCACCTGGAGCAACTCCTCGATCAGGACGAAGCGGTGGTTGCCCGGACCGATTTCCAGCCCGGCCGACTCGTAAGTTGGCAGTTCGGCGCCGTTGGGGCGCTCCATCTCGTCGGAATCTCGCCAGTCTGCCACCGCGGCCGCCAGCAGCTCGGCGTACTCCTCGTCCAAGCCGTTGCCGGCAAACAGGCGCGCCAGCGAGGGCTCGTCCGCGTTGTTAAGGTTGACCTTGCCACGCTCGTCGGTGACCTGGATTTCCACCAGGATATTTTCGAAGTACAGCTGGTAGGTGCGGCCGTCGGGCACCCAGCGGCTTTCCTCAACCGGGTCACGAAGATGCAGCACCGACAGGTTGATACCGGCCTCGGCGGCCAGCCGGGCCTGGGTGCTCCACATCACCGAGTGGGCTTCCAGCTGGTCCATGCGCGCCATTAACGCGAACGCGCCGCTGGTGATGGTTACCAGCAGCAGCACCCACAACACCATGATCAGCGCAACGCCTCGCTGCAAGCGAAGCGGCGCCTGGCGCTGAGGGCATGCCTGTTGGTTGCGGGCGCTCA
>JAUIBE010000013.1 GCA_030428105.1 Gammaproteobacteria bacterium
CCCACGTCGGCCCGCCAGTCCTTCAGTTTCTGCGCCAGCCGCGCCACTTCTTCGGGGTGTTCGGCCGCAAGGTCTTGTTCTTCGCCACGGTCGGATTCGAGATCGTAGAGCGTAAACGCGCCGGGTTCACCCATGATGGACGGCTCGAACCATTCAATCAGCTTGTAATTACCCTCGACGATGGCGCCGGCCGGCAGGTAGCCCAGGTGGTGGTAGTGCGGGTAGTGAAAGTAGAGCGCATCGCGGGAAACCGTGCCCGTGCCTGCCAGCACCGGCGACAGGCTCTCGCCATCCAGGCCGGGCGGAAGACTGGCGACGCCCATTGCCTGGGCGATGGTTACGTACAGATCCTCGGTGATCACGGGCACATCGCTGGCTGATCCCGCCGTCACCACCCCGGGCCACTTGATGACCATCGGCACGCGGATGCCGCCCTGCCAGATCATGGCCTTGCCGCCACGGAACGGCGCCTGGTCCTGCAGCATTTCCAAGCCGCCATTGTCCGATACGAAAACGACCAGCGTGTTCTGCTCCAGCCCGAGGGTTTTGAGCGTGTCGAGAATCTCGCCAATGCCCGTATCCATGGTCTCGATCATGGCGCCCATGACCGGGTTGTGAATGTCCAGCTCAGCACCCGGCTTGGCCTCGTACTTGCCCACCAGTTCCGGCGCCTCGATTAAAGGTCGATGTACCACGTGGTGCGGCACGTAAAGAAAAAACTGCTCGTCCTTGTGACGCTGGATGAAGTCAACCGAACGGCGGGTGATCTCGCGCGAGTGATGGGCATCTGAGTACGGGTCGGTGTCTGGCTCGGGCTTGACCGTTGTCAGCACCTCGTCAAAACCCTGCGACTCCGGGTCCTTGGGGCGGCCCGGCTCGTAGTTCTTGTCCTTGTTAAGGTGCCACTTGCCGAAGTGTCCCGTCACGTAACCCTGCTGCTTGGCCAGCTCGGCCAGCGTGACCTCTTCCAGCGGCAGGCCCGGTGCGATTTCGGCCTGGTTGAGCCGCGCATAAGGAAAGGAAGCGCCCGGAATGTAATCGGTAATGTGCAGGCGCGCCGGATTCTTGCCGGACATCAGCGCCGCACGCGTCGGCGAGCACACCGGGTTCGAGGAATAGGCTTCATCAAAGCGCATTCCCTCGTCAGCCAGCCGGTCGATGCTGGGAGTTTCGTAATACTCGGTGCCGTTGTAGCCAACCTGGTTCCAACCCATGTCGTCGGCAACGATCAGGACGATGTTCGGCAGTGGTTCCTGGCCGGCGTTTGCCACCGAAATGAGGAGGAAGCTGAAAAAGACTGTAAACGTTTTCATAATCATGTGGCGATTATCACCAAAAGGATGGTTTTTTGCAAAGGGGGGCTGATGCGCCCGACAGGATGAAAGTGGCTTTAGATGACTGGCGCGCCCGACAGGATTGTCGAGCACCGTCCATGGTGCTCGCCCTGCGGGCGCCCTGCGGGCGACCAAATTCGCTCCCGGCGAATTTGTCGAACCTGTTCGAACCCTGGGGTTACATCAGTCACAAAAAAACCACCTTTAAAGGTGGCTTTTGGTGACTGGCGCGCCCGACAGGATTCGAACCTGTGACCTCTGCCTTCGGAGGGCAGCACTCTATCCAGCTGAGCTACGGGCGCCCTGAAAATACGTAAAAATTCCGAGGGCGCGTAGTTTAGCGGCTTTGCGTGGCCCAAGTAAACGCAGGCCAGTGCGCGTAGCGGTGCGTTTCGCGCCCCAGGTGGCTATAATACGCCCCTTCCGGGACGCGGTAGTTCGCGCCCTTTTTTCATACTCCTGATTCGGTTTCTGGCATGGCAGACGACAAAACATTTATCCGCCGCTTTAGCGTAATCATTGTGGGCCTGGTGATTTTCACGGTGCTCATCATCATGCTGGCGACAACCTTCCAGAGCCCGCCTGACCCGGCGGACAACCCTTCGCAGCTAACCCTGGCTGAAGAGCGCATTGCGCCAGTCGCTGGCGTTCGCACCAGCGAAGATGACCCGGGTGGCCTGGTGGCCAGCACGGGCGCGCCTGCAGAAGCCGAATCCGGCTCAAGCGCGCCATTCGATGGCTCGCTGGACGGCAAGCTGATCTACGACAACGTATGCTCGGCCTGTCACGCTGCCGGCGTTGCAGGCGCACCGGTTCCGGGCGGGACCATGAACGACCGTGCCGGGCAAGGCCTGGATGCCCTGGTGGCCAACGCCATCAATGGCATCAACGTCATGCCGCCACGCGGTGGCAACAGCAACCTGACCGACGAGCAGGTGCAAGCCGCGGTTGAGTACATGCTCAACCCCTAAAGCGGTGCCCCACCGCAATACCTTTCTGATCATGGTGCTGGCCGCCCTGGTGGCGGCCTGCGCTGAACAATCTGCGCCCGCTCCAGGCTCAACCGCGCCGGGTGACCTGTGCGCCGCGGCGGTCACGCCAATTCCCGAGGTGCAAGGCACGGGGTTTTCATCTCCGTTATCAGGCCAGCCCGCCACCATCCGTGGCGTGGTCACGCTCACCAGTCCGCAGGGCGCCTATGTTCAGGAAGCCCAGGTGCGGCCTGAACGCGATGCCTCCCACGCCCTGTTCGTGGCCTCGCCTGAATTGGCCTCCAGCGTTACGGCTGGCGCGCTGGTTACAGCCAGCGGTACGGTGGAAGAGCTGGGCGAAGGCGCGGATACGCTGACAGCACTGTCAACGCCAATCGAGTTTGCCGAGTGCGGGAAAGGGCCGGAGCTGCCGGACTTCGATGCCCGGCTTCCGCTGAATGCCACCGATCGCGAGGCCTACGAGGGCATGCGCCTGAGCCTGTCGCAACCACTGACCGTCACCGCGGTGCGTGACCTGCCGGAGGGCGAGATCATCGTCAACGCCCGCGGCCTCATGCGAGCGCCTACCGAAGTGGCTCTGCCGGGCGAAGACGCGCGGACTTATAAGCAGCGCAACCACGATTGGTCGCTCACCGTGTACAACGAGGCGCTGCGTTCGCTGGACCCGTATACCGAGATGAGCGCGGGCACCTTGCTCAACGCATTGTCCGGGGTGTTGGGTCACGATGGCTTCGGCCCGGCTCTTTACGCCCCCGGATCTCTGGAATTCGTTTCCAGCCCGGCACCCGTTCTGCCGCCCGCGGAACCCGGCACCATCCGTGCGGCCGGCTTCAACCTATATGAATACTTCAACGGCGATGGCCAGGGCGGCGGCTTTCCCGGCGAACGCGGCGCGGAATCCAGCGAGGCCTTTAACCGCCAGGTAGAGCGCATCGCCACCGCCGTCATGCAGATCCAGCCCGATGTGCTGGCGGTGATGGAGGTGGAAAATGACGGATTTGGCGCCAACAGCGCCATCCAGCACCTTGCCGGCGTGCTCACCAGGGTGCTGGGGCCGGAATACGTTGTGGCCGTACCCGAAGGCGAAAGGGTTGGCAGCGACGTGATCAGCGTGGGGCTGGTGTACCGCAACGACCGGCTGCAGGCCGTCGGCCCGGCGAGAATTCTGCAAGGCGAATCATTCGGCGATGTAAACCGTGCGCCGCTGGCGCAGCGCCTGCGCGACCGCCAAAGCGGCGAGACCTTCGTGGTGGTCGCCAACCACCTCAAGTCGAAGGGCTGGTGCCCGGAGTCCGGCCCGGATACCGACCAGGATGATGGCCAGGCCTGCTGGAACCACTCGCGGGTTGAAGGCGCGCTGCAAACTGTTCGGTGGGCCAGGCAATTGGCGGCGGCAGGCGGCACGTCCCACATCCTGCTGCTGGGAGACTTCAATGCCTACCGCCAGGAGGACCCGGTTCGCGCCATTCGTGACGAGGGCCTGGTGGAGTTGGTTGAAGCCAGCCAACCGGGCATGCACCAGTACAGCTATATCTATCGGGGCGCGGCTGGAACGCTGGATTATGCCTTTGCCAGCGAGTCACTGGCGCAGCTTACAAGCCGGGCGCTGATCTGGAACATCAACGCCGCTTACCCGCTTTCGACGCGGCCCTCCGAACCCTGGCTGCGTTCTTCCGACCACGACCCGGTGGTGGTGGATTTCCGCCTTACCCAGCCCGACACTTCAGACTGAATCTCCGGAAACGCGGCTTCGAAACACACGCCGAATGCCGGCTTCAGTTCCGCCCAGATTTCATCCACGCGGTGCAGCGGGTTGGGGCGCAGAAAGCGCCGACCCACGCCACGCAGGCTGCGCAGCACCTCTTCCTGGTTACGGTAGTTGGCGAACAGGCCGCGCTGGTCGGCGTAGGCCATGAAGGCGCGCAGTTTTCGGGGAACCAGCTGGTTGTATCGCGCCAGCAGCTCGCGCACGCCTGCATCGAACGATTCAAGGCTTTCGTCACTGTAGCGGTCCCAGCGCAGGGCCAGTTCGTGGTCTAACGCCAGGTCAATGATAATGCCGGCATAGCGCCGGAAGGGCTTCTCGATCTGCCTGCGCAGGGCCACCACGTCATCCTGCTCATCGATGGTGGAATCGATAAACCGATGCAGCGCAATGCCGGCCTGAACATTCTCCGGATAGCGCGCCAGGGCGCGTTTCCCCTTGGTGAAGTCGCCCAGCAGCGCGCCGAGGCGGAGACCGTCATCGTCGCCCGCCAGGAGCAAGTGGGCCAGGAAATTCATCCGGCAACCCTAACAGATCAAAGCGTCACTGCGGTATCATTTGCGCTCTCTCAAAACCGCCCTATGCCATGACCCAGGCTGACATAGCCGACCACGACAAGCCGTTCCCCGCAGAACGCGAGGAATTTCTCCTGCGCGGCCCCGCGGGCGCGCTGGAATGTATTGCCGATGTGCCCGATCCGGAGGAGGAAGTCGCCGCCACCATCGTGGTGTGTCATCCCCACCCGCAGCATGGCGGCACCATGCACAACAAGGTGGTCACCATCATTGAGCGCTCGATGCGCGAGCTCGGCCTGCGCACCGTACTGTTCAACTACCGCGGCGTGGGTGAAAGCGAGGGCAGCTTTGATGACGGCTACGGCGAAACCGACGACCTGTTCTCGGTCATCGAGTGGGTGCGCCGTGCGCGACCCAACGATGCGCTGTGGCTGGCGGGATTCTCATTCGGCGCCTACATCAGCCTGCGCGCGGCCCAGAACGTGAAACTTGGCCAGCTGATCTCCGTGGCGCCCCCGGTAGACCGCTACGGCGTCGCCGAGCTGGATCATCCCGGCTGCCCGTGGCTGGTGGTGCAGGGTGATGAGGACGACGTGGTCAGCTTCGATTCCGTGCAGGCCTGGGTAGACGCCCTGGATCCGGCGCCCGACTTCGTGGCCATGCACCGCACCGGCCATTTCTTCCATCGCCGCCTGATGGACCTGCGCGGCCTGCTCAAGAACGGTGTTCGTGACCAACTTCCCGGCGCCGCCACTTGAACGCTATCGCGAACTGACCGGCAGCGGCCGGTTTAGCGCCGACCCCGAGCAGGAAAAGGCGGTACAGGCGCTTGATGCCCTGTGGCGCACGCTGCAGCAGCCTTCCAAGTCGCAGCGCAGCCTCAAAGGCCTGCTGAAACGGGTCAGGGGCGAACACTCCGGCCGTGAACAAGGCATCTACCTGTGGGGCAGCGTTGGCCGCGGCAAGACCTGGCTGATGGACCTGTTCTACGCCTCCCTGCCGGTCAAGCGCAAGCGTCGCATTCACTTCCATCGCTTCATGCAACGCGTGCACGACGCGCTGGGCGAGATGGGCGAGGTTGCCGACCCACTGCCACGCATTGCCAAAACCTGGGCCGACGAGGCCCGCGTGTTGTGCTTTGACGAGTTCTACGTCTCTGACATCGGCGACGCGATGCTGCTCTCGGGGCTGTTGCAAGCCCTGTTTGACCACGGCGTGGTGCTGGTCACCACCTCCAACTGCCACCCCGACGATCTCTACCGCGAAGGGTTGCAGCGCGCCAAGTTCCTGCCAGCCATCGAAGCGCTAAAGCAGCACTGCCGCGTGATCGAGGTGGGTGGCGACGCCGACTACCGCCTGCGCATCCTCGAACGCTCGGTGACCTACCATCACCCGCTGGACGACGCCGCGGAGCAGGCCATCATGGCCAGCTATGAGCAGATTGCCTGCGGCAGCGAGCTGGACACCAACCTGGAAGTGAACGGCCGCATCATCAAGGCGCGGCGGCGTTCCGATGGCGTCGCCTGGTTCAGTTTCGGTGCGCTTTGCGAAGGCCCGCGCAGCAGCCGCGATTACATATCGCTGGCGCGCGCGTTCAATACCGTGCTGATTTCCGGGGTGCGGGTCATGGGAGAGAACGATGCCGACATCGCGCGCCGCTTCATCAACCTGGTGGACGAGTTCTACGACCGTAACGTCAAGCTTCTGATCAGCGCCGAGGCGGCGCCTGACCAGCTATATACCGGCCAGCGACTCTCTTTCGAGTTTCAGCGCACCACGTCGCGCCTGACCGAGATGCAATCACGCGACTATCTCGCCCGGCCGCATCGGGCCTGAGCGCCGGTTTCGGCACCACGAGGAAAAGCGAGATTTTTCAAAACCCAGAAAAGCGAAAGGGCCGGTAAGGGGTCAACCGGCCCTTTCATGAGACCAAGTGCAAGGGGAACACCGGTCTCGGTACGAAACCGCGGTAAGGGGGAACCACGATCTCGAACTGAACTGTAACTTAAATCAGGGGATTACCCAACCCCTGTGCCCAATATGATAGCCCAATGTGACACTTTTGGCAAAGCCCTTGTTCGCTACTTCAAACTGCGTTTCAGGGCCTCGACCGAGAAGGAAGCGACCTCGCCCTCCCCGGTTCTGATCGGCTGGCCTTCGGGTGGCCCGAACGCCGTGCCGTAGACCACTTCGTAGCACAACTCCAGTTTCTGCGATGCGGCTGCAGAGAGTTCAACAAACCCCGAGCCTCCGGTGACTGCCAACTCCGCATTCATGGCGGCGACATCAGGGTAGCTAAGGGTTATGACCTCGCTGTCCATTACTGGTTCCGCGAAGCCCGAAGAGACCAGGAAATCGCCGAGCTCCTGGAGGTCTGGCATGTACACCGGCATCTCCGCCGATTGGCCCTCGGCCACCTCCAACCCCCTGAAGCTTCCGACCCCCGGGACGCTGAAAACAAACATACCTAAGGGCTTCAAAACCCTACGAATTTCCTGCATGGCCAGGCCAAAATCCAGGGCCCAGTGTAGGGCAAAATTGCTTACCACCAGGTCGAAGCTGCGGCTGGCGAAAGGCAGCCTGCAGAAGTCCGCTTGCAGTCGATTGGGCAGAGGGCCAAGGCCACGAGACAACATGCCGCGCGAAAGATCCAGGGCGCATACAACCGCGCCAGGAAACTGCTTGCGAAGGCCATTGGAAACCCGCCCGGTTCCGCTACCGAGGTCCAGCGCCCGGGTAGGCGCAAGGCGGGAAAAAGACAGCCGTTCCAGCAGCCGTTCACCAACCTCTCGCTCCAGCACATCATGCTGCGAATAGCGGCCCGCCGCGCGATCAAAGGCGTGTTCAATTTCAGCCAGGTTCATGCCGTTATCCTACCGGTAAAGGCGCGGCCAGGGCGCATTTGATAGGCGCTTTCTTACACACAATCGAGGCGATTTCCTACAAACGTTAGGTTCGCCAGTCTGCATTCTGGGTTCATGGGGGTGGCCAACTGGATTTTTGACCGGGTTTTGCCGTGGCGGTGCCTGCTTTGCGGTGGTCGCGCTGCAGCCAACCTTTGCCCGGGTTGCATGGCCGACCTCCCGTGGCTGGAGCACGGATGCAGCCGCTGCGGAATTCCACTGGATGCGCTTGAAAGCGCCGGCGGAAGCATTTGCGGTGACTGTATCCGCCGTCCGCCACCCTTTGACGCAACCGTCGCCGCCCTCGACTACGTGTTCCCCACCACGGTGCTCGCCAGGCGCTTCAAGTTCAACCGCAGCCTGGCCAGTGGCGCAGCGCTGGCAGACTGCATGCTTCGCGCCCTGGGCTCCAACAGCGAACGCGTAGCGCCAGCGCATGCCCTGGTCCCGGTTCCGCTTCACCCCACCCGCCAAATCCAGCGCATCTACAACCAGGCCGAGCTGCTGGCGCGGGACATTGCGCGAACCCTGGATATCCCGCTGGCTACCAACGTGCTCAAACGGGTGCGGCGAACACCGGCGCAGTCGGGCCTTTCCGCCCGCGAGCGAAGCTCCAACCTGAGGGGTGCATTTCGGGTTCGCAGGCCACCGCCGGCCCGCGTGGCGCTGGTTGACGATGTGATGACTACGGGTTCGACGGTTCGCGAATGCGCCCGCGCGCTGAAACAGGCCGGCGCCGAAACAGTCGTGGTGTGGGTTGCCGCGCGCGCCGGCTAGGCGGGTTCAGCGCAGCCCGAGTTGCCCCGCCAGCGCATAGTGCGCCGCCAATCCCAGGAACAGCACCAAGCCCAGGTAATTGTTGTTCAGGAACGCCCTGAAACAGCCTTCACGGCTGCGTGCGCGCGCCAGCCACAACTGGTAGCCAAACAGGCAGGCGGCAAGCGCAACGGCAAGCTGCCACGGCCAGGCCAGCGCCAGCTTGTGTCCCACCACCAGCAACAGCGCCACCATGACCGCCATCAACAGCGCGAGGATGGCCAGGTCAAAGCGGCCAAACAGGATGGCGGTGGATTTCACCCCCACTGCGAGGTCATCGTTGCGATCCACCATGGCATACAGCGTGTCGTAGATGACACTCCACACCACGTTGATACCCAGCAGCCACCAGGCCACCGACGGCACGCCGCCGGTCTCGGCCGAAAACGCCATCACGATGCCCCAGCCGAACGCGACCCCCAGCACCACCTGCGGCAGGTGGGTAAAGCGTTTGAAGAAGGGGTAGCTCGAGGCCAGCGCGGCGCCGACGAAGGCCAGCTTGATGGTCAGCGCGTTGGTCAGCAGCACCAGCCCGAATGCCAGCACCATCAACGCCACGAACAAGCCGAGGGCTTCACGCAAAGTGAGTTCACCGGAAGCCAGCGGGCGGGTTCGGGTACGCTCGACATGGGGGTCGAAATCGCGGTCGGCGACATCGTTCATGATGCAACCCGCGGCGCGCATCAGCACCACGCCGGCGGTGAAGATCAGCACCGTGCGCAGATGCGGAGCGCCATCGCCGGCCACCAGCAGCGCCCACCAGGTGGGCCACAGCAGAAGCAGGATGCCAATCGGCCGATCAAACCGCATCAGCCGCCAGTAAGCGCCCCACTTTTCAGTCATCCAATGGCTCCACGAAAATCGTCGGCTCATTCTAATTCTGATTCCATTACAATGCGCGCCCATGGAACTGATCGACATCGGCTGTAACCTCACCCACGACTCATTCGACGACGACCGCGAGCAGGTGCTCGAGCGTGCTCGCGAGGCCGGCGTGGTGCAAATGGTGGTCACCGGCGCCAGCGCCGATGGCAGCACCAAGGCGCTGGAACTGGCGCGCAGTTTTCCCGGCGAGCTGTTTGCTACCGCCGGCGTGCACCCGCACCACGCGGATGAGTTTGACGATGAAACCGAGGCGCTGATCTGCGACCTGGTCAGCCACCACGGCGTGGTCGCGGTAGGCGAAACCGGACTCGATTATTTCCGCGACTTCTCCCCCAGGCCAGCACAGAAAGAATCATTCCAGCGCCACATGGATATCGCGGCCGCCACCGGCCAGCCCATGTTCCTGCACATGCGCGATGCCCACGACGATTTCCACGCCATGCTCAAGCCGATGCGCGACAAGCTCAGCAACGTGGTGGTGCACTGCTTTACCGGCGATCGCGAGCAGATGCGTGATTACCTGGACCTGGATTGCCACATTGGCATTACCGGCTGGATCTGCGATGAGCGCCGCGGCACCCACATGCTGGAGTTTTTGGGGGAGATTCCCGACAACCGCCTGATGGTGGAAACCGACGCGCCCTACCTCAAGCCGCGCAACCTGCGACCGCGGGTGAAAGCACACCGCAACGAGCCGCAATGGCTACCATGGATTGTGAATACAATTGCCGAGGCCACCGGCAAACCGGCGGAAGCGATCGCCGAGCAAACCACCGCGAATGCGCGGCAGTTTTTCCGGCTGCCTTCCCTGGAACAAGCGTAGGAGCGCCCTGTAGGGCGCGACCAGGGTCGCGGTCTAAAACCCGCGCCTGGAGAAATGCAGGGGCGAAGCCCCTGCGTTAGATCAGATGGTGAACTGCGCTGCCAGCAATGCCACGCGCTTGCGCTGAACCTTCAGGCTGCGCTCCAACTCGCGGTAACGTGAAGTGATGGCGTTGTTCTCGATCTTTTCCGCCAGCTTCTGCTTGCTCTGCTGCACGCGTTCCATTTGCAGCTGCTGCCACTGTTTCACGGTATCCATGAACTCGGCGTATTCCTGCTCAAGCTGCTCTTTCCAGCCGGTGCTTTCGTCGCAGGCTTCCAGCTTGCTGCGTGCGACCTTGAACTCCATGTTCAGGCGCGCGCGAAGCACCTTGAATTGCGGTGCCCGGGTCAGGTCGGAGGCCAGGCCGAGGCCGGCGCAGGCGGAGATAAACCACTTGTTCATGTCGATGTGCCACCAGCGGTGCCCGCAGCGGTAGTCGTTCTGGAACAGGTGGTGGTAGTTGTGGTAACCCTCGCCGTAGGTGATTGCCGCCAGGAAGGTGTTGTCGCGGGCTGAATTCTCGTCGGTGTAAGGCTGCTTGCCCCACATGTGCGCCAGTGAATTGATGAAGAAGGTCACGTGGTGGCTGATCACCAGACGCAGCACGCCGGCCAGCAGGAACACGCCCCACACATCGCCCACCATCCAGCCAAGCAGCAACGGCAGGCCAATATTGGTGGCCAGGATCAACGGAAGGTACCAGCGATCCTGCCACACCACGATCGGGTCGCGCTGCAGGTCGGGAACCACCGAGTAGTCGATCTTGCCGCTGGGGTAATCACGGATCATCCAGCCCACGTGGGCAAACCAGAAACCGCGGTTAATGGAGTATGGATCCTTGTCGTTGTCGTCGACATCGCGGTGGTGAATACGATGACGCGCACACCAGATCAAAATGCTGTTCTGCATCGCCATACCGCCAAAAATGGCGAGGAACCACTTCATCGCGGGGCTTGCGTTGTAGGTGCGGTGCGACCACAGGCGGTGGTAACCGCTACCAATACCGATGCCGTTAACCACCAGTAGAATCCCGAAAAACGCCCACGCCCAGCCACTGTAGCCGTACTCGAAGCCATACCAGGGCACCACGGTGAACGCTGCCACGAACGTCAGGCCCAAAACCAGGGCCACGGTCCAGTTCAACGGAGCCCTGCTTCTTTCGGGCAGGGCAGCAGAGTTTTGATCGGTCATTACTTGTCCTCTTGGCGGGTATTCCGCCGGGCCATATTACCCGATGACGGCATTTTATGTGCGCAAACCGGTGCCACGGTGGAGCAACCACAGGCACCAGCCGAACAACAGGGCGCCGGCGGCCAGGATCACCGCGATGGTCTGCACCAGGCTGACATCGGAGACGCCCAGCATGCCCATGCGGAACCCGTTGACCATGTACAGGATCGGGTTGAATGCAGAAACCTTCTGCCAGAACTCCGGCAGCAGGTCGATGGTGTAGAACACGCCGCCCAGGTAGGTGAGCGGCGCCAGAACGAAGGTCGGAATAATCGCGATATCGTCAAACTTCTGGGCAAAGATGGCATTCACCATCCCGGCCAGTGAAAACACCACCGCGGTCAGCAGCAAGACGGTCATCATGATCAGCGGCGAGTGGATCTCGGCGCGGGTGAAAAACAGCGACACCAGCAGCACCACGGTACCCACCATCAGGCCACGCGCCACCGCCCCGGTGACGTAACCGGCCAGGATCACCCAGTTGGGCAACGGTGAAATCAGCAGTTCCTCGATGTGCTTGCCAAACTTGGCGCCGAAAAACGACGAAACCATGTTTCCATAGGAATTGGTGATCACCGACATGATCACCAGGCCCGGCACGATGTACTGGATGTAGCTAAAGCCATCCATGTCACCGATGCGGCGGCCAATCAGCTCACCGAAAATAATGAAATACAGCGACATGGTGATCACCGGCGGCACGATGGTCTGGCCCCAGATGCGCACGATGCGGGTGATTTCCTTGCGCACGATGGTGCGGTAACCCACCCACTTGTAATTCTCACTCATCAGCCTGCCGCTCCCTGCGCCTCGCCGGGCTGCTCACTGGCTCCGGGTGGGTGCTCCACCAATCGCAGGAACAGCTCTTCCAGGCGGTTCGCCTTGTTGCGCATGCTCAGCACGTGAATGCCCTGGCGCTCCAACTCGGAGAACAGGTTGTTCAGCGATTTCGCCTTGGGCAAGGAAGCGGCCAGCGTACGCTCATCCATCACTTCGATCTCCATGCCATCCACCTGCGGGCAGCTGGTGAGCGACTCGCGCAGGTCGAGCACGAAGGTTTCCACGTCCAGCTTGGAGAGCAACGATTTCATGTCGGTGTTCTCAACAATCCGCCCGTGGTCAATGATGGCGATGTTGCGGCACAGGTTCTCGGCTTCTTCCAGGTAGTGGGTGGTAAGAATCACGGTGGTGCCGCCATCGTTGATGCCGGAGATGAACTCCCACATCGAACGGCGAATCTCGATATCCACGCCGGCAGTGGGCTCATCCAGGATCAACAGCCTGGGGTCATTGACCATCGCGCGCGCAATCATCAAGCGGCGTTTCATGCCGCCGGAAAGGCTGCGCGATGGCTGGAATGCCTTGTCCCACAACTGCAGTTGCTTGAGATAGCGCTCGGCGCGCTCCATCGCCACTTTCTTGGGAATGCCGTAGTAGCCAGCCTGGTTCACGACAATTTCAAACGGCTTTTCGAACTGGTTAAAGTTCAGTTCCTGCGGCACCAGGCCGATGTACGACATTGCCCGCGAGCGGTCTTGCTGGACGCTGGCGCCAAACACTTTCGCCTCGCCGTCGCTGGCGTTGACCAGCGAGGATATGATGCCGATGAGGGTGGATTTGCCCGCACCGTTGGGGCCCAACAGCGCGAAGAAATCGCCTTCGGCAACGGTCAGGTCCACGCCCTTGAGGGCTTCTACCCCGTTGGCGTAGGTTTTGCGCAGGTTTTTGACTTCGAGGGCATGCATGATCGGTACTCGTGCCTAATGTTGGGGGCAAACCGGCGGATTCAACGCCTGGCCTCTGGCGAACGGTCGCGCCAGCCAGCGGCGAACCATGTTGGCGGAAACCCGCCGTGACCATGAGCCTATGGACATGGCCGGGGTTTGTCCCTAAGGTTCGGGTTGGTCAGAATTCGGTCTCCGGCCCGCGTACCCCAAAGACACCTTTAGATTGCGATGATACTGAAAAACCGTATCTGTTTCGGCTTGCTTGCCGCCACGTTTTGCGTGTTGGGCGCGCCGATGCTCCAGGCGGATGACGCCGCCACGGGCTCCATTGTGTTGGAACAGTGTGAGCTGTCGCTGCCACAGTCACCGATTTCGGCCAAGGCCGAATGCGGCACCTTCGTGGTGGCGGAAAACCCCGCCGACCCGGACGGCCGCCAGATCACCCTCAACCTGGCGCGGGTGCCCGCCGCCGGGCGCAGCGCCGAGCCCGACCCGGTGTTTCTTTTCGCCGGCGGCCCAGGCCAGGCCGCCACCGAGGCCTGGCTGTTGGTGGCCGGCGCGCTGAGAAAGGTCAACGAAAACCGCGACATCATCCTGATTGACCAGCGCGGCACCGGCAAATCGAATCCGCTGAAATGCCCGGAGGTGGAACTGGAAGACGCGCTGAGCGACGACTGGGGCGCGTTGGAAGATATAACCCGCGATTGCCTGGCTTCGATTGACGGCGACCCGCGCTTTTACACCACCACAATCGGCATGCAGGACTACGATGCGGTGCGCGAAGCGCTGGGTTACGAGCAAATCAACCTGTGGGGCGCGTCCTACGGCACCCGCGCCGCCCAGGTGTACATGAAAATGTTTCCCGACCGGGTGCGCAGCGCGGTTTTGGACAGCATCGTCCCGCAGGCCCTGCCGCTGGGCATCGACCACGCAGTCAAGCTCGACCAGGCCATCTTCAAGGTGCTGCGTGGCTGCCAGTCAGACCCGGACTGCAACCAGGCGTTTCCCGGCGTGGTTGACCGGCTGATCGGGCTGGTTCAGTCCCTGGAGCGCCAGCCAGTGGAAACAACCATCGACCACCCGCTTACCGGCGAGCCGTTCACGATGACCTATGGCCGCGACACCTTCGCCGCCTCGGTGCGTTTCCTGATGTATTCCGCCGACACCCAGGCAATGCTGCCGCTGCTGATCTACGAGGCCGCGGAAACCGGCGACTTCAGCCGCCTGGCCAGCCAGATGCTGATCTCCACCGCCGGCTTGCAGGACATGATCGCCTCGGGCATGGAGCTTTCGGTGACCTGCGCCGAAGACCTGCCCTGGTTCCCCGAAAGTGGCGGCCGCACGGGCCTGGTCATGGGCGACACCATGGTGGAAGCTACCCACGTGCGCTGCGGGGTGTGGCCGGCCGGCCATGCGCCGGATGATTTCCACGACCCGCTGGTCAGCGACAAGCCGGTGCTGCTGCTTTCCGGCGAGCTCGACCCGGTGACCCCACCCGAATACGGCGACCAGGTGGCCGCCCATCTCGGCAACACCATGCACGTGGTGGCGCCCGGGCAGGGCCACAGCGTGACCGTGCGCGGTTGCATGGGCGATATCGTGGCTGAATTCATCGAGACCAACGACCTGGATTCACTGGACACCGGGTGCGTGTCGCAGATGCAGGCCAGCCCCTACTTCATTTCACTGACGGGGCCGCGGCCATGATTGTTGTTCGCGATCTGCGTAAGCACTTTGGCGAGGTCAAGGCGGTGGACGGCGTCAGCTTCGAGGCGCGCGACGGCGAGATCACCGGCCTGCTCGGCCCCAACGGCGCCGGCAAGACCACCACCCTGCGCATGCTGTATTCGTTGCTGCCACCGGACAGCGGCGAGATTCGCATCGACGGCCTTGACCCCACCCAGGACGCGATGGAGATCAAGCGCACCCTGGGCGTGGTGCCCGACGGGCGCGGCCTGTACAACCGCCTCACCGCGCGCGAAAACATTCGCTACTACGGCGACCTGCACGGGTTGTCGCGAGGCGACATCACCCAGCGCATCGACGAGCTGGTGGAAACCCTCGACATGGGCGACATCATCGATCGCCGCACCGAGGGCTTTTCCCAGGGCCAGCAGGTGAAAGTGGCGATCGCGCGGGCCATGGTCCACCGGCCGCAGACCGTGCTGCTGGACGAACCCAGCAACGGCCTGGACGTGATGAGCACCCGCGCCTTGCGTGAGTACATCCGCAGCCTCAAAACCGGCGGCCACTCGGTGGTGCTTTCCACCCACATCATGCAAGAGGTCGCGGCGCTGTGTGACCGCATCGTGATCATTGCCAAGGGCAAGGTGGCGGCCGACGGCACGGCGTCCGAGTTGCTGGAACGCAGCGGGCGCGACACCCTCGAAGACGCGTTCGTCGAGCTGATTGGCAGTGAAGAAGGATTGTTGATGTGAACCTGCGTGGCCTGACAACCGTGCTTCTGAAAGAAGCCAAGGAAAACTTCCGTGACCGCCGCGCGGTGTTCAACTCGCTGCTGCTGGGCCCCATCCTGTTTCCGCTGATGTTTATCGGCATTGTGTGGTTCACCAGCAGCGCCGAGCAGGAACGCTACGAGGCCACCCTGGAGATTCCGGTGATCGGCGCCGAGAACGCCCCCAGCCTGATTCGTTTCCTCGAGCAGCAGGGCGTTTCCATCGAACCGCCGCCGGAAGACCCGAACGCCCTGGTGCTGAGCCAGGAAAAGCTGGTGGTGGTGCGTATCCCCGATAACTTTGCCGAGAACTGGGAGCGCGGCGAGCCCGCGCCGGTTGAAGTGATTGCCGACCCCTCGCGGCAGGAATCACAGGTCACCATCCGCCGGGTGAAGGCCTTGCTGGCCGGCTATGGCCAGCAAATAGGCATGCTGCGCCTGCAGTTGCGCGGGATTGCGCCGCAACTTACCTCGGCCATCCTGATTCGCGATGTCGACCTCTCCACGCCGAAGAGCCGCGCCATCCTGGCGATGATCTTCCTGCCCTACGTGCTGATGATCACCGCCTTTACCGGCGGCATGCACCTGGCGATGGACACCACCGCCGGCGAGAAAGAACGGCGCAGCCTGGAGCCGCTGTTGATCAACCCGGTGGCGCGCTGGCAGATCATGACCGGCAAGTTGCTGACCACCATGTTTTTCGCCATGGCATCGCTGGCGCTGACCCTGGTGTCGTTCAAGCTGGTGCTGCCCTTGATGCCGGTGGGCGCCTTCGGAATCGACCTGACGATTACCACCGCGGGCTTGCTGAAAATCCTGCTGGTGATTGCGCCGGTGGCCATCCTCGCCGCGAGCCTGCTGACGGTGCTGGCCTCGTTCGCCAAGACCTACCGCGAGGCGCAATCGTATTCCAGCCTGGTGGTGATGATTCCGCTGATCCCCAGCATGATTTTCATGATCAACCCGGTGCGCCCGGAAACCTGGATGATGTCCATTCCGCTGTTCTCGCAGAACATGTTGATCGGCGAAATCGTCCGCGGCGAGAGCGTGCCATTGAGCTGGTATGGCCTTTCTTTCAGCAGCACGCTGGTGATCGGCCTGGTGCTGGCGGTGATGGCCGCCACGCTCTATAACCGCCCGAGGCTGATCTTCAGCAACTCGTAAACGGCACTTTGCTGCGATTACACTGTCACAGCTGGCGTTGGCATTTACCTGGGGTGCATTGATGAAAAAAGCATTTATCCTGGCGATCACGCTCGTGGCCGCCGCAGTGGTGGTGGCCGTTTCGGCTTCTGACAATGAAAGCCCGGCCGTTGGCAGCCAGGCTCCAGCCTTCAAGCTGCAGGACCAGAACGGCGAGTGGCACGAACTTTCCGACTACGCCGGCGAATGGCTGGCGCTCTATTTCTACCCCCGCGATGACACGCCGGGCTGCACCACCGAGGCCTGCAACTTCCGCGACAGCAAGTTCGCCTACGAGGCCATCGGCGCCAGGGTGGTGGGCATCAGCGTGGATGACGTGGAGTCACACAAGGCGTTCGAAGAGAAATACGAGCTGCCGTTCACCCTGCTGGCCGACCCCAGCGGCGAGACCTGCGCCGAATACGGCGTGCTGCGCGACTACAAGCTGACAAAGATTGCCGCGCGCGAGTCATTCATCATCGACCCCGATGGCAACATCGCCAAGCATTACGAAGACGTGGACCCGGATACACATTCCGCACAGGTGTTGGCAGACCTGGAAGCCCTGATCCAGAAAATGTAGGGATTCGCGGCGAGGGCGCCGCTCCTACAATGGCCGCCGTTGGAGCGGCGCCCTCGCCGCGATCTACCTCGGAATCGGCGGAATCCGCAGCGGGCCGCTCGGATCCTGCCCGGCCGCTTCCCGCGCTTCACGCACAATCTCGCGCACATCGGAAAGCAGTTCGCGGGCATCGTAGACGATGCCGTCCTTGATCACGTAGTCGATTCCGCCCACCCGCGCTGGCTCGTTTTCATCGTTGAGCTGGAAGTGGCCGGTGCCGTACAGCACCTTGAAATTGGCCAGCGGATTCTCCTTCACAATCACCAGGTCGGCCAACTTGCCGGGGCGAATCGAGCCGATATCGGCCTCCATACCCAGCACCTCGGCGCCATCGATAGTGGCCGCTCGAATCACTTCCAGCGGGTGGAAACCCGCTTCTTGCAACAACTCCATCTCGCGGATGTAGGCAAAACCGTAGAGTTTCCAGATAAACCCGGCATCTGAACCCAGGGTGACGCGCCCGCCGTGGTTCTTGTAGTCATTGATGAACTGCATCCACAGCTGGTAATTCTCCTTCCAGGCGATCTCGTCGGCGGTGGTCCAGTCAAACCAGTAAGAGCCGTGGGCGCGGCGCGATGGCTGGAAGAATGCCCACAGGTTCGGATGCGCGTAGTCCTGCTGCCAATCGGCATTCATCTCGCGCATCAGGTCGCGGCTGGCCTCGTAGATGGTGAGGGTCGGGTTCAGGGTGAAATCCAGGGCGATCAGTTCATCACGTACCGCGTTCCAGGTGTCGCTGCCCGGGGGTGCCGCCTGTTGCCACAGGCGCCCGGCCTCGCCGAAGCGGTTTTGCTCGTTGGCGTAGTTGTAGTCCGCCGGGTAGTCCTGGATGGCCTGCTCCGAGAACATGGCCTCGGGCAGCCCGTACCAGTGTTCCATGGTGGTGAGGCCGGCGCGCGCGGAATCCAACACGTTCCAGTGGGCCACGTCGAGCTGGGCGTGGTGCATGGCGCTGCCCAGGCCCTGCTTGTTGGCCTCGTCGAATGCGGCTTCCATGATCTCGGGCGACGCGCCAAAGAACTTGATGCCGCGCGCCCCCTGGTCTGCGATATCACGCACCCATTCGCGCACTTCCCCGGGGTTGGCAAGCGGCTCATCCACGCCCATGCCGAAGCCCAGGTAGGGCACGATGCGGGGCGCGGCAATCTCGTTGTTCGCACTGCGGCGCTGTTGGGCCACCACCCAGTCGAGACCATTGAAACTGCCTGGCTCCCGGATGGTGGTGATGCCATGCGCCAGCCACAGCTTGGCCACGTACTCGGCGGGCACGCCCTGGTCTTCGCCACCGAAATGGGCGTGCAGGTCAACAAAGCCCGGCAGCAAGTAAGCGCCGTCCAGTTCCAGCACCTCGTCACCTTCCTCAACCTCCGGCCGGTCTTCATCGCGGATGGGTACACCGGGATAGCCCACCGAATGGATCGAGGCGATGCGGTTGCCCACGATAATCACGTCTTTCGGCCCGTTGGCCGGGGCGCCGTCGCCGGTGACCAGGGTCACGTTGCGCAGGATCAAGCGGGCGAATGGTCCATCGCCACGGTCGCGGTCTGGCGGCGGTTCCACCTCGGCAAAAACCGAAGCGCTGAACAATAAAAACAATGGCATCAAGGACTTGATCATGGGCACACCCTTTAAATCACTCGCGGTCGTTGGTTTTTGTTGCTACAGTATATGCGGGATACTAGCGCCTTGCGCCGGTAACATTTGGCTAAAGTCATGGATGACGCCTTCAAATTACTCAGACCACGTTCGGGGGAATCTTTGGTCAAAGGGGACAGAAAACCGGACGCCGATGTCGGCGGTGCCGTCCATAAACCCGCGCAGGAACCGATTGACGCGCCAGATGGCCGTGCGCGACGCAATGTGCACCTGCCGCAGTCAGAGCGCGCGCTCAACAAGTGGCTGGCGGAACGACGGGAGAAAGGCCGCGAAGGCCTGGTCAACATCCTCAACGAAACCCACGTCACCCAGTTCGGCCCGCTCAAGGTCAAGGGCAACATCACGCTGATACACGAGGACGGCAGCCTGGAGCTGGCCAACCAGCTTTCGCTGTGCCGCTGCGGTCATTCGAAGAACAAGCCGTTCTGCGACGAGCAACACATCGAGGCCGAGTTCAAGTGCCCGGGCCGCTTCGCCCAGGGTTCAGAAGCGCCAACGCCAATGCGTCCGGTGCCACTGGCAGTAACTTGCGTTGAAAATGGCCCGCTGCAATTCGTGGGCCGCATGCGCATCCAGGATTACCTGGGCCAGCAGTGCACCAAGATGCGAGGCTCGCTGTGTCGTTGTGGCCATTCGGCCAACAAGCCGTTCTGCGACGGCTCCCACGAGCGCGTGGGCTTCAAGACTTCAGCACCCAAACCCGCTTCCAGCTAGGCCGCTAATCTTCCGGGGCCGGGGCGCCAATCCGGTACAATCTGCGGATGGACGTATTCCGCGTATTCCAGGTCGAAGCTGCTCATTTCCTGCCCCATGTGCCCGAGGGCCACAAGTGCGCCCGCATGCACGGCCACTCCTTTCGCATCGAAGTGCACGTTTCCGGTGAAGTCGGCGAAGAAACCGGCTGGGTGATGGATTTTGCCGACCTCAAGCGCGCCTTCCAGCCGCTGTTCGACCAGCTTGACCACCACTGCCTGAACGACATCGACGGGCTGGAGAACCCCACCAGCGAGAACCTGGCGCGGTGGATTTGGGCGCGACTGGAACCCAGCCTGCCCAACCTCAGCAAGGTGGCGGTACAGGAAACCTGCAACGCCGGTTGTATCTACCGGGGCCCCGGCAGGTAGCTGACCCTTTCGGGCAGTACCGCGCTTTACTCGGCGCTGTCTTCCTCAACCACCGTGATGGTGATCTTTTCCGACATGACCGGCGGGTCATGCGGTACGTGGCGATAGTCGGCAAACAGCAGCTGCAGGGTATGCTCGCCCGGCGGCATGGTGATTACCGCGCTCTTCTCGCCCTTGCCGAAGTGATAAACACTTTCGTTCATGGGCAACGGCAGGCCCATATCGGGCATGTCGTCTTCGTCGACGTCGATCAGCAGGTGATGGTGGCCCGAATTCGGCACGTCTTCGCCAGCCGGCCGAACCTTCATGCCAGTAATCACGAACTTCACGCGGAAAGACTTGGGCACTTCGTCGCCATCCTTCAGGTTGGCGAATGACAAGGTGACTTCGCCGGGCGCCGCCGCGCGGTCGATGCCGGTAGATGCCTCGTCCTTGCGCACGATCTGCTGGGCTACCGCGGTTGAGGCCGCGCCCAGGAAAAGCGCCAACAGGGCAAAGGCGACCAACTGGGTGGCTTTCTTGTAATGATTGTTCATTGTTCTCCTCATTGAGCAATTTCTCCTTCGCTGGCTTTGGCAACAATCCACGCCTGGAGTTCGCTGGTAAGCACATCCAGGGGCACCGAGCCCAGGCTCAGCAGGTAATCGTGGAATGCGCGAATATCGAACGCCGCGCCCAGCCCGGCTTCCGCCTCGCGCCTGAGTTGCCAGATGGTGTATTCACCCAGTTTATAGCTGAGCGCCTGCGCCGGCCACGAGATGTAGCGATCGACCTCGGTGGTCACCTCGTGCAGCGACAGCGCCGTGCGGTCGGCGAGATAAGCCTGCGCCTTCTCACGCGACCAGCCAAAGGCGTGCACGCCGGTGTCGATCACCAGGCGGCAGGCGCGCCACATCTCGTAAGTCAGGCGGCCGAAATGCTCGTACGGCGTTTCGTAGATATCCATCTCCACACCCAGCTTCTCGGCGTACAGACCCCAGCCTTCTCCATAAGCGGAGATGTAATCAAAGCGGCGGAATGGCGGTTGGCTGTCGTTTTCCTTGGCCAGCGCGCCTTGCAAGTGGTGCCCCGGCGCGCCCTCGTGCAGGGTTAGCGCGGGCAGCGCATACAGCGGGCGGCTTTCCAGGGCATAAGTGTTCACCCAGTAGTACCCGCCACGCGGCGCATCCAGCGGCGCACCCACGTAGCGCCCGGCGGTGTAGAACGGCGCAATCTCCTCCGGCACCGGCGCCACGCCGTAGGGCTGGCGCGGCAGTTTTCCAAACATCATCGGCAGGCGCCCGTCGATTTTCTTGGCGTAGTAGGAAGCAGCCGACAGCAACTCTTTGGGTGTCTTGGCGTAGAAATCGGGGTTGCCACGCATCCAGTCGATAAATTCCGCCAGGCTGCCCTCGAACTCCAGTTCATCCATGATCGCCTGCATCTCGGCGGTGATGCGCTCGACTTCGCTGAGCCCCAGGTCATGGATCTGCTGCGGGCTCATGTCGACGGTGGCGTACTGGTAAATCTGCCCCTGGTAAAAGGATTCGCCATAGGGAAGCTGGTAAGCGCCCAGCGAATCCCGCGCGCCCGGGAAGTATTCCTCGCGGAAGAACTCAAGCAGCGTGGCGTAGGCGGGAATCACTTTTCCCTCGACCGCGGCGCGGCCTTCGGCAACCAGGGCCGGCCATTCGATCTCGCTAACGCCGGCGGGGCGTTCAACAAACGGCGCGAAGAACCCGCTTTCACTGACATCGTCCACCAGTTGCGCTTCAACCGGCGTATCGCGGCCTGGCAGCACCGCCTTCGGCTGGGTGAATCCAATCTCCAGCCCGCGGCGCATCAGGCCAATGTACTCATCCATGATCTCGGGAATCATCGAGATCTTGGCAATGTAATCGCGGTAATCCTGGGCATCGACGAAGGCGGTGTTTTCCGCCAGGCGCGCCCAGCCCAGGTAGAAACCCCAGTCGCTGTTGAAAGCCAGCAGGTAGGCGCGGGTTTCGACATCGGTGATAAAGCCCTGGATTTGCCTGCGGTAGATACGCAGGTTGATGCAATCCTGGTGGCTCATGCGCTCGCATGACAGCGCATCGGTCTCTGCCAGGATGCCGCGCCAGTAATCCCTGCGCCTTAGCTGGTGCGGCTCGGAGACATGACCCAGGCGGTCGTTGTACTTGTCCAGGCCCACCCAGGCCGCCATGCCCGGAAACTCAGCCAGGCGGAAATCCCATTCTTTTTCGTAGATCTGGCGAAAGGTCTCGCCATCGTCCTGCGCCCAGGCGCTTGCCGGTGCGAACAGGGCAAGGGCCAAAACCAGGGCCAGAATGTTGCTGAAAATCTTCATCGGAACTCCTTGGGCGTTGCGGGCTTTGGCGTTGCCATCAGGTAACGGAGAAGCCCTGCCAATACGGGTCATCGGCGGGGTCGACAGTAATCACGTTGTGACCGTAGATGCGCGCCCAGCCTTCAATGCTGGGAACGATGGCCGGGAAATCACCCACCTGCGCGGCCGCTTCCACCCGGCCAATGAACTGGCTGCCGATAATGCTCTCGTGCACGAAGCGGTCGCCCACCGCCAACCGGCCACGGCCCACCAACTGCGCCATGCGCGCCGAGGTGCCGGTGCCGCAGGGCGAGCGGTCGATGGCGGATTCCCCGTAAAACACCGCGTTGCGCGCATCCGAGCCCTGGGCTGTGGGCGCGCCGGTCCACAGGATGTGGGTCAGGCCGCAAACCCGCGGGTCATCGGGGTGTTCAAAGGTGTAGCGCTGGTTCATGCGCTCGCGCAGGCGCGGACTGATGCGCGCTATCTCGGTGGCCGGCAGATCGGCCAGGTCGCGGTAGCCGGGCTGCGGCTCAACGATGGCGTAGAAATTGCCGCCGTAGGAAACATCCACCTTGAGCACGGTATCCAGCTCGGGGCAGTCCACTTCCAGGTCGCGACTGTGCAGGAACGAGGGAATGTTGGCGATGCGCACGCTGCGCACCTTGTCGTCTTCCAGCGTGTAGTGCGCCACCACCCGCCCGGCCGGTGTTTCAAGGTTAAGCACCCCGGGCTCGGCCGGATCGACCAGGTTGTGTTCGATGGCGATGGTGACGGTGCCGATGGTGCCGTGGCCGCACATTGGCAGGCAGCCCGAAGTCTCGATGAACAACACGCCAATGTCGCAATCCTCCCGCGCGCTACGGTACAGAAAACTGCCCGACATTTGCGCGTGGCCGCGCGGCTCCAGCATCAGGGCGGTGCGAATCCAGTCGTACTCGGCCAGGAAGTGCGCACGCTTGTCGCCCATGGATTCACCCTCGAGCGGCGGCTTGCCCTTGTAAACCAGGCGCACCGGGTTGCCGCAGGTGTGGGCGTCGATGCAGTGAAAGCGTTGCGGTGAAGTGGGAACTGAAGGCGCGTTGCTCATGATGTTCTCAGAAACGGTCGGCGGCAAATGGGGCCAGGTCGAGACCGGGCGAACGGCCGGACACGAGGTCGGCAATGATCCGCCCGGTGGTGGGGCCCTGGGTCAGGCCATAGTGGCCATGGCCAAAGGCGCACCACATTCCCGGCTGGCCCGGCAATGGCCCAATCACCGGCTTGGAGTCGGGCATCATCGGCCGCTGGCCCATCCACTCGCTGTAGGAGTCGCCCTCCAGCCCGGGCAGGTAATCGCGCGCCACTTTCAGCAGGATCTTCGCCCGGCGGTAGTCGGGCCTGGCATCGATGGCGGCAAACTCGGCGGTGCCGGCCAGGCGCAGGCCCAGGCGCATCGGGGTAAACAGGAACATCCGCGAGGCCAGGGTGATGGGCCGGCTGACGGTGGCGGATGGCTCATGCACCATGGTGTGGTAGCCACGCTTGGCGCCGACCGGGATATGCGTGCCCAGGGGTGCTGTGAGCTTGTTCGACCAAACCCCGGTAGCAATGATCACCTCGTCGGCGTCGATGGTTTCGCCGCCGTCCAGGCGAAGTTGCGGGCCGTTTTCGCTGCGCCGCAAATCCGTCACCCGCTGTTGGCGCCACTTTGCCCCGGCAGCAAAGGCGGCTTCAGCAATGCTGCGCACCACCTCGGCCGGGTCGACCAGGTGCTCCCAGCTTTCGTCCAGCAAAGCCACCCGCTGTGCTGCGTTCGGGCCTTCGGCCAGCGCCGGCTCCAGCTCGGCCAGCTCGGCCAGGCTCAGTTCACGGCAGTCCTGCCCCAAACGTTTTCTCAACGCGAACTGCCAGGCATCGCGCTCGTAGTGGGTGCGCTGGTCGTACAGCAGGATGTGGCCTCTGCTTTCCCGCAACCACTCGGCCTTTGTTTCCACGAGGATGCGGTCATAGTCGGCCTTGACCCGAGTCATCAGGGTGTTCTGGGCCTCTGCGATGGCTTCAACTTTCTCCATGGAACCGCTGCGCCAGAATTTCCACAGCCACGGGGTCACCGCCGGCAGGTCGGACCAGCGCACCTTGAGCGGACCATCGGCGCTGAACAACCAGCGCGGGATCTGGCGGATCACGCCGGGATAGGAAAACGGCACCACCGCGGTGGGTGAAATGCAGCCTGCATTACCGTAACTGGTGGAAAGGCCTGGCAGCACCGGGTCAATCACGGTGACATCGTGGCCCGCTTTAACCAGCTCCCAGGCGCTGCAGCTTCCGCTAAAGCCGGCGCCGATGACCACGCACTTCTTTGCCGTGCTGCTCACGATTGTTCATCCAGGCCGGAAACCAGCCGTTCCAGTAGTTGCATGATGTTGTCCGAGGCTTTTTCGGTGCCCTTCAGGTCGCGTCGGGCGGCCAGGCGCATCAGTTGCGCGTGGCTGGCGATTACATCTGACAGGTTGAGGTGGCGGCGATAGTAGTTCCAGAACCGCCGGCAATGGATGCGCAGCGGCGACACCGCCTGGATCAGGAATTCGTTGTCGCAGCAGGTGTTCATCAGCCGCTCGATGCGCAGGCTGAGGGCCGAGAATCGCTCGAAACTGTCGTGACTGCTGGCCAGCTCGCGTGCCATGGCGGCCATCTCGCTGCGTTGTTCGTCATTGGCGCGCATCGCGGCCTTGCGCGTGGCCAGGCGCTCGAGCGGGGCGCGTGTTTCCAGGATCTGCAGCAAGCCGTCGCGGCTCACTGGCGAAACGCGCAGCCCCTTGCGCGGCAACACCTCGAACAGTTCATGCTGGGCCAGCCGCTGGATGGCCTCGCGCACCGGGGTTCTGCCGTAACCGGTGAGCTTGATGAGGTCACCCTCGGAAACCAGTTCACCGGGCGGCAGGCGCAAGCTGACCAGCTGCTCCTGGAGGATGTGGAAGGACTGCTCAGCAAGGCTGCCATCGTTGGCGGCGTTGGTCATGGCTGGCTCTTACAGTGCGGGGCGAGTCTCTAGCGCGGCCGAGACCACCTTCTCGATTTCCGCGACTCGCTGTGGCGGCAACTCCAACCGGGGCGGACGGACCCTTGCGCTGCCAACGCCGACAAGCTCTTCCACGAGCTTGATCTGCTGGATAAACCGGGGTCCCACGTCCAGCTCAAGCAGCGGCAGGAACCATTCGTAAATGCGACGCGCTTCGTCCCAGCGGCCTTCAAGCATCAGCTCGTAGATGCGCACGGTTTCGCGCGGGAAGGCAACCACCAGCCCCGCAATCCAACCCACCGCACCCAGCGCCAGGCACTCGTAGGCGAGGTCGTCGACGCCGCTGAAGATGGCGTAGCGGTCGCCGCACAGGCGGCGAATGGCCGGGATGCGACGGGTGTTGGCAGACGACTCCTTGATGGCGTGGAAGTTGGGCACGCTGGCCAGCTCGGCAAAGTCCCCGGGGGTAAGGTCTGTGCCATAAGCTACCGGGTTGTTGTAGAGCATGATCGAAAGCGAAGTGCTGGCGGCCACGCGCTCGAGGTAGGCCAGGGTCTCGCGGCGGTCACTCGGATAACCCATCGGCGGGAGCAGCATCAATCCATCCGCGCCACGCTCTTCGCACGCTTTCACATAGTCGCAGGCGGCCTGGGTCGAGCGCTCGGCCACGGTAACCACCAGCGGGCGGCCGGCCAGGTCCTGTTTCCTGAAGAAGGAAACCGTTTCCAGCTTTTCTTCCGGGGTCAGGGTGGAATTCTCGCCCAGCGAGCCAAGAATAACGATGCCGTGAACGCCGGCTTCAAGCTGAAAGGCGAGGTGCTCCGCCATGGCGTCCCAGTCGAGCGTGCCTTCCGGGGTGAACTTGCTGGTTAACGCGGGAAAAACCCCGCGCCAATCTGATTTTTGCATTTTGGGAGCTACCGAAGAGGACCGACGGCCTCATGATATATCTGCAGCTCCTGAAAGCAAACCCGCGCCCGAAAATTTCGGCCGCGGGCTTGTATCAAAAGGGAAAAGGGGGCTAGTTCTTGCGGATCTTGATGCCGCCGTTAACGGTGCTCACATTGATGCGCGCGTCGCCGTCGCCGATTTCGCCGTCGAGGTCGCGGCCCAGGAAGCCTTTATCGACTTTCAGTCCGAAGTCGTCGGCATCGATCCCGCCATTGACGGTTCCGGCGTCGACCCGGGCGCTGGCATCGGCAGGCAGGCGCAGGGTGACACGGCCATTGACCGTTTCAGCCTGGATACGCTGGTCGCCGCCCAGCGAATCGAATGCCGCGTCAATGCTGCCATTGACAGTGTCTGCCTCCAGGCTGCCGCGCAGGTTGTTGAGGTTGATGTCGCCGTTGGTGGTGTCTACCGAAACATCGCCGCGTACACCGGCGATTTCGATTTCGCCGTTGACGGTTTCTATGGAATCGAGGCGGGTGTTTTCCGGCACCACGATTTCGTAGCTGACGCTGCCGCTATTGCCGCCAAAGTTGAACCAGCTGTCCTTGTTGCGCGGGTGCTCGGTGCGCACCTTGATGCGTTCATCGCTGGCGCTGACCTTGATTTCCATGCCGTCCAGGTAATCCTGGCGCTCGGCTTTCTTGATGGCGGAGATGTAAACACGGCCGTCGGTGCCGCTGGTGATGGTGATATCGCCGTTGATGTTTTCGATGCTCAGGGTTCCGCCGTCATCCAGGTCAAAGTCGAATTCCTCAACCTTGCTGACATCCGCGACCACGGAAGAAGAGACAAACACCGTGGCCAGCGCCAACAGGGCATAGCTGTACCAGGTCCTTGCCGAAGCGCGCTTGTTTGCGAAGTTCGTATTCAACATCATTTGCTGATCCTCAAAACACGGCGGTACAGAACCACTTTCTGCCTGCCTGTAACTCTTTGATGCATTCCGGTGGAGCATGGTTTAAGGCTCTTGGTTCTTTGTTGTTCGCCGGTTAACCCACGCTGCGGATGCAAAGATTCTACTAGAAGCGTTGCGACTTCCAGTGCCATTGGTTTATCATTAATGTATTAACGTGTTAATACACTAGTTCATTATCAGCCTAGTCGACTATCAGCTTATGAAACAACACGACAAGAACCAGGCATACCAAATTGCCTCGGCGGCGGCATCGCTCTCCGAAGCGCTGCTTAGCCTTGAAACCCGCGAAGAGGTAAAGCTCTTCCTGGAAGACCTGTGCACCCCGGCTGAAATAGAAGCCATGGTCGACCGCTGGCGCGTTGCCCAGCTGCTGGAGAAAGGCCACTCCTACCGCGAGATCAGCGAGGAAACCGAGGTCAGCGTCACCACGATTGGCCGGGTGGCGCGCTTCATAGAAATGGGCGCTGGCGGATACCGCCTGGCGCTCGACCGAATCAAACCGGGCAAGGACTGAAATCATGGAAACTACCAAGCAACCCAGGCTGCGCGTCGCCATCCAGAAATCCGGCCGCCTTTCCGAGTCATCACAATCGCTGTTGCGCAACTGCGGCCTGCGCTTTGCCCGCAGCAAGGACAAGCTGTTCTGGTACGGCATCGATTTCCCGGTGGACCTGCTGCTGGTGCGCGATGACGACATTCCCCGGATGCTGCTGGAAGGCGTCTGCGAGCTCGGTATTGTTGGCGAGAACATCGCCCGCGAGGCCATGCTCGAACGCAATGGCGGCCAGGGCCTGACCGCGCTGCGCCAGCTGGGCTTCGGAGGCTGTCGCCTGTCGCTGGCTGTTCCGGAGAACCTCGAAATCGAAGACATCAGCGAGCTGCAGGGCAAACGCATCGCCACCAGCTACCCGGGGCTTACCCGCGCCCTGCTGAAGGAGCGCGGCGTGCAGGCGCGCATTGTCGAGCTTTCCGGATCGGTGGAAATCGCACCGGCCCTGGGCACCGCCGACGCCATCGTCGACCTGGTTTCCACCGGCACCACGCTGCGCGCCAACCACCTTCGTGAACTGCAAGTGCTGTTCGAGAGCCAGGCGGCGCTGTACGCCCCCGAAGCCCTGGCCGAAGAAAAGATTCCCCTGCAGAAACGCCTGCTGGCGCGCCTGGATGGCGTCATCAGTGCGGCAGAAAGCAAGTACGTCATGCTGCACGCGCCACGAGAAGCGGTCGAGGAGATCACCGAATTGCTACCCGGCGTGGAACACCCCACTCTGCTTCCGCTGGAAAACAGCTCGCGTATTGCGATCCACGCGGTCTGCCGTGAAGGCTTGTTCTGGGAGCACCTGGAAGCGCTCAAAGCCGCCGGCGCCTCGGCCATCCTGGTGCTGCCGGTGGAGAAAATGCTGGCATGAACCTGCAGCCAATCGCCTGGAAAAGCCTGGATGCGGGCGCGCGCAGCGCAGCCCTGCAAAGGCCTGCCCAGGACAACACCAGCCTGCGCCAATCGGTCGCCGACATACTGGCCCGTGTGCGCGGAGGAGGCGATGCGGCGGTGCTGGCGCTCACCCAGGACCTCGACGGCTGTAAGCCAGAACCACTGATCCAGGGCCCCGCGGAGCTCGAGGCTGCCCGCGCACGCTGCGCGCCCGACCTGCTTGCCGCGATGGAGGCGGCGGCGGCAAACATTCGCAAGCTGCACGATGCCGATGTGCCACGTGCTCTGCGCCTGGAAACCACCCCCGGCGTGCGCTGCGAGGTGCGCCACCAGGCCATCGAACCGGTTGGTTTGTACGTACCGGGTGGCAGCGCGCCGCTGGTCTCCACCGCCCTGATGCTGGGAATACCTGCGCAACTCGCCGGTTGCCAGGAGATCATCCTGTGTACCCCGCCGGGCCGCGACGGGACCATCGCTGCGGAAATACTGGCCGCGGCCAGCCTGTGCGGGGTCACCCGCGTTTGCGCCGTGGGTGGTGCGCAAGCCGTTGCCGCCATGGCCTTTGGCACCGAATCCATTCCCCGTTGCGCCAAGATTTTCGGCCCCGGCAATGCCTGGGTCACCGAGGCCAAGCAACAGGTTTCGCTGGACCCGAACGGCGCCGCCATCGACCTGCCGGCCGGCCCCTCCGAGGTGCTGGTGATTGCCGATGACAGCGCCAACCCCGACTCGCTGGCCTGGGATTTACTCTCGCAGGCCGAGCATGGGCCAGATTCGCAGGTCATCCTGCTCAGCGACAGCGAGGCGGTGGCGCAGGCCACGATCGAGGCTGTGCAGCGGCTCACCTCCGATCTGCCGCGCAAGTCGATCGTCGAAGTCGCTCTGTCCGCGGCCCGCTTTGTCGTCGCCGATAACCTGGACGAAGCGCTGCAGATCTCCAACGCCTACGCACCGGAGCACCTGATCATTAACACGCGAAATGCCCGCGAACTGGCGGACCAGGCGCGCAACGCCGGTTCGATTTTTATCGGTGCGTGGACACCCGAGTCACTAGGCGATTACTGCTCCGGCACCAACCATGTGCTGCCCACCTACGGCTGGGCGCGCTCGCACGGTGCGCTTTCGGTGGCCGATTTCATGCGCCGCTACACCCTTCAGGAAGCCAGCCTGGCCGGCCTGCAGGCCATCGGCCCCACGGCGGAGACCCTGGCGCTGTTCGAAGGGCTGGACGCGCACCGCATGGCCGTGCGCCAGCGCCTGGACGAAGCCCGGTGAATACCAGCGTGGTCGAATTGGCGCGGCCGGAGATTGTCGCCATGAAGCCGTACTCGTCGGCGCGTCGTGAGGCCGCCGCACGTGGCATCCTGCTTAACGCCAACGAATCGCCGTGGCCCTTGTTGGGCGGCGGTCCGGATGAAGCCGACCCGCTCAACCGCTACCCCCAACCGCAGCACGCCGGGCTGGTGGAGAAACTCGCTAACCACTATGGCCTGCCCGGTGATCACCTGCTGCTCACCCGCGGCAGTGACGACGGCATCGACCTGCTGGTGCGGGTGTTCTGCCGCGCGGGCATCGATTCGGTGCTGGATACGCCGCCGGGTTTTGGCATGTACCGTATCGCCGCACAGATCCAGGGCGCGGGTATTACCGACATCGCTCGCGTACCGGACACGCTCGAGCTCAACCACCCGGCAATCCTCGAAGCGCTGAGCAGTGAAACACCGCCCCGCCTGGCGTTCTTTACCTCGCCGGCCAACCCAACCGGCGATCTTGTCGACCCGGCCTTTCTCGACCAGGTGCTGGAAACCACGCGGGGGCGAACCATCGTGGTGGTGGACGAAGCCTACGCCGAGTTCACCGCGGCCCGGGGCGTTGCGTCACTCATAGCCAACAACCCGCACCTCGTGGTGCTGCGGACTTTGTCCAAGGCCTTTGCCTCGGCAGGCCTGCGTTGTGGCGCGGTGCTGGCCCAACCGCAGGTGATCGACCTGCTGATGCGCGTGATTCCGCCTTACCCGCTGGCCACCCCGGTATTGAACCTGGCGTTGCGGTTGTTCCAACCCGAAGTCATGCAACAGCAACAAGTCGCACTGACCGAGATCGCCCGCAACAAGGCCTGCCTGCTGGAAATCCTGCAGGGCCTGGGTTTCGTGCGGCAACTGTGGCCCGGCCACGCCAACTTTGTCTTGCTGCGTGTTGACGACAGCGCCGCCCTGTTGGCTCACTGCGCCGCCCAGGGCATCACCATCCGCGCCTTTCCAACCGCGCCCCTGCTGCAAAACTGCGTGCGAATTTCGGTAGGCAGCGCCGAAGAACTGCAGGCGCTGCAACAGGCGCTGGCCGACTTTGACTCACTGAGCGCATAACCATGGCTAAACGAAAAATCCTGTTCGTCGACCGCGACGGCACCATCATTGTCGAACCCGAGGACAAGCAGATCGACACGCTGGAAAAGCTGGAGTTGCTGCCCGGCGTCATCCCGGCCCTGCTGCGCCTGCTTGAAGCCGGTTACGAACTGGTCATGGTCAGCAACCAGGACGGCCTGGGCACCGACAGTTTCCCCACCGAGGATTTCGAGAAGCCGCAGAACAAGCTGCTCGACCTGCTCGAATCGCAGGGCATTACCTTCTCGGCCATCCACGTCGACCCGCACTTCGAGGCCGATAACGCGCCAACCCGCAAGCCGGAAATCGGCATGGTGCTCGAATACCTCAAGTCGGGCACGCTCGACCTGGACAACTCCTGGGTCATCGGCGACCGCGAGACCGACCTGCAGTTGGCGAAAAACATGGGCATTGGCGGCATCCGCGTGGGGCCAGGATTCGAAACCTGGGAAAGCATCAGCCGCCAACTGGTAGACCGGCCCCGTAGCGGGCTGGTCACGCGCAAGACGCGGGAAACCGACATCCAGGTGACCGTGGCGCTTGACGAAGGCACCGGCGAAAACGCCATCAGCACCGGCATCGGTTTCTTTGACCACATGCTCGACCAGGTGGCCAGCCATGGCGGGTTCCGCCTGGCGCTTTCCTGCAAGGGCGACCTGGAGATTGACGAACACCACACGGTCGAAGACTGCGCACTGGCCCTTGGCGCGGCGCTCCAACAGGCCCTGGGTGACCGGCGTGGCATTGGCCGCTACGGCTTCACCCTGCCCATGGACGAATCCCTGGCGCAGGTGGCAATCGACCTTTCCGGACGCCCCGCTTTCCAGTTTGACGCAGCCTTTACGCGCGAACAGGTGGGCGGCCTTTCCACCGAGATGGTGCGCCACTTCTTCGCCTCGCTAAGCCAGTCGCTAGGCGCAGCCATCCACATGCAGGTGAGCGGCGAGAACAACCACCACATGGTCGAAGGGCTGTTCAAGGCCACCGGCCGCGCCCTGCGACCGGCGCTGGCGCGGGGCGGAACCGCCGTTCCCAGCACCAAGGGAACCTTGAGCGAATGAGTATCGCAGTGGTCGACAGCGGCGGCGCCAACATTGCCTCGGTGCTCCACGCGCTACACCGCCTGGGCGCCGAGCCCGTGTTTACCCGTGACACAGAAACCATCCGCAACGCCGAGCGGGTGATTCTTCCCGGCGTGGGCGCTGCCGGCTGCGCGATGCAAACCCTGCGCGACAACGACCTGGCGCGCACCATCAGGGAGCTGCAGCAACCGGTGCTGGGTGTTTGCCTGGGCATGCAGCTGCTGTTCGAGTCCACCGAGGAAGGTGACGTGGAATTGCTCGGGCTGATACCGGCAAACGTTTCCAGGCTACAGCCACAAGCCGGCCTTCGTGTGCCGCACATGGGCTGGAACTCTGTTGCTTCTAAGCAAAACGATAGTCTGAGCACCGCAATTGACGGCCTATGGTACTACTTCGTACATTCTTACGCGGCGCCAGTCGGGCCCTGGACCGTGGCCAGCAGCACCCACGGCAGCGAGTTCAGCGCCGTGGTTCGAAAAGATAACTTCCTGGGTGCGCAGTTCCACCCCGAGCGCTCCGCCGCAGCCGGCGAGCAGCTTCTGCGCCACTTTCTTGAAGAGGGCGTCGCATGATCCTGATCCCCGCCATCGACCTGCTCGACGGACGCTGCGTGCGTCTTCGCCAGGGCGATTTCAAACAGGTCCAGTACTACGAGCGGGCGCCGCGCGATATCGCGAACCACTACGCCAATGCAGGCGCCGAGTGGTTGCACGTTGTAGATCTCGCCGCCTCCCGCGATGGCGCCGGGGCCGACAATAGCGCGTTGTTCGGTTTGCTGGGCGCCACCACCCAGAACACCCAGACCGGCGGAGGGGTGCGCAACGCTGCGGATATCGAAGCCCGCCTGGAGGCCGGCGCCAACCGCGTGGTAGTGGGCAGCATCGCCGCTGACGAACCCGCCACATTCCTGGGTTGGCTGGAGCACTTCGGCCCCGATCGACTTGTGGCCGCGCTGGACGTTCGCATCGATGAACAGGGCACTCCGCGTGTTCGTAGCCACGGCTGGACCCGCGAATCCGCGCTGACCCTGTGGCAACTTCTCGATCAGTTCGCCAGCGGCTCACTCACCCACCTGCTGTGCACGGATATCAGCCGCGATGGACTGATGAGCGGCCCGAACGTGGCGCTTTACCAGGAGATCATCCGGCGCTACCCCACCCTGGCGGTACAAGCCTCGGGTGGTGTCAGGGATACCAGTGACCTGAGAACCCTGTCGCAAAGCGGCGCTGCAGCGGCCATCAGCGGTAAAGCCCTGCTTGATGGCGCGCTTGATTTGCACCAGGCGCTGGAGGCCGTGCAATGAACGAAGTGGCGCGACGCATCATCCCCTGCCTGGACGTGCGTGACGGCCAGGTCGTCAAAGGCGTGCAGTTCCGTAACCACCGGGTGATGGGCGACATCATCGAACTCGCCGAGCGCTACCGCGACCAGGGCGCTGATGAGCTGGTGTTCTACGACATTACAGCCAGCCCGCAAGGACGCAGCGTGGATACCAGCTGGGTAGAACGCGTCTCCCAGGCGATTGATATTCCGTTCTGCGTGGCCGGTGGCATTCGCAGCGTGGAAGCGGCCGGGCATGTGTTAAACCACGGCGCAGACAAAATCTCGATCAACACACCGGCGCTGGAAGACCCGGAGTTGATCAACGCCCTGGTGCGCGCCTTCGGAAGCCAGTGCGTGGTGATTGGCGTGGACTCCATCGCCGACGACAACGGCTACAGCGTCCGCTCCCACACCGGAACGCCGGACCAGATGAAAACACCCGGGCGAAAAACCATGGACTGGCTGCGCGAAGTAGTCGACCGCGGCGCCGGTGAAGTGGTGCTAAACTGCATGTCCGCCGACGGCACACGCAAGGGCTTCGACACCACCCAGTTACGAATGGCGCGGGACGTGCTACCCGTGCCCCTGGTGGCTTCCGGCGGCGCAGGCGATGTGTCGCACTTTGCAGATGTTTTCGAGCAGGCCGATGCAGACGCTGCGTTGGCCGCCACCGTGTTTCACTCGGGGCAGATTCCCGTCCCGCAACTCAAAACATACTTGTTAGAACGTAATATCAGGGTCCGCCCATGCTAGACATAGATCGTATTGATTGGAACAAAATGAATGGCATGGTCCCCGCCGTGGTACAACACGCGCTGGACGGTCGCGTGCTGATGGTGGGCTATATGAACCAGCAGGCTATCGAGGCGACCCAGGAAAGCGGCCGCGTCACGTTCTGGTCGCGCAGCCGCGAGGAACTGTGGACCAAGGGCGAGACCTCGGGCAACTACCTGGAGCTGGTCTCAGTAAGCGCAGACTGCGACAACGACTGCCTGCTGGTGCTGGCCAAACCGGCCGGCCCCACCTGTCACCTGGGCACAGACAGCTGTTTCGGCGGCGCCAACCCCGCAGATCCCCTGATTTCGTTCCTGCCCGCGCTCGAACGCATCATCACAAACCGCCACCAGAACCCCAACCAAGCCAGTTACACCTCGCGCCTGTTCGATTCCGGGGTACAACGCATCGCCCAAAAGGTGGGCGAAGAGGGCGTGGAAACCGCCCTGGCCGGCGCCTCGGGCGAACGTGAAGAACTGATCGAGGAATCCGCGGACCTGCTGTACCACCTGCTGGTCCTGCTGCGCGCCGGTGACGTTCAACTGGACGACGTCGTTGCCACCCTGGCCGCGAGGCACCAGCCTTAAGGCCGGCAATCAAGGGCCGGCAGATTCCTCGCCCGGGCCCTCTACGTCTTCGAGTATTCGCTCTAGCCGGGGTGAAGCATCATCACGCTGCTGCGCCTGCCTGATCAGCGTTGCGGACTTCTGTCCCGCCTTCACCAGCGCCATACCGGCGAGCATGCGGTTCTGCTCATCATCGCTGGCGACGCAGCGCAGCAGAAACTCACCGGAGCGGCGCGTGCCCAGCAACCGCCAGGCAAACCCCGCCGCGAGCACTCGGAACGGGCTGGGGCTGGATGCCATGGCTCGCTACACCACGCCCCACAGGTCGTGGTCGTCCCAGTAGGCGGGTTCGTGGGTGGAGCTGTGGTCGAACCAGCCGTTGCGGTGCTCTTCAATATTAAACTGGTTAGTACGAAATCGTTGCCGGCCACCATCCAGCAATACCACCAGGTCAAAGCGAACACGAATATCAATAATGCGGTTTACCCTGGAGAAATCCGGGAACCACTTGTCATGCGCCGGCCAGCCCATCAGCACCAAGCGGTCAAAGCGGGCGCCCTCCCTGGTGGCCAGGTGGGCCACGGTACCGCCATGTGAGTGAGCAAAGAAGTCGGGGCCATTGAGCCCCTGGTCACCAATCCACTGCGCCAACAGTTTGGCATCCGCCTGGCGGGCCTGCGCGGAATACGAACCGGTCCAGGTAAAGCTCTGGTCATGCACATGCAGGTCGGGGCGGTTGGCGTTCAGCGCCTGGTAAAAATCACCATGGGGCTGGTACCAGTCATTGTCAGCGGCGAACGTGCCGTGGGTGATCACCGCGGTGTTCGACTTGCGCTTGCGTTTTTTCGATACGGGCCGCTCTATCACCCGCCGCTGCGCCAGGTCGTGCATCGGCGCAATATTGCTGATGGCCGTTTCGGCCAGTCGCGAAGCCAGGCGGTCTTCGGCCAGCGCGCCGCCAACCAGGGTGTCTCGTATCTCCTGGCGCAAGCGGGTGGTTTCGCGGGCGCCGGCCGCGCCGGCCACTGAAACCAACGGATGGGGGCTGCGCATGGCGGCCTCGAACAGGGCCGCAGCGTTTTTCAGGCTGGGCTTGCGGTAGAGCTTGTCGACAATCGCCGACATCTCGCGCTGCAACTGCGGCTCCGGCTCCTGGCGCAGCTCCTTTTCGCTGGCGCCCAGGCCAGCGCAGGCTTCTGAAACCTTGAGATGGCGTGTGCGGCGCAGCGCTTTCAGGTTGGGCAAATGGAAATCCCCCTTGGCGGGGGATTCCACATCATGACCCAGTACGCCGGCGCGCAAAGCAACCAGGAAGGCTGCCTGCGAGGCCGCAGCCGACCGCGTGGATGCATCATCAGGCCGCGCGAGGACGGTAAACGCATCGCGCGGATCGATTGGCTCGAGGCGCGTATATGTCAACAGATTGTCTCCCTAGAGATCATCCTCCTCGAAGCCGTGGCTGAAGGGCAGGGTCACGGGCGGTCCTTCACCGCAACTCTGTACCACCACGTCGTCGATGTGCCAGGGGCCGGCTCCCAATGTTGCGTCGGTACCCAGGCGGAAACGGAACACCAGGGTTTCGCCGTCCAGGCCGGTCAGGTCAACGACCGACTCGGTCCAGGGCTGCACATCACACCAGGCGCTCAGCCCGATCAGCGGGTTGTTGAAGCCGTCGTCGATGGGTCCGGTGTATGGCAGGGTATCCAACCGCGAGTTGTTCACGTAGTTCCAGTTGGAGCCGCCGTCGGTGGAGTACTCGAGCACGCCGCCGTCGTAGCAACCGTCTCCGCTTTCTTCCATGTCAAACCGGGTCCAGAACTGCAGGGTCAAGGCGCTGACACCGGCTGGAACAACGATAGACGGCGTCACCAGGCGCTGGTCGGACTCGGGGAAGATGTCGTTGGCATGCCACGAGTTCACGGCGCTGTTGGAGTCGGAGTCGTCCAGCACCCAGGTGTCCAGCCCAATCGGGGCGTTGTGCGACCAGCCGCCCTCACCCGATTCCATGTTGTCCTGGAAGTAGATCACCGGGTCGGTGCCGGGACCACAATCGCCCGGTGCTGCCTCGGTGTCAAACTCAAACGTGGCTGACTGGCTGAAGCCACAGGCGTTGTCGGCGCGCACTCGCCAGTAATAGGTGGTGCTGGTGAACAGGGTACCTTGCGGCACAGACGCGCTGTTACCGGAAACGCTGACCGTAAAGTCGATGCTTCCGAAGCCGGGGTCATCATCGACTTCAACGGTGTAGGTCTGGGCCTGCGCCGATGCGTTCCACATCAGGGTGACATCGGTGGGCACGTTAGAGGCGCCATTGCCCGGGCTGGTGAGAACCGGGATCGCCGGGTCGTCATCAAACAGGTTCAGCGTCAGCTCACGCGCCTTGAACACGCCGGACGGCGAGGAAAGACCCTCGACATCGAAGGTGTATTCGCCCGGCGCGCCTGAGCCGGTGTTGCTCAGGGTCAGGGTGCTTGCACCAGGCGGCACCACGGGGTTGACGCTGAAGCTCTCGGAAAGGCCGGCCGGAATGGCAGACAGCCCGAGCGTCACGGATTCAGTGAAACCAAGTAGCGAGCCTATGGTCAGGTCGTACTCGGCGTCGGCCGGAGCGCAGACATCGGCCACAGGTTCCGGCGCCACCAGGGTGAACGTTGGCTCCTGCAGGCAGTTGTAACAGGTAATTGCGAAATCCTGGTCGGTGCCGTCGCCCTGGTTGGGTACGCCGTCGCCGGCGATGTTGAATGCGTCAACCGTGATCTGGATCTCGGTTGCCGTGCCGGCCTGCAGGTAGACGGCCTCGTAGTTGTTGTCCGCATCGGCGCTGCCGCCGGTTACGCTCCACTGGCCCGAGAAGTTATTGCCCAGGTAAGTGTCGCTGCCGTCAACAACCACGCTGAGGTTGAGGTCATTCACCTGCGGACTCACGCCAATCGCGCCCGCCTCGTCGGTGTAGGCCAGCACAATGCGCACCGGCTTGGCCGGATCGGCTGCCGAGCCGGTCCATACCCAGGATTCACCCGAGCCGTCAAACACGGTTGCCTGGTCATGGATGTACTTGGGTGTACCGTCAAACATCAAGCCAATAGTCGGCTGGCCATAGCCCTGGCTGTTGCTGGGCAGGGTGTCATTGGCGCCGACGCCGCTCAGGTAAGTCGGATGGGCAATCATGTAACTCTTCATCATCGCCGGGCTGGGCGGAATTGTCGGAGCGTCCGTCAGGATGCCTCCCAACTGGTTCTCAATCCAGTAGTAGGCCAGCGATGCTGCGCCAGCCAGCGCGGGGGTTGAGTGGCTGGTTCCGGACGATGCCGCGAACGTGGTCTGGCCTGACGGGCGGTACTGGTCACACACGCTTGTGCCCGAGTACCCGGCGTTGGTGCTGGCCGTTCCGTGGATATGGGTGCCCGGGGCGATCACTTCCGGCTTGGTGCGGTTACCGGGTGAAGGGCCACGGCTGGAGAAACTGATCACGTCCATGGCGTCATCGGCGCCGGTCGGACCAATCAGGCAGCCGTCCGTCCAATCGCCGTCCTCATCGGAAGGCCGGTCGTTCTCGGAAGCGCCAACGGTGATCATGTTCTTGCCGTTGCCCGGCGTTCCAACCGTGGCGGAGGTGGGGCCCGAGTTACCTGCCGAGAACAGCATGATCAGCTCCTGGTTGCCGCTTTCGGTCAGGTCGGCGTCACGCACTGCCACGTCAAAAGCCTGCGACGAATCATCGTAGCTGCCGGCGCAACCGGAGCAGCCCCAGGAGTTGGTCTGGATATCGGCGCCGGAATCCTGCACCGCTTTCAACAGGCCGGAGTCGGTGCCGCCGCAACCACTGAGATCGAACCCGGCGGGATCAAAAATTCGGGTGCCGGCAAAGCGGCCAAAGGGGTTCACGCCCTGGCCGCGCTGGTAACCAGCGGGATCCTGGAACGGAAAACCACCGCGCTGGTCGTAGCCGCCGGCAATGCTCACGTTAATGTGGCCATGTCCGCCAATGCTGCCGCCATTGGCCTCGCTGGTGCAGTTACCAACGTAGGACAGGCGAGTGGGGTTGGCGCCGCTGCCGTCCACGTGCAGCGTTGGGTCGCCAGAGTTGGTCGACCCTGTACCGATGCCATCATCGGTCACGTCTACCACGGGGTAGTCGGCCGGGTCGGTACTGAAGCCCAGGCCGGTCAGGAAGGCCAGGTAGCCAGGCGCCGAAGGCCCGGACATGTCGCCGTTAAAGTTGCCCGCGATGATCTGGTTCTGCACCTCGTCATGCAGTTCACGCGGCAGCACCTCGCCAACCCAGTAAACATCTGGCAGGTTGGCAATGGCCTGCAGGTCGCCCACCGCAACCTGGAAACGCGCATTCTGGAACTTGAGAATCGGGCTCCAGTCATTCAACTGGATACCCAGGCCGGCCAGCGCCTGCTCGGTGGTGGCGCGGTCGGCGTGGCGGTACATCTGCACCGTCACTGTCACCGCGGTGTCAGCCGGCGTGTCTTTTTCGCTCTTCTGGCGCAGCGTGGGGCCTACCTTGAAGAAGGAGTGATACACCGTGCTGAATTGCAGGCCGTTCTCGCGGTTGCCCACCATGTCCTGCAGCGCATCCCTGCCGGCCGCGTCGGCCCACACCAGGTAACCGTTGCGCGCCACGTAATGAACCGGGGTGATGCCGCTGGACTTCAGCGCCTGCAGCCATTCGTCCTTGATTGGGCCTACGAACTGCACCACCTGCAACGATTTGCCCAGCGGCGCGTTCATCTCGAACCCGTTGGGCGAGCGAAGCAGCTCTTTCTGGGTGTCGAAGGTGTAGGCCTCGAACAAAAGCTGGTCCATGTAGCTGGCATCGCTGCCGCCCTCGGTGCTGTTGGTCTTGTAGATGGCGTACGTGCCGTACGACTCGATCAGTTCGGCATCGGCAGGCACCCGCGCTGACTGGTCAAAAACGGCTTTCTGGGCCAGCAGGGGTGAAGAAATAATCGCGGCGAGGATCGCCACAACGATGGTGGGTGCTTTCATGGGAATCCCTCAAACCTTCCAGTGGTCGCGCCACACTATACGATAGGGGCAGGCGGGATAACAATCAGGAACGCTGCCACTCCCGCGGGTCCACCCGGTAATATTCCTTCAGGGTTTCAAACAGTTCGGTGTGGTGCTTCGCCATCTGGCGCGGTTTTTCAAAGAAGGTTTCGGTGGCCACGGCGAAAAACTCCGCCGGGTTGGTGGCGCCGTAGTGGTCCATGATCGAGCGCCGCCCGTGGCGCGTGTCCGCCTGCAGGTCGACAAACTCCTCGGAAAGCACCTCGGCCCAGCTTCGGTAGCTGCCCGCGCCGCCAAGAATCGGCGCGCCGTCGGCATCGCCGGTTTCGCTGTCCAGCTGGTGGGCAAATTCGTGCAACACCAGGTTCTGGCCATCAAGGAAATTCTGCGCGCCGCGCAACACGCCATCCCAGGCCAGGATTACCTTGCCCTGGCCCCACGATTCACCTAGCAGGTCGCGCGGGTTGGGGTCGACCACGCCGGCCTCGTCCATGTCGCCGTGGTTCACCACGAAGGCGCTGGGGTAGACGATGATGTAGCGCAGCTTGGGGTACACCCCCGAGGGCCGGTTGAGAATCAGCATGCAGGCCTCGGCGGCAATGGTCACGCGCATCTCGTCGGTAATTTCCAGCCCGCCGGCGCCGGTAAAGCGCTTCTGGTGCAGGAACTGCTTGATCAGGCGGCGCAACTGCAGGCGCAGCGGCATCGGCAAGTTGCGGTAGATCTGGATGTTGCGCTCCAGGATCTGCACCCACTCCTCGGGAAACGGCTGCGCAATGGCGCGCTTGAGACGGTAGGAAGGCAACCAGGCGAAAAACAGGATGGCGGCCACCGCCACCCCCAGGAACACCCAGGGATTCATTTGCGCACCTTGAAGATGGGTACCTGGCCGTTAAGCGCGGCCTTTACGCCCAGCCAGTAGCCGGCGTAAGCGGCCAGGAACCAGATCCAGAATTCGCCCCGCACCTCGGGTATCCAGTACACCGGCCAGGCCAGCGCGGTAAAGAAGTTCATCAGCGAGTTGATGAAGAACGAGATCACCATGTCGAGGCTGAAATCCGCCAACTGGCGCAGGCTGTCGGCCAGGTTGCCCAGGAAGTCCCAGACTTCACCAATTTCGACGATGACAAAAGTGATGGTGGCGACCAGGCCGTAGAACCCGCCGCCAAAGGCCAGCCACTTGTTGTGCACCGGGTTGAGGCGCGGCTTCTCCTCGGCCTCTTGCTCGCCATCGGCGTTCTTCTTTTTCTTGCCGGAGCGCCGTTCAGACAGGCGCTTGACCGATTTTTCGAACGTCTTCATGTCGGTGGTGCGCTCTAGGTACTGCGAGCGAATCGCCCACCACACCATTAAGTAGGCAGCGGCGCCCACCGGGATGCCGGCCATGAAAAACGCCTTGATGAACTCGACCAGCATGAGCCTCGCGCTTGTCCCGGCAACGATGAATCAGTTGGGGGAATAGAAAACCGACTCGGCCCCGGTTTCCAGCATGCGCGCGCGCACCAGCGGAATCGGCGGCCCGCCGAACGACAGGAAGGTGTCGTGAAACTCGCGCCACGCCTCGCGGCCGCCGCGGTCGGCGGTCCAGTCCTCGCGCAACTGCATGATCAGCAGCTTGCCCATGGTGTAGTTGAGGTAGGCCGGGTCGTAGGTGCCGCGCGCCGCCTGCTGGCGGGCGGTGCCCTGGTCCTGGTAGGCCTCTTCCATGAACAGGCGCTCGGATTCCTCCACGCTCATGCCCTGGGTATGCAGGCCAATGGCGGAAAGGAAACGGGCGTTACGCAGCAAGGCATTGGAAATCTGCCCGATGCGGGTTTCCGGCGAGGCGTCGCGCAGGCCGGCTTCCACCATCATTTCCTCGGTGTAATGGCCCCAGCCTTCACCGAAGGCATAGGTCACGAACACCCGGCCAAACACCCAGTCGGCGCGGTTGGCGTGGAGGAAATTGAGGAAGTGACCGGGCCACACCTCGTGCACCGAGGTAAACAGCAGGTCGGCTTCGCCCGGCAGGTAATCGTGCTGCACTTCCTCCGACCACGCCGGGTCCGGCGGCGAGATGTAGTACACCGACGGCTGGTTTTGCTCGTAGGGGCCGGGAATGTTGATGTAGGCGAAGTTGGAACGCGCGTACGGCGGCGACTCGGCAACAAGCGCTTCCTCGGTGCCCGGAATCGACACCAGGTCTTTCTCAACCAGGAAGGCCCTGGTTTCTTCCAACTGGCCGCGTGCCGCCTCCACCGAACCGCCTTCCGGTTTGCGGCCGGCCATGCGTGCGAAACACCGCTGGATGGTCTCACCCGGCGAGAACTCGGCGCAGGCCTCGGCCAGCGCCTGTTGGTTACGCGCCATGTCGGCGCGGCCAATGGCCTCCAACTCTTCCAGGCTGACGTCCACCCGCTCGGTGTCGTACAGCATCTGGCTGAACAGGTCGGCGCCCAGGGCATAGTCGTCGGTGGCGGTTTCACGGTTGGAAATCAGCCAGTCGCGCAGCTCGCCCATGGCGTTGGCGGCCTCGGCGTTGGCTTCCGCGAACGCCACCTGCAGCGATGCATCGCGCACGCCAGCGAACACCTTGGGCACATCCTGCATGAAGTAGTCGGAAAGCCCGCCAAACGAGGCAATGCCGTACTCCAGCCGGGTGCGCGCCATCGGCATGCGCAGGTTGGCGCGAATCTGCGCCACCGCGCGCGGAATGCCACCGGCAAAGCGGGTGTAGGCTTCCATGCGCTTTTCCAGCGGCGCATAGTCCAGCGTGATGTAGGGGCTGGGGTCGAGCGAATCAGACATCCAGTCGAAGTAGAACGCCGGGTTGGTGTACGGCGCCTCGGCCTTCTCGCTCCAGAACAGGGCGCGATCGATCACCGCCAGCACGTACTCGCGCTGCCACAGGCCTTCCTCGTCCAGTTCATCCTCGGTGAAGCCCAGCGCTTCTTCGCGGGCTTCCTTGAGGCGGGCAATTTCGGCGTCGATGCCGGCCTGGCTCCAATCGGGCAGGATGCCGTCGTACTCGTGACGGCCCTGGAACACCGCAAACGCCGGGTGTGCCGCCAGGTGCGCCTCGATGAATTCATCGATAAAGCGATCCCACGGCGACTCGTACTCCGGCTCGGCCTCGGCGGCCTTCTTTTCATCCACCCGCTTCTGCGCGGCGGCCATCTGGTCTTCCTTGATGACCTTCACCGGCTTGTCGGTGTCCGGCATATCGCAGGCGACCAGCATCGTGCAGGCCAGAAAGCCCGCAAGAACAATCCGCATTGTAGAACTCATACTTTTGTTACCGCTTACTTGACGCCGTGCATCAGTTTGTTGATCAGGGGCGCCGCTACCAGGTAGACCACACCAAAGACCATGCCCAGCCAGAACAGTTGCATGTAGGTTTCGGAGTACTGGGTAATCGTGGAGCCCGCAGCGGAACCGTGTCCACCGGATGCGATCGCCGCGATGATGCCCGCAACGTACTGCGCCATGGCGATGGAAAGGAACCAGCCGCCCATCGCCAGCCCTACTTCCTTCTGGTCGGCCAGCTTGGTCACCATGCTCAGGCCAATCGGCGACAGGCACAGCTCACCAGTGGTGTGCAGCAAGTAGCACAGCGCCAGGAAGATCCACGGCACCAGGCCGGCGGCGTTTTGCATGTTGCTGATGGCGAACACCAGGATGTAGAAACCTAGCGCAACCTGGATCAGGCCCAGGGCGAACTTGCGCGGAATGGAAGGGTTAAGACCCAGCTTCTCCAGCCGAGGCCAGGCCGCAGCCAGCACCGGGGCGAAAATCAGGATGTAGAGCGGATTGGCCGACTGGAAAATGCCGAAGCCGCCGGCCGCCCAGGTTTCCGAATCACCAATCATCGGGGTAGTAAATTCGCGGGCAAAGAAGTTGAGCGAGCTGCCGGCCTGCTCAAACAGCGCCCAGAAACAGGCGTTGGCCAGGAACAGCAGCAGCATGGCGATGTAGCGCTGCATCTGTACCTTGCCCTTCTTGGCGCCGGACACCACGAAGTACACCACCAGCAGGAGCATAATGCCGACCAGGATGTAACCCAGCACCGTGCTGGCAGTGAGCAGGAAGTACACCACGCCGGCCAGCGCCAGGGCGGCGATGCCGACCACGAAGAAGCGGCCCCAGCCTTCCTTGCCTTCTTCAGGCCGGCCTACCTTGCCCAGTGACTTCTTGGAGAACTCGAGGAACAGGGTGGAAAGAATCATGCCGATACCGGCGGCGAAGAAGCCCCACTTCATGCCGTAGCTGGCGCCAATCCAACCGGCGGTGATCATCGGCGCGATAAAGGCGCCGAGGTTGATACCCATGTAGAAAATGGTGAAGCCCGAATCGCGCCGCACATCGCCGGGCGCGTAGAGCTGGCCAATCATGGTGGAGATGTTGGGCTTGAACAGGCCGTTACCGGCGACGATTACCGCCAGGCCCACCAGGAACCAGTTGAGGTCCTCGATCAGCAGCAGGAACAGGCCGGCCGCCATGATGATGGCGCCCAGCAAAATCGATCGTTGATAGCCCAGGATGCGGTCGGCCACGTAACCGCCGGCGATACCGGTGGCGTACACCAGCGCGGTGTACCCGCCGTAAATCAGGCTGGCCTGTGCGTTAGCCGCCTCGCCGAGGTGGCTAAAGAACCGCTCGGCCACATAAACCGCCAGCAGGGCGCGCATGCCGTAATAGGCAAAGCGCTCCCACAGCTCGATATTGAATAGCTGCCACAGCGCCTTGGGATGGCCCATGAATTCGCCGGGTGGCAGGTCTGGTTTGTCCGTGACTTCTGTCTGTGTGTTCACTTGATCGATCTCCAGGGAATATTTTTGCGCAGGCAAGCATACCAGAGGAAAGCCCGGATTCAGCACCGATGCGGTGCACAGCCCGTCAAAAGCGGTTGATCTGGCTGGGCATAGTTCGGGCGCCGCCGCGGGGTGAGCGCCTGAAATTGCCCCGTCGGCGTGCAATAATTGTCGCCCTTTTCACGCGCGGGAACTGCAAGCTATGGACTCTGGATTGGACCAATCGGCGACACAGAAATTTGTAGATGAAGTCTGGGACGATTCCATCGTTCCGGAGCTTATCGAGTACATCAAGATCCCGTGCAAATCACCTCACTTCGACCCCGACTGGGAAAAGCACGGCTACATGGAGGATGCGATCCAGCAGATCTCCGCCTGGTGCAAAGCCCAGGACATTCCGGGGCTGACCCATGAAATCGTCCGCCTGCCAGGGCGCACGCCGCTGATCTTCATGGAGATCCCGGGCGACTCGGACGACACCATCCTGCTGTATGGCCACATGGACAAGCAGCCGGAGATGACCGGCTGGGCCGATGGTATGGGGCCGTGGATCCCTGTGATGAAGGACGGCAAGCTGTACGGCCGCGGCGGCGCCGACGATGGCTACGCCGCTTACGGTTCACTCACCGCAATCATGGCGGTACAGCGTGAGAAGCTGCCGCACGCGCGCTGCGTGGTGATCATCGAGGCCTGCGAGGAGTCGGGCAGCTACGACCTGCCACACTATATTGAGCACCTGCAGGACCGCATCGGCACCCCTTCGCTGGTGATCTGCCTGGATTCCGGCGCTGGCAACTACGACCAGCTTTGGCTGACAGTGTCGCTGCGCGGCATGGCCGCCGGCACCCTGCGCGCCGATGTGCTGCGCGAAGGCGTCCACTCGGGCTACGCCTCGGGCGTGGTGCCCTCCAGCTTCCGCGTGCTGCGCCAGCTCATCAGCCGCCTGGAAGACGAAAACACCGGCCAGGTACTACCCGGCTACTTGCACGCGGATATTCCCGAGGAGCGCATGGAGCAGGTGCGCAAGATGGCGGATGCGCTGGGCGACAGTGTTTACACGGCTTACCCCTTCGTCGATGGCGTAGGCCCGATGGGCGACGACAACGTCGAACGAATCCTCAACCGCACCTGGCGCCCGGCGCTGTCCTACACCGGCGTCGACGGCATGCCGTCGCTGGATTCGGCGGGCAACGTGCTGCGCCCGCACACCGCGCTCAAGCTTTCCATGCGCCTTCCGCCAACGGTCGAGGGTGAGGAAGCCAGCGAGAACCTGAAAGAAACCCTCGAAGCCAACCCGCCGTACGGCGCCAAAGTCAGCTTCGAGGCCGACCAGGCGGCTACCGGCTGGAATGCGCCGGCGGTGGCGCCGTGGCTGCACGAGTCACTGGATGCAGCCTCGCAATCGGCCTACGGCCCGGGCGTGATGTACATGGGCGAAGGCGGCACCATCCCGTTCATGGCCATGCTGGGCGATGCCTTCCCGCAGGCGCAGTTCATGATTACCGGCGTGCTGGGGCCAAACTCCAACGCCCACGGACCCAACGAGTTCATCCACGTGCCGTTTGCGCGCAAGCTCACCACCTGCGTGGCGCGTGTCATTGCCGACCATTACAACCGGCCGAAGGACTAGATGAACCAGCGACGGCGCGATTTTCTCCAGGGCTTGCTGGGCGCGCCGATCGTTTTTGCCCGGTTCCTGCCCGCCGGCTTCGTGCCGGTGGCGCTGGCCGACGGTGGGCTGGCTGGCAAGGACGGGCTGGATGTCCTGAACGACCGCCCACTCAACGCCGAAACCCCGGCGCACCTGCTGAACGACGACATCACGCCAACTGCGCGCATGTTCGTACGCAACAACGGCCGCCCGCCGGTAGACGTTGATCGCGACAGCTGGGCCGTATCCATCGGTGGTGAATCCGTGGTCACGCCGCGCAGCTATACCATCACCGACCTGCGCGAGCGCTTCGAGCCGGTCAGCCTGCAGTTGCTGGTCGAATGCGGCGGTAACGGCCGCGCCGAATTCCACCCGCCAACCGGCGGCAACCAGTGGACCCTGGGTGCGGTGGGCTGCCCACTGTGGCACGGCGTGCGGCTGCGCGATGTGCTGGATGACTGCGGGGTTCGCGACGATGCGGTCTACGTGGCCTACCGCGGAGCCGATACCCACCTCAGCGGAGATGCTTCCATCGACCCCATCTCCCGCGGCGTGCCGCTGGCCAAGGCGCTGGAGGCCGAGAACATGATCGCCTGGGGCATGAACAACGCCGACCTGCACCCGATGAACGGCCACCCGCTGCGACTGGTGATCGGCGGCTGGCCGGGGTCGGTGTCGGGCAAGTGGCTGACGGAAGTCCTGGTGCGCGACCGCATCCACGACGGCGCCAAGATGGGCGGCAGTTCTTACCGCGTGCCGTGTGAGCCCGTCGCGCCTGGCAGCAAGGTGGCCGATGAGGACATGTGCATCATCGAAGCGATGCCCGTGAAATCACTGATTACCTCACCGCAGAGCGGCGCGCGACACGATCAAGGCAACGAGCTGCACCTGCACGGCCACGCCTGGGCCGGCGACCGCGAGGTGGCTCGCCTGGAGTGGTCAATCGACTTCGGCCAGACCTGGCAGCAGGCCGACCTGGACCGACCGGCCAACCGCCTGGCGTGGCAGAACTGGAACGCGCGCGTGACCTTCCCCTCCCCCGGCTACTACGAGGTGTGGGCCAGGGCCACCGACTCGGCCGGCGTGGCCCAGCCGATGGTGCTGCCAGGCTGGAACCCCAAGGGTTACCTCAACAATGCCTGCCACCGGGTAGCGGTTTATGTGGCGTAACCGGGGTAGTGGAGCTGCGCTGATCGCGTTCCTCCTGGCGTTCCACCCGGCGTTGGCTGACAACGCTGCAGCGCAGGAGCCCTTGCCCGAAGACCCGGAAAGTGGTCTTGTTGTAGCGCCCGGCTGGGAACTGGTGCGCGCCAACTGCAGCGCCTGTCACTCCACCCGGCTGGTGGTGCAGAATCACAAGACCCAGGCTGGCTGGGTGCACACCATTCGCTGGATGCAGGAAAAGCATGGCCTGTGGGACCTGGGGGCCAGCGAGGAAACCATCGTCAGCTACCTGGCCAGCCACTATGGAACGCAAACGCAGGCCGCCGGTTTTCGCCGGCGCCCGCTTAACCAGCCAGCGCTGGAATCAACGGAGAATGCGCCATGACCATGACCCGCAATGCAAACAATCACGTGACACGAACCCTGGCCCTGGTTGCACTGCTGTTGCCACTGGCGCTGGCGGCCGAGGTCACCGCGGTGAGCGACGCCGGCTTCAGCATCAAGCACACCGTTTCAGTAGAGCAGGACCCGGATACGGTCTACCAGGCCATGACCCGCATCGGCCAGTGGTGGAACCCCGACCATAGCTGGTCGGGCCAGGCCGACAACCTGTACATGGACGCATCCATTGGCGGCTGTTTCTGCGAACGCCTGCCGAACGGCGGCGGGGTGGAACACCTGCGCATCATTTACCTGGCGCCGGGCAAGCAGATTCGATTCGACGGCGCGCTGGGCCCGTTGCAGGGCATGGCGACAACCGGCCGCATGCTGTGGGTGATCGACCCCACCGACAGTGGCAGCGATATCACTTTTCATTACCACGTGATGGGTTTCATGGAAGGCGGCTTCGAGGGCCTGGCGCCGGCAGTGGACGGCGTGGTGGGCGAGCAAATCACCCGCCTCGGCGGCTTCCTGGCCTCGCCCACGGAGTAATCCGCGGTTCAACCGTGCGTCGGGCTAGGGGGTGTCCGGCGCCTCGGCATCGCGCATATGGCGCAGCGCCTCGCGGAAATGCGCGTCGGCCATCTCCTTGTCTGCATTCAGCACCTTGCCCAGCTCCTGCAGGTGGGCGCGGATCTGGATGCCATAGCGCTGGTCATCACCCCACACCTCGTATAGCTTCTTGAGGCCTTCCTCGTCGTGGCGGCGGAAGCTGCGCAGCACCCGGTAGGCCTGGGCCGCGTCGAAACCCAGCGCCTTGTAAGCCGATTCGCCCACGATCAGCGCCGAACCAAAAGTCTCGCGAGTGACATCGTCAGCGCCGGCTTTCATCAGTTCATAAGCATGGGGACGGTCATAGGCCCGCGCCAGCACCTTGAGGTTGGGGAAGTGTTCTTTCGCAACGTGCACCATGTCGACCGCCTTGGCGCGATTGTCGATGGCCACCACCAGCAGCTTTGCCTTCGCGGCTCCGGCCGCCTCCAGCAACTCGCGCCGACTGGCGTCTCCGTAAAATACCTTGTTGCCAAAACGGCCGGTAAGCTCGATCTGGCCGGCGTCGTGGTCAAGCAGGGTGCTGTTGATGTCACCGGCGCGCAGCATGCGAGAAACCACCTGCCCGAAACGCCCGTAGCCGGCGATGATCACCGGGTTGTCATCCTCGTCAATCTCGGTGTCTTCCGGCGGCTTCGAAGCGCAGCCGGCGAAACGCGGGCGAATCCAGCGCTCGTAGGCAATGATCAGCAATGGTGTGACCATCATCGACAACACCACCACCACGATCAGCAGGTTGGCCAGTTCGCGCGGCAGCACGCTGGAGTCGGTGGCGTATGAGAACAACAGGAAGGCAAACTCACCGCCCTGCGCCAGGGTCACCGAGAACATCAGGTTGTCAGCCATCTGCAGGCCAAACAACCGGCCGATAAACAGCAGCACCGCGAACTTGACGATGATCAGCATCACCACCAGGGCAAGAATCAACAGCGGCGATTCGGCCACCAGCATCAGGTTGATACTGGCGCCCACGGCCAGGAAGAACAGCCCCAAGAGCAAGCCCTTGAACGGCTCGATATCTGATTCCAGCTCGTGACGGTATTCGCTTTCGGCCAGCACCACGCCAGCCAGGAAGGTGCCCAGCGCGGGCGAAAGGCCCACGTAGTTCATTGCCAGGGTAATGCCAATCACGATCAACAGCGCGGTGGAAATAAACACCTCGTGCGAACGGGTCTGCGCCACCCAGCGCAGCAGTGGGCGGGTCAGGTATCGCCCGCCCAGCACAATGCCGGTGACCACGCCCAGGACCATCCCGGTCTGTACCCAAACCCCACGCTCAGGATGCGCCCCGTGGCCATGCTCCGCGCCGGCCGCACCGGTTGCAGCCAGCTCGGGCAAAGCCAGCAAAGGAATGATGGCCAGGATGGGGATGACGGCGACATCCTGGAACAGCAACACCGAGAAGCCGCGCTTGCCGGCGTCGGTCTTGAGCCAGCCCTTCTCTTCCAGGGTTTGCAGCACGATCGCGGTGGATGACAGCGAAAAGGTCAGGCCAATGGCCAGCGCGGTTTGCCACGCCAGGCCGAACGCCAGGGCAATCGCGGCAATCACCACGGCGGTGAGCCCCACTTGCATGCCGCCCATGCCCAGTACCGGACCGCGCATCCGCCACAACACCCGCGGTTCCAGTTCCAGGCCCACCAGGAACAGCATCAGCACCACGCCGAACTCGGCGAAATGCATCACGTCCTGTCCTTCCTCGCCAACCAGCCCCAACACGTAAGGGCCTATCAGCACACCTGCGAGGAGGTATCCCAGGGCTGAGCCAAGCCCCAGGCGCCGTGCGATGGGCACCGCGATGACCGCCGCGGCGAGGTAGATAAAGGCCTGGAAAAAGATGGATTCGTTCATTTCAGGTTTCCGTTTTCTCGGCGGCATCGGCGGCCAGCTCGCTGGCCAGCCACACCTGGTCGGTAAACCAGCCCTTGCGGTCGTAGAAAGCCGCGCCCGGTTGGAAGCCGGATTGGGCGCACAGCGCCTTGATCATTGCGGCGTCGTACTTTTGCGAGACTTCCATGAAAATGCGCTCACCGGCGGCAAAAACAAAGGTCTGTCCCAGCGCGGCGATGTTCACTGACTGCTGTTGGCGGCTCACCAGGAAGCTGCGCGCGGCGCCGGTTTCAGGGTTGTACTCCGGGCGGTGCTCGAACTGGCCCAGGTCGAAATCAGCGCCCAGTTCGCGGTTGATCCGCGCCAACAGGTTGAGGTTGAAATCGCGGGTGTGTCCGGCGGCGTCGTTGTAGGCGGCGAGCACAATTTCCGGCGCTTTCTTCAGGTCGAGGCCGATCAGCAGCGCATCTCCCGGGGCCATCGCGGCGCGCACTTCGCGCAGGAAGTCGATCGAACCATGCTCGCCGAAGTTGCCCAGGTTGGAGCCCAGAAACAGGAACACCCGCCGCGCTTCCCCGGGGGTAAACCCTTCAAGTACCTCGTGGTAGTCGCCGGCGATGGGATCCAGCCTCAGCCACGGGCGCGAAGGCGAGAGATTGGCAGCCAGCAACTCCAGGCTGTTGGCGGAAATATCCACCGGGCGGTAAACCCAGTCATCAGCGCGACGATGAAGCGCGTCCAGCAGGTGACCCACCTTTTGCCCATCGCCCGAACCAAGCTCAATGAATTCGCACGGCCCGGCCTCGAGCAGCACGGCGGCAATGGCGTCACCCTGCTCGCGCAGGATCTCGAACTCGCAATCGGTGAGGTAATACTCCGGGCTGGCCATGATGGCCTGGAACAGTTCATCGCCGCGGGCATCGTAAAAGTAGCGCGAGGAAAGCCACTTTTCATCGGCCGACAACCCCTCGGCCACACTCTGGGCGAACTCGGTACTCAATGGGCGCAACTTGCAACCTGCATGCAGGCCGCGTCACTGCCCTGGACTTCGATCTGGATGGTGGGGTGATGAATATGAAAGCGCTGGGTTAGCTGGGTGGAAAGCTGGTGAAGGAAGGCGTCTCCTTCGGGCCGCTCTTTCATCACCAGGTGAACCGTCAGCGCGGTATCGGTGGTGCTCAACGCCCAGATGTGCAGGTCGTGGACGTTCGCAACCCCGGGCTGCGACTCCAGGTATTCCCGCACGGCCTCGGGGTTTACGTCCCTGGGCACCGCATCAACCGCCAGGTTAAGCGAATCACGCAACAGCCCCCAGGTGGACAGGAAAATCACCGCGGCAATCAGCAGGCTGGTGACCGGGTCTACCCAGTGCAGGCCCCATCGCCAGATCACCAACCCGGAAACCACCACGCCGAGCGAGACCGCAGCGTCCGCCGCCATGTGCAGAAACGCGCCGCGAATGTTCAGGTCATTGTCCTTGCCGCGCAGGAACATCAGCGCAGTGGCGGTGTTGATCACCACGCCAATGGAGGCCACGATCACGATGGTTTTTCCGGCCGGGGCCTCTGGCTGGACAAAGCGGGTGATGGCCTCCCAGGCAATAGCGCCCACCGCGCCCAACAGCAGTAAACCGCTGAACAGCGAGGCGATGATGGTGGCCCGCGAGAACCCGTAAGTGCGTCTTGGCGAAGGTTTGCGCCGCGCCAGCGAGGCCGCGCCCCAGGCCAGCAGCAAACCCAGCACATCGCTCAGGTTATGTCCGGCATCGGTAAGCAGGGCCAGGGAGCCGGAAAGAATGCCGTAAAAGACCTCGATAATGATAAAGGTGACATTCAGCACCACGCCGACAAGGAACGCGCGGCCATAGTTTGGCGTGGCGTGATGATGGTGGTGTTGGTGCGCTCTGTTCATGTCAATTGTTGCCCTGAGGGCTTATTGTAGCGTGAGGAATATTGAAACCCGGCGACTTCGCCTTCATTTGACTTAACCCCCGCACTGCACATTTTTTCCAGGAGTTCCTGATGGTCGATTACGGCAAGATCTGGTTTAACGGCGAGGTTCGCAATGCCTCGGACTGCATGGTCAGCGTGGCGAGCCACGCCTTGCACTACGGCACCTCGGTTTTTGAAGGCATCCGCGCTTACAAGACGCCTGGCGGCACCGCCATTTTCCGCCTCACCGACCACCTTGAGCGCCTCTATTTCTCAGCCAAGATTTACCGCATGCCGGTACCGTACGACCTGGAAACCCTGCACGCCGCCTGCCGCGAGACGTTGCGCGCCAATAACCTGGAGACTGCCTACATTCGGCCGATGGTGGCACGCGGTAACTGCGGCCTCGGCGTCATCCCCAAGGACATGAACCTGGTGGACACCTCCATCATCGTTACCCCGTGGGGCGCTTACCTGGGCGAAGAAGGGCTGAAGAACGGCATCAAGGCCTGCGTCACCTCGTGGCAGCGGCTGGCGCCCAACACCATGCCCCCCGGCGCCAAGGCCGGCGGCAACTATCTTTCCAGCCTGCTGATTGGCCTGGAAGCGCGCGAGCGCGGCTGCGAGGAAGGCATCGGCCTGGGTCGCGACGGGCTGCTCAGCGAGGGCGCAGGCGAAAACATCTTTATTGTCCAGGACGGCCGCATCGTCACGCCGCCGGTTTCAGCCTCCATTCTTTCCGGTATCACCCGCAATACGGTGATGACCCTGGCCGCGGAGAAAGGGCTGGAAGTGACGGAACAGACCATTTCCCGCGAACAGATGTACGCGGCCGACGAAATCTTCATGACCGGCACCGCCGCGGAGGTTACCCCGGTGCGTCAACTCGACCACATCGAGATCGGCAATGGTGGCTGCGGACCGATTACTCGCGAGCTCCAGGACACCTTCTTCGGCCTGTTCAACGGCAAGACCGATGACAAGTGGGGTTGGCTCGAATTCGTCTAGGCACAACGCGCCAGTCGCCCCACGGTGACAATAATTGTCAGTTTCCTGACACTGCACGACAGGCCCCGGCACCCCGCCGGGGCTTTTTTTTGCCCGCAGAAATGCTCCAAGTTGCTGATTTTGCGTAAATGCGGGCCAATAATCACATTCTGGCCCGCTTATTGCATTACCTAGGGTGACTAACTGGCTGGTAGCAGTTAGCGGGATGAGACGGAGCCTCGCCCCTCTTTGCCCAATCGAGGCTCCTCTCGTCCCACCTTAAGCAAGGGGTGTAGGGACACAAGGTTTGGCCCTAGAAGGATCTAAGAATTGCTTGGGGAACAAGGTAAGAAACGGTCTTTTGCCTGGGGGGAAACTTGGCACTGACCAACAAAGGTGACCGCGTGCCACGCACGAAATGGACACCAGAAGGAATTGGAGCCCGCCACGAGCGGGCTTTTTCTTTTGTGCAGGCCCGAAAAGCCCGTAGCGCCCCTAGAGCGGGACGACGTTCTCGGCCTGCGGGCCCTTCAGCCCCTCACCCATGGTGAACTCCACCTGCTGGCCATCCTGCAGGCTCTTGCGACCATCCATCTGGATGGCACGAAAATGCACGAACACATCGTTATGCCCTTCGCGGGCGATAAATCCATAACCTTTGTCGTCATTGAACCACTTCACGGTTCCGACCATTCTTTCTGACATTGGAATAACTCTCAGGCTTACGGTGAACAGATGCCCGCGACCACCATGGCCGCGACCGAGCCTGAGATACTAAGGCGGCAGTGCTTACGAAATGGTTACAGAACCGCGGCCAATTGCTGCCGCGGCTTTTGAACGCTAGGGCACGTCCTCGATGATGTAGCCGCCAGACTTGGTGTCGTGCTTGAGCTTGAGCATGTTGCGCTCTTCCATCGCCTCGAGCAGGCCGCCAAAAGAACGGAAGCCGTGGTAGCTCTCGTTGAAGCCAGGCTTGCGACGCTTCAGGGCCTGCTTGACCATCGAGCCCCACAGCAGCTCTTCCTCGCCTCGCTCGGAGAGGAGGTCGTCAATGGTTTCCAGCACCTGGTCAAAGGCTTGCTGGGCGCGGCGGTCCATCATTGCCTTGCGGTCCGCGGCCTCTTTCTTGCCACCACCACCGCCGTTGCCGCCACCATTGCCACCGCCATTTCCATTCGACGCGCCCTGGCGCTCTTTCGAGGGCTTGCGGCGCTGGGCGATGCGCATGATGTCCTCGTAGAAAATAAACTCGTCGCAGTTGGCGATGAGCAGGTCGGAGGTGGAATTCTTCACCCCCACGCCAATCACTTCCTTGTCGTTCTCGCGCAGCTTGGAAACCAGCGGCGAGAAGTCAGAATCGCCGGACATGATGACGAAGGTATCGACGTGCGCCTTGGTGTAGCAAAGGTCCAGCGCATCCACCACCATGCGGATGTCGGCCGAATTCTTGCCGGACTGGCGCAGGTGGGGAATTTCAATCAGCTCAAACGAGGCCTCGTGCATGGCGTCTTTGTACGCCTTGTAACGCTGCCAGTCACAGTAGGCTTTCTTGACGACGATGTTGCCCTTCACCAGCAGGCGCTCGAGCACCTCTTCAATCTCGAAGTCCTTGAAGTTGGCGTCCTGCACGCCAAGCGCGATGTTTTCGAAATCGCAGAACAGGGCAAGGCTCTTGGTCTTGGTGGCCATTCAGATACCGACCTCAGGCTGCGAACGCATGGTTGAGCACCAATTGCAGGTGCGCCCACGAAGCGGCGTCGGCCAGCTCGTTGTGGGCCAGCGGCAAACCGTATTTCTGGCCGTTGGTGGTGGCCATGGGGTTGCTGAAGCCATGCAACGCGCCGGGTAGCTGGATGACCTGGTAGTCGGCGCCGACGCTGTCCAGGTCGGCGCTCAACGCTTCAAGCTGTTCATCGGGAACAAACTGGTCGCCCTCGGCGTGGTAAGCCACCATGCGCGCTGTTACCTCGCCACCCTCGCCTTCGGCAGCGACGCCCAGCCCCAGGCTGCCGTGGAATGAACCCACCGCCTTCAGGTCGGCGCCGTAACGCGCCATGTGCAACACCACGCCACCGCCCAGGCAGTAGCCGATGGCAGCGATGTTGTTGGAATCGACAACCTCCTGCTCGCGCAGGGCAGCAAAGGCAGCGTTGAAGCGCGCGCGCATTCCAGGCAGGTCTTCCAGCAAGCCGTTCATCAGCCCGCCAGCTTCATCGGGGTTGGCAGCCGTTGTGGCGTCGCCGTACAGATCCAGGGCAAAACCGGCATAACCCAGCTCAGCCAGCATCTCGGCGCGTTTTTTGGGGTAGTCATTCCTGCCCCACCATTCGTGAACGATGATGACGCCGGGGCGCTGGCCCTGCTGGCTGGCATCCCACGCGAGGTAGCCGGTCATCTCGATTCCGTCGCCGCTGTAGCTGATTTCTTTAGACTGGATTTCTGCCATGAATTTCTCTCTCCTTGTTGGCCGTCCCGGGCGGCAGTCATTCTACTCCATCCCGACCCGTCCCGAGGGGGCTGTATTGCCTTCGCCGGCTGCGACCCCATGTCTGTTGCTAAGCAAAACAACCAGTCCCAGGACCTGACATGAACAATCCCGACACCACTCCCGACATCCAGATGGACAGCACAGCGCTGTACCGCGAGGAAACCTTCACCGACAACCGCATCGGCACCATTCGCAAGATGCAGCCGGTCACCGCCGATGGCGACGATGATGCCTCCCGCGAAGCGCGCTACTTCGGCTCGGCCCAGCTGATGACCCCGGCCGGCCCGCTGCCGGTGAACTTCGAAGTAGAAGCCAACTCCTTGTCCGAGGCCGTGGCCGGTTTCGGCGACGCCGCCCGTGATGCCATTGAGAAGACCATGGAAGAGCTGCGCGAATTACAGCGCGAACAGGCCTCGTCCATCGTGGTGCCCAAGGGCAACGTTGACCCGTCCAAGCTTGGAGGCGGTGGCCTGCAGATGCCATAATCCCTGCCATCCTGGTCCAGGTCGAAAGGGGGCCACCATGTACAGGAAGTATGCAAACGCAGTCATTGGCTGCCTGCTGATGGCGTATGGAAGCGCCGCGATCGCACAGGAAGAACTCCTGTGGCGCGAGGTTGCGGCCGAAAACCTGGTGTTCATGGAACTGCCGGGCGGCACCGTCACCATCGAGTTAAATCCCGAATTTGCGCCGAAAACGGTCCAGCAATTCCGCGAACTGGTGGACGAGCGGTTCTTCGACGGCCTGGGCTTTTACCGCGTGATCGACGGCTTCGTCGCCCAGGGCGGCGATGGCAGCGACCTGGGCGAGTTGAGCGACAAGCCCACCATCAAGGCCGAATTCGAGCGCGAGTTTGACGAGGAGATGCCCTGGGAGCCGGCCCAGGATCCCGACCTGTTCGCGCCGCAAACCGGCTTCGTCAACGGCTTTCCCGCCGCCCGTGACCCCGACGCCAACGAAGTGTGGCTGACCCATTGCCCTGGCATGTTGGCTATGGCGCGCAACAACGACAAGGACTCCAGCCGTTCAGATTTCTACATCGTGATCGGCCAGGCGCCGCGTTACCTCGACCGCAACATGAACGTATTCGGCCGCGTCATTCACGGCATGGACGCGGTGCAGAAAATTGAGCGCGGGCCTGAAGACAACAACGGCATTTTCCGCGACGAAACCCGCATCACCCGCATTCGCGGCATGCGCATGGCCACCGCCATAGACGAGTCCGAGCGCATGTCCGCCTACGTGGTGGACACCCACAGCCCCGGTTTCGAGGACTTGCTGGACGCCCGCCGCGACCGTCGCCAGGATTTCTTCCACCGCAAGCCACCCAAGGTCCTTGACGTGTGCCAGGTACCCCTGGCCGTGCGGCTCACCAAGTAAGCGCCCAATTTCGTCATCCCGGAAAAGCGCCTGGTGTTGAGCGCGTAACAGCGCCCACGCCATCACGGAAGCTCGACTCTCCGTCATCCCGGAAAGCCGAGTAGGCTTATCCGGGACCCACCGGTGGAGCAGAAGAATTACCTGAGTGGCACACAAGTGGCCGCCCCAACCAGGGGTTTCACCCGCGTGTCTGCTTGAATGGCCTCAAGGCGCACCTGAAGTTTCACTTCAGACTCGCCTTGGCCTACCCGCCCAGCTCGTTGCGTTTTGTGGGCGCGGCCATACAGCATGTCCCTATGCTGGATGGCCTAACCGGGCGTCCCTGCCCGGTTGCCCAGTCTCTACACTCCCTGAGCGGCATCCGAGCTTAAGGCCACGGGGTAAAACCCCTGGTTGTGTCGGCCCCGGAGGCGCATGCGTTTCAAGCCGTGGGATGGGGTGCTTCCCCCGCGACCTTAAATTACAGGACGTAATTTAAGAGCTACAGGGATGTATTTATGCGTGTCGCGGGGGGAGCACCCCATTCCGCGGCCACACTTCTACCCCCATGCAACACTTCTGCTCAGCCGGTGGGTCCCGGATGGGCCTATTCGGCCTACCGGGATGACGAGAATCGCGGCGAGGGCGCCGCTCCTACCCCCTATACAAGCCGCAGCAAGTGCTATCCCAGCGAATCGAAATACCGCTCCATTTCCTGGCGTTCGTCGGCGGTGGGCAAGCGCCCCTGCATGGCGCCCATGTTGTCTTCCAGGTGGTGGAGTTTGGAGGTGGCCGGGATCACGCAGGTCACTGCCGGGTGCGAGGTCACCCACTTGAGGAAGAACTGGGCCCAGCTCTGGCAGCCAAAATCGGCGACAAAACCGGGCAGCGGCTTGCCGCGTACACGGCTGAACAGGCTGCCGCCCTGGAAGGCGCGGTTGATGATCACCGCCTTGCCGTGTTCCTGCGCCAGCGGCAAAAGCGATGCCTCGGCGCCGCGATTGCCCAGGCTGTAGGTGAACTGCACGAAGTCGAAGGGCTGGTGGCGCACCAGCTCGGCAAATTCCTGGTGGCGCGAACCGTGGGAAGTAGTGATTCCGGTGTAGCGCAGCCGGCCTTCTTCCTTCCAGCGGGTGAGCCATTGCAGGTGGGTGGACCAGTCGACCAGGTTGTGCACCTGCAGCAGATCGAAGCTTGAAACGCCCCACAGGCGCTCGGCTTCCTCCATCTGCTGGATGCCCGCCTGGCGGCCGCTGGTCCACACCTTGGTGGCAGAAAACAGCGTTGGCGTGTCGCCGATATCCGCCAGCGCCTGGCCGATGGCGGCCTGCGCGTTGCCATACATGGGGGATGAATCCACCATGCCGCCACCCAGTTCGAAGAACTTGCGTAAAACATCGGTGCAATTGCTGCGGCCGGCAACGTTGGAGGCCGGCACGTCAAAACTTTGCCACGAGCCGATGCCTATGGTGGGAATGTCCTCGCCACTGGACGGAATCGGCTTGCGAATAATGGCCGGGGCGGCCAGGGCGTTCGCGCCGCACCCCAGCGCCAGGCCTGCGGCACCAATGGACTCGATCCATTGCCTGCGTGTCATTGCTTTCATAAGCATCTATTTATCCAGCATTTCTCGACAAGGGAAAGGGCATTTGAGCCAAAAAGCACAATCGGCGAGGCAAGTGGGGCGCAAGCAGTGAGATAATCGACGGTCTATTTGAAAAACCAGGTATCCAGGCATGACAAAGAATTTGACCCTGGCGGCGATGATGCTGCTGAGCTTGTTTGTGACCATTGGCTGCGACCGCGCGGAAGCGCCCGCCGAACCCACGGCGGCTGCACCCGCAGAACCGCCCACAGCTGAGCCCGCGGCGCAGACTACCCTCCTCTCCGGTGTGCACCTTGACGCCATGGATACCTCGGTACGCCCGGTGGACGACTTCTACCAGTTCGTCAATGGCCGCTGGTTGGATGAAACCCCGATTCCCGGCATCTATTCCGGTTACACCGTTTACCACCAGGTGTACGAGAAAGCCGAGCGGGCGCTGAAGGAAATCATCGAGGAAGCCGCGCAAAGCCCCGAACCAGCGGGTAGCGAGCGCCAAAAAGTGGGCGATATCTACAACAGCTGGATGGATACCGAGACCATCAACGCGTTGGGCGTCGAGCCCGTGCAAGGTGAATTCGCGCTGATCGAGACCATCGAAGATTCGGCCAGCCTGACGCAGGTCATGGCCGCCCTGGAGCGCGATGGCTATGAAACCCCGATTACCTGGAGTGTTATCCCCGACCTGAAAGATTCTTCCACCCACGCAGCCTACATCTGGCAGGACGGGCTCACCATGCCCAACCGCGATTACTACCTGGAAGAAGACAATGAAAACTTCGCCGCCGCGCGCGAAGCGTTGCCCGGCTACATCACGGCCATGCTGGTGAAAGCCGGCTGGGATGCCGAACGCGCCGAGGCCGCTGCGGCAAGCGTTTACGCCCTGGAAAACCAATTGGCGGAAATCCAGTGGGACGAGGTGCGCAATCGCGACCCGGAGAACATCTACAACCCCTACAGCGTTGAGGAACTCGCCAGCCTGGGCGACAACCTCAACTGGACCGCGCTGCGCGAAACCCTGGGCGTGGCCGGCCAGGACATGCTGGTGATTGGGCAGCCCAGCTACTTCGAAGGCCTGGATGCCCTGTTTGCCTCGGTGCCGGCGGAAGACTGGAAAGCCTACTTCACCTTCCGCGTGCTCGACAGCCGCGGCGCGCACCTGGATGCAGAAACCGATGACATCCGCTTCAACTATCGCAGCCGGGTGCTCTCCGGCCAGGAAGAGCAGCAACCCCGCTGGAAACGCGGCGTGGCGCTGGTCAACGACATGTTGGGTGAGGCCGTGGGCAAGCTGTACGTGGAAGAGCACTTCCCGCCGGAAGCCAAGCAGCGCATGGAAGCAATGGTGGACAACATCATCGCCACCCTCAACGACGACCTCGAAACCCTGGAGTGGATGAGCCCGGAAACGCGCGACAAGGCGCGTGAAAAGCTGGCCACGTTCACCCCCAAGATCGGCTACCCGGATGAGTGGAAAGACTACTCCGACCTGGAGATTGTTGAAGGCGACCACATGGGCAATGTACGCCGAGCCACCGCATGGGAGCACGCCCGCGACCTGGAGAAGCTGCAACAACCGGTCGACCGCAAAGAGTGGCTCATGACCCCGCAGACGGTGAACGCCTACTACGACCCCCTCAAGAACGAGATCGTGTTCCCGGCTGCGCGCCTGCAACCGCCGTTCTTCCAACTGGATGCCGATGACGCCATCAACTACGGCGCGGTCGGCGGCGTCATTGGCCACGAGATCAGCCACGGCTTTGATGACTCGGGCAGCAAGTTCGATGGCGATGGCAACCTGCAAAACTGGTGGACCGACGCCGATCGCAGCGCTTTCGAGGAAAAAACCAGCATGCTGATCGAGCAGTACAACGGCTATGAGCCGGTGGAAGGCATGAGCATCAACGGCGAGCTGACGCTGGGCGAAAACATTGGCGACCTGTCCGGCGTTGCCATGGCTTACCGTGCCTACATCCGCAGCCTGGGTGGCGAAGAGCCGCCGGTGATCGACGGCTTCACCGGCCCGCAACGCTTCTTCATCGGCTACGCCATGTCGCGCAAGGGCAAGTACCAGGAACAGGCGCGCATCAGCCGCCTGGCTTCAGACCCGCACTCGCCGCTGAAGTACCGCGTGAACGGCGTTTACCCCAACATCGATGCCTTCCACGAGGCATTCGGCACCCGCGAGGGCGACGGCATGTGGCTGGCGCCGGCCGAGCGCGTTACGATCTGGTAATGGAGGGTGAAACCGGGGCCGATCTGTACGCCATAGCCGACCTGGCAGGCCACGACCTGCCGGACGGCAACGTCATCGCGCGCAACCGCTGGACAGGGGCGCAAATGCCCCTGCCCGGCGAAGTCTTTAACGCGATCACGTATTGCGATGCGTTCCGCACCCTGGAGGGCCAGGTGGCTCACCTCGCAGGCCCCAACGCCCGCGGCAGAGAAGGCGAAATCCGCCAGATCCTGCAGGCGGTTATCAACGGCGGGCTGATGCTGTCGGCGAAGGCGCTGGCGGCGCGCCTGGAAGCGAAGCCACCAACCCATGGAGACCGCCAGGCGGAAGTTGCCGTTCTCACCTGCGACCGCCCTCAAGCACTGGCCCGGCTACTGGGTTCGCTGCTCTCTCACGCCAATTTTGAGCGCATCGCCGGGCTTACGGTGGTGGATGACTCCCGCGATGACGCGTCGCTGGCGGCCAATCGCTCTTCCATCGGAGCCGTTTCGGCCACGCTCAAGGCGCGCGGCTTTGGCCCGATCCGCCACTTCACCCCGACCGATGCAGCAGCCCTGGTGGAACAGCTGGTCCAGCGCATGCCCGACCAGGAAACCGCGATTCGCTTCCTGCTCGACCGCCGCAACCGGGGCGGCTACGTAACCACCGGCATCAGCCGCAACCTGGCGCAACTGCTCGCGGTCGGCCAGCCCCAGCTGGTATTTGACGACGATGTGCTGTGCCAGGTGTTCGATTCACCTGAGCGCGAACCAGGTATCGAGTTTTCGTCGCGCCAACGCGGTTGCCGGTTTTACAGGCAGGCGGCCGATTGGCAGGCGCTACAGGCCGGCGAGCGCACCTGCCCGGTATCGCGGCACCTGGAGGTGCTGGGGCGTTCATTGCCCGAAAGCCTGGGCGCGCTGCCTGGCGCCGCGCCCTCTGCGGCTGCTTTCGAGTTCGCCCAACCCGCCTTTGCGCAACGGCTGGGTGCCGACAGCCGGGTGCTGGTGAGCCAATGCGGCAGCCTGGGCGACCCGGGTTCAGCCGGCGCCGAGTGGGTTGCCCTGTTGAAGCCCGAGGTTCGCAGCGCGTTGTTTGAAATGGCCGGCGACCTTTCGCAGTCGACGTTGGGGCGCAACTGCTGGCTGGGCAGAAGCCGGCCGGTGTTCGAGCCTCGCGCGGTCATGTCGCAGCTCACCGGGCTGGACAACAGCCAATACCTGCCGCCTTACTTCCCGCTGCACCGCGGCCAGGACAAGATTTTCGGCGCGATGGTCGAGTTCATCTACCCCGCCAACGTGGTGGCTGACCTGCCCTTCGCGATCCCTCACCTGCCCATGCCTGAACGCGCCTGGAGCGAGGGAAAAAGCCGGTTCAAGCTGTCCTTTTCGCTGGGTCATTTTCTTCACGACCACGTGACGGGGCTGCTTTCCAGCTGTGCCGCCAGCAGCCCCGGAATGCGCAACCAGTGGCTCTCGAACCAGTTTCTCGACCTGGCGGACGCGCCCCGTGAGCGAATTGTTGAAGGCGCCGCCGACCACTGGACGCAACAGCGAATTGAGTGGCTCAAGCACCTGAGCCAGGCCCTGGAGCAAACAGCCAGCGGGTCCGAGGCGCAAACGCGCTTCCTGCAAGCCTCGATTCGCGATCTCCAGGCATGCAACATCCGTGACTTCCACCGCGAGCCGTTTGCCGGGCCGCAGGGTGGCCCCAGCGGCGAAGCAGCGCTCGACTACTGGCGCGACGGGTGGCGCAACTTCGGCGAGGGGTTGGCGGCCTGGCCTGCCATTCGCGAGGCGGTAGCCGCGCTGAACTAGGCCAAGGCGCTCAGTTGCCGAACTGCAGTTCGGCCAGCCGGGAATACAGCGCGTTGTCTGAAGACAGGCTCTGGTGGGTGCCCACCGCCACGATCTTGCCCTGGTCCATCACCACGATACGCCCGACTTTCTTCACCGTGGCCAGGCGGTGGGCAATGATGATGGTGGTGCGATTCTGCATCAGCTTTTCCAGCGCCTGCTGCACCAGCAACTCGCTTTCCGCATCCAGTGAGCTGGTGGCCTCGTCCAGCAACAGGATGGGCGGGTCCTTGAGGATGGCGCGGGCAATGGCAATGCGCTGCCTTTGCCCACCGGACAGGCGAATACCGCGCTCGCCCAGGTAGCTGTTGTAGCCCTCGGGCAGCGCCTCGATGAACTCGCTGGCCGCAGCGGCTTCCGCGGCGGCCCGCACCGCGTCATCATCAGCGTCCGGGCGGCCGAAGCGAATATTCTCCATGGCCGACTCGGCGAACAGCACGGTTTCCTGCGGCACCAGGCCGATCTGTTGGCGCAGCGCCACCGGGTCGAGACGGCTGATGTCGACCCCGTCCACCAGGATGCGGCCCGACTGGGCATCGTAGAAGCGCAACAGGAGCTGGAAGAAGGTGGTCTTGCCGGCCCCGGATGGGCCGACAATGGCCACGTTTTCGCCGGGCGCGATCTCCAGCGACAGCTCATCCAGCGCCGGCGTGTCCGGACGCGAGGGATAGCGGAAGTTGACGTTCTCGAATCGAATCGCGCCGCCAACATCGGCTGGCAGCACATGCGGATGATCCGGTGCGCGGATTTCGGGTTCGGCTTCCAGCAACTCGCTGAGGCGTTCCATGGCCCCGGCGCCACGCTGGATCTCGCCCCACAGGCTGCTAAGGGTGGCCACCGACGAGCCTACCACCAGGGCGTACATCAGGAACTGTCCCAGCTGGCCGCCGGTCATGTCACCAGCCAGCACGGCGCGCGAACCCAGCCACAGGATCAGCGTCATGGTGCCAAACACCAGTGAAAACGCCATCCCGGAAAGGAATGCGTTTACCCGGATGCGCTTCACCGCGGTCTGGAAGGCGCTGATCACCGCCCCGGAGTAGCGCTTCACCTGCAGGTCTTCCAGGGTAAAGGCCTGCACCGTTTGCATGGCGTTAAGGGTTTCATCGGCCAGGCTGCTGGTATCTGCCACGCGGTCCTGCGACTGGCGCGAAAGGCTGCGAATGCGCCGCCCCACCAGGATCACCGGCAGCACTACGACCGGGATACCGGCCAGGGTGTATGCGGCCATCTGCGGGCTGGTAATCACCAGCAGGATCAGGCCGCCCACCAGGTTCAGGCTGGAGCGCAGGGCAATGGAAAGACCCACGCCGGAAATGCTTTGCACCAGGGTGGTGTCGGTTGTCAGGCGCGACAACACCTCGCCGGTGCGGGTGACTTCAAAAAAGGCCGGGTCCATGCGGATCACCCGCGCATAAACGGCATTGCGGATGTCGGCCACCACCCGTTCGCCAAGCCAGGTGACCAGGTAGTAGCGCAGTGCGGCAAACAGGCTGAACACCACCGCCACTACCAGGAACCAGACAAAGTAGCGGTCGACGGTTTCCAGGTTCTGCGCCACGAAACCGTTGTCGATGACGTAGCGCAGCGTGATTGGCAATACCAGCATGGCCGAAGACGCCGTCACCAGCGCAACCATGGCCGCCACCAGGGTGCCCTTATAGGGCTTGAGGAACGGAACCAGGGTGCGTAAGGGCTTGAGCGATTTGCCCTTGGGACGGTCCGATGATTGCGCTTCAGCCATCGGCCCTGCTTACTCCTCGGCGGCCTCGGCCGCCTGCATGGCGGCAATCTCGGCCTGCTCCGCCGCTATCCAGCTTTCCACCTGGATACGCAGCGCCATCAACGGCAGGGTGCCGCTTTTCAGCACGGCATCGTGAAACTTGCGGATGTCAAAGTGCTCGCCGAGGGCCGTCTCGGCCTCGGCGCGCAGCGCCATGATTTCCAGCCCGCCCGAATCGTAGGCAGTGAGCTGGCCGGGCAGGATGGCAATGCGGTCGACCATGGCGCTGAGTTGTTCATCGGACATGCGTCCGGCCTGGCCCATGAACTCCATTGCCTGCTCACGGCTCCAGTCAAAGATGTGGATGCCCGGGTCAACCACCATGCCGCGGGCCGGCCACGCCAGCCGCTGGATGGGCCCGGTCTCGGTCTGGTACAGACCGATTTCGGCCGACAGGGCTTCCGAGTAACGCGCCCAGCCCTCGCCGCTGCCGGAGAACCACAGCACATCGGTCAGCGGGTGGCGGTTGTCGATGGTCTGGGCAATAGCCACCTGCAGGTGGTGTCCCGGCCACACCTCGTGAAAGGCGGTGGTTTCAGCGCGACCGCGGCTTTGCTCCTGCGGCTCAAACAGCGGTATTCGGTAGGTGCCAGGCCGGGTGCCGTCGCCCGGCTCATAGCGGGCCGACACGCCGGTGCCTTCCTGGAAAGCGGGGAACGGCTCTACCACTGCGGCCACGTTGGGAACCGTCGCGAACCATTCGGGCATCGCGCCCTGGGCGCGCGTCACCGTATCCCTGGAAAACGCAAGTAGCTCATCGGCGCTCGAGAACTTGTCAGCGGCATCCGCGTCAATACGCGCCATGATCTCGGCGAAATCGGAGATGCCGTAGGTTGCCATACCCAGCGCCTGGACCTGCTCGATGTTGGCCGCCACCGTCTGCTGGCCAAGCTCAAACACTTCTTCCGGGCTGCGGTCGAGGGTGGTGTAGGCGCGCAGCGAGCCCTCGTAACACTGGCGCCCCTTGGGGTTGTTCAGCACCGACAGGGCTTCACGCGCGTTAGGCAGGTACTCGTCCTGGAGAAAGCCAAGGTAGCGCTGGTACGCCGGAAGGATTTCGTTCTCGACCAGCGCGGTGAACTCCGCGGAAAACTCTACATCGTCCGAACGGCGAGCCGGCGAGCTTAGCTGCGATTCGTCCAGCGGAATGGCCAGCAGGCCTTCCACCTGCTCGATGACTCTTCGCACCACCGATTTGGGCGCAGAGTAACCGCGCTGCAGGCCCAGCGTGGCATTGGAGATTTCCATGTCGATAAACGCCGGGAATTGCTTCCAGCGGATCATTGCCTGCTGGCGCTGGATGCTGTTTTCCACCGGCTGCAGTTCCGCGATACGCGGGTACATGGTGTGCCAGCCGCCCATCTGGTTGATGTTCCACAGGTAGGGCTGGCAAACCCGCACCGCAGCCCGCGCAACCAGGTCTTCCAGCATGTAGGCATAGGTGATCCACTCCACCCGGCCAACCAGCAGGTCCTGGTTGAACGACTGAAGCTCCCGCAGCATCCAGCTCTCGTAGGACTGGCTTCCGGTGTAGGCCCTCGGCGAGTTGTCATAAATCTGGTCGTGGCGATCCAGGGTCACGCCGGAAAAATAGGCCCGCTCGGGCTCTTTGCGCAGCATGTTCTTGTAGTACAGCTGCGCCAGCGACGAGACCTTCGAGGCCTCGCGGTCGGGCGATGACAACTCTTCAGCCTGGGGCGAGGGCTGGGCCGAAAGGGATGTGCTGCAGGCAAGCGCTGCAATCAGGAGCATGCGTTTCAAGGTTCACCTCTTCGTGTTCTTTAAACCAGCCGGGCGCGCCCGGCCAGTGCGTATTCTACCGTCATGAAAATTTTTTCTGCTGGACTATGCTTAAGGTGATGCTTGTCATGTTCTGCGGGCTGCAATGTTCCCGCCGGAGTTAGCTGTCATGGCCATTTCACGAACGCTCAAAGCGTATCTCGACCTGAACCATATCGACTATTCGCTGGTCACCCACGCGCATTCCGAGTCCTCTGAAGATGCGGCCCGGTCCGCCCACATCCCGCTCCACCAGATGGCCAAGGCGGTGGTGCTGGAGGACGAGCAAGGCTACATCGTTGGTGTGCTGCCCTCAAACAACCGGATCGAGGTGGACTGGGTCAACGAGGAGCTGGGGCGGCAGCTGGAACTGGCCGAGGAGGAAGAACTGCAGTCGCTGTTCGGTGACTGCGACCTCGGTGCGGTGCCGGCGCTTAGCGATGCCTTCGGTATCCAGGTGATCTGGGACGAACAGCTTCGCCATGCCTCCGACATTTATATCGAGGCGGGCGACCATGAACACCTGGTCCATCTGCGCGGTGAAGACTTCAACTCGCTGATGTCAGCCATGCCGCACAGCGTGATCAGCGCCCGGCGCGACTACTCCCGCTGGGTCTGAAGCGCATCGCGAATCTCCGCCAGCTTGGCTTTCACCCGGCTGGCGTTGGACGGCCCCATGCGGATGAACACTTTGTGCCCCGCTGACAGCGCTTCCAGTTCCGCTGACTCGAACTCGTAGTACGCCTCGGGCTTGACCAGGCTCACCACGCGCTCGGGTTCGGGCGCGGCCAGCAGGTGGTCGATGACCTCGATCAGGCGCTCGTTGAACTCGGCGTCGGCTTTGCCAAGTTCGGCATACGACTGTTGCAACAAGGGGTAGTACAGGTCGTACTGCGCCACCAGGCTCGCGGTATCCATCTGCTCAAAGGCCGACACCTGGGCTGCGTAACGGTCGAAATTGGCCGGGTTCAGCGCATAGCGCGGTTCGGGCAGGCCGGTTTCCGGGTTCAGTTCCTGGCTAAGGCCGTCCTCGGTGACATTGAACGCGCCATCGGGCCCGTACACAGGCAGGATGTTGCCGGGAACCTCGTCGCCGGTGAGGGCGTTGACGGTGGCCACAAAACGGGGAATCAAGGCCTCGGTGACAAACCAGTTGCGCACCGCGCTGTCGCCCAGCAGCGCCCTGGCTGCCTCCAGCGAATCAGCATCACTCTCGGCAAGGCTGGGCAGGGGCTCCTCGATGGGCTCCTGGTCCTCGGAAACCTCCTCGAGGGGTACCTGCACCACCGGCTCGTCGTTCACCTCGGGTTCGGGCTCCGGCGCCGGCTGGCGCTCGGGCAGGGAAATTTCCGGCATCGACGGCGCGCGCACGGGCGGTTCCTCCGCATCCTCGCGCAAAACATAAAAGTAAAGATAGGCGGCCCCGGCTATTGCCAGCAGCAAAACGATCCACAGCAGGGCGTTGCCTGCCTGCGCGCGATTGGCGTTCATCTGTTTTCCCGGTTCATGGGTAACAGTATAGGACCGCGACAAGGCGATGTTGTTCGCGGTTGCGATGCTACGCGCGCAACAGGTTTGTTTTTGCGACACTCTGATAGCACAAGGGCCTCGAAAGAGGCCCTTGTACATGGTCTGGCTGGTAAACCTGGCTTAAAGGGTCTGGGTAGACAGCCTCACCGTCAGGTTGACGATCTCGCCCACACCTTCGATGTGCACGTTGTAGTAAGGATAAACGCGCTGTCCGTCGGTCAGGTTCGAGTCAAGCTGGAAGCCAATCACGCTTCCCTCGGGGAATGACATGCCCGGACGGATGCCTTCAACCGAAGGCTGCGCAACGCCGGTGGGCTCACTGGTGGAAATGTTTCCAATCACCATGTTGCCCTCTTCAGCGATCACCCGGAAGCTGAACAGCGTGATGCGATCAGGTTCACCCAGGTAGGTCTTGTGAATCACGGAAAGACCCGTAAACGGATATTCGATGTCTTCCCACTCACCGGTCGGTCCGCGCTTCTGCAGGCGGATGGTGGTAGTGGCTTCCGGCTCCGTTGGTGGCTCTTCCTCTTCCTCCGGCGGATCGGTTTCCGTCGGCGGCTCCGGCGCATCGATCAGGATCGCGTTGCAAGTGCCGGATGCCAGCGGGCGAGGCACGAGACGCGTAATGGAGTAACCGCCAACCTCGCCCTCAAGTGATTCGTAGCTCATGTCCATGTGCGTGCAGTCGTTGATGGTCAGCGTGACCGTACCCCACACATCTTCCTGGACATTGACCGGGTTGGCCGGGTCGGCCAGGGCGCCGCCGCTGGCTTTCAGCATTTCAAGCACGACGGTGTTTCCTTCGCGCTCGCCGTTGCCAATCAGCCAAAGCTGCTCACCCATGGGGCCGTAGGTATACCAGTAGGCAATGACGAATCCATCGCCATACTCTTCCATGGAGAAGCCTTCGCCGGCGTAATCCTTGTTCCACCAGCTACCCTGGATACCAATGTACTGGTATTCCTGGGCGGAAACGGTAGCGCTGCCAACCAGGGTCAATACCAATGCCAATAAGAATTTTCTAATCATATGTCTAAACCTTGAGCGCGAAACCGGACACCGAATCGCAACAGGCCTGGCTCGAGGCTTGCCGTTTGCCTTCGGTTGGGTGTTCCGGTAGATCTGTTTTGATTTCCGAGCCGGGAATCATCGTTTCAGTCCTTTGACGAAGTTCCTGTGATTACTCACAAAATTTTCGACTCTATCACTCTCGCCAACACCCTCTTTTTGCCCGTTTTTTTCACACACAACGGGTCTGCCGGGACGTTGGCAGCCGGCTACCTTACCCGGATAACCAGCCAAGTCAAGTAAGAATTCGCTAAAAAAATGCTAAGAAACCGCTAAGATTTCCAACAAAGACAAATCCTTAGCTGACTCTGTTTTGGGATTCTACAGATAAAATCCTGAAAGGCCAACCAATTCAAGCCCATTGGCGGCACTCAGGGGCTTTCGAAGCCATCCTTGTAATCCAGCGCCGCACCGCCGAGCTGTATATCGGCAACCCAGGCGTGCTTGTTGTTCGGCGGACCACCGCGGTTGTCGGTCCAGGTCGCGAGGGCCTGGGCATCCAGCACCGAAAGACCGTTGTAATCACCCCACTCCTGGCCACCGGTCAGGTTGGGTGACGACACCGAGGTTACACGCTGCGGCTCGCCCCAGGTCACGCCACCATCGCTGGAGACGTTGTAGTAAAGGTCAACGCCGGTGCGATCGGCGAAATGGCGGGTGTCGTAAAACACCACGTGCACCTTGCCGCTCTCATCCACCGTGAGCCACTGGTTGAAACGGTCGACATCGTTGGTGTCGTCCATGGCATGCGGGTGCGAAACATTCCAGGTCGCGCCGCCATCGCGTGAGTACCAGACCTCGATAATGGTGTGGTTATTGGCTGCGGACCCGGACTCGGGCGCGGTGGTGTCGGTAAACGCAACGTAGACGCTGCCTTCGTACGGGCCGCCTGAGCGGTCGGCATCCACCGCGGTGTAAACCCACGCACGGCGGCTTTCAAACGCCGGGATGGGCCAGTCGAAATCGCCGTTGGTGGTGGTGATTTCAAAAGCCGGGGCAAAGGTGACCCCGCCGTCGGTTGATTTGAGCAGCTCAACCGTGGGCACCGGGTGGCCGGTCCTGGTGAACGCGCCGTAGGCGTTGTAGACATCACCATTGTTCGTGGTGGTGATATCACTGCCGATGCCGCGCGGATCGCTGGAAAACGCCTGGATGCTCCAGGTTTCGCCGTCATCGCCGGAGCGTGCAAACTGCATGGTGTTGCCGTTGTGATAGGTCAGGTAGATGTTGTCCTGGTACGGCGATGTCGGTGAACGGTCGACGTGGATGAATTCCTTGTCGCTGCCGCTGCTGGTCAGGTTGTAACGGTCGACCCAGGTCTGGCCGCCATCGAAAGAGCGCCAGAACGATACGCCAATGGCGCCGCTCAACGCCGCCACGTAGGCGATGGAGCCATCTGATTTCCAGTCGACCGTGGGGTCGCAACAGGTGTTGGGCAGTGTGCCCTGGATGGTCCAGGAGGCGCCGCCGTTAGTGGAGTAGTACATCTCCTGGCCGCCATTGTTGTTGGAACCCGCCACCGCCTGCATTGGGTTGGCCGGGTTGATCTCCACGGTTACCTCGTTGGCGCCCTGCACCTGGCTAAGCTGGATCTCGGTGGTGCCCGCACCAGCGGCCGGTTCGGTTTCTCGCTGCTGGTACTCGCTGTCGCTGTCGACGTAAGCGCCATCCTGGATCAGGCCGGCGTAACGCTTGTAGAACAGGGGTACCGCGGCGCGCGGATACTGCGCCGGTCCGGAAGTCCTGAGGTGGGGAAACTCCCTGCGCAATTCCACCCGGAAAAACGCCGGGATGGGGTCTGCCTGCTCGGCCTCGTCGGCTGACAACAGGTCGAGGTCGGCCTGGGTTAGCTGGTAGTTGCGATCATCCCAGGGGCCAAACTGGGTGAGGCTGCGGTAGTTGACGCTCTGATCGACGCCCAGCGCCTGGTCAATGACCTGCGCCCATGCTGAAGAGGCGCCGAGCAGCAGGGCTAGCGCCAGGTAGGTTGCCTTACGAAACATGCAGTGCACTCCTCATCCTGAGGTCGGGGGAAGAGCGCATGGTACAGGACTCAAACACCGCTGTGCAGCAGTGCGCCCAGGGTGGGTCGAAGACGGGGTCAGACCACCCGAACGCGAATCACACCTTCGGCATTGGCAATGCCCCGGATCACCTCTTCGGTGGGCTGGGTTTCGACATCAATAATGTTGTACGCCGCATCACCCTGGCTCTTGTTCACCATGTCCAGGATGTTGATCTGCTGATCGGCCAGCACCGCCAATACGCGGTTCAAAACGGCTGGCACGTTGCGGTTGCTGAAGGTGATGCGGAAGCCGCCATTGCGCGCCATGCGGGTGCGTGGGAAATTCACCGAGTTCTCGATGTTGCCATTGCGCAGGAACTCGATGAGCTGGGTTGAAGCCATGACGGCGCAATTCTCCTCGGCTTCACGCGTGCTGGCGCCAATGTGGGGCAGCAGCACCGTGTCCTTGCGGCCCAGCAGTTCCGGTACGGGGAAGTCTGTGATGTAGCCGGACAGCTTGCCGGAATCCAGCGCTTCGATCAGCGCCGGCACTTCCACCACCTGGTCGCGGGCGAAGTTGAGCAGCCGCGCACCGGGGCGGACGTTGGCCAGCGACTGTGCGTTGATCAGCCCCCTGGTGTGCTCGTTGGCGGGTACGTGCAGGGTGACAAAGTCGGACATGCGCAGCAGCGCATCCAGGTTGTCCACCTTCTGCACCTGGCTGGAAAGGCGCCACGCGGCTTCCACCGAAATCGCCGGATCAAACCCGGCCACTTTCATGCCCAGCTCCAGGGCCAGGTTGGCCACCATCGAGCCGATGGCGCCGAGACCCACCACGCCGAGCGTCTTGCCGGCAATTTCCGAGCCGGCGAAGCGCTTCTTCTCGCCCTCGACCCGCCTGGAGAACTCGGCCTTGTCGGTGATTTCGCCCAGCCCCTGGACATAGTTCGAGCCGCCCAGTATGTCGCGTGAACCCAGCAGCAGCGAGGCCGCGACCAGTTCTTTCACCGCGTTGGCGTTGCCGCCAGGGGTGTTGAACACCACGATACCGTGCGGGGTGAGATCAGCCACCGGAATGTTATTAACGCCAGCGCCGGCGCGGGCAATGGCCACCAGGCCTGGCGGCGGCTCGAAGCCGTGCAGCGAGTGGCTGCGCAGGATGATGCCGTCCGGGTTTTCAACCTCCGGGCCGACTTCGAATGCGTCGCCCGGGAAACAGGCCAGGCCAGCCGGGGCAATATTGTTGAATACCTTGATCTTAAACATCACTCACCTTCTATGAACTGCGCACTTGCTGGTAGCCCCATTCGAGCCAGGGCATCAGTGCTTCGAGGTCTTCATGGGGCACGGTGGCGCCACACCAGATGCGCAAACCCGGGGGCGCTGCGCGGTAGGCGCCAATGTCATAGGCCACGCCTTCTTCCGCCAGTAGCGCAACCAGCCGCTTGATGGCGTCCGCTTCCAGGTCCAGCGCCAGGCAAACGCTGGTGTTGGAGCGCGTGTCCGGGCGCGAGGCGAGGAACTGGATCCAGTCATGTTGCTCCACGAAAGCTTCGATCACCGCCAGGTTTCGGCGTGACCTGCGGATGGCTTCATCCACGCCGCCGATTTCGCGCACCCACTGCAGGGCGTCGAGGTAGTCGGCCACGCACAGCATCGAGGGCGTGTTGATGGTGGAGCCCTGGAAAATGCCCTCGTTGAGCTTGCCGCCTTTTGTAAGCCGGAAAATCTTCGGCAGTGGCCGCGGCGGTGGGCCGCTTTCGAGCCGCTCAACCGCGCGTGGGCTGAGGATCAGCATGCCGTGGGCGGCTTCGCCCCCCAGCACTTTTTGCCAACTGAAGGTGACCACGTCGAGCTTTTCCCATGGCATGGACATGGCGAACACCGCCGAGGTGGCGTCGCAAATGGTCAGGCCGCTGCGCTCATCGCTGATCCAGTCACCGTCGGGAACGCAGACGCCCGAGGTGGTGCCGTTCCAGGTGAACACGATGTCGTGTTCGGGGTTCGCCTGTGACAGGTCGGGCAGCTCGCCGTAATCCGCGGTGTAGCTGTGCAGGTCTTGCAGTTGCAGATGGTCGGCCAGGTCTGACTTCCAGCCCAGGCCAAACGACTCCCAGGCAAACACATCTACCGGACGCGGGCCCAACAGCGACCACAGTGCCATCTCGACGGCACCTGTATCGGAGGCCGGCACCACGCCCACCCGGTAGCCTTCGGGCAGGCCAAGCAGGGCCGCGGTTTCATCGCAGGCGCGACGCAGGCGCTCTTTACCCGGCTGTCCGCGATGGGAGCGGCCCAGCGTATCGAGTTCAAGGGCGGAAACGTCGTAGCCCGGCCGTTTTCGGCAGGGCCCGGAAGAAAAATTCGGACTCTGCGGCCGAATCGCGGGCTTCACGTCATGCACTGGGTTGGACACTTTGGGGGAACTCGATGGGTTTATTGCCAATTCCAGGGAATATTGTACCGCGCAGCTTCACCGAACCCCATGACCGAATGATGAAAAAAACAGACTAATTCGGCATGGCCTTATAAGCGTGGCGTTGAATCTTGCGCCTGGAACGCTTTGTCTTGGACAAGTTTTCGGAACAAGCGGCATAATGTGGACCGACCCGGGATGAGGATCTCTGCAGGAGGCAGCCACAATGTTGAGTCAAGACAACACCCTGATCGGACATATCGTCGAGGCCACGGCCGGCTACTTTCGCGCACGCATGATCGCAGGCCAGGACGGGTTCAAGGAATCGGTAACCATTGGCGACGAGACCTACCACCCGGGACGGGTCGGCAGCTACCTGATGGTGAAACAGGCCGGCGCGGAAATCCTGGTGATGCTGGAAAGCATCTGGGAAGACGTCGATTCCGAGGGCGAAGTGGCCTACATGACCCAGCTCGCCCCGATGGGCGAATTCCGCGGCGAGGAAAGCTTCGACCGCGGCGTCCGCAACTACCCGACTACCGGCGCCGAGGTGCACCTTTCCAGCGGTCGACGCCTGGCCACCGTGTTCGGCGGTTTCAGCACCAGCGGCTTCAAGGTGGGCACGCTCAGCACCTCTTCCAGCACCAATATTTACTTTGACGCGGGCGCCTTTTACGGCCGCCACACCGCGATCCTCGGGCAAACCGGTTCGGGTAAATCCTGGTCCGTCACCAGCTTTATCCAGTCCACCCTGAAGGCCATGCCCAACGCCCACATCGTGCTAATGGATTTGCACGGCGAATACAGCCACAAGCAGGGCGACTCCACCACCATCTCGCCGTTCCCGATGAGCAAGGTACGCTGCATCCAGGCCAAGGACCTGGAGTTTCCGTACTGGATGCTGACTTTCGAAGAACAGGTGGAGCTGTTTATTGACGAGGAAGACCCCAACGCCTCGATCCAGTCCGCCTACATGCGCGCCACCATGCTGGACCTGAAGCGCGAGGCCAACAAGCACCTCGACCTGGGCAACGTCACGGTGGACTCGCCGGTGTACTACAACATCGAGGAAATGATGGCGCGCATGAAAGCCGCCAACGAGCGCACCGCCGACTTTGGTAAGACCAAGGAAGCGCTCTACGGCCGCTTCGACCACATGCTGATTCGCATGAACAGCATGATCTCTGACAGCCGCTACGATTTCCTGCTGCGGCCGAAAAAGCGCACCGGCACCGAAACCCTGCCCGACCTGATGCGGGACTTTATCGGCCTGGGCCAGCGCAAAGCCGCCATTACCGTGCTCGACCTTTCGGCGGTGCCCTTCGACGTGGTGCCAATGGTGACCGCGCTGGTTGGCCGCATGGCCTTTGAGTTCAACTACTGGAACCCGCGCTGCACCGAGTTCCCGATTTACCTGATCTGCGAGGAGGCGCACCAATACATTCCGCGCGCCGACAGCCGCAAGTTCCGCCGCTCTCGCCGCGCCATCGAGTTTATTGCCAAGAACGGCCGTAAGTACGGCGTGGGCCTGTGCGTGGTTACCCAGCGCCCGGCTGACCTTTCCGAAACCGTGCTGTCGCAGTGCAACACCTTTATCTGCCTGCGCATCGCCAACCCGGACGACCAGAAATACGTGCGCTCGCTGGTCCCCGATGCAGCCCGCAGCACCTTCGCGGCCCTGCCTGCCCTGTCGCGCGGTGAGGCCATCGCCATGGGCGAGGCTGTTCCCATGCCGGTTCGTTTCCAGGTGACCATGCCTGAGCCGCCACCCAACTCACCGTCGATCGACTACGCCACTTACTGGCAGGAAGAAGATATCGAGATTGATATCGACGACATCGTCGATCGCTGGCACAAGCAGTTGAGATAGCGGGGAGGGAACGCGCGCAACGTGGACGAAACGTCCATTGTCTTTACGCTGTTCCTCGTCTTCACCGGCGCGGCCCTCGCCGCAACCCTGGCGCTTTATGCCCGCCAGGCCCTGATCGTCGGCTACATTTTCCTCGGTGTCCTGCTTGGGCCCTGGGGCGCCGGGCTGGTCTCAGACACCCTCCTGATTGCCGACATGGCCCATGTTGGCATCATTTTCCTGTTGTTCCTGCTGGGGCTGAACCTGACCCCGCAAAAACTCGGCACCCTGCTGCGCCAGACCCTGGTGGTGACGTTTGTCAGCTCGCTCATCTTTTGCGCGGCGGGCTGGGTGATTGCGCGGGCGTTTGGCTTTTCGCCGTTCGAGAGTTTGCTGGTGGGCGCGGCGGCGATGTTTTCCAGCACCATCGTCGGTATCAAGCTGCTGCCCACCACTGTGCTGCACCACCGCCACATGGGCGAGGTGATTATCAGCGTACTGCTGCTACAGGATTTGCTGGCGATCATCGTGATGCTGGTGGTGCAAAGTCCCGAGCGCGAGGGCATCAGCCTGCTGGAAGTCGGCTGGCTGATTACCGCCCTGCCCATCCTGATCGCGGTGGCGTTCCTGCTGGAGCGATTCGTACTACTTCCGTTGCTGCGGCGCTTCGACCGGGTGGTCGAGTACATTTTCCTGCTCACCCTGGCGTGGTGCCTGGGCATTGCCGAGCTGGCCGAGGCGATGGGGCTTTCTTACGAGATTGGCGCCTTTATTGCCGGCATCGCGATTGCCGCCAACCCGATCGCCTTGTACATCGCCGAGAGCCTCAAGCCGCTGCGCGATTTCTTCCTGGTGCTGTTTTTCTTCGCCATCGGCGCCAGCCTGAACCTGGAAGCGGCCAGCCACGTGGTGGTGCCAGCCCTGGTGCTTGCCGTGGTGATGGTGCTGCTCAAGCCGGTGGTCTACCGCGCAGTGTTCGGCACCGTGGCGGAATCGAAAAAACTGGTCTGGGAATCCGGCTGGCGCCTGGGCCAGATGAGCGAATTTTCGCTACTGATCACCTTCCTTGCCCTGGAAAACGCACGCATCGGCAATGACGCGGTGTACATGATCCAGCTGGCAACCCTGATCACCTTCGTGATCTCGTCATCGATTGTCGTGCTGCGTTTTCCAACGCCGGTGGCGACCAACGAAAAGCTGCGCAGGGACTAATTCGAAGGAAGAAGCGCGCCACCGTCATCCCGGAAGGCCGAGTAGGCCTATCCGGGACCCACCGGCGGAACAGCAGCTTCACCTGAGAGGCACAGACGTGGCCGTCCCAACCAGGGGTTTCACCCGCGTGTCTGCTTGAATGGCCTCAAGGCGCATCCGAAGCTTTGCCTCTGACTCGCCTTGGCCTACCCGCCCAGCTCGTTGCGTTTTGTGGGCGCGGCCATACAGTGCGTCCTTGCACTGGATGGCCTAACCGGGCGTCCCTGCCCGGTTGCCCAGTCTCTGCACTCCCTGTGCGGCATCCAAGCTTAAGGCCACGGGGTAAAACCCCTGGTTGGGTCGGCCCGGGTGGCGCATGCGTTTCAAGCCGCGGAATGGGGTGCTTCACCCGCGACCTTAAATTACAGGACGTAATTTAAGAGCCCCATGGACGGGTTTATGCGTGTCGCGGGGGAAGCACCCCATTCCGCGGCCACACCTCTGCCACCCGTGCAACACTTCTGCTCAGCCGGTGGGTCCCGGATAACGCTACCCGCGTTTCCGGGATGACGGAGGTTCCAAATTCCGGGATGACGGGGGAGTCGAACCTCTCGGGTAACCTTAGTCGGAATCCCAGTAGGGCTTCGAGGCCATCAACATTTCGACGGTACCGTCGCCCATCAGCATTGCGCGCTCAATTTTGAATACGGTCAGCATCTCGGCCAGTTCCGCTTGCGGATGGGGCCGGTACTCGAGGCCGGGCAGGCGGCAGGGCTTGAGGCGAAAGGTCTTGTCATCGACGATGGCGTACTCGGCCAGGTCGCTGGCGGTTAGCACACTGTGCACGCCCAGGGCGTGGGCCCGGGTTCGTTTGTGCAGGTGCGGCTCCAGCGCGCCGCAGAGTGCGCGGATGGCGGGGCCGGTCATGTATTGCATGACATCCCAGAACAGGCAAATGTCGTACTTCTCGCTCTTCGGTAGCGCCAGGGCCTTGCGAAAACCCGGTGAAAGCTCGGCTTCCGATTTACTGCCCTGGTCTTCCAGCAACGAAGGGCTGGCGTAAAGGTCGAGAAACTGCAGGCGGCACTTGAAGCGTGAGAAGAAGTCGACGGTTTCAGGCTGGGCGCAGCCAACTTCGAGCACCCGCAGGCGCTCGCCCGGGTCGACATGGGAAAACAGCTCAGGGAAGAGCCGTGCGCTCTTGACCTTTCCACCCGCGGGCATGCCGGCGGGCGAGGCGCCCGCCGTCGATGCCGCTACTGGAGATGCCCGGTTGCCCGCACTGATCGGATCCACTCGCTGGTACGCTCGCTGGACTGCTCAGCCGGACAGGGATCAGCTGCTCTTGGCAGACAGTGCGGCTTCCTTGTCCCCGCTCTCGAGCTTCATCGGCTGGGTGGCGCTGGGCGACTGGCCGTTGGTCTTCTTGGCCAGGGCCTCGGCCTGGGCCTTGGCTGAATCACCCGGATCCATATCAATGCTGCCCTTGAATATGGCGCCATCCTCAAGGGTGACGCGGGGGGCCTTGATGTTGCCGCGAACATTGCCGGAACGGGTGATCACCACCTTTTCCTGGCCAATGATGTCGCCATCGACGCGGCCGTCGATCTTGACGATCCGGGCGGAAACATCGGCTTTGACAATGCCGGTCTTGCCTACCTGGACCTCGTTAGAGTCCAGCTTAAGGCTTCCTTCCAGTTTGCCGTCGATGGTCAGGTCTTCATCGCCGGTGATATCGCCGTTTACCTGGATTCCTGTTCCAATCATCGCAACTCTCCTTGCTGGCTGGCTCGGCAGGTCTGCCGCGGTCCTTGCGCTTCCTTGCGCGTTGTCCTGCAAGTTCCCCTTGGCCTCGTTCTGGCCCAACTTGCTGTTACGCTGCTTATCAAACATCGGTCATTCCATTCCATGTTTTTGAAAGGGGGGCTGGTCATCGTATCAAGTTGATGGCTGGGCCACCAGTAGATCGTTCGCTGCGAAACCAGGACCCGGCAACCATCGCATGGCGCGTAAATCTGCTTGATCACCCGCCCTGGGGCGTATAAGAATCTGCCGATGCACCGAATAGCTATCCTGTTGCCGGCCGTCCTGCTGACCGCCTGCGCCAGCCTTGGCGAGCCGTCCGCCCCCGCAATGGCCGCCGCGCAACGGCTGCCGTTGGAGGTCTGCCAGCTGGATGGGATCGAAGAGCCGCTGCTTTGCGGCACTTACGCTGCGCCGCTCGATTACAACGCGCCCAACGGCGCCACCATCAACATCAAGGTAGTAGTCATTCCGGCGCTGGACGGCAACCCGCAAAACCAGGCCTGGACCGAACACCAGGGAGGGCCAGGACGCGAAGCGCTGCCCGTGGCGCGTTTTTTCACCAACACCCAGGCGGGGCGGCAGTTCCGGGAGAACCGTGACATCGTGCTGATGGACCAGCGCGGGGTGGGTGAGTCTGGCGGGCTGTATTGCGAGGCAATGATCCACCTGCCGGTATTGGCGCCCTATTACACCGAGGAAAAGGTGCGCGCCTGCCGCGAGGAAATGGAAAGCCAGGGCGTTGACCTTGCCGGCTACTCCACGCTGGCAGCGGTGGACGACCTGGAGGCGGTTCGACAGTGGCTGGGCTACCCGCAATTCGATGTCGGCGGCTGGTCTTACGGCTCACGCTTCATGCTCACTTACGCCAACCGCTATCCGGATAGCGTGCGCACCCTGATGGTGGCGCTGCCCACCCTGTTCGACTATCGGCGGCCACTGGATTGGGCACGGTTTGGTGAGGAAGCACTCAACAAGCTGTTCGCCGATTGCGCTGAAACACCGCGCTGCAACCTGGTGTTTCCGAACCTCCGGGGCGACTACGCGACGGCGCTGGCGCGCCTGGAACGCAAGCCCGTGACCGTCGAATTCCACAACCCGGTGACCGGGCAGGACGAACAGGCGCTGGTCGATCGCAACCGTTTTATCGAGGAACTCCAGGTGGCCATGCTGCGAGTCAGCGGTTCGCGGATGATTCCCCTGGCCATTCACGAGGCGGCGAAGGGAGCGATGGACCCATTTATCGAACTTGCAGTGCCCGCGCGTGCGCCGCGGCCAATCTCCGAGGCCCAGTATCTTTCCATCGTGTGCCCGGAAGAAACCGCCTTCTTTGGTGAACAGGAAGCCGAAAAGGCTGCACAGGGCGCCTCTTTTGGAATGTATTACGTCGATGAGTTCAAGATGGCCTGCGCCGCCTGGGGCTTGCCGCCACACCCCGGGTACCCGCTTGAATGGACCCGGCCGCAAGTACCCGCGCTGGTTATTTCCGGGGGAAGGGACCCGATTACGCCCACCGAGTACGGCGAGCGCATCGCCGCATCGCTGCCCAATGCATTACACATCGATATCGCGCTGATGCCGCACGATTTTACCGGGCTGCCAGGTTCAGAGTGCCTCGACACCATCCTGCTTGAATTCCTTGAGTCCGGCTCGGAGAGAAACCTGGACACCTCCTGCCTGCAATATATCCACGCGCCACCGTTTACGCTGGAGCTTGCTGAAGAAGAGAAATAAAAGACCGGCTATTCGGCCGTGTCTTCGGAAGTCTCGAACGGAATCCGGATATGAATGGTCAGGCCGTGCGGCTCGGTCTTGCTGAGGCGGAATGAATGGCGATTGCCATACAGTTCCACCAGCCGTTCACGGGTATTGCGCAGGCCAACACCGTTGGATTCGGGCGGCTCGCCATCAACCAGCTGCAGGCCCGGCCCGTCATCGCTGAGCTCGATCAGCAAGTCACCGGCAAATACCTTGGCGGCAATGCGCAGGTGGCCCCCGCCCTCCGACTGGACGATGCCGTACTTGATGGCGTTCTCCACCAGCGGCTGCATCAGCAGGCTGGGAATCAGCGCGCGTTCTGAATCCTCGGAAATATCCAGGTCCAGGTTCAGGCGTTCTTCAAAGCGCACCTTCTCGATATCCAGGTACAGTTTCAGCGCCTGCAGCTCCTGGCGCAGGGTGATCTTCTGCATCGGGTCGTTGTCGAGCGAGTAACGCAGGAAGCTCGACATCTTGGTGACCATGCGATTGGCGAGCTCGGTCTGCTGCTCGAGAATCAATGTCGAAATGGCGTTCAGCGTGTTAAACAGGAAATGCGGGTTGAGCTGGTAACGCAGCATCTTGAGCTGGGCTTCATGCGCCATGGCCGCCGACTTGAGCGCACTCTCGCGCATTTCGCGGAACAGGCGGGCGTACTTGATGGCGAAGTACAGCGTGCTCCAGGCCAGCATCACCGTCAGGCTGCCGGTAAAGCTTTCCAGGAAGGAGACCCGCTCGTACAGCTCGGCGGCCGGGCCCATCTTCTCCAGCCACTCGGAAATATCCTTCTTGGATTCGATCCAGTTGACGTACAGCGCGGAGCGCGCCTGAATCCACAACCACCCCGCCGCGGCGCTGCCAGCCACGAACGCTACCACCCGCACCCAAACCGGGCGGGTCCAGATAAAACGGTAGACCAGGCGCAGGCCAAGCGTAATCACCAGGCCGATCGCGGTAATCATGGCCACGTAGGAAAAGTAGTTGGGAATAAACTCGCCCAGCGTGACCTGGGTGTAGGCCCATTTACCCAGAAGGCCCCACGCCAGCCAGCCCCCGATCTGGAGTATCCAAAACAGGCGCTTCTGGTCTGTCATTAGACTGGGCGCATTCATCTTCAAATTTTAAAGCCTGGGCAATGCGGTACGTTGGCAGTTCGTCGCCTGCGCCACATCGCTGGTCTCATCCCGGCTGCGAGTGTAGCGCGAGCCGGCCGCTCCCCGCCATGGGGAAGCGGCCAGCCGAGCGATTTAAAGGTTTTCTCAGGAAAAACTAGGGCTTGCGGAATTTCAGCGTCATCCGGTTGGATTCGCCAATCGCTTCCATCTCGGCCCGCAGTTCCTCGTTCTCACGGCTGGTCGCCAACGTGGGCGGCAGGCGCCACACGATGTCTTCCGCGGTGGGCTGGTCGTTGGGGTTCTCGTTGATGTCGCTTTCGGCCACAAACTCGAAACCGGCTTGCTCCAGGCGCTCAATCAGGTAGGCCTTCTTGAGGTAGCCCGCGCTGCCGTCGGCCCACGCATCAGGGTTGCCGGCCGGCGCTTCGTGCTGCACCACGCCAAGAATGCCGCCCGGCTTGAGGGCATTGTGAATATCCGCAAGCGAATCGGTGAGGTAGTTGCCCTCGGACTCGAAGCGATTGAGGTTATGCAGGGCGCGAATCATCAATACCACGTCAACCGTGCCGTTGAGCGATTCGGGCATGGTGCCAAAGGAGAACGCCGAAACCGGGGCCGCATTCTCGCCACCCCATTCCGCCGCACCGGCAGGCCAGTCGGTATCCCAGGTTTTCATCTCTTCCAATGCTTCATCGCTGAAAAAGCCAAATAGCGGGAAGATCGACCAGGCATAGTTGGCGCCAATCAGGGCGCCGTCCTTGCCGATGTAGTCAACCAGGATCTTGCTGTACCAGCCGCCGCCGGGCAGACCTTCGATGACGGTCATTCCGGGCTTCACGCCGAAAAATTCGAGCGTCTCCTTGGGGTGACGCCAGGTGTAGCGGGCCTTGGTCTCGTCATCCTGCGCGGCCAGGACCTTGTCCAGTTTCTCACTGGAATCACCGGCGATCGCAGCGCCGGCGCCAAGCATCAGGGCCGTGGCCAGGACACCAGCAATCTTGCTTGTCGAAAACTTCATTTCGGCTCTCTCCTGCCAAGTGCAGCTTTTTCGAAAGGGGGCACATTATCAACTCCGGCGGGAAGTTGCTCAATCCTGCGCCACCGCAAACACCGCAGCTTTGGCTCCTAGCGTCTCAAAATGGCCCACCAGCGGGCAATGTTCAGCAAGCTCATGAGCGAGGCGGAAACATAGGTCATGGCGGCGGCGCGGAGCAGTTTGCGGGCGTGCCGGGCGTCGCTGCGGTACAGGACCGACTCGGACTCCAGCATTGGCATGGCGCGTTTGAAGCTGGCGTCAAACTCGGTCGGCAGGGTCACCAGGTGAATGACCACCCCCGAGCCAAGCGCAAGCATGCCGCCCGCGAAGGTCAGCAGGCCGGCCAGGGGATGACGGGTCAACGCCAACACCAGCGGCGTGCTCATCAGGATGCCCGCGCCAATCTTCTCCATCGGCCCGAGCCAGCGAACCAGCCGGGTTCGCCACTTGAGGGGCGGGTAGTTGCGTGCGTCCTGGACCGCGTGGCCCACCTCGTGGGCGGCGATGGTTACCGCAGCCAGCGAGCCGCTGCCGAGGTGCTGGGGCAGCAGGCGAACCACTTTCTCGATCGGGTCGTAGTGGTCACCCGCATTGGTTTCCTCCACCTTGACCCGCGACAGGCCGTTGGCATCCAGCAGCTGGCGCGCCACCTCGCGGCCGGTTTGCGGGTAGCGGTCTTCGGGTCGCGCGTAGCGGTTCATCACCGTCTTCACCCACAGACCCGGGCCGATAAGAACAGCGAGCACCAAAACGATTAGCAAGGCGACATGCACGAAACTTTGACCCCGATTGCGCGTCAACGTTATATCCTGACCGTTGATTTGTTTGCTGACAACCGGCATAAACTGACCGCCATGAACACTATGACACCTGACATGAACCCTACTCATCGCGCCTTTGTCACTCACTCCTGGGCTGCCAGGCTTTTTGCCGCCTGCGCGCTTGTCCTGCTGGTAGCGCCGCTGGCGCACGGCGCCGAGCTGGTCGCCGAGTTCAAGGGAGACCGCTCAAAACAGACCGGCGAGTTCGAGGTGGACGCGCCGTGGATCCTCGACTGGCGGGTGACCGGAGAGTATGCCCGCGAGATGGGCATTGATGTGTCCCTGGTCGAGGCCGGCACCTATGTGCACCAGGGCAACGTGCTGAAAACCAAGAACCCCGGGAACGGCGTGCGCTTGTTCATGGAAAGCGGCAAGTTTTTCTTCCGGGTCGACTCCACCCTGGCCGGCTGGACGCTCAAGGTGGAACAGCTCACCCGCGAAGAAGCCGAGCTTTATACGCCCAGGAGCCAGAACGCGCTCGATTACTAAGCGCGCACCGTGGCGGGCAGCAATGTGCTGATTGGCGACCTGGGCGGGACCCACGCGCGTTTCGCCAGGAGCCACGACCACGGCGCCGGGTTCGATGACCCGGTCACACTGGAATGTGACGCATTCGACTCACCCGAGTCCGCCGTCGAAGGCGGCCTTGCCGCCCTGGGGATGGCTGCCCCCGACACCATCTGCCTGGCCGTTGCTGGCCCCGTGCGGGACGGCCGCGCCGGCTTCCTGAACCGTGACTGGATCATCGACGCCGAGCGCATCTCGTCGCGCCTCGGCGGCTGTCGCGTTCAACTGGTCCACGATTTCGAGGCTGTCGCCTGGGCATTACCGGCGTTGGGTCCGCGGCACCTGGTTGCAGTGGGCCCCGCCGGTCCAACGCTGAGTGGCAACAGTGATTTCACGGTCGCCGTGCTTGGCCCCGGAACCGGCCTGGGCGTGAGCGGCCTGCTGCGCCGTGGCGCAACAGTGGTGGCCTTGCGCTCGGAGGGTGGTCACCTGGGTTTCGCTCCCGAGACTGAGGAGCAGGCAGCCGTGCTGGCCGCCCTGCGCCGCCGTTTCGAGCGGGTGTCCGATGAACGACTGCTCAGCGGCCCGGGGCTGGTCAATATCCATGCCGCCTTGCAACAGGTACATAGCGCCCGCGAGCTCGAACGCGACGCCGCCGGAATTTTCGAACTCGCGCGCAATGATCCGGGCTCGCTTGCCGCGACGGCTGAACGGCTGTTTTTCACCGTGCTGGGACAGGTAGCCGGCAACCTGGCGCTGACACTGGGCGCCCAAGATGGCGTTTTCATTGGCGGCGGGATTGTCCCTCGATACCGCGAACGCCTGGTCAGCAGTGATTTCCGTGCCGGGTTCGAGAACAAGGGGCGGCACCGCGAATTGATGAAGAAGATTCCAACCTGGTTGATCACCCATCCCCATCCGGGCCTGCTGGGTGCGGCGCGATTGGCGCATACAGCGGACGCCCAATGACCGCCAAGCAGCCTGGCGGAACGCCGCGGGGCTGGCCGGCCACGCCGACTGCCGGCGTGTGCATGCATATCACCTCGCTTCCTTCGCCCCATGGCATAGGCGATATCGCCGAGGCCTCGCTGGCGTTTCTCGACCTCTTGTCCGAAATGAAGCTGGGCGTGTGGCAAACCCTGCCCACCGGGCCGACGGGTTTTGGCGACTCCCCCTACCAGGCGCTTTCCGCCTTTGCCGGCAACGAATTGCTGGTCGGCTTGCAACCACTGATGCAGGAAGGCTGGATACGGAAGGAAGAGCTGGCTCCGCTGGAGCGCCTGCCGCGCGGGCGAGTCGATTACCAGGCCGTCAACACGCTCAAATGGCCACTGCTGCGCCTGGCCGCGCAACGGTTCCTGGAATCCGCGGCCAACGACACGGCCCTGGGTGCTTTCCACGACAAGACCGGCGAAGCGTGGCTCGACGACTACGCGCTGTACCGGGTGATCAAGCGCCACCACGGCGAAATAAGCTGGATCGACTGGCCCGCGCCACTGGCCCAACGCGACCCGGGGGCTTTGGCCCGTTTTGCTGCCGAACACGAGCGGGAACTCGCCGAGATACGGGTGATCCAGTTCTGGTTCGAACGCCAATGGCGCGCACTGCGCAGGGCTGCATCCCGCGCCGGAATAACCATGTTTGGCGACCTTCCCTTCTACCTCGCCTACGACAGTGCCGACACCTGGGCCGGGCGCGAACTGCTGGAACTGGATGAAGACGGCAGGCCCACCCGCGTCGCCGGGGTGCCGCCGGACTATTTCTCCGACGACGGGCAATTGTGGGGCAACCCGCTCTACCACTGGCAGCGCCACGCCGAAAACGGCTTCGACTGGTGGATCGCGCGTCTGGAAGCGGCAGCCTCCCGCCATGACCTGCTGCGGATTGACCATTTTCGCGGCTTCGAATCCTACTGGGCCATTCCCGCCAACGCGGAAACCGCCAGGGAAGGCCAGTGGTGCGCCGGCCCTGGCGACGCCCTGTTCGATACGCTGCGCAACGCCCTGGGCGAGCTGCCGGTGGTGGCTGAAGACCTGGGAATTATCACCGACGCGGTTACCGGGTTGCGCCAGCGCCACGCCATTCCCGGCATGAGGGTGCTGCAGTTCGAGTTGGCCGACCCCGGGTTCTCGCCGGCGGACATCGCCGAAGACTGCGTTTGCTACACCGCCACCCACGACAACGACACCACAGCCGGCTGGTTTAGCGCCCGGCCGGCCAGTCGCCAGGCTGCAGAGGCGCACAGGAAAGCGCGCCGCAACGCCCTGCGCTTAAGCGGCGGAAGCGCGCAAACCATTCATGACGACTTGCTGAAGCTGGCCCAGGAAAGCCCGGCGCGGGTCGCGCTGGCGCCGATGCAGGATTACCTGGGCCTGGGTTCGGAAGCGCGGCTCAATACTCCCGGCAAGGCCTCGGGAAACTGGCGCTGGCGCATGCTGGCGAACCAACCGGAAGCTGGTCGCGTGGGTGAAATTGCCGCCGCGATTTCCGCCTGCGGCCGGGCGCCGGGTTAGTCAGCGCCCAGCGGCAGCGACAGCTTGTGCCATTCAAGCAGGCCGCCGTCGACGTTGGCCACGTCTTGCCAACCGCCCTTGAGCAGGATCGTCGCCGCCATTGCCGAGCGCTTGCCTGACTGGCAGATGGCCACCACGGGCTTGTCCCGGGGCACCTCGCCCAGGCGGTCGCGCAACTCGCCCAGGGGGATATTCTGGCTGCCCTGCAACTGCCCCAGGGCGCCGACAAACTCTTCCGGGCCCCGCACATCCAGGATATGCACCGCGCCACGGTTGGCGGCAACCCACTCGGCGCTGATCTCCGGAATGCCGGCGTAGGTCTTGCGCACCGGCCCCCAATCGGGCTCCTCGCTTTCCGCTGGTGTTTGCGGCCGCCCACACTCCAGGTTGGCGGGCACCGCGATATCGATCTTGCCGGGATGCGGCAGGCCCAGGTTGTTCATGTAGCCGACAAAGTCCTCTTCGCGAGCTTCACCGCCAATCCTGGGGTTGTAGCGCCTTTCTTCGCCCACGGTGGAGCAGGTTCTGCCGGAATAATCGTGGGCCGGATAGACCAGGCAGGCGTCCGGCAGGCTGAAGATTTGCTCGCGGATGCTGCGCCACATGCGGTGCACGTCACCGCCCTGGAAATCAGTACGCCCCGCGCCTCGAATCAGCAGGCAGTCGCCGGTAAAAGCCATGGCGTGATCCGTGGTGACGAGGGTGAGGCAACCGGCGGTGTGGCCCGGCGTTTCGCGCACCTCGAGGGCGTGCCTGCCGAAGGTGATTCGATCACCCTGGGCCAGCGGCTGGCCAAGGCAATTCGCGCCGCCATTGGCTGAACCACCAATGCGAGCACCCAGTGCTTGTTTCATGCGCCAGGCGCCGGTCACGTGGTCGGCATGGACGTGAGTGTCCAACACGTACTTCACCTGCAAACCCAGCTCACGCACCAGGGCCACATCGCGATCGTGTTTTTCGAACACGGTATCAATCAGTACCGCCTCGCGGGTTTCGCTGCAGGCCAGCAGGTAGGTGTAGGTGGAGGAATCAGAATCGAACAACTGGCGGAAGATCATGCTCATCCGCCCATTTTAGTGTGTTTGACCATAAATGACCGAATCGTCGTGGTTGCTATACTTCGAGTAAGCCCTCGCAAAAACCAGGGCATGGACCAGGCCTTATGTCGCCTTCCGCCAGCAACGGTTCCGCCAACAAGCGTCGATCCGAGAAACGCTTGATCGCCTTTATTGCGCATGCCTTTTCCCAACCTGTACGTGTGATCGACAAGGGTGAGGGTTCGCTATCGTGTTACTCGGTGTTCTGGAGCATTGCCGCCCATGAAGGCCGCACCCAGGTTGAGATTGCCGAGCTCACCGGGCTGTCCGCCAAGACCGTGTCTCGCGTTGTCGCTCACCTGGGAACCACCCGCGGCGGGCTCGGCTGGATCAAACAGGTCTTTGACGAGGATGACCGCCGGCTGCGGCGATTGTTTCTGAGCCACCGCGGGAAATCCGTGCTGGCGCGCCTGTTGCGCGACTTCAGCAACGTCGACAACTCGTAGGCCTGCGCCCGGATCAGTCGTTGCCGGGCAAAGCCAGTTCGGCCAGCAATTGTTTCCAGCGGGGATCATCGGCCAGGTTTTGCAGCAGACTGTTGCCAACCAGTTCAGCGACACCGGGGTCGCGGTTCTCAACCGCCGTACCCAGCCACTCGAAGGCCTTGTCGGGATGCCCGGCAAACGCGTGTACCTCGGCGATCTGGATCGCGGCCTCGTGGCCGTGCAGCGCTTCAAGCTCAGCCAGCGCAGCGTCCGCTTCCTCGATGCGGTCGAGGCCGTAAAGGGCCAACGCCGTGATGTAGCGTTGCCAGAGTGGCGATGGCTCCACCTCGGCATGCAACAGCGCCGATTGGGCCCGGTCGAGTTGCAGCAATGCACGCCCCAGGCAGGCGTGCGCCCCCGGAAAATCGGGCTGTTTCACCATTAACTCGCGGTAGGTTTCCACCGCAGCGTCAAATTCTCCGGCGAACTCCTGCATCAGGCCCAGCTTGAGTCGATGGCCCAGGGCCAGGGGGTCAAGGGTGATGGCCCGGTTCAGCCAGGCCTTACCCTGCTCGAAATGCCCAAGGGTGAAGGCGGCATTGGAAGCCGCCGACAACACGTCCGCATCGCCCGGCGCCAGGGCAACCGCCTTTTCCGCGGCTTCCAGCGCGGTTTGCCAATCCCAGTCATAGCGATGGGCCAACAGGCTGCGGTACAGGTGGACCTCCGCGATCTGGTCATCGGCCTCTGCCGCCCTTTCCAGCAGCGCCCTGGCCTGCTCGACCCGGTTTTCTCCTTCAGCGACTTCCGCACCAACGCTGGCCTGTACCAACAGGATGCGTGCTTGGGCAGCCAGGGCCGGCGCCCAGTCCGGCGCCTGCTGGAGGATGCCGTCCAGTATTTGCCGGGCCATTGCCATGTCCTTGATGCCACCCAGGGCGTAGAACCTGGCCAGCAGGAATTCACGGTATTGTGCTGCGGATATTGTGCGAGGAGCGGGTGGACTGGCCTCGGCGGCTACTCCCAGCGTGCGCACCACTTCTTCAACCACGTTGCGGACAAAGCGCGCGAGGTCCTGGGAGCCGGCATCCTGGCGCACGGTTGTCGATATCGGATCGCCCCTGCGAGATCGTAAATGGGCGATCAACCGGGTACTGGAAGCGCCGCCTATGTTGCGTATCCCCAGTCTCCAGGCCGGGTCGATGCCCGAGGGCCCGGAAGCGGCGGCCAGCGCGAAAGCGCTGCCCGGAGCGATGACCTCAACGGCCTCCACCTGGCCCAACTGGCGGATCATTTCCAGGGCAAGCGGCTGGGTCATTTCGCCGCCTTCCGCACTCACGTCCATCGCGACCAGGATGGAATGTGGCCCCAGTGCGTACGGAGACTCAATTTCTACATCAAGCGCACCGGTGGCCGGCACCACCTGGAAGTGTTCAGCGGTGAAATAGACGGTTAGCGCTGCCGCCCCCGCCGCAAGCGCGAGAAGGAACCGCTTCAGATTCTTTGGTTTGAACAGGTTATCGAAAGCCAAGGCATGACGTCCGTTCCGGGCGAGCGGACAGCTTAGGAAATTGGCCTGGTTTTGGCCAGCCCCGGCGGCACTGCCTGGTCTCCCCTTTCAAGCCTTACCGGGCCTCGCTGTGGAAGGGCCCGGAACCCATCAACCCTGGTCGTCTTTCGCCTCTGGTGCGTGGTTGCTGGAGAGAGAGTTTTCCACGTCCTCCAGCATCTGCATTTGCTTCTGGTGGGTTGTGGTTGCAACACCGACGCCCTCACTGGCCACGCTTGAATAGAACCAGGCGGTAACCACGAACAAGGCGAACAGCAGTAGTGTGCGTCTTTGCATAGTCTTCCCTTGCTGGGGCCCGTGAACGGACCCATGAAGCATCCTTACTTCGATCAGCGATAATGAGCCCCTGATTATATCGATGCGAGGGGCGGTTGGCATACCGCCTGGCAAAAGCGCTGAACCGCTCATCCAACCCCCTACCACGACCCATTTTGCCCATTTCTCGGTTACACAAACGACTGTTTGTTTTTGCAAAACAGTCTTTTAGCCGGTATATTGTTCCTGTTAAAACGATTGTTTACTCAGGACTCCAGCGACATGCCCTCTTTTGCAGCCAGCCAACAACCCGCCCCCCGATTCCAGCCCCTGATGCAGGCGCTTGCGCGCGCCGCGCAGTCGGTGGCCCTGTACGACGCCGCGGCCCATCGCGCCGCCGGTCATGGCTTGACCCCCTCCCAGGCGGACGTGATTTTCACCCTCGGAGGCACAGACGGGCTGACCTGCTCCGACCTCACCAACGAAACCCTGATTACCAAGGGTACGCTGACCGGGGTGATCGACCGCTTGCGCGCCAAGGGCCTGGTAGAGCGCTGGGAAGACGCCAACGACGGTCGTCGCACCATTATTGCGCTGACGCCAAAGGGCGACCGACTGTTCAAGTCGGCCTTCCCCGCCCACGTGACGCAGTTGGAAGCGCGCTTCTCGCGCCTGTCAGAGCGTGACCACAAGCGGGCAACCGCTCTGCTGGAAGAGCTTTCCAGCCTGTTTGACCGGGGCTAAGCCCCCGCCCCGGCGCAGTTACAACGCGAAGCAGGGACGCACCCGGTCAAATACCGAGGCGTCTCCCTGGATTTGTACGCGGGCGCCTTTTTCAAGCATCTGTTCCGAACCGGATATCAGCCGCACATCCGGCGACACCGCAGCGCCCGGTAGCGCGCGGCACTGCTGGTTGCGAATGACCAGGTGAAACACCGATTGCGCGAGTCGAAACTCGATCACGGCGCTTAACCCGGCCAGTTCCGCGGCGCGTTCTGGCCGGAATGCCGCTTCGAAGTTGAACATGGTCCAGGCCGGGTGTGAGCGGGCTGTCGGCCCCGGCGCAAATCCCCGCCCCCACCTGGCAAGCCCGAGCACCACAGGACGCAAGGCTTCGCCCTTCTCGGTAAGGCGATATTCCCCTTGCTGACCGTCGCCCTTGGTTACCACTGCGTGGTGGCTCAGTGACTTGAGCCTGTCGGCCAGCAAGTTTGCGCCGATACCCGGCAGTTGGGCCTGCAAGGCGCTGAACCGAAGCGGCCCGCCAAGCAGCCCGCGAACAACCAGCAGGGTCCAACGATCTCCCAGGATATCCAGCGCGCGGGCCAGGCCGCAATTTTGATTATATGTTTTTAAAGCCATTGCTTTATTTGTTTGTTATGCAATCACTTCAATAATATATACCTTGTTTGACGTGCCAGCCACATTTCGATGCGCATACTTACGTCTGGCACTGTTGAACCTGGCTGTTTTGCAGCAATCTCATCATTAGCGACCTCGAAACAGTCAGGTCAGGGAGAAAGCGCAACCGTGGACTGGAACATTCTCTGGTGGGTATTGGCCGTCGTGGTGGTGATCGCCGGGCTGGCGGGCACCATCATCCCCGCCTTGCCGGGCGTACCGCTGGTGTTTGTCGGCTTGCTGATCGTCGCATGGGCCGGGGATTTCGCCTCCGTAGGCTGGCCAACGGTGGGCATCCTTGCGGTGCTGACCCTGGCCGGTTGGTTGATTGACCTGGTGGCCGGCGCGCTGGGCGCGCGCTACCTTGGCGCCAGCAAACGCAGTTTTTGGGGCGCCACCATCGGCGCCGTCGTGGGCCTGTTCTTTGGCCTGCCAGGCATTATCCTGGGCCCGTTCATTGGCGCAGTCGTCGGCGAATTAAGCGGCGGTCGCACCATCACGCAATCCGGCCGTGCCGGACTGGGCGCGTGGATTGGCATGGTGGTTGCTACCGCGGCCAAGCTGGCTATTGCCTTCCTGATGATCGGAATCGTTGTTTTTCAGCTTGGCTTCGCCAGCTGAGTCGCGGCCTGAAGCCCGCTCCTACAAGTCGAGGAGCTTTTTCCTGAAGGCGGCAAACTCACCCGGAATCACATCTGAGAGCACTTCCTTGTCGGCCACTTCGGCCAGGGCTGGCGGCAAGGGCACGTCCAATTCCAACACGTCGCGAAT
>JAUIBE010000053.1 GCA_030428105.1 Gammaproteobacteria bacterium
ACTTGGTTACCCAGTTGCCCTGGTTGTCCTGGTAGTACCAGCCCTTGCGGGCCTTCTCCACCCACTCGCGGGCAAAGGTTTTCTGGATATCGGCTTCCCACTCGGGATGGCCATTGGCCACGGCGATCTCACGGTATACCGCGCTCAGGTCGCGGTTGGCATCAGCGACGATGCTTTCCAGGTTGCGGCGCTCCTGCAGGCCCACCGCCGAACGGTCACGAATGGCCACCATTCCCTGGTTGGTGTAGCCGATGGCGCCGCTGTCGAACAGGGCGTTCAGGTCGCTCTGCTGGCGCTGCGCCATGCGCGCCTTGATGGCGTTGATTTGCGGGGTATTGATCTCGATGTTGGCGTTCTGCTGGGCGTGGGCGCTGGGCACCAGGAAATCGAGCACGCGCGCGGCCGCCAGGTAGGCGATGCCGGCGTTGTCGCCGCTTTCCTCAAGCGGATCAAACAGCGCGCCGTCCTGGGCTGGCTCGCCCAGTACATCCTCAACAAACTCGCTGGCGGCGCGCTCTGCGGCGGCGGCCGGGAAGTAAACGTTGATGGTTACGCAGGCGGCCAGGACCGCTGCTGAAACAAAGCTCAGGAGTACGATTTTTTTCATTTCAGTATTCCGTCCAACGGGTTCGTATTCTATCAGACCCCGGTTGTGAATCCGGGTTCTATGGGCTGTTCACGCTAGTTACCGATTCGCACTTCTTCGCCGCTGGTGGCGGCGCCCAGGTCGGCAACGAACTGCGGCCAGTCGACCTGGCGATTGAACGCCAGGATGCTGATCTTGGGGATACCGGCGCCTTCCAGCAGCAACACGGCGTCGCCCTGCTCCTCCACCCCGCGGATCTGGCAGATGTTGTCTCGCAGGATGCATCCCAGGCCAATGCGGCGATAGGAAAAATCATTGAACAGGCGCAGCACCGGCCCGGAAAGCATCGCTGTGGGGCTGCCACCGCCGATCTCGGTCAGGTGGCGCACCGCCTGGCGGGAAATGTCGTTGCGCTCGCTGTCATCCGGGGTTCCGAACCAGGCGTCAAAGCGAACTGGTTCCCAGTCGAGCATGCGCAGGTTGCGCACGTAACCATCGATGCGCCCTGCAATGCGGCCAAACTCGAAGGTCTGGGTGAGCAACTGCAAGTCGAGCCCGGAGGCCTCGATATTCGCAGCCAGGCTCGGCAGCACACCGAACAGGCGCTCAACCCGCAGGTCGCTGAGCACCACGTTGCCGTCGAAGACGTTGAACTCCAGGTCGCCGTCAATTTCCAGCACATCACCGGACCAGCTTACGCCGGGAATGCGGCCGCTGAGACTTCCGGCAAACTCCGGCCAGCCCAGTGCGGATGACATCTGTTGCATGTCGATGGCGTCCAGTGCCGCATTCAGGACGATATCAACGGGCGCGTCTCCGCCCGCCTCTGCCGGCTCGCTCACGGACAATTCCTGCAGCACAAAGCGGCCGCCAAACAACGGAATCGACAGCGGCTGGCGAAGCTCCAGCGACTGCGGGGAAACGCCCAGGTGGGCCTCGCCCGCGCCCAGGTCCATCTTCACCAGGGAAGCGCCGCGCCAGGTCAGCACCGAATCGGCGCCGGTGCGCAGCTCGCCATCCAGCCCGGTAATCGAAAAGCGCTGTCGCTGCGCGTCATCCACCCCCAGGTCCTGCAGGGTAAGAACCCCGGCCAGGCCCGCGCCGGGCGCTTCATCGGCGCGCCAGCGAACCCCGCCGCTGGTTTGCAGGCCATCCAGGCTGTACACCGCCCCGACCGACTCGAAATAGCGCTGGTAGGCAGCGGGGAACTGCAAGTCCAGCGAATCCAGCTGGTACTCAAGCTCTGCGGTGTCTTGCATTGGCAGGCGCATCGCCGCCTTCAGGTCGATGGCGCCATCGTCGCGCACATGCAGCTTGGACAATTGCAAGACCTGCTCATCCAGGCTGGCATTGCCTGACGCCGCCAGGGAGGCATCACTGAAGTTGCGGTAAAAATCATGAAGCAGCAGCTCGCCGCCAAGGATCGAGGCCTGGAATGTCACCTCCTGACGATCCAGCCTGGGCAGGTTCAAGTCGAACTGCAGGCCCACGCCCAGGCCGGCATACAGACCATCGGGAGAGTCGAAATCGAGCCCGCTCACTTGGATTGCGCCGCTTGCCCGGGCCGGCTCATCCGCCGGCAGTTCAACCCGGGCCGTGGCCTCGAATTGCCCGGCCCCGGCCCACTGCAGCGGCGGCGCCAGGTGACTGGCCATGGCCAGGTTGCTGACCGGCTGCGCGGGCAGCGCCACATCCACGGTGACCCCGCTACCGGCCAGGGCAATCTCAGCGCCCCACTGCACGGTATCCCAGCTTCCCTCGGCGCCGAAACGGGTAAGCGACTCGCTTACTTCAAGCAACGCCAGGTTGCCTTCCAGCGGCGGCCAGTCGGGCAGCACCCGGGCACGCCAGGCGCCGGAGGCACACAGCTCTCCCAGCACAGCGTCGATGGCGCCCGGGCACTCCATCGAAAGCGGGCCAATAACCATGCCGTCGCTGGACAAGCGCAGCGATTCCACGGAAAGCGAAACCATGGTGTCGGCGGTCTCGGCGTCACTGTGAATGCGCACCCCGGTAGCCCGGGTATCTCCGAGGGTGAAAGCATCCATCTCGAGGGTCCACGCCGGCAGGCCAGCGGCCTGGGCAGGCGCGGAACAAGCCAGCCCCAGGGCGGCTACAAGCGGGACGAAGCTCGAGACGCGGAGGGGCAAAATCAGGCCTGGTCGATCAGCGCCTTCATTTCCGCGACGGCGTCTGGCAGCCCTGAGAAGATGGAGCGGGCAATGATGGCGTGCCCGATGTTGAGTTCGTTCATATGCGGCAGGCGCGCAATCGGCTGGACGTTTTCATAATGCAGGCCGTGGCCTGCATTGATCACCAGGCCGAGGTCGTGCCCCAGCACGCAGGCCTCGCGGATGCGCTCGAGTTCAGCATCCTGTTCATCCCCTGAAAGCTCTGCATAGCCGCCGGTGTGAATCTCGACGACCGGCGCGCCAACTTCGCGCGAGGCGCGCAGCTGCTCGGGGTCGGGGTCAACAAACAGGGAAACACGCATGCCGGCGTCGGTTAGCATTTTCACTGCATCGGCAACCGAATCACGAAAACGGACCACGTCCAGGCCGCCTTCGGTGGTGAGCTCCTCGCGCTTTTCGGGCACCAGGCAAATATCGTCTGGGCGATGCTTGAGGGCAATATCGAGCATCTCCGGCGTGACCGCCATTTCCAGGTTTACCCGGGTGCGGCTGTTGGCGCACAACTGGGTGACATCGGCATCCTGGATGTGCCGCCGGTCTTCGCGCAGGTGAACAGTAATCGAGTCTGCACCGGCGCGCTCGGCCACGGCGGCGGCTTCCACCACCGAGGGGTAGTCGGTGCCCCGCGCCTGGCGCACGGTGGCGACGTGATCGACATTGACTCCAAGCAATACGGACATGATTTTTGCCTATCGAAACAGATCGTGGGAAGCCAGCGGCTTGTCGCCCAGATGATAACGGATGAGACGCCGCATAAGCAGCTTCAGTTCCCTTTGCTGGCTGTCATTGATCTGTCCAGTGCGCAGCGCGATCAGCGCCTCGCCGGAGACCAGCGGGTGGGCGCTGTCGGCTTGATTGTCGCGCGGAACGGCGCCGGATTCGGGAAGGTACTCGTAGTGGGTGGCAGGGTCCAGGTCGCGCTCGCCGCCCGCCTCGTGGTCAAGTTGCAGGCCGAGACCCACATCCTGCAGCAGGTCGCGCTCGAAGACCCGCAGCAAGGGCTGGATTTGTTCACCGGCCGACAATGAGCCCACCAGGGCCTGGTAGGCGCTGAACACGCCGGGATGCGGGTCGGAACGGTGCAGGAAGCGAATCAGCAACTCGTTGACGTACAGGCCGCACATCAGCGCTTCGCCTTTCAGCGGGGGCAGTGTTGCCACTTCTTCCGCCCCGGTCAGGGTGCCCAGTTCGCCCCGCTGGTTCCAGCCGACCAGCAGCGGGCGAAATGGCTGAAGACGGTTTCGCCAGCGCGACTTGGCCGAGCGTGCGCCGCGCGCTACCGCGCCTATTCTCCCGTGCTCACGGGTAAGCAACTCGAGCAACAGGCTGGTTTCGCGGAATGCGCGGGCATGCAGAACAAAGGCCGGCTCCTCGAGAATACGCATGGCGGCCGGGGGCCTAGTTCAGCTCGTCGTAACCGAGCTTCTTGAGCAGGCGATCATCGTTCGACCAGTTGCGGCTGACCCGCACCCAGGTCTGCAGGAACACTTTCTCGCCAAAGAATTCCTCCAGCGCGGTGCGCGCCCTGGTGCCGGCCTGCTTGAGCGCCTGGCCACCCTTGCCAATGACAATCTTCTTCTGGCTGTCGCGCTCCACCCAGATCACCGCGCCGATGCGCAACAGTTTGTCGCTGCGCTCGAAGGTTTCGATTTCCACGGTCAGCGCATAGGGCAGCTCGCGGTGCAGGCGCTGCATCAGTTGCTCACGGATAAATTCGGCGGCAAGGAATCGTTCGCTGCGGTCGGTGAACTGTTCTTCATCGAAGAAGGGTCGCGAGAAGGGCAATGTCTTTTCCACTGCCGACTCCAGCGCCTCGATGCCCTCACCCTTGAGGGCCGAAACCAGGAACACCTGTTCAAAACGCTCGTGCTGGCCATGGGCCTTGATGAAATCGAGCAGCTCCGCTTTCTTGCTCACCTGGTCCACCTTGTTCACCACCAGGAACACCGGGATGCTGAGTTTTTCCAGGCTACGCAAAATGGCGCTGTCCTGGGCGCTCCAACGCCCCGCGTCGACCAGGAAAAGCACCAGGTCCACATCCACGAACGAGGCGCGGGCAATGCGGTTCATGTAGCGGTTCAGCGCTTTCTTGTCGACCTTGTGGATTCCCGGCGTATCGACATAAACCACCTGCCCGCCCGGGTGCGACTTGATGCCGCAAATGCGCTGGCGGGTGGTCTGCGGCTTGGCGGTGACAATGCTGAGCTTTTGCCCCAGGATGCGGTTCATCAGGGTGGATTTGCCCACGTTGGGGCGCCCTACCAGGGCCACGTAGCCACTGCGCTGGCTCTCGGCGCCCTGGTTCATCGATGGGCTGGTTTTTGATTGGCTGTTTTCGTCGCTCACCTTCACGCCACCTTGTCGACGAGTGTTTTCAATACAGATTCTGCGGCCGCCTGCTCGGCTTTTCGACGGCTGCTGCCAGAGGCCACCGAGGACAGGTCAATATCGGCCAGGCTGCAGCGCACGGTAAATTCCTTGGCGTGATCAGCGCCAGATTCCCCTTCCAGCGCGTAGTGCGGCAACGGCCGGCCGCGGGCCTGGAGGTACTCCTGCAGGCGCGTCTTGGGGTCCTTGAGCTTTTCCGCCGAAGGCAGGGCCTCCACCAACGGCTGGAACAGGTCGAGAATGACCTTGCGGCACGGCTCATAGCCACCGTCCAGGTAGATGGCGCCCAAAACCGCCTCGATGGCGTCCCCCAGGATGGAGGCGCGGCGGCGGCCACCCGACTTGCGCTCGCTACTGCCCAGGCGCACATGCTGGCCCAGGTCGATGCGCAGGGCCACGTCACGCAGGGAGTCGGCGCGCACAATGCGCGAACGCATGCGGCTAAGGTCGCCTTCCGGTGCGCTTGGGTGCAGTTGCAACAGGTGATCGGCGACAACCAGGTCGAGCACGCTGTCGCCGAGAAATTCAAGCCGTTCATAGTTACGCTCGCCGGCGCTGCGGTGGGTCAGCGCCTCTTCGAGCAGACCGGGGTTGGAGAAGTGGTAATCAACCCCGGGAATGCGATCGATCATTGTCGCAGCATGACGGTCCGGTCGAAGCTCACCACCACGTCGACGTTGCCGATCATGGGCCGACGGACTTCATAGGCGACACGAACCTGGACCCCGTCCTGGCGCTTGACCTGGATATCGTTGCGGTCGATGTTGTTGGTGGCATAGCTGACGTACAGGCTTCTCATGATGCGCTCGCGAATCGCAGCCGGAGACAACCTGCCCGACATCGGGTCTTCCTGGAGCCGATCCATGGCTCCGACCACGGCGTGGTACTCGAGGTAGAGGGGCACAAGCCGCATGCCGACGTAGGCGAAAAACACCACCAGAACCAGCACGATGCCGAAACCGATCAGCGTCAAGCCTTTTTGTTTTCGCATCTTCATTCGCTGTCTCCCAATTCCTTCTACGGACAGTGCTTTGCAATACTAGCAGTGTTTGGTCGAACTAGTGAATGCCGTTTCCTACCCGCGACATGTCACCGCAGCCCTTGTTCATGTCGAAATTGAGCCAGATCCCAACCGCCCGGCCCATCATGTTTTCCTCCGGAACGAAGCCCCACTCGCGGCTGTCGTTGCTGCGGTCGCGGTTGTCGCCCATCACGAAATAGTGGCCTTCGGGCACTTCCCACTGGCCATCACGGCTGCCCGAGGAAGAATGCAGCAGGATGTCGTGGGTGACATCACCCAGGACCTCGGAGTAGCGCACCGCATCGCGCCTTGGCGTGGCGCACTTCACGTCCTGGCTGGTGTAGCGGCCCAACTCGACGGTCTCCAGAGGCTCACCGTTGATGTACAGGCGCTTGTTACGGTACGCCACGGTGTCACCCGGCATGCCTATCAGGCGCTTGATAAAACTGACGCTGGTATCCACCGGGTAGCGGAAGACCACCAGGTCACCGCGCTCAGGCTCGCCAATTGAAACGACCTTCTTGTTCAACACCGGCAGTCGCAAACCATAGGCGTACTTGTTCACCAGGATGAAATCACCCACCAGCAGGGTCGGAATCATTGAACCGGAGGGAATCTTGAAGGGCTCGAACAGGAAGGAGCGAAATATCAATACGATCAACAATACCGGAAATAGAGATCGCGAATATTCAACCGCTACAGGCTCGCGTACCCGCTTGATTTCCTTCTGGATTGCACGATCCATGCGGCGGCGCTTGAAAAACAGGCTGTCGACCAGCCAGATCAGCCCGGAGAGGAAGGTCAGGACGACCAGGAGCAAGGTAAAACTGGGATTCAAGTATTCCATGGTTATCGTTTCGTATCACTCTGAAGCACGGCGAGGAAGGCTTCCTGGGGAATCTCCACCCGGCCAACCTGTTTCATTCGTTTTTTGCCCGCCTTCTGCTTTTCCAGCAGTTTCCGCTTGCGTGTCACATCGCCGCCGTAACACTTGGCAGTGACGTTCTTGCGCAAGGCCTTGACGGTGGTGCGGGCGATCACCTGGGATCCGATGGCCGACTGTATAGCAACATCGAACATTTGTCGCGGAATCAGCTCTTTCATTGATACCGCCAGGTCACGGCCTTTGCGTTGCGCATCGTCGCGGTGGACGATCAACGACAGGGCGTCCACCCGGTCGCCGTTGATGAGGATATCGAGGCGCACGAATGGCCCCGCCTGGTAGCGCAGGAAATGGTAGTCAAAGGATGCAAAACCACGACTGCATGACTTGAGCCGGTCAAAAAAGTCGAGCACCACCTCGGACATCGGCAGCTCGTACTTGATGGAAACCTGGCTGCCCAGGTATTGCATGCCCTTCTGGCTGCCGCGTTTTTCCTCGCACAGGCCAATGACGGCGCCAACGTAGTCCTGGGGCACCAGGATATTGGCCTCGATGATCGGCTCGCGCACCTCGGCCAGCTTGTTGGCGGGCGGCAACTTGGCTGGATTTTCCAGCGTAATCACTTCGCCGTCGGTCAGCTGCACCTCGTAGATCACCGTGGGTGCGGTGGTGACCAGGTCGATGTCGTATTCGCGCTCCAGCCGCTCCTGGATGATTTCCATGTGCAGCAAGCCGAGGAAGCCGCAACGGAAGCCGAAACCCAGCGCCTCGGAAGTTTCCGGCTCGAAATACAGCGCCGCGTCGTTGAGCTGCAGGCGGTCGAGCGCCTCGCGAAGATCCGGAAAATCCTCTGCATTGGTGGGAAACAGGCCGGCAAACACCCGCGGCTGCATTCTCTGGAACCCGCGCAGCGGCTCCCTGGCGCCATCTTTCGCAATGGTGATCGTGTCACCCACCGGTGCGCCGTGAACGTCCTTGATGCCGGCCACCAGGAAGCCGACCTCGCCGGTTTCCAGCCGATCGCGCTTTTCCTGCTTGGGCGTGAATACCCCCACTTGCTCCACCTGGTGGGTCTCGGCCAGGGACATGATCTTGATCTTGTCGCGGCGCGATACAGAGCCATCCACCACGCGAATCAGCGAGACCACGCCGAGATAGTTGTCGAACCAGGAATCGATGATCAATGCCTTGAGCGGCGCGTCGGGGTTGCCGCTGGGCGACGGGATTTTTTGCACCAGGGCTTCCAGCACCGCGCCGATGCCCTGCCCTGTCTTGGCGCTCACTTGCAGCGCGCCCCGGGCCTCGATGCCAATAATTTCCTCGATTTCCTTCTCAACCCGCTCGGGCTCGGCCGACGGCAGGTCAATCTTGTTGAGGATGGGGATCACTTCCAGGCCCAACTCAACCGCGGTGTAGCAGTTGGCCACGCTCTGCGCTTCCACGCCCTGGGCCGCATCCACCACCAGCAGCGCGCCTTCGCAGGCCGCCAGCGAGCGTGACACCTCGTAGGAGAAATCCACGTGGCCCGGTGTATCGATAAAGTTGAGCTGGAATTCCTCGCCGCTCTCGGCCTTGTACATCAGGGTGACGCTTTGCGCCTTGATGGTAATGCCGCGCTCGCGCTCGATGTCCATCGAGTCCAGCACCTGGGCCAGCATCTCGCGTTCGCTGAGCGCGCCGCAGGTCTGGATAAAGCGGTCGGCCAGGGTCGACTTGCCATGATCAACATGGGCAATGATCGAGAAATTTCGAATGTGATCCTGCTTCATCGGGTTACGCTGCAGCGTTCAAGAAAAAGGGCCATCCGTGCTAGACACAACGGATGGCCCGTGGCCTCAAGCCTGTCCATAAACCGCGGAATTATATCTGAATTGGCTTGCGCGGTTCAGCTTGCTTAATGCGTTGATCAGCCGTGATCACTCCTCCGGCGCGGGGGTGTAGGCGATGAAGTTCGAGTTACCGTCACGCATGATACGCAACGCAACGGCCTTGCCCTCCGGCAGGTCCTCGACGATGTCCTCGAAGTCGTCCATGTCCTCGACCTTGCGGTTGTTGATGGCCAGGATCAGGTCACCGCGCTGCAGGCCGGAACGGAACGCCTCGTCGCTTTCCACCTCGGCGACCAGCACGCCGCCATCGACTTCTTCCAGTTGGTCGCGAAGTTCAGACGGGATCGGCTGCACCACGATGCCCAGCGCGTTGCTCTGCTCGTCTTCAGCGACCGATGCCTGGACGTTGCCCTCATTGTCGGTTTCGAGCGCATCCAGGGTTACCGTGAACTCGCGCTGGTCGCCGTTGCGGCTCACCAGCACGCCTACTTCCTTGCCAGGAGGGTTGGCGCCTACCAGTGGCGGCAAGTCGCTCCACACCTCGATGGGGCTGCCGTCGAACTCCAGGATCACGTCGCCCGGCTCAATGCCTGCGCGGGCGGCCGCGCCGCCATCATTCAGATCGGTAACCAGCGCACCGGCAGAGCGGTCAAGCTGCATGGCCTCGGCGTACTCGCGGGTGACTTCACCGACGATGACGCCCAGCAGGCCGCGCGACACCTTGCCGGTGGTGCGAAGCTGCTCGATGCTGTTCATGGCGGTATCAATCGGGATGGAAAACGACAGGCCCATGTAGCCGCCGCTGCCGCTCAGGATCCATGAATTGATACCAACCACCTTGCCGTCCATGTCCAGCAGCGGGCCGCCAGAATTGCCGCGGTTGATCGCCACGTCGGTCTGGATGAAAGGCACGTACTGTTGAGAGTTGTTGCTGCGCCCCTTGGCGCTGACGATTCCCGCCGTGACGGTCTGCTCAAAGCCAAACGGCGAGCCGATGGCCGCCACCCACTGACCGGCCTTCAGGGCGGTGGAATCGCCGAATTCCAGGTACGGCAGGTTTTCCGAGTCAATCTTCAACAGGGCAATATCGCTCTGCGGATCGGAGCCAATCAGCTCGGCCTCGAACTCGCGGCGGTCGGCCAGGCTGACGATGATCTCATCGGCGCTGTCAATCACGTGGTGGTTGGTGATGATGTAGCCGTCGGGCTCAATGATGAAGCCCGAGCCCGCGCCAAAGCGGTCGGGTTCGTCGTAACCGGGGTTGTTGGGCTGCCCAAAGAAGCGGCGGAAAAACTCGGGCATGTCCTCGGGGTACTGTTGCTGGCCTTCCGGGTTGGCCCCGCGGTCCATGCGCTGCACGCGCTCGCCAAACTGGGTTACCTGGATGTTCACCACCGCCGGCCCGGCCTGTTCCACCAGGCTGCTGAAATCCGGCAAGCCGGTGACACGCGCCGTGGCGCTTTGCGAAAACGCGATAAGCAGTACAACCAGCGTTGTTACAAGGTTTCTAGCTAACACTTTTGTCTCTCCGATGAATCAGGTTTTCCTGCTGTGGCTGCTCATGCCCCACCCGGGATTTGGCGGAGCCGCCACAACGCATTTGCTCACTCGGGCGAACTGCGCCCACGAAATGGACCGTTGTTTGGGTAGGAAATTCCCTTAATCCGCGACGGTTCCATAGCACCACGAGACCGGCTGAAAGCAGCCCCGCTAACAAGGAAAGCAAGTCGGACCACCCCCCTTGGATTTCAAGCCCATGGCCAATGGCGAATCCCAACGCGGCGCCAAGCAAGCCGGCCAGCAGGGGCGCAAGGTAAAGTCGCAACACGAGGTAAAGGTATGCCTGCTCGGCAATTCCCACGTCGACCGGATCCCCGGGGGCAACCCGATCATCCAGCGGCACTGGCACGGTCACGGGCCTGTTTCGCAGCAAGCGGCCAAACACGCCGGCGCCACAACCCTTGCCGGCATCGCAGGCCTTGCATCCGCTGCGTGCGCCGATTTCCACCAGCAGCTGGTTACCCTCGATGGCAACCACCTTTCCCTGCTGTGAAATCATGGGGTTGGAAGTGTCTAATTCAAGGAGTCGTCAGGCTCACCGCGCGACCGATCTGTTCCACGGTTATGGCGGGAACATCGCCCAGCACGGTGATCTGCACACCAGACTCACTGCGTGAAAACGCGTGGGTGGTGCCCAGCCGGCTGGTTCCAGCGGACAGGCCGTTGCTGTCAGCGGCTTCGACGTAGACCGAAACGGTCGCCATGCCATCGCTGTAGACCAGGTGCTGGTAGAGGCTTGGACTGCGCTTGTCCTGGCGATGATGGGCAGTCAGCTCAAAGCCTGGCGGCAGGGTTTTTGGCGCCCAACGGGGCGCGGCGCGGGTAATTTCCTGGTTGTGGGGAATATCGGAGCGCTGGGTGGCGTACTGCGCCATTTCGCCGGGTGCGCTCAGTTCGGTGACGTCCACCTCCTGTCCAAGGCGGATATCCGTAAACATCAGCCTTGCCAGCGGGCGTGCCATATCCTGGTAGAGCTCCCACTTGAGCAACAGGCCGGATGGCTCTTCCAGCCAGATGGTGTAGCCGTAGCGATATTCGTCCCTGGGGGCAATGCTGAGTTTGCGGCCGAGCCTGCCGGCGATGGGTTCAAGGCCGCCCAGGGAGATGCGATAGTGCTGTGCGGCTTGCTCCAGGTCGCGCGAGCTTACATCGGGAAAATAACTGCGTTTGAACGAGGTGTCGCTCACCACCGACTGGCGTTCCTTGTCCATCCAGCGCAAGCCTTCGGCATCGCGCCAAAGCTCGCGTTGCGGGCCGGTCACCGCCACCAGTCGTTCATGGATGCCGTCCTGGTCGACAACGTGGGTGATGCGCATGGTTTCCACCAGCGCGCCCTGGACATAGACAAAGGTGCCCTGGTAGCTCATCTGGCTCATCGCCATCGACATCTGGTCGAGCCGCTCGATGGCGGCGGCGTGGTCAGACTCGTCGTCAGCCACCACGCTGGTGGCAACCAGGGCGGCGAGCATTGCAGCCCTCAGCAATACGCCCAGGGCTGCGTTAGACCACTGCGGGCTCACTGCCGGAGGGATTCTGACTCTTGCTGGTTTTCCTGCCGGGCCACTGCTTCGGCGGGCGCAGACTGCTGCACAGCCGGCTTTGAGACCACGATCGGCACAAAGGAAACAAACCCGTTACCGGCGGAAGCGCCGGCTACCTGGTAGTGCCTGAGCAGGTAGGAATTCAGCTTGTCCGCGCCGCTATCCACCTGCCCACCCGACAGGTTGACCTGGCGAGACTCCGGCCCGCGGACCAGGATGTTGGGGCTGGCGAATGGCGTGGAAGCCTCCAGCGCTGCGGTTTCGGTGGCAGGAGCGCCGTTGGGAAGATTAGGCGCGACCGCGACAACCGCCATCATGGCAACCGCTGCGGCCACCGCGAAGCCCGCCGCCGGGCGGAACCAGCTGCGACCTCCGCTGGCCACGGTCGCCGAAGCGCCGGCTTCCTCGTGACCATCAATGGCGCGGCGCACGCGTGCGCTGAGTTCATCATCGGCGAACGCGCGATCCTGGAACCGCATGCAGTCGCGAATCAGGTGATAGCGCGCCCAGGTGCTGCGCAGTTCGCCGCTGGCCTCAAGGCGCCTCAAAAGGAAGCGTCCCGGCTCGCCGTCGATCTCGCCATCCATCAATTGCGAAAGTTGCTCTTTGGAATCAATAGTGCTCATTAATGTGCCTGTGTTTGCCGTTGTGCCTCAGGCCCTTGCAGGCCTGTTTTCAATTCAATTGCCCTTATTGACCTTCAATCAGGGGTCGAAGTTTCTCGTCGATTGCTTCGCGCGCCCGGAAAATCCTTGAGCGCACCGTGCCAATCGGGCATTCCATGGTGGTTGCTATGTCTTCATAGCTCATGCCCTCGATTTCTCGCAGCATGATGGCGGTACGCAGGTCATCCGGCAGCTCGGCGATGGTGTCAAACACCGTCTGCTTAATCTCGTCCCGCATCAATTCGTTTTCGGGGGTGCCACGCTCCTTGAGGCGGCTCTCCACGTCGTACTGCTCAGCGTCCGCGGCGTCGATGTCTGACAGTGGCGGACGGCGCTTGCGAGCCACCAGCCAGTTCTTGGCGGTGTTGATCGCGATGCGATACAGCCAGGTGTAAAACGCGCTGTCGCCACGGAACTTGCCAATCGCGCGGTAGGCCTTGATGAAAGCCTCTTGCGCCACATCCATGGCTTCTGCCTGGTCGCCCACGTAGCGCGACACCAGGCTGACAATCCGGTGCTGGTACTTGTTAATCAGCAGGTCAAAGGCGGTTTTGTCGCCTTTCTGGACCCGCTCGACCAGCAACTGGTCAACCTGGGCTTCACTCATAGGGACACGCCCTTTGACTCCTCTTTGAACCTTTTGTTTGGACTCAGCGGCCTGTTGCTCCTGCGGCTGCTGTTCCAGGTCCGTTTTCCTGATGCTTACTGCCGTCATTTTGCCGGCTCCCTCCAGTGAGCATATCACGCCAGAGACGTTGGACTGCCCGTTGTTAGGTTCCTGTGAGCGCCGCTTGTTGCCCGGCGCTTTCAGCGTTGTTGTGCGATATGACAGGGC
>JAUIBE010000074.1 GCA_030428105.1 Gammaproteobacteria bacterium
CCGCGCCGGTTCCGGCAATGAGCACCGGCACATAAAGCGGGAACACCAGCAGCGCCAGCAACTGCCCGCCACGCCGCAAACCCAGCGTCAGGGCGGCGCTGACAGACCCCAGCAGGCTCAGGATGGGTGTGCCAAGCGCCAGTGAAGCGACCAGCGCGCCCCAGGTTTCCGAGGGCAGTTGCATCCACACAGCCAACACCGGGGACAACAGGACCAGGGGCAGGCCGCTGACCAGCCAATGGGCGCATACCTTGGCCAGGGCCACCAGGCTGGCGGGGGTGCCGGAAACCAGCAGCAGGTCCAGGCTGCCGTCTTCGAAGTCGCTGCGGAACAGGGCATCAAGCGAGATCACGGTGGCCAGCAGCGCGGCAATCCAGATCACGCCCGCGCCGATGGTGGCCAGCAGTCTTGGCCCTGGGCCAACCCCCAGCGGAAAAAGACTGACCACGACCAGTACAAAAACCAGTGGTAGAAGCACTTCAGGGCCGCGTCGCACCGCCACCAGCAGGTCGCGGCGAAGCAGGGCGGAAAACTGCGAAAACAGGCTCATCAGCGATCAGGCCGCCAGGCTGCGGACGCCGAGTTCCAGCGCTTTCATCTGCCAGGGAGCATTGTCGGTCAGGGGGCGATGCGCGCCGTGGGTGGCCATCACGCAGGCGCCGCCAGCCGAAAGGTGGCGGTTCAGCAGGGCGTCTACGGCCTCGATACCGCGTGCGTCGAGATTGGTGTACGGCTCGTCCAGCAGCCACAGCTCGGCTTCGACGAGCACCAGCCGCGCCAACGCGGTGCGTTTGCGTTGGCCAGCGGAAAGCGTGCCACCACTCTGGTCTGCGCACCCTTCCAGCGCCAGGGAATGCAGCGCGTCATCAATGGGACGGTCCGACCCGTTGATGCGCGTGGCGAAGCGCAGGTTTTCGCGCACGGTCAGTTCCGCTTTCACCGCCGAGTTGTGGCCCACGAAATGCATCACACCGTGCGCCCGTTCGATGGTCCCGGTCGTTGGCTGCACCAGCCCGGCCAACATGCGAATCAAGGTGGTTTTGCCCGATCCATTGGCGCCAGTTACGAGCATCAGTTCGCCTTTGCCGAGGGCGAACGTCAATGGCTCGAACACCGGCTCGAAGTGGCGTTCCAGGCAGAGGTTTTGGACTGACAGCATGAAGTAGCAGGGGGTTCGGCAAGCCAGTGGCTATGCTAAGTGCTGGCTGGCACCAAGTCCATGCTGCGACCCATTCATTACTGACAAGGCGGTGGGCTTGCAGGACAATGGGGAAAAATTTTGGGAAACAGCATGGCTGAGAAAGATTTTGACCTGGTGGTCATTGGCGCCGGTTCCGGCGGGGTACGCGCGGCGCGGATAGCGGCGGGGCATGGAGCGAAAGTTGCTATTTGCGAGGAGTATCGCTTTGGCGGCACCTGCGTGATTCGCGGTTGCGTGCCGAAAAAGCTGATGGTTTATGCCTCGCACTTTGCCGAGGATTTCGAGGATGCGGCCGGCTATGGCTGGAGCGTCGGCGAGGCCAAGTTTAGCTGGACCGACCTGGTTGCTGCCAAGGACAAGGAGATCGCCCGCCTAGAGCAGATCTACGTCAAGCTGCTGGAAGGCGCCGGGGTCGAGATCATTCGCGGGCGCGGCACGCTGGTGGATTCACATCATGTTCACGTGGGTGAGCGCACAATCAGTACCGACAAGATACTGGTGGCCACCGGTGGTCGCCCGTGGTTGCCCGAGATTCCCGGAGTTGAACATGCCATATCCTCCAACGAGATATTTCACCTGGAGTCGCTGCCAGAGCGGGTCGCCGTGATTGGCGGCGGCTATATTGCCTGCGAGTTTGCCGGCATCTTCAACGGGCTGGGCGCCGAAACCATCCAGGTTTACCGCGGTGATGCGCTTTTACGGGGGTTCGACCACGATGTGCGACGCATGGTTACCGCGGAACTCCCCAAAAAGGGCGTGGATTTGCGCCTGGAGACCGATGTGGTCGCCATCGAGAGGACCGGTTCCGGCTTGCTACTGACGACGGATTCGGGAAAGCAGATCGAGGTGGATCAGGTCCTCTATGCAACCGGCCGTGTGCCCAACGTGCGCGACCTGGGCCTTTTGGAGGCTGGCGTAACGGTAAGTCCCCGCGGCTCCATCGTGGTGGATGAGTTCTCGCGCACCAGCCAGGACAACATCTTCGCGGTGGGTGATGTTACCGACCGGGTCAACCTGACGCCGGTGGCGATCCACGAGGGGCACGCGTTTGCCGACAGCGAGTTTGGCGCCAAGCCGCGGCCGGTGGATCATGTGGCCATTCCCTCGGCCGTGTTTTCGCAGCCGCCGGTGGGTTCGGTGGGGCCGTCCGAGGAAGAAGCGCAGCTGCATTTTGGCGCCCTGGATGTGTACCACTCGGAGTTCCGGCCGATGAAACACACGCTGTCGGGGCGCAACGAGAAGACCATGATGAAACTGATCGTGGCGCAGGCGAGTCAGAAAGTGGTGGCCATCCACATTGTTGGCCTGGATGCTCCGGAAATTGTCCAGGGCTTTGCCGTGGCAGTAAAATCGGGGCTCAGCAAGGAACAGTTCGACGCAACCATAGGCATACACCCCACGGCCGCCGAGGAATTGGTGACCATGCGATCGGCCAGAGCTG
>JAUIBE010000075.1 GCA_030428105.1 Gammaproteobacteria bacterium
AGTGAGCGCTCAACGCCCCCCGACTCAAAAATCAGCACCTCTGGAGCAAGAATGGCGCGCACGCCAGCTTCGTCACCGCTCGTGAGGGCGGCGTGGAAGGCATCGGCAACCGCGGCCGGGTCTGCCGCGGTCGAGTCCGCCAGGGACGCCTGCGAAGTCAACAGGAATGCGAACATCAGGCTGGCAAATGTTCGCGTGGTCTTATTGGCTGTATCTTTCATGGTCTTTACCTCACTTGCTGTGTTTTGAATGAATTGCGCCACCCCGGCGTGGCGGGCTGTCCAGGCCGGAGTCGTCAACCTGGGCGGCGACGGTGCCTTTCGGCGCCTGGTACCAGCCCGGATCGGAGTAGTCCCCTGGCGCGATGTCGTCGCGCACCTTCACCGTGGTGAACATGCCCCCCATTTCGATGTTGCCGTAAGGGCCAACACCGCTGACCATGGGCAGGGTGTTTTCAGGACCGGGGTGGTGGCCCATGGCCAGGTGGTCCTGGTGTTCGGCCATGCCGTCGCGACCCATGGCCTGGTAGCCGGGAAGCATTTTGCGGATTTCCTCATCGACCCCGCTCTGGTCGACCCCCAGCGGGTTGGGGATTTCATGCCCCATGGCGTTCATGGTGTGGTGCGCCATGTGGCAGTGGAAGGCCCAGTCGCCCGGGATAGCGATGAATTCGATGTCACGGATTTGACCCACGCCGACAATCTCGGTGACTTCCGGGCGCCACAGGGTCTGCGGCCACCTGCCGCCATCCGAGCCGGTGACCTGGAACTGGACACCATGCATATGCATCGGGTGATTCCACATCGACAGGTTGGCCATGCGGACACGAACCCGTTCGCCGGTTCGGGCCACGAGGGGGTCAATGGCCGGGAATACCTTGCTGTTCATCGTCCACAGGTCAAAGTCCTGCATGATGGCGGGGTCTGGCCGGTAAGTGCCCGGGTGCATCGCCCAGTTATGCAGGACAAAACAGTAGTCACGGTCAATCGGCACTTCCTCACCGTTTTTCGGGTGGATGATGAACATGCCCATCATGCCCACCGCCAGTTGCACCATTTCGTCAGCATGGGGGTGGTACATGTGGCTGCCGTGCTGCTGCAGGGTGTATTCGTAGGCAAAAGTCTCACCCGGCTGGATGTGCGGCTGGTTCAGCCCGCCGACCCCGTCCATGCCGCTGGGCAAAAGCAAACCGTGCCAGTGGATGGTGGTGTGCTCCGGCAGGTTGTTGGTCACCAGGATGCGTATCCGGTCGCCCTCCACGGCCTCGATGGTCGGGCCTGGCGTGGTGCCGTTGTAGCCCCAGCACTTGGCCCGGCTGCCAGGGGCAAATTCGTGCTCGATTTCCTCGGCAACCAAGTGAAACTCCTTGACGCCATCTTTCATCTTGTACGGCAGAGTCCAGCCGTTGAGGGTGCGTGTTGGCAGGTAGGGCTCATTTGAGCTGCGCGCCGGCGCACGAGGTGCGTCCTGGGCGTTGGCGCTTACAGGTCCCAGCACGGTGGCCAGGGCGCCAGCGCTGGTGTATCCAATAAATTCGCGTCTTGAAGTCACGAGTCACCTCCTTCGTGGTGGTGTTTGTGGCTGCTGTGCTGCATGTTTTCGTGGTCCTCGCCGGAGCTGTCTTCGCCGCTCGGTGCGTGGCCGGAGTGGTCCATTCCGGCGTCCGCCGGCGCGACCAGGTCGTTAACGTCGATGCGCTGGTTTCCAATATGGGCTGCGCTGGGGAGGGAGCGGCCGGTCGCCAGGGCCAGGTCGGCTCGCGCCATCCAGTATGAGGTGATGGCCTCGAGGTAGCCCTGGTAGGCGTCGTACTCCTCGCGCTTGAGCTCAATCAGCTCAAACACGCCAATCAGCATGAAATTCAGTTCCTCCTGGGCGCGCGCCACGGTGGCGATCCGCTGCGGAATGAGTTGGTCGCGGTACTCGCTGACACGCTGACGGGCATTGGCAAGCTCGGCATGCGCCTTGCGCACTTCGTTTTCCACCGCAAGGCTGATTCTGCGCACATCGTTGATGGCAATCTGCAACTCGGTATCGGCGCGCAGCAGCGCATCCTTGTTCTGGTTGAAGATCGGGATTTCCCAATCGGCCGTGGGGCCGGTCAGTCGCGCGCCGTCGGTTTCGCGCTCGTGCTCGATGCCCATGTCCAGGTCACCCAGCCAGCGGGTCCAGTTCACCACCCCGAGGCGGTCGGCGAGTACATCGGCAGTGGTCGTCGCAGCGGCAAGGTCGAGACGGGAATCGCGCGCCAATTGCAGTAGCTGATCGAGTTCATCCTCGTGATGCAGCGGAAGGTGGAGCGCGGCAGGTGCTTGCCACTCATCGCCAGCCGACAAGCCGAGCAGTGCGGCAAGCTCCGTGCGCGCTTCGACCACGGCTGCTTCGGCCTCCAGGGCCTCCAGCCTGGCCTCAGAGGCGGCTGCCTTTTGCATCGCCAACTCGCGCGCAGCCAGGTTGCCGGCATCGGCGAAGCGCTGGGCCAGATCCGCCGACAAGGCCATCGCCCTGGCCGTTTGCTGGCGCAGGGCAGCCACCTGCATGGCCCCAACGTAATGGTAGTAGGCCTTTTCTG
>JAUIBE010000054.1 GCA_030428105.1 Gammaproteobacteria bacterium
TCGCCGTAGCGCTCCGATTCTGAAGCGACCTCTTCGCCGCCAATGAAATGGTGCAGGATGGTAGGTTCGGTTGCGTTTTGCGCGCTGGCTGCTTCAGTATTCATAACAAATATTCCAATATTCTATTGTGTAGAAAATTTATTCTACAGTGAGCATAACACCTTGCGTACACATTCGACCAATTCTTCGATGTGTGATGGCTCGATGATCAGCGGCGGGCTGAACGCCAGGATGTCGCCGGTGACCCGCACCATGGCGCCACTTTCAAAGGCCCGGATCATGGCATCGAGGCCACGGGCGCCCGGCTTGCCATCAATCGGCTGTAGTTCCACCGCACCCATCAGGCCGTAGTTGCGTACGTCGATGACGTACGGCTCGTCCTTCAGAGAATGCAGCGCATCCTCGAACACCGGGGCCATCTCGGCCGCGCGTTGGTAGAGCCCTTCTTCACGATACACTTCCTGGCTGGCCCGGCAGGCCGCAACGGCCAGCGGATGGGCCGAGTAGGTGTAGCCGTGGAACAGCTCAATCGCCTGCCCCGGGCCTTCCATGAATGCGTTGTAGATGCTGTCTTTCACAAACACCGCGCCCATCGGCACAGTGCCGCTGGTCAGGCCCTTGGCCGTGGTGATGATGTCGGGTGTTACATCAAACGCCTGCGAGGCATAGGGCGACCCCAGGCGGCCGAAAGCAGTGATCACTTCGTCGAAAATCAGCAGGATGCCATGGCGGTCGCAGATCTCGCGGATGCGTTTCAGGTAGCCAACCGGCGGAATCAGCACACCAGCCGAGCCGGCGATGGGTTCAATGATCACGGCCGCGATGGTGGACGGGTGGTGCAGCTGGGCAATGGCCTCCAGCTCATCCGCCAATTCCGCGCCATGCTCCGGCAGACCCCGGCTGAAAGCGTTTCGTGACAGGTCGTGGGTGTGCGGCAGGTGGTCGACGCCTGGCAGCAGGCTGGCGGAGTACTGGCGCCGGTTGAGCGGAATGCCGCCCACCGAGATACCGCCGAAGCCAACGCCGTGATAACCCTTCTCGCGCCCGATCAGCTTGGTGCGTGCGGCATCGCCGCGCTCGCGGTGATACGCCAGGGCGATTTTCAGCGCGGTATCCACCGACTCGGAACCCGAGTTGGTGAAAAACACGTGGTTAATGCCTTCCGGGGTGTCTTCACACAGGCGATTGGCCACTTCGAAAGCGCCCGGGTGGGCAAAGTTGAAGTGCGGCGCAAAGTCCATCTCGTCCGCCTGGGCCTTGATGGCTTCCTGGATCTTCGGATGGTTATGCCCGGCGTTGCAGCACCACAGCCCGGCTACACCGTCGAGGATCTGCTTGCCCTCGGGCGTCCAGTAATGCATGCCACTGGCGCGCGAAACCATGCGCGGGTTTTTCTTGAAAGCGCGGTTGCTGGTAAAGGGAAGCCAGAAGGATTCCAGGTCTTGCCGATCAGGGTTGGCGGCCATTTCACTTACTCCAAAAGAAAATCCAAAAAAATTCAATAACTGGCTCGCATTGTAACGCCTGGCCACAGGAAATAAGAGGTGTGGGCGACATCTTAATGCAAACGATTGCATTTGCAATAGCCCCAACAAAAAAAGCCCCGGCAGAACCGAGGCTTTTACCTGTGGCCTTAACTCCCTCTAGTTTCCGAAGCGCTTGATAAAGCGCACCCCGTATTCACGCGGCCGGTTGATGGTCTGGCGGCCCTTGCCAAAGAAGTAATCCAGCTCGAAGGTGTTTTCGTACAACACCGCGCGCTCGTCGGTGATGTTGTTGACGAAGAACGCCAGCGACCAGCTCAGGCCCTCGATGCCGAAACGGAAATCGCCGATGTTGTACGAGGGCTGGAGATACTGCGGCGCCGGGCCATAGTTGGGATTGTCGAAATCGCAGCACTCGAACGGCTCCACCTGGTTCAGCATGTCGCCGGTGTAGCTCCACTGCAGGCGCGCGTACCAGTCAGTAACGGCGCCGCCGAACCAGTCGGCCGACTGGTCGTATTGCAGGTACGCAGAAGCTTTGAACTCCGGCGACAGCGGCAGGCGCGAGCCCGCCGGCACCGGGATCAGGAACTCGAACCCGTCGTCCAGCTCGGCATCCAGCCAGGTGGCGTTGACCCCCACCGTCAGCTTCTCAGTGGCCGCGGCATCCAGTTGCACCTCGAAACCGGAGGAACTGGCATCGCCCACGTTACCCACCACCTTCTGCCAGGGTTGACCGCAGGTGGGCTCAGGCAATGAACCCGGGGTGCCGCAGGGACGGTTGCTGGGGTCGATAATCTCAAGCTGGTAGTCGTTCCAGCTCATATCGAAGTAGGTCAGGTTCAAACGCGCGCGGCCGCCGGCCAGGGTGAACTTGCCGCCGATCTCGATGTTTTCCAGCAGGTCGCCGTCAAACTCGGTGGGGAAAAAGGTCTGGCCACGGGTTCGGTTAGTGCCGCCTGGACGGAAACCCTCGGAGTACAGGGCGTACAGCAGGCTGTTTTCGTTGGCCTGGTAGCTAACGCTGAATTTGGGCAGGAAATCGCTGTCGCTGGCCGGCAGGGTAGCAATGCCCCCGTCAGCCAGGTTGCCGGCAGGTTGCTCGACGTAATAGATCTTGTCGATATCACGGTCAAACCAGCGGCCACCTGCGGTCAAATCCCACTTTTCGGTCAAGTGATAGGTAAATTCGCCAAACACCGCCCACTGCTTCCAGTCGGTGCTGTCGGCCGAAAGCCACCAGGCATCGTTGTCCGGCCCGGTGTAAGCCGGGTAGCCACCAACCCGTCCCGCGCGATAGTTGGCGAAGCCCTTCGAGTTACGGTAGCCGTAGCCGGTTTCAAACGACTGGAACTCCCAGTCCTGCTCGGCTTCCTCGTAGAAAATCCCGGCCACCCAGTCGAAACGCTCACCGGTGTGCGACAAGCGAAATTCCTGGGCAAACTTGGTGTCCTTCTGGACGTTGATCAGGTAGCCAACCGGGTCGTTGTAGTAGTTACCCACGCCCACCGGCTGGAAGCAGTACGGCGAGTAATTGGAGTAGGCGTAGTAATAACCGTCGTAGCAGAAGGTGCCGAAATAGGCCGCGTAAGGCTGGGTATCCTGGGTGTAGGTCCAGTCGCGGGTGAAGTACGAGGTGGCCGAAACGAACTCGGCGAAGCCAAGGTCGCCTTCAATGGTGAGCCCATACTGCGTCCAATTGGTATCGTCATACTCCTTGTCCACGCGAAAGCGCGAGATGGCGAGGTCTTCCGCCAGGGTTGGGTCGCGCTCCGGGCGACCCTTGGAGTATGTGTCCTGGTGGACGATATTGGCGGTGACGGTCCAGTTGTCGTTGGCGAACCACCGCGCCGCAATGCGCCCACCGTAGTATTCGACATCGTTGAAATTTTCCACTTCCGAGCCGGCGTTATTGAACACGCCGTAGGGCACGGAGTCGCCGTTGACGTTGTCGATAAAGCCGCCGTCTTCAGCGGTAAAACCAACCAGGCGCAACGCGAAGGTGTCGCTGATCGGCAAATTAACCATCGCGCTGACGTCGTAGCTCATGTCGGCGTCCGAACCGTTGCGCGCCATCACGTCAACGAAGGCCTCGAAGCCATCGGTGGTTGGCTTGTTGGTAATCACCCGCAGCAGGCCCGATTGGGCATTGGCGCCGTACAGCGTGCCTTGCGGGCCCGAAAGCGCCTCGATGCGCTCAATATCCACCATTCGCGGATCTGGCGTTGCGTTCAGGGTTAGCGACTGTTCGTCGAGATACAGCGCCGCGGTAGGCTCGGCGATAAAACTCTCGCCTGAATCGGCAATGCCGCGGAAAACGATGGTGGCCGAACCGGGGTTGGAAGACACGTAGGACATGCTCGGGATAAAGCGCACGTAGTCATCCATGGAGTTGAGGCCTGCAACCGTCAGTTCAGCGCCAGAAATCGCCTGGATGCTCTCCGGGATATCCATCACGCTTTCGGTGCGCTTCCTGGCGGTGACCAGCACTTCTTCCAGCATGCCTGCGCCGGCGTCTTCGGTTCGATCCTGGTCTTGCGCCACGGCGGCGCCCGCCGGTGCGGCGAGTACTGCTGAAATTGCGTAAGAGAGTTTGTTGGGGCGGAAGGAAGGGAGGTCGTTCAAGCGTGGATTCTTATCGGTCATGCCAAACCCTCTTTCTGTGTGAGCGCCATTTGTTCTTATTCCTCGATCATAGAACCAAAATCCGGGCCTATCAATTAAACTACCGCAATCAGTAACAAAATCAGCGCATTCGGAACCCAAAACAGGACAGGAAGACACGACAAGATGGAATTTGACGGCTCCATTCGGGACCTGGGCGAGGTGGCTGTCCAGCCGCTTATCGAATCAATCCTGGCCTGCAGCGATGAAGACTGGTCGGCCCAGCAATACCGCCAGAAAGCGTACTCGGTGCACGAGCAAACGCAGTCACTGGTGATGGTGTTTTGCGATGGCTGGCCGCAAATCGAGGTTTCCAGGCAGCCCGCCTGGGACTTGCTGAAGGACTCAGCCGTGCCGCTGATGCACAGTATCCTCGCCGAACATTACCCACCCGGCGGCACCATCATTCGCGCCATGGCCGCCAAGCTGAAAGCCGGCGCCATCATCGCGCCGCATCGCGATACCCACCTGTCTTTCGTGAACAGCCACCGCATCCACTTGCCGATTACCGCCAACGCTGGCGTGCGCTTCATGATCGAGGGCCGGCCGCAGAAAATGGAGGTTGGTCATGCCTACGAGATCAACAACCAGCGCAACCACAGCGTGATGAACAGCGGCAAGGAAGACCGCATCAACTTTATTTTTGATTACCTGCCGAAGGCTGGCGCGGCGCCAGGCCACGCCTAGAGCACAGGCTCCAGGGTTTGGCGCAGTTCGTCGAGCCAGGGTTCGTAGTTTTTCCAGAAGGCCACCCCACCCTTGTAGATGGGCTGCCTCACCTGCTCTGAACTTGCGGTGTTGATGGCGCGCTCGGTTTCCCAGAAGCGCAGGCATTGCTCCTCGAATGGCAGGCCGAGGTAATCGAGAATCCGCCGCACCTGGCCTTCCAGGTCTTCAACCACCTCTTCGTATTGCACATCCAGCACCTTGCCTGGCAGCACCTCGTGCCAGTGGTCCATGACCCGCTGGTATTGCAGGTAATACTGGCCCAGTTCAAAGAAATCGTAAGTGAATGACTGGCCGCGGTAGAAGAGTTGCTTGTAGCAGCCCAGGCAACTATCCATCGGGTGGCGGCGCGCGTTGATCACCCTGGCGTTGGGCAAAACCAGGTGCAGAAAGCCAACGTGCGAAAAGTTGTTGGGCATTTTGTCGATAAAGTACGGCTTGCCACTGCGGTAGCGGCTGGTGGTGCGCAGGTAGCGCTGGCCAAGCGCCAACACCGCCTCTTCCGATAACTCGTTGACGGCCTCCGGGTATTCGCCACGCCCGCCGCGCGAACGGCTTACCTCGCGGATGCAGCGCGCCAGGTCGGGCAACTCCATGGTGCCCTCCACCCGGCTGTGGCTGGCGAGAATTTGCTCGATCAGGGTGGAGCCGGAGCGCGGCAGCCCCACGATCAGGATTGGCCCCTCCGAAGGATCGCCCCAGCCCGTGCGCTGCTCGAACAGTTCGCGGCTGAACACCTCGATGGTGCGGTCGTGCACAACCTGGTTCTGCACCGGGTCGTAGGTTTCATGCGGGCGGCGCAGCTCGGCGCCGGCGCGGTAGTGGCCGAACGCGGTTTCGTACTCGGCCTGGTTTTCGAAGTGTTTGCCCAGCGCGTAGCGGATGTTGACCTTGCTCTCGTCGGGCAGGTCATCGCGCGCCACCATGGCCCGCATCACTTCCACTTCCTCCGGGTCGAAGGAAAACGTCTTGAGATTGGCCAGGCTCCAGTAAGGCTCGCCGTAGCCGGGATGCAGGCGAATGCACTGGCGAAACACCGCGATGGCCTCGTCGGTGCGGCCCACGGTTTTCAGCACATGGCCCCTGGCAGACAGGGCGCCGCTGTGCCCGGGGCTCAGGCCCAGGGCATCGTCGTAGGCGCCCAGCGCCTCTTCATGACGCTGTGCCTTGGAAAGAATGTTGCCGCGCACCACGTGCGAGTGCGGCAATCCGGGGTCCAGTTCGATGGCGCGCTCGGCGGCTTCCAGCGCCGTGTCGAACCGTTCTTCCTTGAGATAGAGGTCGGCCAGGTTGTTCCAGGCCAGGACGAAATCCGGCGCCACTTCAACCGTGCGCTCCAGCAGTTTTTGCGCCGCCTTGCGGTGGTTGGAGTCCATCGCCACCTGCGCCAGCACGCGCATCGCCAGCGGATCGTCGGGGTTTTCGGCCAGGTGGTCGCGCAGCACCTGCTCCGCTTCTTCGCCGCGCTCTTCGGAGATCAGGTCGGTGGCTCGGGTGATGGTAGCGCGCCGCGGGTCAAGCTTGAGCGCATGCTGGATCGTGACTTCAGCCTCGTCGCCCCGCCCCGCCATCAGCAAGGCGCGGCCCAGGGCCAGGTGGGTAGAAACCCGGTCCGGCAGGCGGCGCGCAGCGCGTTTCAGGAACTTCACCGCCTGGCCGGCTTTGCGCTCGGCCAGCAACGCCCGCCCACTGCCTTCAAGCGCGCGCGGGAAGCCGGGGAAATTCACCAGCGTTTTGGTAAACCAGGAAAGCGCTTCCTGCGGGCGTTTCTGGCGAAGCAGGGTTTCGCCCAGCAGGCAGAGGACATTACCGTCACGCGGATAAGAAATCAGCGCCCGGCGGCAGATGCGCTCTGCCTCGTCCAGGTCGCCGGCCTTCTTGCTGGCCAGCGCACGCTCGTACAGCGCGCGCAAGCCCTCAGTCTCTGCCTGCTGAGCGGTTGTCACCTCAGCCGGCGAGCGCCTCCCTGGCGGGCACGTACTCGTAACCCAGGTGGTGGGCCACGTCGTCGTAGGTCACCTGCCCACGGTGCACGTTCAGGCCTTCCAGCAGGTGCGCATCATCCAGCATGGCTTGCGCCGGGCCCTTGTCGGCCAGCGCCAGCACAAACGGCAGGGTCACGTTGTTGAGCGCAAACGCGGAAGTTCGCGGCACAGCACCGGGCATGTTCGCAACGCAGTAGTGAACGATGTCATCAACAATATAGGTCGGCTCGGCATGAGTGGTTGGCTTGGAGGTTTCAAAGCAACCGCCCTGGTCGATGGCCACATCCACCAGCACCGAACCCTTGGCCATGCGCGACAGGTGTTCGCGCGTCACCAGCTTGGGCGCAGCCGCACCCGGAATCAGCACGCCGCCAATCACCAGGTCGGAGTTTTCAATGTGGTGGTCGATGGCATCCGCGTTGGAGAACGCGGTTTCAATGCGCGATTCGAAAATGGAATCGAGGTGACGCAGCACGTCCATGCTGCGATCCAGCACCACCACGCGGGCGCCCAGGCCCACTGCCATCTGGCAAGCGTTGAAGCCAACCACGCCGCCGCCGATGATCATCACCTTGGCCGGCGCCACGCCAGGCACTCCGCCCAGCAGCTTGCCAGCGCCGCCGCGGGCCTTTTCCAGGCACCATGCGCCCGCCTGGATGGACAGGCGGCCAGCCACTTCTGACATCGGCGCCAGCAACGGCAGGCGGCCGCGGGCATCGGTGACCGTTTCGTAGGCAATGCAGGTCGCACCGCTCTTCACCAGGTCATCGGCCTGGGGACGGTCCGGCGCCAGGTGCAGGTAGGTGAACAACGTGTGGTGCTCTTCCAGCATGGCACGCTCAACGGCCTGCGGTTCCTTGACCTTGACGATCATCTCGGCGGTGTCGAACACCGACTCCGCATCGGGCAGGATTTTTGCCCCGGCAGCGATGTACTGGTCGTCCAACAGGTCGATGCCGGCGCCGGCATCGTGCTCGATATACACCTCGTGTCCACGGTTTGTCAGTTCGCGGACGGAAGCCGGCACCAGGCCGACCCGGTACTCGTGATTCTTGATTTCGCGGGGTACCCCGATTTTCATTTTCGTGCTCCGAAAGTCTGGAGCGCAGATTCTACTGTTTTTCGCCGCCGTTGGCCCGCTTATGCAATACTTCGTGGCCGATGAAAACACTGGTCCTGTCTCACGACGATTGCCTGCGCCATGACGCCGGCGCAGAGATTGCCGAAAGCCCGGCCCGGGTGACGGCTGTCATGAGTGCGCTTGCGGATGTCAGCGGCATTGAAAACCTGCCTGCGCCACTCGCTTCGATCGAGCAGGTATTGCGGGTTCACGACGGCGAATACTGGCAGGACCTGGTCGACCAGGAACCCGCCGAGGGTCGCGTTGCGCTGGATTGGGACACTTTCATGTCCAATGGTTCGGTGGACGCCACGTTGCGCGGCAGCGGGGCAGCATGTTTTGCCGTCGACCAGATCATGCAAGGCAAGTCGAAGAACGCGTTTTGCGCGGTGCGCCCGCCGGGTCACCACTCTTACCAGACCAAGGCCATGGGTTTCTGCCTCAGTAACCACGTCGCGATTGCCGCGCGACACGCCCAACAGGTGCACGGCCTGGAGCGCATCGCGATCCTCGATTTCGATGTCCACCACGGCAACGGCACCCAGGAAGTATTCGAGGATTCACCCGAGGTGCTGTTCATCTCCAGCCACCAGTTCCCGCTCTACCCGGGCACTGGCACGGTTGAAGAAACCGGCGCGGGCAACATCGTCAACATTCCGCTGGCGCCCGGCACCGGCGGCGCCGAGTTTCGCAAGGCGTGGTCGGCACGGGGCTTTTCCCGGCTGTTCAGCTTTGACCCCGAGTTCATCATCGTCTCGGCCGGCTTCGACGCGCACGAGCGCGATCCGCTGGGTGGCCTGGAACTTACCGAGGATGACTACGCCTGGTTCACCCGCGAGGTGCGGCACTTTGCCGACGAGGTTTGCGACGGGCGTTTTGTGTCGGTGCTGGAAGGAGGTTACGACCTGGAGGGCCTGGCCGCTTCGGCCCGCGCGCACGTCCAGGCGCTGGTGGAATAGCGCACCACGCGATGCTTTGAAATTCGCTGGATTCTGCTAAGATTTTTGCACCGGTTGATTCGTCTCTAACCGGCTCCCGGCGCGGGTGTAGTTCAATGGTAGAACGGGAGCTTCCCAAGCTCTTAATGTGGGTTCGATTCCCATCACCCGCTCCACTGCTCGACGATAAAGTCCTCGGCCGCGCTCTCAAACTGCCAGTTGCGCAGGAAACCACAGTGCCCACCATGGGCTGAAATGTGCAGGTCAAGGTTTGGCAGGCCGTGAAGCTGTGGAAAATCCGACACCGGGATCACCGGGTCGTCCTTCGCAGTCAAAACGCGCACCGGCATTTCCAGCCCGTCAAGACGCTCGGCGCTAACTGCGTAACCTTCGTAATATTCCTCGGCGCCGGAAAATCCACTGTACTTGCGCGCCATGTAATCGGTTCGAGCGTTGAGGCCGGGGATGCGATCCATGGTTTCGCCGCCGTACAGCGAGGGGAACAGCTCAATTTTCTTGCGCAGCGAACGCGCCCACTTGAGCTCAAAATAGTGGCGGTAAATCCAGCCTGATTCCTCCATCGCCCGCATTGCGCGCGCCGGGTGTATTACCGGGCACACCGAAACCACGGAGCGAATATCCAGGCCCGCTTCGGGCGCGCGCTTGGCCACGCGCAGCGCGAAGTTGCCACCCAGCGAGTAACCGCACAGGTCCCAGCCGGTAACGTCGAAGCGGTTCTGCCAGTCGCGCAGACCGTTGATCACCTCGTCGAGGCGGCAGGAGTGAAACATGCCCGGATTCAGGTGGTGGGTATCGCCGTGGTCGCGAAAGTTGAAACGCAGCACGTCGAAGCCCTCGGACCACAACCGGGCCGCGTTGCCCAGCACGTAGTTCGATTGCGCACTGCCTTCCCAGCCATGGAACAACACCGCGGTGCGGCGGTTTTTCCTGGCGGGATTGTGCCGGGAGTAGAACGCCTGCAGGCGAACCCGCGCGTACTGCCCGTCCTGGAAGTCCTCGAACTCCGGGTCTGGCCCGCCATCCAGCTGCAGGTCTTCGGCCGCCTCGATAACGCCGGCAGCGCGTTTGCGCGCCACTTTTTTGCGAAACATGCTGCTGCTGAGCAGCGACTGCACGTGGCCGCTTTTCAGCCCCGCGGCCGGCTTAAACTGGAAATTCACTTCAACCATGGTTGCGTTCAATTTCTGAATCAAAAGCGCTGCGTACCGCGTTTTCCGCCGCCAGAGCAATCTGCCGCCGCGGAATACCCGCCGATGGCAGCGGCTCCAGCACCATCACCTCGGCGATGCGGCGCGGCTGCGACATCAGGCGCAAGACATTCAGCGCAAAGTTCTCACCGGGGCGGAACGTCATGTCCGCGTGGTGCTCACCGCCCAGCAGGTAGCGAATCGCCACCGGCTGCACCTCGGTGCCGGTGTCAATCGCCGGCGCAAACAAGCGGGCATGGAAACGCTTCACCCCGAAGCCAGGAAGAATGCCTCCCTCGGGGAAAATGGCGACTTTGCCGCCGCCTTCAAGGCGTGACGCCATGACGGCGCCCACGCCGCTGGCCGAATCATGGCTGCCGCGGCGGTGGAACACAGTGCCGCCGACCCGCGCCAGGTAACCCGCCACCGGCCAGCCGTCAATCTCGGCCTTGGCGACAAAACCCATCGGGCTCATGCTGTGCAGCACCTGGATGTCGAGCCAGGAAATATGGTTGGCCACCACCAGTTGCGGCCCTTCTGGGAAACGGCCATGGCCCTCAACACTTACGCCGATGATCCAGCAGGCCGTTCCTGCCCACCAGCGCAGCATGCGATCGTGCAGAGGTTCGCCGCCCACCCGCACTGCTTTCAGCGGCCGATAGAAGCACACCACCGTTGCCGGAGTGCCCAGCAGAAAATGCAGCACCAGCAAGGGCAGGCGGAAGATGAGTCGAAGGACGCTCATGGTTTCGAGTGGGTGGAGACCAGCCTGTTAAAAAATGGAAACGCTACCACATTGCCGGGCCACCGGGTTCATGTTGATGCGGTCCGCGCTGATTCGACCTGCGCTTGATATGATGGGCTTTGCCCGCACATGAATTGCATCCCGGCCTTTTCACGTACTTCCCTTGGACAAGTCTTACACAGTCACTATCGCCAATAGCGAGCGCCAGTTCGAGGTGCGCGAGGGCGAGTCTGTGCTCGCCGCAGCGCTGCGCCAGGGCGTGATGCTGCCGTATAGCTGCAAAAACGGCACCTGCGGCAGCTGCAAAGGCCGCATCCACGCCGGCTCGGTGCACTACCCGAACCACCCGCCGCTGGCGCTGAATGAGCAGGAGCTGGAATCAGGGTTCGCCTTGCTTTGCCAGGCGGTCCCGCAACAGGACCTGGTGGTGGAAACCCGCGAGATCGCCGCGGTGCGCGACATCCAGGTGCGCATGTTTCCGGCCCGGGTTACCGAAAAGACCCTGCTGGCGCCCGACGTGGTCTTGCTGCGCCTGCGCTTGCCTGCAGCCCAGCGCCTGCAGTTCCTGGCCGGACAATACGTGGATGCCCTGATCGCCGGCGGCAAGCGCCGCGCGTTCTCAATTGCCAGCAGCCCCGCCAGCGAAGACGAAATCGAATTGCATATACGCCACGTCGACGGCGGAGATTTCACCGGCCACGTGTTCAACGACCTGCAACTCCGGGACATCCTGCGCCTGGAAGGCCCGCTCGGCACCTTTTTCGTGCGCCACGATCGGCCCGAGCGGCCGATGATCATGATGGGTGGCGGCACCGGGTTTGCGCCATTGAAGGCGATGATCGAGGACCTGCTGGCGCACGACGACCGACGCGAGATCAAGCTGTACTGGGGCGCAAAAAACAACGATGAGTTGTACCTGGACGTACTGCCGCAGCAATGGGCCGAAACCCACCCGCACATCGACTACAGGCGCGCGGTGGTGGAACCTTCAGGCGCCAGCCATGGCGAGACTTTCAACGGCTTTGTGCACGAGGCCGTGCTGAATGACCACCCCGACCTGTCCGCCTTCGATGTGTACATGAGTGGCCCGCCGGCGATGATCGATGCGGGGCGGCGCAGCTTCCTGGCGGCCGGCGTGCCGGAAGACCGGCTGTTTTTCGATTCGTTCGAGTTCGGGCTCGACGTGCCGGTTAGTGTTCTGAAGAAACCCCATTAGAAGTTGCGATTCGCAAATTCTGGTTGCCGCCGGGTAGCGGTTCGGGCGCCTTGCCCTGGTTCATCCGCAGGGCATTGCGGAAACAGGCCATTGCCGTTTCGAGTTCGCCGAGGCGCTCCAGCAACTGGCCCAGGGAGTCGTATCCACCCACCGTGGGCTCAATTTCCAGGCTGCGAATCATGTGCTCGCGCGCCTTGCCCCACAGTTCCTCGCCAACGCAAAGTCGGCCCAGCGCCAGGTGCAGCATGGCGTCATCCGGGTGCAGCAGCAGCCATTTTTCGCACTGTTTGAGCCTTTGCGCAGTATCGGCAGCGCCGGGGTGGCCGTAAGGCACCAGCAACACCGGGTTCCACTCGCGCTTCAGCGCCGCGCGCAACACATCCTCGGTGGCTTCCGGCGCACCCAGCTCAATGGCGCGATCGGCATAGGCGCGCACCGCCTCGGCCTGCTTGTGGACGTGGCGGTTGAGCGCCTGCCAAGAGGCTTTTAGCGCATCCAGGTTGGCGCTCTGCTTGAGCTGGTTCACCGCCGCCTGGATGGAGAGCTCGTCGGCGCGTTCGTCGTCGATAACTCCGGATTTTTTCAGCGCGGTGGTAATGCGCTGAATGCCGTCCCAATCACCCAGCTCGCGGTAGCACTCGGCCAGAAGGCCCAGCACCTGTGGATGGCGCTTGCGGCGCTTGAGCAGGTCTTCCAGCAGTGGAACTGCTTCATCGAAGCGCTTGTTGCCGCACAGGATGCGGGCGCGGGTAAGCGCAA